>DASZVQ010000001.1:0-3345 GCA_035547275.1 Rhizomicrobium sp.
TTCTGCACCGCCGCCGCGATGAAGCTGGTGAACAGCGGATGCGGCTCCAGCGGCCGCGATTTCAGTTCGGGATGGAACTGCACCCCGATGAACCAGGGATGGTCGGGGATTTCCATGATCTCCGGCAGCCTTCCGTCCGGCGACCAGCCCGATACCATCATGCCATGGGCCGCCAGCTGCCTGGCATAGTTGGTATTCACTTCATAGCGGTGGCGATGGCGCTCGCTGATGGTGGTGGTGCCGTAGACCTCCGCCACCCGTGAACCCGGCGTCAGCGCCGCATCATAGGCGCCCAGCCGCATGGTGCCGCCCAAGTCGCCATCGGCGATGCGGGTCTCGACCTGATTGCCCTTCACCCATTCGGTCATCAGCCCGATCACGGGATGCCTGGGATGGCCGATCTCGGTGGTGCCGGCGCCTTCCAGGCCGGCCAGGTCGCGCGCCGCCTCGATCACCGCCATGTGCAGGCCGTAGCAGATGCCGAAGAACGGTACCTTGCGCTCGCGCGCGAACTTCACCGCGCCGATCTTGCCTTCCGTGCCGCGCTCGCCAAAGCCGCCGGGCACCAGAATGCCGTCCACCTTTTCCAGAAAGGCGGCTGCGTCATCACGCTCGAAGATTTCGCTATCGATCCATTCCAGCTGGACCTTGACGTTATTGGCCAGGCCGCCATGGGTCAGCGCCTCGGACAGCGACTTGTAGCTGTCCTTGACCTGCATGTATTTGCCGACCACGGCGATGCGCACCTCGCCCTCCGGATTCTTGACCTTCTTCACCACATCTTCCCAGCGCGACAGGTCGGGCGGCGGCGCATTTTCGATGCCGAAGACTTTCAGCAGCTGGGTGTCCAGGCCCACCTCGTGATAGGCCAGCGGCACGCGATAGATGGTGTCCAGATCCATGGCCGGAATGACGCGTTCGGCCGCCAGGTTGCAGAACAGGCCGATCTTGCGGCGGTCGTCTTCCGGAATCGGGTGGCTGGTGCGGCAGAGCAGGATGTCAGGCTGGATGCCGATGGCGCGCAGCTCCTTCACGCTGTGCTGGGTCGGCTTGGTCTTCAATTCCCCCGCCGCCTCGATGAAGGGCACCAGGGTCAAATGAATGAAGGCGGTCTGGCCGCGGCCCAGATCGTTGTGCAGCTGGCGGATGGCTTCGAAGAAAGGCAGGCCCTCGATGTCACCGACCGTGCCGCCGATTTCCACCAGCAGGAAATCCAGCCCGTCAGTGTCGGCCAGCACGAATTCCTTGATCATGTCGGTGACGTGCGGGATCACCTGCACGGTGCGGCCCAGATAGCCGCCCTTGCGTTCCTTCTCGATCACCTGCTGGTAGATGCGCCCCGAGGTCACATTGTCGGACTTGCGCGCCGACACCCCGGTGAAGCGCTCATAATGGCCCAGATCCAGGTCGGTCTCGGCCCCGTCATCGGTGACATAGACCTCGCCATGCTGGAACGGCGACATGGTGCCGGGGTCGACATTCAGATAGGGGTCGAGTTTGCGGAGGCGAACCTTGTAGCCACGCGCTTGCAAAAGCGCGCCAAGGGCGGCGGACGCAAGACCTTTTCCCAGGGAAGAGACCACGCCGCCGGTGATGAAGATCAACCGGGTCATGGGAGGTCAACCTACGAAAATTCTGCGCGCCCGCAAGCGCGAAATGACAAAAAATTTGCGCTGCTAACAGCTATGCAATTACTGAGGCTTAGGCACCGACGGACCGGCCGGCGCGGGCGCCTGGATCGGCTTGGCGGGGGTCGAAGTGGTGCCGGGCGTCGTATCCAGAATCGAGCGCTCGTCATGGCCATGCAGCGCCAGCAGGTTCAGCCCGATGCAGGTCAGGAAGAACAGCAGCGCCAGGATGGAGGTGGTGCGGGTCAGGGTGTCGGCCGCGCCGCGCGCGGTGAACAGCCCGCCCATGCCGGCGCCGCCCGAGCCCATGCCCAGCGCGCCGCCTTCGGAGCGCTGCAGCAGCACGACAATGATCAGGGCCGCGGCAATGAACAGCTCGGCGACAAGCAACAGGGTCTGCATGGGGTCTGGTCCGGCGAATGCGAGGGCGCTCTTAAGCCATTTGGGAGGACTTGGGAAGTTCCACAAGAGTATCGGGAGAAATTGCCCCAAATTGCGCCAATCCCGCCCGTTGTTGCCGATATTTCACTGCCAATGCTACGGCGAATAGCAGATACTCTGAACAAGCCGGAGGGGCACCCGGTGAGTTCCATGATCCGTCGCATCGCATTTCCTGCTTTTCTGCTTCTGGCCTGCCCCGCCTGGGCGGCGTCGGACGCCGCCGGTCTGGTCAATCGTCTGAGCTGGGGCGAAACCGCCGCCGGCGACACCCTGAACGGTCATGGCGCGGCCGCCTGGCTGGACCAACAACTCCATCCCACCGACGATGATGGCCTGCCGCCGCAGGTCCAGGCCCAGATCGACGCCATGGAGATCACCAGCAAGCCGATGGTGGAACTGGCGAGCGAGGTGAAGGACCTGCAGATGCAGGCCAAGGACGCAAAAGGCACTGACGATGCCAAGATGGCGCGGAAACCCTTTCAGGAAGAAATGAACAGCCTGGAGCGCGAGGCCCAGACGCGCTCGCTGCTGCGCGACCTCTATTCCAGGAACCAGTTGAAGGAACAACTCACCTGGTTCTGGTTCAACCATTTCAATGTCCACGCCAAGAAGGGCGTGATCCGTGCCTTGGTGGGCGATTATGAAGAGCGCGCCATCCGTCCCCATGTGCTGGGCAAATTCCGCGACCTGCTGACCGCCACCCTCGCTCATCCCGCCATGATCCAGTATCTGGACAACCAGCAGAATGCCGTGGGCCATATCAATGAGAACTATGCCCGCGAGATCATGGAGCTGCACACCATGGGCGTGGGCAGCGGCTATACCCAGCAGGATGTGCAGGAGCTGGCGCGCATCCTGACCGGCGTGGGCGTGAACCTGAATCCGCACCGGGCCGATTTCGGGCCCGACAATCTGGTGGAGTTCAATCCCAAGCGCCACGATTTCGGCGACAAGGTGTTTCTGGGACAGGCCATCCAGGGCCGCGGGCTGGAAGAAGTGGCGCAGGCCATCGATATTCTCAGCCGCCAGCCGGCCACGGCGCGCCATGTCTCCATGCAACTGGCGCAGTATTTCTGCTGTGATGCGCCGTCGCCGGCGCTGGTCAATGCCATGGCCGCCACCTTCCTGAAAAGCGATGGCGACATTTCCGAGGTGCTGCGTGTCCTGTTCCGTTCGGCGGAGTTCAATGCCTCGCTGGGAAAGAAATTCAAGGACCCGATGCACTGGACGGTGTCGGCCCTGCGCGCCAGTTTCGGTGACAAGGTGGTCGTCAATC
>DASZVQ010000002.1:0-202813 GCA_035547275.1 Rhizomicrobium sp.
ACATCTGGCGACGTCCACCCTTCTGCGAAGCTGCTTTCGCGGATGGAAAACTGTCCCCGAATTGGCGGCCTGGCGGGGGCTGGGGCCGGTTTTCACTCTCCAACCTGGGGTCATTGCCATGCGTATTCGCCGCCATTTCACGGTCGAGGGTCATTCCCCCTATGAGGGCATCGCCTTTCGCAGCGCCGCCAGCGAGATTCGCAACCCCGACGGCTCCATCGTCTTCGCCCAGACCGATATCGAGGTGCCGGAGGGCTGGAGCCAGGTGGCCAGCGACGTGCTGGCGCAGAAGTATTTCCGCAAGGCAGGCGTGCCCAAGGCCCTCAAGCCGGTGCCCGAGGAAGGCGTGCCGGACTTCCTGTGGAAAAAGCAGCCCGCCAAGGACAACAAGGAGACCATGGGCGAGAAATCGGCCAAGCAGGTGTTCGACCGCCTGGCCGGCACTTGGACCTATTGGGGCTGGAAGGGCGGCTATTTCGATTCCGAGACCGACGCCCGGGCCTTTTACGACGAACTTTGCCACATGCTGGCGGCCCAGAAATGCGCGCCCAACTCGCCGCAATGGTTCAATACTGGCCTCCACTGGGCCTATGGCATCGATGGCCCCAGCCAGGGCCACTATTATGTCGACCACAAAAGCGGAAGGCTGACCAAGTCCACCTCGGCCTATGAACATCCCCAGCCGCATGCCTGCTTCATCCAGAGCGTCAAGGACGATCTGGTCAATGAAGGCGGCATCATGGACCTGTGGACCCGCGAGGCGCGGTTGTTCAAATACGGCTCTGGCACCGGCACCAACTTCTCGTCCCTGCGCGGCGCCAACGAGAAACTGTCCGGGGGCGGCCGTTCCTCCGGCCTGATGAGCTTCCTGAAGATCGGCGATCGCGCCGCCGGCGCCATCAAGTCGGGCGGCACCACGCGGCGCGCCGCCAAGATGGTGATCGTGGACATCGATCATCCCGACATCGAGGATTTCATCGACTGGAAGGTGATCGAGGAGCAGAAGGTGGCCGCCCTGGTCGCCGGCTCCAAGCTGGCTGAGCGGCATCTGAAGGCGGTGCTCAGGGCCTGTGTCAATTGCGAGGGCTCGGGCGGCGATTGCTACGATCCGCAGAAGAACCCCGCCCTGCGCCGCGAAATCAGGGCCGCGCGCAAGAGCATGATCCCCGACAATCTGATCGAGCGGGTGATCAGCTTCGCGCGCCAGGGCTTCAAGGATATCGAGTTCCGCACCTATGACACCGACTGGGACAGCGAGGCTTACACTTCGGTCGCCGGCCAGAATTCCAACAACAGCGTGCGTGTCACCGACGACTTCCTCAAGGCGGTGCTGGAAGACGACGACTGGCAGCTGACCAATCGCGGCAATGGCAAGGTGGTCAGGACCATCCGTGCGCGCGATCTGTGGGAGAAGATTTCCTATGCCGCCTGGGCCTGCGCCGATCCCGGCATCCAGTTCCATACCAGCATCAACGACTGGCACACCTGCCCGGCCGGCGGGGATATCCGCGCCTCCAATCCGTGCAGCGAATACATGTTCCTGGACGATACCGCCTGCAACCTGGCGTCGCTGAATCTGATGCAGTTCCGCAAGGGCGATGGCGTCAAGAGTTTCGATGTCGAAGCCTTCGAACATGCCGTGCGGCTGTGGACCATCGTGCTGGAAATCTCGGTGATGATGGCGCAGTTCCCTTCCAAGGAAATCGCCCAGCTCTCTTATGACTACCGCACCCTCGGCCTGGGCTTCGCCAATATCGGCGGCCTGTTGATGAGTGCCGGCGTGCCCTATGACAGCCGCGAGGGCCGCGCCATGGCGGGCGCCATTGCCGCGCTGATGACCGGCGTTTCCTATGCCACCAGCGCCGAAATGGCCGGCGAGCTGGGCTCTTTCCCGGAGTATGCCGCCAACAAGGACGCCATGCTCAGGGTGATCCGCAACCATCGTCGCGCGGCTTATGGCGAAACCAGCGGCTATGAAAAGCTCGCCACCCTGCCCGTGCCGCTGGATCTGAAGGCAATCGGCGATGCCGATCTGGCCGAGGCCGCCAAGCGCGCCTGGGACGAGGCGCTGAACAAGGGCAAGGAGCATGGCTTCCGCAATGCCCAGGCCAGCGTGATCGCGCCCACCGGCACCATCGGCCTGGTGATGGACTGCGATACCACCGGGGTCGAGCCCGACTTCGCGCTGGTCAAGTTCAAGACGCTCGCCGGCGGCGGCTATTTCAAGATTATCAACCGCTGCGTTCCGGAGGCCCTGGCCAATCTGGGCTATGGCCAGCAGGAGATCGACGCCATCGTCGCCTATGCCGTGGGCCATGGCACGCTGGAGGACTATTCCGGCCGCATCAATTACGACGCCCTGCGCGGCAAGGGCTTTGGCGAGGGCGAAATCGGCCAGATCGAGGCGGCGCTGGAATCGGCCTTCGACATCCGCTTCGTCTTCAACAAATACACGCTGGGAACCAAATTCTGCCAGGACGTGCTGAAGCTGGACGCCGCCGCCATGGACGCGCCCGACTTCGACATGCTCAAGATGCTGGGCTTCTCCAAGGCCGATGTCGACGCCGCCAATCTGCATGTCTGTGGCGCCATGACGCTCGAGGGCGCGCCCTACCTGAAGGAACAGCATCTGCCGGTGTTCGACTGCGCCAATCCGTGCGGGCGCATCGGCAAGCGGGCGCTGTCGGTGGAAGCCCATATCCGCATGATGGCGGCGGTGCAGCCCTTCATCTCCGGCGCCATCTCCAAGACCATCAACATGGCCAACAGCGCCGCGGTAAAGGATTGCGGCGAGGCCTATATGCTGTCCTGGAAGCTGGGGCTGAAGGCCAATGCGCTTTACCGCGACGGCTCCAAGCTCAGCCAGCCGCTGTCGAGCCAGGTCTTCGCCTTTGCCGACCAGGAGGAAGACGAGGCCCTGCCCGAAACCGCGCGCGCGACCGCGGCCCAGACCGTGGTCACCGAACGCATCGTCGAGCGGGTGATCGAAAAGGTGCGCAGCCATGAGCGTGAAAAACTGCCCCATCGCCGCAAGAGCTATACCCAGAAGGCAATCGTCGGCGGTCACAAGGTCTATCTGCATACCGGCGAATATGAAGACGGCCGCTTGGGCGAGATCTTCATCGACATGCACAAGGAGGGCGCCGCCTTCCGCAGCCTGATGAACAATTTCGCCATCGCCATCTCGGTCGGCCTGCAGTACGGCGTGCCGCTGGAGGAATTCGTCGAGGCCTTCACCTTCACCCGCTTCGAGCCGGCGGGCCTGGTCATCGGCAATGACTCCATCAAGAACGCCACCAGCGTGCTGGACTATATCTTCCGCGAACTGGCGGTGTCCTATCTGGGCCGCACCGATCTGGCTCATGTGGTGCCGTCCACCGACGAGGATCTGGGCAAGGATGCCGGCGGCGCGCCGGCGGAAGTGGCGATCGCCAAGCTGGCCTCGACCGGCTATCTGCGCGGCCGCACCCAGATTTCCCTGATCAAGGGCGGCGCCGCCCCCAGGATGCTGGCGGAAGAGGAAGACGAGCATTTCGGCCGCCTCGAAGCCACCAATGACAGCGGCGCGCTGGACCTGTCGGAAATCCGCGCCGGGGTCGAAGCCACACTCAACACGGTCAGCGCCCAGGTTGCCTCATTGGAAGCGGCGCTGAACAAACCCGGTCACCAGGGCACCCGCGCGGCCCGCGCGGCCGAAGCCCGGCTGAAGGGTTTTGAAGGCGACAGTTGCGCGGCTTGCGGAAACTTCACCTTGGTGCGCAACGGCACCTGCATGAAATGCAACACCTGCGGTTCGACCAGCGGCTGCAGCTGAGAGTGCAGATGAAGGTGGAGCAAATCCCGGCGAAGGCCGTTTTCAGGGGGATGCCGTACGTCCAGTCCAGTGCCCTTGAGCAGGTTAGCTATGATGCGGTGGCCCATACACTGTGCGCCACCTTCCGCGAAACGGGCCGCACCTATCTCTACGAGGACGTACCCCAGGAGGTTTATGACAGCCTGCTGTTCGCCGACTCCCTGGGCGCCTATTTCAACTCCGTCATCCGCGATCACTTCCCCTATCGGGAAATCTAAGGATCGCGGAATCTAGCGATCCGGCTTGGATTTCCTGCCGTTCCGGGCGCCGGCTTCGGCGTTGCGCGCCGCCTCCTCCAGGTCTTGGGCCAGGCTTTCAAATTTCCGGCGGTACATGTCCAGGCCGGTTTCCACCGCGTGGCTGCGCAGCTGCGCCGCCAGGCTGCGCAAATCTGCCGCGCTTTTGCAGTCAGAAGTCGCCATGGAAATGGGAACGCCTGCCCCGACGGCGCGTTCCGGGCGGTTCCCGTCAATCATTTGGTAACCGTTGCGGGTTCAGCCTTGCGCGGCATGCGCCGCCTCGCCCTCCTGACCGCCTATACCGCGATCGTCCTGTTCCGGGCCGCGCCCGCCCAGGCCGCCGACGCCGCGGCCGTGGCCAAGATCCATGGCGGCATCGTGGACTGCGTGGCCTGCGACCTCAGCGGCGCCGATCTGACCAACACCTGCGTCAAGGAACATGACCTGCATGACGCCGATTTCGACGGCGCCCACGCCACCTTGATGTGCATGTCCTTCGCCAATTTCACCAATGCCAGCTTCCGCGGCACCGAACTGTCGGGCGCCAATCTGGCCGGCGCGAAAATGGATGGCGCCGATCTGACCGGGGCCAAGACCTCGATCACGTCCTTTCTCGGCACCGATCTGCGTCATGTGAAGGGCCTGACCCAGGCGCAGCTGAACGTGGCCTGCAGCGACAGCAAGACGCTGTTACCACCGGGGCTGACGATCCATACCTGCCGATAGACGCGCTCTTTCGAGGTTGGCCGAACAGACATACTGTTCAGCTGATGAGGTGCACCGTGAACAATCCTCCAAGAGTCTACACGCCCAGGAAATATAGCGGTGAGGAGGTTTCGACTGTCATTGAATCAATAAAGCAATCCATGCCGGATACTTGGGCTGCCTTTCTCGATGTCGAGCTGGGCAAATCTAAAGTCACGCAAGAAGAATACCACGTCTTGCTTCGCCCAATGTTTGCTCTGTTCAAGGAGCACAATCTCATAGATAGCGTGATAGATTATTCGGGCTTGCTCATGGAGATAAGGACGCGAGTTCGGGAATAGCTTGTTGTCGCCAGCCCTGAAATCCACAACCATCAGCAATATGGCCGATCAGCCCTAGCCGATCTTCCCAGCGATGATCCGGTCGAACGCACCCAGGATGTTCTGAACCGCGGCGTTCTTGTAGGAAAAGAGTGCATCTTCTTCCGGATGAACCAGCATGGTCGGGTTCGCTTCAAACAAAAGCAGCCTGCCGTCCTCTAGCACGGAAAAGTCGATCCCCACAAAGTCCAGGTCGAGAGTGGCGCCGATGTTTTCGAGCGCGACCCAGGCCTTGTCTCCCAGCGCGGCTTTGGGTTCGGTCAGAAACCGCAGCTCTTCGGCCCGTCTCTGTGCATCCTGCTCCATTCCGGCGGTCCAGTGATGCAGCAGCCAGTGCGCTCCTATGGCCAAATGATAGGGATAAGGCTTGCGGTCGACAAAGATCACGCGGTACTTGCGATACCAGCCGTCCCGCGACCGATAATCGACGAATTCCGTTGCATAAATGGCGGGCGCATCCGGAACCAGGGACGCGAATGTCTCGGGACGCTCGATCAGGACGGCGCCTTCGCCGCCGTGGCGCCCGGCGGGACGCGCGATCAGGGGAAAGCGCAACGCCGGACCAGCCTCTGCAGGAACACCGGGCCGGCGCTCGATCCTTTCAACCTTGGGAATGAGCGCGCCTTCGCAGTCCGCCAGAAGCTCGGCCACGCCCATGCGGGAGGTTCTGCCAACCCGATCCGGCGCATTGATGACCGGATGCCTGCTGCGCTTCGCGAAGGCACAGGCAAGGGCGTGCGCCTCGGGCGCCGCATCCAGATCGCCAACCGCGTTGAAGACGAAATCATGGGCGGGAATTTCATGTCCCTCTTCCGGTAATGCACTTTCCAGGAACCAGAAGATCCGGGAGTACCGGGTTCTGGGGAACAGATGCTGATGGGGCACATTCCCCTTGCCGGCACTGGAGAGAATGAGCACGACAGGCGCCACTGACTGATGCGACCGTTCCACCAGGAATGTCTGCTGGCCGCTATCGCCTTGTGGCTGCGGCGGACGGCTATTCGCATGGATGGCGGCGAGGTTCTGATGGGCGAGCAGATTGTCGGCATCCAGCGAAATGGCATGCCGGGTCGCCGCCTCCGCAAGGTCCCAGCGCCCCATGCGCATGTAAACCGACCCCAGATTGGCAAAGGCCTGGACCAGGGAAGGATCGATCTCGGCTGCCTGGATCAGGTGATCGCGGGCCTCGTCCAGCCGCTCCAGCTCGACATAAATGGCAGCGATATCGGCATGAACGGTCGCCAGGCCCGGCATGAAAAGCAGCAATTGCTCCAGCGTATCCGCCGCTTCCGCGAAGCGCGCCAGGGCCTTCTGGGCGCGTGCGCAGGCAAGTCTTGCGGTCAGCGATTTTGGATCGATCGCCAGGGCCGCTTGCGCGACGGCAATGGCATCTTCGTACAGCTCGGCCAGGAGCAGGTCTTCGGCCTGATCTTCCAGATCGAACAGGTCCTGATGCGGCGCCATCAACCGGCCTCCCGCGGATTGAGCGCGGCCATCATCACCGCATCCTTCCACCGGCACCGATGAAAGCGGTATGGCGACACATGCCGGGCCTTGTCCGGACCCGCACAGTTTCGCGCGTCACGCCTGAAGATTGGCTATTACAACGCGTATAAGGCGTTGGTCTTGCGCATGACGCGCTTGCAATGTTCGCCAATGTCCCCTCAAGCCTACTCCGCCGCCTCCTTCAGCGGATCGGGTTTGAACCGCAACACGGGCTTTCGGGCCGCCGCGGTTTCATCCAGGCGGCGGCGCGGCGCCAGCCTGGGCGCGCCGGAAAAGCGTTCCGTCTTTCCCGCCCGTGCTTCCATCGCCAGGCCGCGCAGCACATGGATGAAACGGTCCAGCGAATCCCTGGATTCCGATTCCGTCGGCTCGATCAGCATCGCGCCATGTACGACAAGCGGGAAATACATGGTCATCGGATGATAGCCTTCGTCGATCATCGCCTTGGCGAAATCGAGCGTGGTGACGCCGGTGCCCTCCAGGAAACTGTCATCGAACAGCGCCTCATGCATACAAGGACCCTCGCCGAAGGGCGCGCTCATCACATCCTTGAGCGAGGCCAGGATGTAATTGGCCGACAGCACGGCATCCTCACTGGCCTGACGCACGCCGTCGCGGCCATGGGACAGCATGTAGGTCAGCGCGCGCACGAACATGCCCATCTGGCCATGGAAGGCGCACATGCGGCCGAAGGGCTTGGCGCCAGCGGGCGCGGCGGTGTGATCCTCGATCAGCCGCAGGCCGTTGCCATCGGCCACCAGCAGCGGAATAGGCGCATAGGGTGCCAGGCGCTCGGACAGCACCACGGGACCCGCGCCCGGACCACCGCCGCCGTGCGGCGTCGAGAAAGTCTTGTGCAGATTGATGTGCATGGCGTCCACGCCCAGATCGCCGGGCCGCACCTTGCCGGCAATGGCGTTGAAGTTGGCGCCGTCGCAATAGAAATAGGCGCCCGCCGCATGCACGGCATCGGCAATTTCCTTCACCTCGCCCTCGAACAGGCCGCAGGTATTGGGATTGGTCAGCATGATCGCCGCCACATCGGGACCGAGCTTGGCTTTCAGCGCCTCGGCATCGACATGGCCGTTGGGCTTGGCCGGCACCTCGTCCACCGTGAAACCGGCAAAGGCGGCGGTGGCGGGATTGGTGCCATGGGCGGATTCCGGCACCAGCACGCGTTTCCTGTTCTCGCCGCGCGCGGCAATGGCGGCACGGATCGCCAACAGGCCGCACAATTCGCCATGCGCGCCGGCCTTGGGCGACATCGCCACCGCCGGCATGCCAGTCAGGGCGGTGAGCCAAGTCATCAGCTGGGAGATCAGCTCCAGCGCGCCCTGGGTCGTCGATTGCGGCGCCAGCGGATGCAGATCGCCGAAGCCGGGCAGCCGCGCCATCTTCTCGTTCAGGCGCGGATTGTGCTTCATGGTGCAGGACCCCAGCGGATAGAGCCCGCTGTCGATGGCATAATTCATCCGCGACAGCCGCACATAGTGGCGCACCACTTCCGGTTCGCTCAGCCCCGGCAGACCGATATCGCCCTTGCGGCGCATCCCGCCCAGCCGCTCATCGCCGACCTTCACATCGGGCAGATCGACCCCCACGGCGCCATGGCCCAGTTCGAAGATCAGCGCTTCTTCATGGTCCAGCCCCCGGTCGCCCGAGATGGTGAGAAGCTCTTCCGGCGCCACGGTGCCGGGTGCAACGGTGCGGCGGCGGCTGGCTTCGGTGGGGGCGCTGGGGCGGCCCTGATTGTTCATGCTCATCTTACAGAACCTCCCGCAGCGCCGTGGTCAGCGCCGCGAAGTCGTCATCACTGTTGGTTTCGGTCACGGCCAGGATCAAAAGATTGGCGACCGCGGGATCATGCGGAAAAAGGCGCGAAGCCGGCACACCCGCGATCACGCCCTTGGCGGCCAACTGGTCCACCACGGCGGCCGCCGGCTTGGGCAGGCGCAGGGTGAATTCGTTGAAGAAAGACGGGGTCAGCACCTCCACGCCGGGCAGCGCCGCAAGCCGGTCGGCCAGCGCCGACGCCTTGGCGTGATTGATCCGCGCCAGCCGGGTCAGGCCTTCCTCGCCCAGCAGCGACAGATGGATTGTAAAAGCCAGGGTGCACAGGCCGGAATTGGTGCAGATGTTGCTGGTCGCCTTTTCGCGGCGGATATGCTGTTCGCGGGTGGAGAGCGTCAGCACATAGCCGCGCCGGCCCTCGGCATCGACGGTTTCGCCGCAGAGACGCCCCGGCATCTGGCGCAGGAATTTTTCTTTGGCTGCAAACAGCCCGACATAGGGACCGCCGAAATTCAGGCCGTTGCCGATGCTTTGTCCTTCCGCCGCCACAATGTCGGCGCCTTGGGCACCCGGCGGCTCCAGCAGGCCCAGCGACACCGCTTCGGTCACCACCGCGATCAGAAGCGCCCCCTTGGCATGGGCGGCGTCGGCGATGGGACGCAGGTTGCGGATCAGCCCGAACACATCGGGCGACTGCACCACCACACACGCCGTCTCGTCATCGATCAGGGCTATGATGTCTTCGGCGCTGCCCGGCGTCACCGCGCTGCGGATCATCGGACCGAGCAGGCCGGCCACGGTTTCCACCGTCTCGGCATAATGGGGATGGAGACCGCCGGACAGGATCGCCTTGCCGCGCTTGGTGATGCGCTGGGCCATCAGCACCGCTTCGGCGGTCGCGGTCGAGCCGTCATAGAGCGAGGCGTTCGCCACTTCCATGCCGGTGAGCAGCGCCACCTGGGTCTGGAATTCAAACAGATATTGCAGCGTTCCCTGCGCGATTTCCGGCTGATAGGGCGTGTAGCTGGTGAGAAATTCCGAGCGCTGGATCAGGTGATCGACCGAACTCGGCACATGATGCTTGTAGGCGCCGGCGCCGCAGAAAAACGGCGCCGCGCCCGCCGCCACATTCTTCGCCGCCAGCCTGGTCAGGGCGCGCTCGACTTCCAGCTCGCCCTGGGTGTCGGGCAGCGCGAATGCCGAAAGCGGAGCCAACGCCGCCTTGGGCACATCGCGAAACAGGGCGTCCACATCGGACACCCCGATCTTCGCCAGCATGGCGCGGCGATCTTCAGCCGTGAGCGGCAGATAGCGCATCAGAGGCCTTCCACGAACTTGGCGTAAGCGGCGCTATCCATCAATTTGGCGAACTCAGCCTTGTCAGCCAACTTCATCTTGAAGAACCAGCCCGCGCCTTCCGGATCTTCATTGACCTTGGACGGTTCCTTTTCCAGCGCGCTGTTGGAGGCGGTGACGGTGCCGCCAGCCGGGGCATAGATGTCACTGGCCGCCTTTACGCTTTCCACCACCGCGGCCTCGCCGCCGGCGCTGACCGCCTTGCCGCTGGCGGGCAGTTCCACGAACACCACATCGCCCAGGCTTTCAGCGGCATATTTGGTGATGCCGACCGTGGCCTCGTCGCCGTCAAGGCTGATCCATTCATGCTGATCGGTATAACGAACTTCGGACATGCAAATCTCCTAGCGGCGATAGCGGTGGGGAACAAAAGGCGTGGGTGAAATCACGGCGGGCATGGCCTTGCCGCGCACCATCAGATCGACCGGCGTTCCGGCGGCGGCGAAGGCTGTTTCGACATAGCCCATGGCGATGGGGGCATTGAGGCTGGGAGCGAAGCCGCCCGAGGTGACCTTGCCGATGACGCGGCCGTCCTTGGCGGCAATCTCGGTGCCTTCGCGCGCCGGGGCGCGGCCATCGGGACGGATGCCGACCAGCTTGACCCCGGGCGCGCCGTTCAGCGTCTTTTCGGCACCGGGGAAATCCTTGGCTTCCTTGCGGCGCTTGCCGATCGACCACAGAAGATTGGCTTGCGCCGGATCGCGGGTTTCGTCGATGTCATGGCCATAGAGGCACAGGCCCGCTTCCAGGCGCAGGCTATCGCGCGCGCCAAGCCCGATGGGCAGCACTTCGCTTTCGCCCAGCAGCGCGCGGGCGACCCGCTCGGCATCGGCGCCCTCCAGCGAAATCTCGAAACCGTCCTCGCCGGTATAGCCGGTGCGGCTGACGATGGCGGGGGCGGCGGCAACCGTGGTGCGCACCACCTTCATGAAAGTGAGAGCAGAGATGCCCGGGGAATGCCGCTCCAGCACGGCGGCGGCAAGCGGCCCCTGCAGCGCCAGCAGCGCGCGGTCGGGCCGCAAGGTCAGCGCCGCGGCGCCGCTGAGCTTTTCGCCAATATAGGCGAAGTCGCCTTCCTTGGTGTCGGCATTGACGACCACATACAGATCCGCCTCGCCCGTCAGCCGCGAGAACATGAAATCATCCTTGATAGTACCGGCTGGCGTCAGCAGCAGGCCATAGCGCTGCATGCCTTCCTTCAGGCCGGCGACATCGGCGGAAGTGACCCGCTCCAGCTTGGCGGTATCGCCCGCCAGAAACGCCTGCCCCATATGGGAGACGTCGAACAGACCCGCCTTTTCGCGGGTATGCAGATGTTCTTTCAGGATGCCGGCAGGATACTGGACCGGCATTTCATAGCCGGCGAAAGGCACCATCTTGCCCCCCAGCTCGAGATGCAACGCATGGAGCGGGGTACGGCGCAGAATTCCGGCGGCGATGGTCATTCCAGGTCCCAATGCAAAAGTCCGCGCCGTCGAAAGCGCGGCCCCTCTGTCATCGGACCTGAGAGATTTCCCCGGATATGCCCCATCGCAGGACAGCCGGATTACCCCTTCGGTGGAGACGCTCCCATGTCATCCATGGGCCATCCCGCTTTCCAGAAGTTCATCACCCGATCGCGGTCCTTTTGCCTGAGAGTTTCCGGGGCGGTTGCTCCTTCGGCGGCCTCATTCAAGAGGCTCTCTCCCGCGAGGGATCGTGTGGTGGCCATCCCCGCGGCGCCTCCGGCGGACAGGGATGTTGCAAAGCATCATAAGGGGGCAAAGGCATGAGTCAACGCGGCGACAATGCACGCCCGGAGCCTCATGGACTTACTCACATTCTTTCGGGAACTTCGATGCCCAAAAGGTCCAGAACCTGGGTCAGAACGCCCAAAACCCGGGCACAAAGGCCCAGCCGGGCCGCCCGCAGCCCCTCATCCGTCTCCGACAGGACATGGTGGGCGCCATAGAATCGGCTGAAGTCCTGGGCCAACTCAAAGGCGTATTCACACAGCATATTGGGGGCGCGTTTGTCCTCCGCCGCGGCCAGGGCGTCGCCCAGGGTCAAGAGCTTCAACACCAGCTTGCGCTCTTCCGGGGAATGGATCGCGGGGGTGCCTGTTTTGGCGCCCTGTTCTGCCGCCTTTCGCAGCATCGACTGGATGCGCACCGCCGCATATTGAAGATAGGGCCCGGTCTTGCCTTCGAACTTGGAAAACCGCTCCAGGTCGAAAATATAGTCCGTGGTCCGATGATTCGAGAGATCCGCGAACTTGATGGTGGCGATGCCCACCTTGCGGGCGATCTCGGCGCGCTCCTCGGCCGGATAGTCGGCGCCGATGCCGGCTTCGGCCAGGCGCTTTTCGGCCTCCGTCTTGGCCATGGCGATCAGGTCGTGCAGTTTCATCACCCCGCCGGCGCGGGTCTTGAAAGGCTTGCCGTCGGCGCCATTCATGGTGCCATAGCCGACATGCTCCAGCTGGGCGCGGCCGGAGAGGCCGCATTTCTGCGCGGCACGAAACACCTGTTCGAAATGGCCATGCTGGCGATGATCCACCACATACAAGATCAGCTGGGGATCATAGGCCCGCACCCGCTCGATCACGGTGGCCAGGTCCGTGGTGCCATAGAGCACGCCGCCTTCCGATTTCACCAGGATCAGCGGCGGCATCGGCTTCTTGTCATCGTCGCGGGCGACCTCGACCACCAGCGCGCCTTCGCTGAGCGACGCCAGCCCCCGCTGTTTCAGGTCTTCGATCATGGGCGGGATCAGCGCATCGACGCTGGATTCTCCGTTCCACAGGTCGAAACGCACGCCGAGCGCGCCGAATTCCCGCTCCAGCCCCCGTTCGGACACCTTCACGAAATGCCGCCACAGCGCGCGATAGCCCGGCCGCCCCGCCTGCAGATCGACGGTGGCACGGCGCGCCGCTTCCAGCCTGGCCGGATCGGCCTTGCAGGCGGCGGAGGCGCGCGGATAAAGCACCTCCAGATCGTCCATGCTGACCGGGGATTCGTCCGGATAGGGACCGGTGAAATTGGGGTCGAAATAGACCGGCGCGGTCCCTTCGATTTCAATCTCGGAGATCAGCTGGCCCATCTGCAGGCCCCAGTCGCCCAGATGCACATCGCTGATCACCCGCCAGCCATTGGCGCGATACAGCCGCTGCAGGCAGTCGCCGATGATCGACGAGCGCAAATGGCCCACATGCATGGGCTTGGCGACATTGGGGCCGCCGAAATCGATCACAACCGTCTTGCCATTGGCGTTTTGCGCTTTTGGTTCGGCGGCGACGCGGGCATTCAGCGCATCGTCGGCCAGATCCAGATTGAGAAAGCCGGGACCGGCGATCTCCACCTTGCTGAAGATGCCTTCTGCGCGCAGCCGCGCGGCGATCTTTTCGGCAATGGCGCGGGGATTCGCTTTGGCGGCCTTCGCTGCCGCCAGCGCGCCATTGCATTGAAACGGCGCGAGATCGGGACGGTCGGAAGCCTGAACTTGGCCAAAAGCTTCCGCCAAGCCTTCCGCGGCGAACGCCTGACCGGCGATGCGCGAAAGTTCAGCCGCGAGCGCGGTCATGGGACGTAACGGCTCCGGTTCTTGGCATAAGTGATCTGCTCGGGCGTCATCTGGAAGCCGACAAGCTCCTCATAGTTCCAGGGCAGCTTGCCATTGGAGACGCGCAGCTCGATGTCATCGGGCGACTGGGTGATGATGGCGGTGGCCGCGCCAGGCGCGAAGGTGAACTTCAGATACAGAAGACGCTTGGCATAGATCCTGGCATTCTCGGTCACCGCCACGAAATAGGGCACGCTGTAGGTGGCGCTTTGCGCCTGGGGCGCGCGGGTGGCGCGGAAGGTCAGGTCCAGCGACGCCTTCACCAGATTTTCCTTGGTGTTGTAGGTGCAGTCGCCCTGGGCGTTGATCACCGAGACGGTATAGAGCTCGTTGGCCATGTCGGGCGTGGTGCCGGGGCGGAAGAAAGTCACGCTCTGGGTGTCGGCCAGGATCGCGGGCACCGGGCAGATGGTGATCTTGGTGCTGCAACCCAGAAGCGGCAGCAGCAGGGCTCCGGCCACTGCCAGACGGGACAGGCGAAAACGCATCAATACTGACTTTCCTTGGGCGCGCTTGACTTTTGCCCGCCCGGGCCCGACTTCTCCGCACCCGCCTTGAAGGGCTGGGGCGACCATAGCCAAGCAGACCCCCGATGGAAAGCATAGAACGTCCAAAATGCCAAGCTTTCCCGCGCTGTAAGGTAGGGGGCTGAGCGTTTATGGCCGTCTATACGGAAGTCAGTTTCGAGGAGCTGGAACGGCTCCTGGAGCAGTACGATATCGGCCAGCCCCTGTCCTTCAAGGGCATCGCCGAGGGTATCGAGAACTCCAATTTCTACCTGCAGACCGATCGGGGCGCCTTCATCCTGACCCTGTATGAAAAGCGGGTGGCGGCCGACGACCTGCCCTTCTTCCTGGGGCTGATGGAGCATCTGGCCTGGCGCGGCGTGCATTGCCCCCTGCCCGTCAAGAATCGCGATGGACAGGCGCTGGTCCATCTGAACCGGCGCAACGCCACCATCGTCACCTTCCTCACCGGCATCGCGCTCAGGCGTCCCGATGCCGCGCATTGCGCCTCGGCCGCGCGGGTGATGGCCGGGTTGCACAAGGCCGGCGAGGGCTTCGCGCTCACACGCGCCAATGCGCTGGGGCCAAGGGGCTGGCGGCCGCTGTTTGAAGCCATCCATGGCGCCGACACGGTCGAGGACGGGCTGAGCGCGCTGATGACCCAGGCGCTGGAAGAACTGGTACCGGTCTGGCCCACGGATCTGCCGGGCGGCGTCATCCATGCCGACTATTTTCCCGACAATGTGCTGTTCGTGGGCAACGAGGTCGGCGGGGTGATCGACTTCTATTTCGCCTGCAATGATTTCTATGCCTATGACCTGGCCATCATGCTGAACAGCTGGTGCTTCGAACTGGACGGCAGCTACAACATCACCAAGGGCCAGTCGGTGATCAACGCCTATCGGCAGCAGCGCCCCCTAAGCGAGGCGGAGATCGACGCCCTGCCCCTTTTGATGCGCGGCGCGGCGCTGCGCTTTCTGCTGACACGCACCTATGACTGGCTGAACCGTGATCCCAATGCGCTGGTGCGCCCCAAGGACCCGCGCGAGTATTCCAAGAAGCTGCGCTTCCACAACAAGGTGCGCCACGCCCGGGAATATGGGCTGTGAGCGTCGATATCTTCACGGATGGCGCCTGTTCGGGCAATCCCGGTCCCGGCGGCTGGGCAGCGATCCTGCGTTCTGGCGCACATGAAAAGGAATTGTCGGGCGGCGAGAAAGCCACCACCAACAACCGCATGGAACTGATGGCGGTGATCGAGGGGCTGAAGGCGCTGAAAAAGGGCGGCCCCGTCACCATTCATACCGATTCCCGTTACGTGATGGACGGAGCATCGAAATGGATTCTGGGCTGGAAAAAAAAGGGCTGGAAGACCGCCGACAAGAAGCCGGTCAAGAATGAAGACCTGTGGCGGATGCTGGATGAAGAAATGGCCCGCCACACGATCCACTGGATCTGGGTGGCAGGCCATTCGGGTCATCCGGAAAATGAACGGGCGGATCAATTGGCGCGGGATGCTATCCCGCGCTAATTTTTATTTGATGGTCGCGCAGCTGGCGGCTTGCTGCGCTCGCCTAGCTGACGCTCCCGCCATCCCCGCACGGTAAATCACTTAAGGCAACTGGCCGGAATTCATCAGATACTCGGCGCTGGAGACGTCAAAGGCGCCGGGCTCTTCGACATTCAGCGACTTCACCACGCCATCGTCCACCACCATGGAATAGCGCTGGCTGCGCTTGCCCATGCCGAACTTGGTGCCGTCCATCTCAAGGCCCACCGCGCGGGTGAAGTCGCCATTGCCGTCGGCCAGCATGTGCACCTTGTCGCCGGCATTCTGGTCCTTGCCCCAGGCGCCCATCACAAAGGCATCGTTCACCGAGACGCAGGCGATCGCGTCCACGCCCTTGGCCTTGAGGGCGTCGTGATTGTTCACATAGCCCGGCACATGCTTGGCCGAGCAGGTGGGTGTGAAGGCGCCGGGCAGCGCGAACAGCGCCACCTTCCTGCCGGCGAAAAACTCGTCGGTCTTCACCGGGGTTGGTTTGCCGTCCCGCATTTCCATCAAGGTGGCCGAAGGGATCTTGTCGCCGATTTTGATTGTCATGAATGTCTCCGTTGGAATGGATCAGCCGATTTCAGGGGTAGAGGCAGTGTTATAATGCCTTGCGATATAATCCAGTGCCGCGGCGCCATCGATCGCGGGTGAAAAATAAAAACCCTGGCCGAATTCGCAGCCGATCTTGGCCAGGAACTGGGCGTCGGCTTCGCTTTCCACGCCTTCGGCCACCACCGCGCGCTTCAGCTCATGGGCCATGCCGACAATGCCCGACAGCACCACTTCGCCGTCAGTGTCGATGTCGGTGCCGCCATGGCGGGCCAGAAAGCTCCTGTCGATCTTCACCGTATCGATGGGCAGGTTGCGGAACTCGCTCAAGGTGCTGGCGCCGGTGCCAAAATCGTCGATGGACAGCGAAGCGCCGGCGGCGCGGATGCGGGCCATGATCTGGGGCAGTTTGGCGTCGTCGGCGATCGCGGTTTCGGTGATCTCCAGATTGAGCGTGCCGGGCGCGATGCCGCTGCCGGTCAGGACCGTCTTGAGCAGCGCCTCGAAACCGGCATCCTTCAGCTGGCGGCGGGAGAAATTCACGCTGACGAACAAGGGCGGCTTGAGCGGAAAATATTTCTGCCAATGCGCCAGATCGCCCGCCGCGCGTTCGAGCGCCAGCCGCCCTAGCGCCACGATCAGGCCGGTCTCTTCCGAATGGGCGATGAAATCGGCCGGCGAGACCAGTCCCTTGACCGGATGCTGCCAGCGCAATAGCGCCTCGAAGCCCGCCACGCTGCGGTCCGACAGCCGGATGATGGGCTGATAGAAGACATCGATCTGGTCGGCGGCCAGCGCATGGCGCAGCTCGCTTTCCAGCGCCACGCTGTCGCCCGGCGCCAGGGTCTCCAGATCGGTGGAATAGACCCGGGCACAGGCCCCGCCCTGCTGCTTGGCCGCGATCAGCGCCAGTTCGGCATTCTTGATCAGGGCCAGGGGATCTTCGCTTTGCGCGCCCGTCGCCAACCCCAGGCTCACCGGCGCGAAGACATCGCGGCTGTCAAGACGATAGGGCCGGCCACAGACCTCCGCCAGCGCATTGCCGATGGGCTGGGGCGCGCGGCGCGGATTGGCGAACAGGAAAGCAAAGCTGTCGCCGCCGACGCGGAACAACTCTGCCGGCTCGCCCAGCCCGGCCAGCCGTTCGGCCAGCAGCTTCAGGATAGTGTCGGCGCCGCGGTCGCCCAGGCTGGCATGGATGGCCTTGAAGCGGTCCACATCCAGAAGCACGAACAAGGCATGGTCGAAGCCTTCGCCCAGGGCATCGAGCGCGCCCATCAGCGCCACGCGATTGCCCAGGCCCGTCAATGCGTCCACTGGCGGGGCGGCATCGCGCTTGTGTTCCGCCTCGGCCTGGGCGGCCGCGAATTCCGCTTCCTTGCGCTGGGTCGCATCCGAGATCAGGCCCAGACAGTCGGAGGACACGTCCTGTTCGGTGACAATGGTGGCGCGCAGCTCCAGCCAACGATAGGGCGCACTGTCGGCCCGGATACGGAATTCCAGCCGGAAAGCCAGGCCGGGACGATCGCGATAATCCTCCAGCGCATCGGTATAGACCTTGCGGTCCTCGGGATGGATCAGTTCGATCCAGTCGCTGTGCGACAGGGTCGAGGTATGGGCGGAAAGGCCCGCCATCTGGGCGGCTTCCGCCGACAGGGTCAGAAGGCCGGCGCGGAAATCCAGATCGAACACGCCCTGATGCGATGCCCCGATCGCGGCGCGCGCCAGGCTGTTGTAGGGCGCATTGGGATCGACCGCGACACGCTCATCGTCCGGCGCCTGCGCCTCCAGCAGCCTGGCGGCATAGGAACCGTGCAGGAAGGGCAGAACCGCAATCTCTTCCGAGGCGATCACCGCCAGCGCCAGAAGAATGGCGCCCGCCGCCGCGAAACCGCCGGTCGCCGCCGGACCGGTGAGATTCTCGCCCAACCCGCCCAGCGCCATTACCGCCGCCGCCACCGCCACCAGCGCGAAAGCCGCGGCGCTGGGCGCGATCACCTGCGCCGCCTTGTGGCCGATACGGCCGCAATAGATCAGATAGGCCGCGACCAGGACCGATCCCAGCACGATGGCGATGTCGCTCACCAGGGTGGCGCCGGGCAGCCCCAGATAGGCCAGCACGCCCAGACCGATCAGGCCGTAAATGCCGCGATGGAAGAACTTTTCATATCTGGGCCAGGTGTCGCGCAGGGGAATGATGGCGTCGGCCAGCCGGGCGCCCGCGGCCAGGGCCAGAATCGTCAGAAAGGCCGAGAGGCCATAAGGACCGCCGATGCGGGTGGCGATATTGGCATCGAACATGCCGGTGCCCGACAGCCAGCTGGCCAGCAGCATCAGCAGCGTCAGCGCCACCCAACGCGGCGCGGCATGACCGATCAGCACGGCAAGGCCGCCGGTGATCAGGGCCGCCGCCCCGATTAGCGCGGCCACCGCGGTGATAAAGATGGCAAGCTGGCGGTTGTGGGCGGATAGCGCCGGCTCGGTCCAGGCGGACAAGGCCGGCGGCGTGTCGGCCGAACCGACCTGAATGGCCAGCCCTACGGTGGAAACCGGCGGCACGATCACGCGCCAGGCGCGATGCCCATAGGCACTGGCCGTTTCGACAACAGTGCCGGAATCCGAGCTCGCCACCGCCAGGATGGCGGGACGCGAGCGGCGGGGCAGAACCGACAGGGCGGCGCGCGGCGGCTGACCGGCCAGCAGCACGCGGGTCGCCGGCCGCACGGAATCATTGCTGACCTGAACGATGTACCAGGAGGAACCGTCGGTTTCGGTGCCGCCGGGCGCGCGATAGGGCGACAGCGCCTTCTTCAGCTCCAGCACATTGTCGGCGGCGCCAAAGTTGACAGGCGCCTTATCGGCGGCATGAGCACAAAGCGTCGCCGTCAGAAACAGCACGCACAAAGCGAGGGCAAAACGGCGAATTGTGTTCATGTACCCTTGTGTCGAAGGACAAGCGCATCAACCTAGCTGCGCTTCTTCCTTGAGCAAAGCAAATAGCAGGTGATCGGCCCACTCGCCATTGATCAGCAGATACCGCCGCGCCAGGCCTTCCTGGCGGAACCCGGTGCGAGCAAGAAGATTCTTGGAGGGTTCATTGCCGGTGAGACATGCGGCCTCGATGCGATGCAGCCCCAATGTGCGGAACACAAAAGGGACCAGCGCCTTCACCGCCGCGGTCATATAGCCCTGGCGGGCAAACCTCGCCCCGATCCAATAGCCCATGGTGCAGCATTGGGTGACCCCGCGGCGCACGTTCGAAAGCGTGCAGCCGCCCAGAAGCGTATCGTCGCTTTCGCGCAGCACGAAGAAGACATAAGCCGAATCCAGCCGGGTCTCTTTCTGATAGCGCTTGATGCGGCGGCGGAAGGCGCTGCGCGTCAACTCGTCATCGGCCCAGACGGGCTCCCAGGGCGTGAGGAATTCGCGGCTTTCACCGCGAAGCTTGGCCCAGACCGGATAGTCGGCGATGCGCGGATAGCGCAGATAGACACCCTCCCCCCGGATCACCGGCTGCTGGCCGCCTGGGAAGGTGAGCCCGCGCATGAAGGCAATGGGGCTGGTCTTGGCGAGGGCGGCCTTGACCATTATTCCGCCGCGTCCGCCAGGGATTTGGAAAGAGATGTGGCGCCGAAACGGCGGGCAAAGATGTGGTGAGGCTCAAGCCGGCCCACCGGCCCGATCGCGGCGATGGTGGGATGACCGGCCTCGACCACGCGCGCGGCGTAAGCCTTCACCGCCGCCACATCGATAGCGTCGAGCTGGGCCACGATCTCGGCCGCGGACTGCACCTTGCCCAGCGCAAAAAGCTGGCCCGCGATCTGTTCGGCACGGGTGCCCGGCCGCTCCATCCCCATCAGCAGCGAAACTTTGAGCTGGGCGCGGGCGCGCGCCACTTCGCCCTCGGTAAGGTTGGTGCTCATCGCCGCCATCTCGCCGGCGATCACGGCGGAAAGCTCGCCCGCTTCGCTTTCGCCGGTACCGGCATAGATGCCCAGGAAACCGGAATCCTGAAAGCCGTTGGAGAAGGCATAGACCGAATAGCAGAGGCCGCGCTTCTCGCGCACTTCCTGAAACAGGCGCGAGGAGGTGCCGCCGCCCAGCGCCGTGGCATAGATCTGGGCGACGAAATAATCGGCATCGGCGTTCGACAGGCCCGGAAAGGCGTAAGCGACATGGGCCTGTTCCAGGTCTTCCAGTTCGCGGAAATCGCCGCCGACATAATGAGCGGGGGCGCAGACCGGCACCTGGCCGGGATTGAGGCCGCCGCATTTGTCCCCCGCCAGCTTCAGGATCGCGGCGTGATCGACCGCGCCGGAGGCGACCAGGGTCATGCCTTCGAGCCGGTATTGCGAGGCCATATAATCCTTCAGCATCGAACGGCTGAAGGCATTGACCGTCCTGTCTTCGCCCAGGATCGGCCAGCCCAGCGGCTGGTCCTTGAAGATGGCCGATTGCAGATGATCGAAGACGATATCGTCGGGCGTGTCGCGCGCCTGTCCCAGCTCCTGCAGCACCACCTGGCGTTCGCGCTCCAGCTCGGCCTGGTCGAAACTGGGATTGGTGAGGATGTCGGCGATGATGTCCATCGCCAGCGGCACATCCTCTTTCAGAATGCGGGCATGGAAGGCGGTCTGCTCGCGACCGGTATAGGCATTGAGGATGCCGCCTACCGCCTCGATCTCCTCGGCGATGGCGCGGGCGCTGCGGGTGGCCGTGCCCTTGAAGGCCATATGCTCCAGCATATGGGAAATGCCCATCTCGGTGGCGCGTTCGTTGCGGCTGCCGGTGTTGACCCAGATGCCAAGGCTTGCGCTTTCAAGCCCGGGCATCGGGTCGCTGACGACCGTCAAGCCATTGGAAAGTTTGGATATTTCCAAGGTCATGCGGCCAGTTTAGAAGAGATGATCTGCTTTATCAAAGACGGTTCGGGGGCGGAGACGACATAGTTTTCGCGCCGCGCCTCCAGCCCGGCCAGGCGGGGTGGGATCGTCGGCGGCTTGCCGATCGCAGCCGTCACCGCATCGGGGAATTTGGCCGGATGGGCGGTGGAAAGAACCACCACCGGCGCAGGCGCGGGCCCCATCTTCATCGCCGCGGCAATGCCGACCGCCGTATGCGGATCGATGATGCGGCTGGTCTGTTCGTACACCGCGGCGATTGCCGCCCGGGTTTCGGCATCGTCGCTGGCAAAGGCGCTGTAGCGGGCGCGCAGCCTGTCCAGCACCGTATGCGGCAGGACCAGCTTGCGGCTGCGGGCGAAATCGTTCATCGCCGCGGCGGTCCAGTCGGCATCGCGGTCGGCGGCCTCGAACAGGGCGCGCTCGAAATTGGAGGCGACCTGAATGTCCATGGAGGGACTCAAGGTGGCGTGCGCCGCGCCGCTGGCATAGACGCCTTCGTTCAAGGCCCGCGCCATGATGTCATTGGCATTGGTGGCGATGACCAGACGCTGAGCCGAAAGCCCCATGCGTTCCGCCGCCTCGCCGGCGAAGATGTCGCCGAAATTGCCGGTGGGCACGACAAAAGTCGCGGGCCGGCCCAGCTGCGCGGTGGCGGTGAAGTAATAGACGCACTGCGCCGCGATGCGGGCGAAGTTGATGGAATTGACCGCGGTCAGCGAAATCTCGTCCACATAGGCCTTGTCGGCGAACAGAGTCTTCACCAGCGACTGGGCATCGTCGAAGCTGCCGGTGATGGCGACATTGGCGACATTGGCGTGCGGCGATGTCGTCATCTGCCGGCGCTGCACGTCGCTGACCCGGCCCTGGGGATGCAGCACCACGGTCAGGATGTTGGGCAGACCGCCCAGCGCGGCGATTGCCGCGGAGCCGGTATCGCCCGAGGTGGCCGCCACCACGGTGGCGCGGCCGCCGCGCTTGGCCAGCGCCCGGCTGAACAGCTGACCCAGGATCTGCAGCGCGATATCCTTGAAGGCGAGCGTGGGCCCGTGGAACAGCTCCAGCAGATAGCGCCCCTCCGCCATCTCGACCAGCGGCGCGATCTCGGGCGCGTCGAAATCGGCATAGGCGGCCTCGATGGCCTCGCGCAGCTCGGCATCGCTGAAAGAGCCGGCGGTGAATTTGGACAGGACGCTGAAAGCCACGTCCTGATAGCGCATGCCCTTGAAGGCGGCGATCTCAGCCGCGGTAAATTGCGGCCAGTTTTGCGGCAGATAAAGGCCGCCGTCGGGCGCCAGGCCCGCCAGCAACACATCGGAAAAGGATGCAGGCGCCGACTGGCCCCTGGTGGATATGAATATCATGGCGAGCGGTTATAGGGCGGGATCGGGAGCCCGGCCACCTATTTGAAGGCGATCCGGCCCTTGGAAAAATTGTAGGAAAACCAGACACCTAGAAGCATCGCCGCCAGCCCGAACCAGGTGACGGCATAGGAAAGATGCTCATTGCGGAAACTAACCACCGTCTGACCTCCCTTTGGCCAGCCGCCGGGGTTGGGTGTGGCGTCAGCCTCCACCAGCACGGGATGGGACAGGACGATCTGATCAGCGGCGGCGATGCCGGCCAGATCGCGGGCATACCAGATGCGATGGGTCGGGTCGGGTCGCGGCGTGAACAGGCCCGGCGCATCCGGCACGCGCCACACGCCGGTGACCACCGTCTCGCCCGTGACATTGCCGGCCGCGCGGCTCGCGGGATCGCGTTTCTCCTTGGGCACCGCGCCGCGATCCACCATCAGCGTCTTGCCGCCGTCGGTCAGAAAGGGCGTCAGCACATGATAGACCGGCGCGCCACTCGCATCGGTGGTGAAGACATAGGCTTCCTTGGCGTGATCGAAATGGCCGTGCAGGGTGACGCGGCGATATTGGGCCTGATCCGCCGACATGGCGGCGATCCGGTCCAGGGTGACGGGCACGGCCGTCATATGACCGTTCACGGTGGCGATCAGCGCCAGTTTCCATTGCAGGCGTTCCAGCTGCCACACGCCCAGCCCGCACAGGATGGCAAACAGGATCGCGCAGGCGATGGTCATGCCGGGATAGGGACGGAAGGTTATCCCGGGCTTAGCCATTCAGGCGCCCCTCGCCTGCCTTGTGCTTGTATTGCAGCACCAGCAGCGCCGATTTGGATAGGCGCAGGAAGATCGCGGTCAGAATGCAAATCAGCGGCAGCCACAGCACGGCATGGACCCAGAGCGGTGGCTGGAAAGTGAACTCAACCCACAGGGCCAGGCCACAGACGATGGCGCCCACGATCAGTATGCCGAACACCATGGGGCCGTCGCCGGCATCGAACATGGCGTAATCCAGGCCGCAGGACGGGCATTGCTTGCGCAAGCCGATATAGCCGTCAAACAGGGGCCCCTGCCCGCAACGCGGACAGAGGCCCCGGAGGATGGCAATGGATGTGTTGGGCGTTTGCGTAGCTTAGCCCTGCACAATGGGGCCTTCGCCCCAGACGTAGATACAAGCAAACAGAAAGAGCCACACCACGTCGACGAAGTGCCAGTACCAGGCCGCCGCCTCGAAGCCGAAGTGGCGGGTGGGGGTGAACTGGCCGGCGATGGCGCGCGCCAGGCACACGATCAGGAAGATGGTGCCGACGATGACATGGAAGCCGTGGAAACCGGTCGCCATGAAGAAAGTCGAGCCATAGATGGCGTCGAAGTTGCCGGCGCCGGCCGCCAGCGCCGCATGGGCCGGATCGGTGAAGGGCGCAACCGCCAGATTGTTGAAGCCAAAGGTGAAGGGCGCATGGGCATATTCCCAGGCCTGCACGCAGGTGAAGCTGATGCCCAGGAGCACCGTCAGGATCAGGCCCTGCACCGCGCCCTTCTTGTCGCCGGTCTGGATGGCATGATGCGCCCAGGTCACGGTGGTGCCCGAGGTCAGCAGGATCATGGTGTTCAGAAGCGGGAAATGCCACGGATCGAGCGTGGTGATGCCGGCCGGCGGCCAGCTGGAAACGCCCACGTCATTGTGGAAGATGCCGAAATTGAAATAGGCCCAGAACCAGGCGACGAAGAACATCACTTCCGAGGCGATGAACAGCAGCATGCCGTAGCGCAGATGCAGCTTTACCACCGGGGTGTGATTGCCCAGCACCACGGATTCCTTGATCACGTCGCGCCACCAGCCGGCCATGGTGTAGAGCACCAGCGCCAGGCCGATGATGAAGATCCAGGGCTGGCCGTTCACCGGCAGGCTGAAGAACTTTTCATAGTCCTTGTTCATCCAGAACACGGCGCCGACCATCATGGTGAAAGCGCCGATCGAGCCCACAACCGGCCACGGGCTCGGGTCCACCAGGTGATAATCGTGCTTCACATCGCTGCTCATAGGCCTTGCCCCTTTAGTGGGTTGTATGTTCGTGCCACTGCACGATCGACATCAGGTAAAACAATATGGCGACACCGCCCAGGACCAGCCCCAGTGCGATGTTGCGTTTGCGGCGCGCGCGGTCGGCATCGTCATCCCTCACGTGAGCGCCAAAGGAAGTGACAGCGCCGGAAGCCCGGCCAGTTTCTCGATGATCAAGGCGGCGAACAGCGCCGTCATATAGAGCAGCGACACGCCGAACAGGCGATGGGC
The DNA here is from genome assembly GCA_035547275.1 of Rhizomicrobium sp. Classification (GTDB taxonomy): domain Bacteria; phylum Pseudomonadota; class Alphaproteobacteria; order Micropepsales; family Micropepsaceae; genus Rhizomicrobium. Next base: position 24,592 of record DASZVQ010000002.1, read on the forward strand.
CGCGGGCTCCTTCTCTTCATTCTTTTCGCGGTAGGTGGCGATGGCTTCCCACAGGAACCACAGGCCGATGCCGCCCGAGACCGCCAGATACAGCAGACCGCCGATATGCAGGAAGGCGGGCGCCACGCCCAGCGGCACCAGCACCAGCGTATAAAGCAGGATCTGGAAGCGGGTATGGGGCTTGCCCTTCACCACCGGCAGCATGGGCACGCCGGCACGCGCATAGTCGCCGCTGCGCCACAAGGACAACGCCCAGAAGTGCGGCGGCGTCCACATGAAGATGATGGCGACCAGCAGAAGCGGCGCCAGCGACAGATCGCCGGTCACCGCGGCCCAGCCGATGGCCGGCGGCAGCGCGCCGGACAGGCCCCCGATCACGATATTCTGCGGCGTGCGGCGCTTGAGCCAGAGCGTGTAGACCACGACATAAAAGAAGATGGTGAAGGCCAGAAGACCGGCCGCCAGGAAATTCACGAACAGCCCCATGGTGGCCACAGACGCCACCGACAGGGTCCAGCCGAAGGCCAGCGCGTCTTCCCGCGCCACATGGCCCATGGGAATGGGCCGGGTGGCGGTGCGGGTCATCAGCCGGTCGATGTCGCTGTCATAGGCCATGTTCAGGCAACCGCTCGCGCCGGCGGCCACCGCGATGCAAAGCAGCGCGGTGAACCCGACCAGCGGATGGATATGCCCGGGCGCGGCCACGATGCCGGCCAGACCCGTGAAGATCACCAGCGACATGACGCGCGGCTTCAGCAGCGCGAAGAAGTCGCCGACGGTCGTGACACGGGGATAGGCCAGTGAAAGCGACATGGGTTACCGGATGCGCGGCAGCTCGTTGAACTGATGGAAGGGCGGCGGAGAGGACAGGGTCCACTCCAGGGTCGTGGCGCCCACGCCCCAGGGATTGTCCGGCGCCTTGCGCTTCCTGGCGAAGGCTTCCGCGATCATGGCCAGGAAGATCAGCACGCCGAAGCCGGCAATGAAGGCGCCGATGGACGAGACATAGTTCCAGCCCGCATAGGCGTCCGGATAATCCGCATAACGGCGCGGCATGCCCGCCAGGCCCAGGAAGTGCATGGGGAAGAAGGCCAGGTTCACGCCGATGAAGGTGATCCAGAAGTGCAGCTTGCCCAGCGCCTCATTGTACATGTAGCCGGTGAACTTCGGGAACCAGAAGTAGAAGCCCGAGAAGATCGCGAACACCGCGCCCAGCGACAGCACGTAATGGAAGTGCGCCACCACGTAATAAGTGTCCTGCAGCACGACGTCGACGCCGGCATTGGCCAGCACCACGCCGGTCACGCCGCCGACGGTAAACAGGAAGACGAAACCGATCGCCCACAGCATCGGGGTCTTGAATTCGATCGAACCGCCCCACATCGTCGCGATCCAGCTGAACACCTTGATGCCGGTGGGCACCGCGATGACCATGGTGGCGAAGACGAAATAGGCCTTGGTGTCGACGGAGAGGCCCACCGTGTACATATGGTGCGCCCAGACCAGGAAGCCGATGAAGCCGATCGCGACCATGGCGTAAGCCATGCCGAGATAGCCGAAGATCGGACGCTTGGAGAAGGTGCCGATGATGTGGCTGATCATGCCGAAGCCCGGCAGGATCAGAATGTACACTTCGGGATGGCCGAAGAACCAGAACAGATGCTGGTACAGGATCGGGTCGCCGCCGCCGGCCGCATTGAAGAAGGCGGTGCCGAAATGACGGTCGGTCAGCAGCATGGTGATGGCGCCCGCCAGAACCGGCAGGGACAGCAGGAGCAGGAACACCGTCACCAGGATCGACCACACGAACAGCGGCATCTTATGGAGCGTCATGCCCGGCGCGCGCATGTTGAAGATGGTGGTGATGAAGTTGATGGCCCCCAGGATCGAGGACGCGCCCGCGATGTGCAGCGAGAAGATGGCAAAGTCCATGGCCGGGCCGGGCGAGCCGGTGGTGGAGAGCGGCGCATACAGGGTCCAGCCGCCGCCCACGCCGATGCCGCCGCTATCGCCTTCCACGAACATGGAGAGCACCAGAAGCGCGAAGCTGAAGGGCAGAAGCCAGAAGGAGATGTTATTCATGCGCGGGAACGCCATGTCCGGCGCCCCGATCATCAGCGGCACCAGCCAGTTGCCGAAGCCGCCGATCATGGCGGGCATGATCATGAAGAACACCATGATCAGGCCGTGGCCGGTGACAAAGACGTTGAAGGTGTGCGGCTCCTTGAAGACCTGCAGGCCGGGATACATCAGCTCGGCGCGCATCATCATGGAGAAGAAGCCGCCGATGCAGCCCGCCATGATCGCAAAGATCAGGTACATCGTACCGATGTCTTTGTGGTTGGTGGAATAGACATAGCGCCGCCAGCCGGTGGGGTGGTGGGCGTGATCGCCGCCGCCGTGATGGGCGTCTTCGTGATGGGCGTCGAAAGTGGTGGTCATGGCGGTGTTTCCTATTTCGACGCGACGCGGGTGGCGTCGTTTTCAATCGCGGCGAACTTCTTCTTGGACGCGGCAAGCCAGGCGGCATAGTCCGCGTCGCTCACCACATGCAGCTCGATCGGCATGTAAGCGTGGCGGGCGCCGCACAGTTCCGAACACTGGCCATAATACACGCCGGTCTGAGTAGCCTTGAACCAGGTGTGATTGATGCGGCCGGGAACGGCGTCCATCTTCACGCCCATCTGGGGCATCGCCCAGCTGTGGATGACGTCGGCGCCGACGGTGTCGACCTCGATCACCTTGTTGACGGGCACATAGACCGGATTGTCGACGCCCAGTAGGCGCGGCTTGCCGGCCTTGGCGGCATCGGCATCGGAAAGACCGACGCTGTCAAAGGTAAAGCCGGCGGCGGAACCGGGATATTCATAGGTCCAGAACCACTGCTTGCCGATCGCCTTCAGGGTCACATCCGGCTTGGGGATGGCCGCTTCGAAATACAGCAGGCGGAAGGACGGCACCGCGATGAACACCAGGATCAGCACCGGGATCAGGGTCCAGGCGACTTCCAGCAAGGTATTGTGATGGACCTTGGAGGGAACCGGATTGGCGCCCGCGCGATATTTGACGACGATCCAGATCAGCAGCCCCAGCACGAACAGGCAGACCGCCACGATGATGTAGAGCAGCAGACGGTGGAAATCCTCGATCTGCTCCATGACGGGCGAAGCCGCCGCCTGGAAGCCCGTCTCATAAGCCTGGGGCACGGCCAGCGCCGCATGGCCCGAAAAGGCCAGGAGGGCCATCGCCGCGGCACCAATGCCGGATTTCCGCAAAAACATCGTTCGCGACCTCGCATAAAATCGGGACGGTGGAATCCCCGCCCTTTTTCAGATTCTTGGCGGCGATTTAGAGGGGTTAAGCCCTTAAAGTCATTGCGACCTTATGGCACGGTCCACCGCCCGGCCAAGGGCCATGGACGATGGAGACAAGCGCCAAGGCGGCGTTTTTCGCTGGCCCGCTTGCCGGAACCGCCGTGAGCCCCGATATCTAGGGGCTGACAGGCATTTTCGCGGGGCTTTTTGCCGCGCGCCCCCAATCCGGAGCAAGCCATGGCTGACCACGATCTTTTCTTTTCCCGCACCGGCATGGACAGGGGCCGGGTGCAGCAGGCTGTGGATGAGGCGCTGAAAGGCTCCGACGATGGGGAATTGTACCTGGAATACAGCCAGTCCGAATCGTTCAGCTTCGACGACAACCGGTTGAAGGCCGCCACGTTCGACACCAGCCAGGGCTTCGGCCTGCGGTCGGTGGCCGGCGAAGCCACCGGCTATGCCCATGCCAGCGAGATTTCGGAAGAGGCCATCGCCCGGGCCGGCGCCACGGTACGCGCGGTTTCGCACGGCTATTCCGGCGTGGCGGCGGCGCCCCCCGCCCGCAGCAACATCAAGCTCTATACCGACATCGATCCGCTCCAGACCGCCGGCTTTGAGAAGAAGATCAAGCTGCTGGAGGAGATGAACGCCTATGCCCGCGGCAAGGACGCCCGGGTGCGGCAGGTCTCGGCCGGCCTGTCGGGAGAATGGCAGCGCATCGAGATCATCCGCGCCGGGGGCGAGCATTATTCCGACGTCCGTCCCCTCGTCCGGCTGAATGTCTCGGTGATCGTGGAGGAAAACGGCCGCCAGGAATCGGGCAGCTTCGGCGGCGGCGGCAGGAGCGGCTACGAGACCTATCTCGATCCGCAATACTGGCAAGACGCCATCGACGAGGCGCTGCGCCAGGCACTGGTCAACCTGACCTCGGTTCCGGCGCCCGCCGGCGAGATGACGGTGGTGCTGGGTCCAGGCTGGCCTGGCATCCTGCTGCATGAGGCCATCGGCCATGGCCTGGAAGGCGATTTCAATCGCAAGAAGACGTCCGCTTTTGCTGGCCTGCTCGGCGAACGCGTCGCCGCCCCCGGCGTCACCGTGGTGGATGACGGCACCATCGATGGCCGGCGCGGCTCGCTGTCGATCGACGATGAAGGCACGCCCACCCATCGCACCGTGCTGATCGAGGACGGCATCCTGAAGGGCTATATGCAGGACCGGCAGAACGCCCGGCTGATGGGGGTTGCGCCCACCGGCAATGGCCGGCGTCAGTCCTATGCCTCGCCTGTCATGCCGCGCATGACCAATACCTATATGCTGGGCGGCGACAAAGAGCCTGGCGAAATCCTGGCCAGCGTGAAGAAGGGCATCTATGCCACCAACTTCGGCGGCGGCCAGGTCGACATCACCAACGGCAAGTTCGTGTTCAGCTGCACCGAGGCCTATCTGATCGAGGACGGCAAGCTGGGCCGCGCCATCAAGGGCGCGACCCTGATCGGCTCGGGCCCGGAATCGCTGACCCGCGTCAGCATGATCGGCAATGACATGAAGCTCGACACTGGCATCGGTACCTGCGGCAAGAATGGCCAGAGCGTGCCGGTGGGCGTGGGACAGCCGACGCTCAGGCTGGACGGGCTGACCGTCGGCGGCACGGCGCAGGCCGCATAGAAGGACCCGCGCAATGCCGAAATACTGGTTCCGGCAGAAAAGCTTCGGCTATGGCGCCACGCCCAACACCTGGCAGGGCTGGCTGCTGACCTTTGTTGCCTGCGCCGCCATCTTCGGCGTGGTGCTGGCCGGGCCTGCCATCCGCGACAACGGTTTGCGCGCGGCCTGGATCATCCTGGGCAACGCCATCGTGCTGGTGCCTACCATTTTCATCATCCACGCCAAGACCGAGGGCGGCTGGCGCTGGCGCAATGGGCGTGACTGATCTGATCTTCAAGATTGTCGCGCGAGACGAATGGGAAGCCTCCAGCGGCGACTATCACGGCTCGGTGCATGACCGGGCCGACGGTTTCCTGCATTTCTCGACCGCGGCGCAGCTGCCGGAGACTCTGCGGCGCTATTACGCCGGACAGGACGATCTTGTTCTTGTTGCGGTCGACGCGAATGCGTTGGGCGACAAACTCAGGTGGGAATTCTCCAAGTCACGGGACGAAGACTTCCCGCACCTTTATGCCCCGCTATCTTGTGACGCGATGAAATGGGCGCGGCCGATAGCAAGAGGCACAGATGGGCAGTTTGTGCTGCCGCTTTAATTCAAGCTGGGTCCCCTTCCCGCGCTCACATCGTTCGCGCTCGCCGGGACGTATCAGACGTGCCGCTTTCAGCGGCCCGTCTGATACGTCTTGCTGAAGCCGTTGCGCTGATTGATCACCGTGATCCTGCCATCGGCGGTGACATCGGCCTCGATGTCATATCCCATGTCCGGCGGCGCGCTGAACAGCGATTTGGACTGGGCTGCAACGGAATTCGCCGGCGGATTGAGATTGGCGATCATGTTCTTGTCGCCGTCCCATTCTGGATGCGTGAAATTCTCATGCAACTGCCAGAAGCCCATCAGCCCGGGCGAGGACTTGACGGTCTTGATCGCTTCCTCGTCGCCGCCCTTCTTGCCGCCCGATCCCATCACGGCAACGTCCGGACGCATGTCGGCGATGGAAGCCGGGTTGCTGGAGATGTTGGAGCCATGCTGGGTGACGATCAGCAGGTTGACATGACCGAGCTTGCCGACGGGGCAGGACAATTCGCGCTCCTTCTTCCAGCTCAGATCGCCGAAAGCCGCGATCCTGACCTTGCCGAAGGTGAGCAGCGAAGCCACCGAGCGGGTATTCTCCTCGCCGCCGTCAGCCTTGGTGCTTTTGCTCAAAGCCGTGTCGCAGGCGGCAATAGGCTGGCCGGCGCCCGGGAGCGGCTTGGACAAGGTCACGCCATCGCTGGACACGATGGTGTCGGTCATCGAGCCCATGGGGATCACCATCCCCGGCTTGGCGACGATATGCTTATGGCCTTTGATCACCTCCAGATATTTCGGATAGAGAATATCCGGCGCTCCGCCCGGAAGCTGCGGATCGTCCTTTACGCCGGGCGGCAGATGCTCGGCATTGGGGCCATGATCAATGAAGGTGCCGATCGGGATGCGCTTGGCCAGGTCCACCACGCCGCCGACATGGTCCATGTGATAATGGGTGATGATCAGGTAATCGATCTTGGTCAAGCCCAGCTTCCTCGCCACCGCCGCGATGCGGTCGGCGCTGTTCTTGGCGCCGTCCGGCGATGGCAGCAGGCCGTAATTGCTGGGCCAGCCGGTGTCGACCAGAAGCGATGTGCCCTCAGGCGTGACGAACAAGGTGCCGCCACCGCCCTCCACATCGATGGCGACAACTTTCAGCGCACCTTCGGCGGCAATGGCGGGCACGCTCAGGGCCGTGCTCAACAGCGCGGCCGCCAGGATCTTACGCAGCATGATTTTTTCCTTTCACTGGGTCCCCTTCCCTCACGCGCGCCAATGCGCGCGTTCGCCGGGGACGTATCAGGCAACCGCTTTCAGCGGGCTGCCTGATACGTCTTGTTATAGCCATTGCGCTCATTGATAACGGTGATCTTGCCATCCTTCTCGATGCGCAGGCGCAGGTTATAGTCCATGTCGCTCTTCTGGTCGGTGCCGGGATTGGCGATCATGTCGGCCGGCACATTCACATCGGGCGCGACCGTGGTGGTGTGAAGCTGCCACACGCCCTGGATGCGCGGGCTGTCCTTGATGGTCTTCATGCGCGCCGCGTCGGCGCCCTTGCGCGCCGAATTGCCGACAATGGTGACGATGGGCGCCAGCGCATTGACCGCCGCGGGGCTGCCCGACAGCGCGGTGCCGTGATGGGTGGCCAGATACACATCCACCTTGCCGACCTTGTCGATGGGGCAGAACAGGTCCTTCTCGCGGTCCCAGGTCAGATCGCCAAAGGCGGCGATGCGCGCCTTGCCATAGCTGATCACCGAGGCCGTCGAGCGGGCGTTCTCCTCGCCGCCATTGCTGGCCATGCCTTCCATGCCGGCACAGGCGGGATTGTCTTCGCCGGCGCCTGGCAGCGGCTTGGCGATCATCTTCGCATCGGCCGCAACCACGGTCACGGTCATGCCGCCGATGTGGAACACGTCACCCGGCTTGGCCACGATATGATGATGGCCCTTGATCGCCTCCATGTAGCGCTGATAGCCGGCCGCGGTGGAATTGGGCGGCGGATTCTTGAGATCGATCTGCGGCGCATTGGGATTGGGCGAGGCGGTGGTCTCGCGATTGACGCCATGGTCGATCACCGTGCCCACGGGAATGCGCTTGAGCAGCCCTTCCACCCCGCCGATATGATCGACATGGTAGTGGGTGATCAACAGATAATCGATCTTCTCGAGGCCCAGCGCATGGGCCGCGTTGACGATGCGCTCGGAACTGGGATGGTCTCCGGTGATGCGGCTCTGTTCCGGATTGCCGGTGTCGATCAGCAGCGATTTGCCGTCGGGGGTGACGAACAGGGTGCCGCCGCCGCCTTCCACATCGATCGCGACCATTTGCAGGGCCGTGTCCCTGGCAAAGGCCGGAGCCGCCGCCGCCAGCAGCAGGGCGAACGGAATCGATTTCACAACCTTATGCAGCAAGCGCGCCTCCCAAAAATTTTCGGTGACACTAGAGGTTTTGGCTTGGGGCCGCTAGGCTCCGCCTCATGATCCCCATCACCGGAAAAGCCCACGACCTTGGCGATGGATTTTTCGTCACCCGCCTGCTGCCGCAGATCGCGCGCCGCAGCATCGGACCCTTCGTCTTTTTCGATTATTTCGGGCCGGTGGACTTTCAGCCCGGCAAGGGCGTGGATGTGCGCCCCCATCCCCATATCGGTCTTGCCACCGTCACCTATCTGTTCGATGGCGCCCAGATGCACCGCGACACGCTGGGTTCGGTGCAGGAGATCACGCCCGGCGACGTCAACTGGATGACGGCGGGGCGTGGCATCGCCCATAGCGAGCGCACGGGCGCGCAGATGCGCGCCAGGGGCCACCGGCTGCACGGCATTCAGAGCTGGGTCGGCTTGCCGCAGGCCGATGAGGAAGCCCCGCCCGCCTTCCAGCATTTCGGCCGCGCTGAGCTGCCGGAGTGGGAAGACAAGGGCGTCATCTTGCGCCTGATCGCCGGCGAGGCTTTCGGCCAGAAATCCCCGGTGAAGGTGTTCTCGCCCATTTTCTATGCCGATGCCCGTTTCGCCGCCGGCGGCGCGTTGCATTACACAGCCGACCATGAGGAGCGCGCCTTCTTTGTCGTGGACGGCGAAATCCAGACCAGCGAGGCCGAAGCGCATGTCGCCGGCGCCATGCTGATGCTGGACAGGGACGAAGAAGTCACGCTCTACGCCGACGCGCCCGCACGGGTGATGCTGCTGGGCGGGGCGCCGCTCGACGGCCCGCGCCACATCTGGTGGAATTTCGTTTCCTCGTCGCAAGACCGGATCGAACGCGCCAAGCAGGAATGGAAAGACGGCAGGTTCGGCCTGATCCCCGGCGACGACCAGGAATTCATCCCCCTGCCCGAAGACAGACGCTGATCCCGGCGCATTTCCGCCATCCTTATCCCACCAGCCGGAGTTATCCCACGTGAAATTCAATCGCCTTGGCCAGACCGGCCTCTTCGTCTCCGAACTGTGCATGGGTACCTGGGGCTTTTCGGGCCGCAACTATTTCGGCGGCGCCATCGGCACCCTGAGCCAGACGGACGCCACGGCCTTCATCGGCCGCGCCCTGGAAGCGCGCATCAACTTCATCGACACCGCCAATGTCTATTCCTTTGGCGATTCCGAGCTGATGACCGGCCAGGCGCTGAAGGATCTGGGCGTCAAGCGCAGCGATGTGGTGCTGGCCACCAAGGTCTTCGGCCGCATGGGTCCCGGTCCCAACGACATGGGCGCGTCGCGCGGCCATATCATGGACAGTATCGGCCAGAGCCTGGAACGGCTTCAGACCGATCATATCGATCTCTACCAGATCCATCATTCCGATCCGATCGCGCCCTTGGAAGAGACCATGCGGGCGCTGGATGACCTGATCCGGCAGGGCATGGTGCGTTATGTCGGCGTTTCCAACTGGGAGGCCTGGAAGATCATGAAGGCCAACGGCCTGGCCGAACGGCTGAGCCTGACGCGCATCGTCACCAACCAGATCTACTACTCCCTCGCCGGCCGCGACCTGGAACAGGAAATGGTGCCGATGATGACCGACCAGAATATCGGCGCCCTGGTCTGGAGCCCTCTGGCCGGCGGCTATATGGCCGGCAAATACACGCCGGGCGAAGGTGTCACGGTCGAACCGGGGCGCCGCGCCCAATTCGACTTCCCGCCCATCGACAAGGAAAAGGCCGACAAGACCGTGCTGGTGATGCGCGAGATCGCCAGAAAGCACGGCGTCTCGGTCGCCTGTGTGGGCCTGACCTGGGTAAGGCAGAAGCCGTTCATCACCTCCACCATCATCGGCGCCACCACCATGGAGCAGCTGAATGACAATCTGAAATCGGTGGAGTTCAGCCTGTCGGCCGAGGAGATGGCGCGGCTGGACGAGGTCAGCGCCGACCGCCAGCAATATCCCTATTGGATGATCAGCCGCAACAACGCCACCCGCGTGCCCAGCGGCGAGCCGGTGACGATGGGACAGATACCGGGGAAGAAGTAATCACGCGCACCGGCACGACACACAACATGTGTGGAAAGCCAGGTTTGCAGACCATCATGCGCCTGAGCGGCGGCACGGCCCACCGACACAATAGGGGCCACTCGCCAGAACAAACGCGCGCCGCGAAGGCTGGACATGCGACGCAGCCCCTGGCGAAAATTGTCCTTTATCAGATGAAATTATATTCGGTGAACAGGTGGGACAGGTCCCTGCCCCAAGCACCATGATAATTGTTCAGCATCTCTTCGGCGCGGGTATAGCCGCGGGCGATCAGCTCGCGCAGGGGCGTGAGAAAGCCCTCCTCGCTCATGCCGCCGGCATCCAGCGCGGCGCGGCGCTTCAGGCCGGCGGCCGAAATCTCCAGCATCTGGTGCGCGATCTGGTGCACACTGGTGCCGCGGAACGGCAGTTTGAAGCCCTGCTTGCCCACGCCATCGCGTAGGGCCTGGCGTTCCTGCGCCGTCCAGTCCTTGATCAGATCCCAGGCGGCATCCAGCGCCACGCTGTCATAGAGAAGCCCCACCCACAGCGCCGGCATGCCGCAGATGCGCCGCCACATCCCGCCATCGGTGCCGCGCATCTCCAGGAAACTCTTGAGCCGCACTTCCGGAAAGATGGTGGTGAGATGATCGGCCCAGTCACTGAGCATGGGGGTGATATGGGCGACTTCGGGAATCTCGCGGGCGAGGAATTTGCGGAAGCTCTTGCCCGCCATGTCGATGTATTTGCCGTCGCGATAAAGAAAATACATCGGCACATCCAGCGCGTAATCGACATAGCGCTCGAACGACATGCCGCTGTCGAATACCCAGGGCAACATGCCGGCGCGGGCATTGTCCACGTCGGTCCAGACCTGGGCGCGGTATGAGAGGAAGCCGCTGGGCCGGCCCTCGCGGAACGGGGAGTTGGCGAACAGCGCCGTGGTGATGGGCTGCAACGCCAGGCCGACGCGGAATTTCTTCACCATGTCGGCTTCGGATTCGAAATCCAGATTCACCTGCACGGTGCAGGTGCGAAACATCATGTCCAACCCGTAGCCGCCGACCTTGGGCATATATTCGCGCATGATCTTGTAGCGGCCCTTGGGCATCACCGGCGTCTCCGCCAGGGTCCAGCTGGGCGCGAAGCCGAAGCCCAGCACGCCGACACCGATCTCGTTCGCCACCTCGCGGGTCTGCTCCAGATGGGTGTTCACCTCGGCGCAGGTCTCATGCACCGTCTTCAGGGCCGCGCCCGACAGTTCGAACTGCCCGCCGGGCTCCAGGCTGATGGAGGCGCCGTTCTGACTCAGGCCGATAAGGGTCTCGCCCTCGCGCACGGGCTGCCAGCCGAAACGCCGCATTCCTTCCAGCAGCTGGCGGATGCCGGGGCGGCCGTCATAGGCCACCGGCTTGTGGGTCTTCAGGTCATAGACGAATTTTTCGTGCTCGGTGCCGATGCGCCATTCGGACTTTGGCCGACAGCCTTTCGACAATTGGCGAACAAGATCGTCGCGGCTTTGGATCGGGCCGCTGGCGGACTGCGGAATGGACATGAAAGCACCCTCTGCCCGGTACTTAAGTAGCGGTCATGATTGGCGCAAGGTGCCATTATTTTTGTATTGACTTAATTAAGTTAATGCGAAAATAATTGGCCATGACCGCTTTGCAGGCCCTGTCAGACCCGACCCGCCAACGCATCGTCGAGATGCTGGCCGCCGGCGCGCTTTCATCCGGCGAGATCGCCGGCCGCTTCAAGCTGTCGCCGCCCGCCATCTCCCAGCATCTGAAGACGTTGAAAGAGGCGCGACTGGTCCGTGTGCGCGTCGACAGGCAGAAACGCATCTACACGCTGGACCCCGACGGGGTGAGGGAGATTTCCGATTGGGTGGACCGTATCCGCGCCTTTTGGAATCCCAGACTGGATGCGCTGGAAGCAGCGCTACGGAAGGACATGCCATGAGCATGGGCGAAATCATTGCCGAAAGCGCGGTGCGCTTTGTCCGCGTCTTCGACGCGCCGCCGTCCAGGGTATGGGCCTTCCTCACCGACAGCGCCCTTTTGCCGGAATGGTATGGCGATGGTGAGGTCGAACCGCGCGAAGGCGGCAAGGTCAGCCTGATGGCCGGCCACATCCGCGGTGTGGTCACCGGCTGGCGGCCGGAAAAATTCCTCGCCTATAGCTGGAGCGTGTTTCAGCCGAATGAGGACGTCTCGGCCTGGCCGATCAGCTATCTGGAGCTGGCACTGGAAGCCGAAGGCCACGGAACGCGGCTCACCCTCACCCATCGTCCCATTCCCGAACCGATGCACAAGCTGACCATGATCGGCTGGCACACCATGCTCGACATGATCCGGGACGGATTGCAGGGCCGGTTTGCGCCCCGCCTCGATGTGATGAACAGGAACGCGGCGCTTTATGGCGTCGATCTCAACGCCCTCAAGAGGTGATGTGATGGAAGATTTCGCCGAACAGCTTGATGCCCATACCATTCGTTTTGTCCGCATCCTGCCCGGGCCGATCGAGCGGGTGTGGGAGTATTTGTGGGATGGCAAAAAGCGCGGCGAATGGTTCGCCTCCGGCGCCATGCCCACCAAGGTGGGGGAACGCTTCGAAATGCGCTTCAAGCATTCCGAACTGTCGCCGCACCAGGCCATGCCACCGGAGAAATTCATCGAGATCGACAGAAGCGGCCATACCTCCACCAACATCCTGCTGGCCTATGAACCGCCCCGGCGGCTGGTCTTCACCTTCGGCCCGGAGGCCCGCGGCACTTCCGAAGTGGAGTTCCGCCTGGACCCGGAAGTGGACGGCAAAGTGCGCTTCACCCTGACCCACAGCAAGATTCCCGACCGCCGGTATATGGTCGATGTATCGGGGGGCTGGCACACCCATCTGGCCATACTGGAAGAGCGTTCCAACAATCGCGTCCCACCGGCCTTCTGGGATGTGTGGCGCAAATATGATGGGGTTTACGACAGGCGTTACGCCTAGCACCGTCACAAAAAGCTGCTAGCCTCGGAGCTTTCGGGCCTGGGGTGAAGAATGGCAAAAATTCCCGTCGGCAGGACGATCGCGCATGCCTACAAATTCGCATTCCGGAATTTCCTGACGATCATCCGTGTCATGTGGCTGGCCTGGGCGGCGATGGCAGGGATCATGTTCCTGCTGCGCGGCGATATCGCGGCTTTGACCCAGGCATCCGCCACCCGCGACTTCTCCCAGATGCAAGGCCATTGGGGACCGTTGCTGCTGGGCTATCTCGTCATCCTCGTGATGCTGTTCATGCAGATCGCCGGCCTCACCCGCCTGTCGCTCGGCCTGCCGATGGCATCGCGCTATTATTATTTCTCGCTCGGCAAGCCGGTGTGGCGGCTGATCGGCGCGGCGCTGCTGACAATTGTCGCCATCGCCGCCGTGCTGATTGCCTATGTGCTGGTGATTTTCGTCCTGGGGCTGGCGATGCGGATTTTCCTCCACGACCAGTCCTCCGCCTTCGCCAAGGCCATCCCCGGCTTTCTGGCCCTGCTTGCCCTTCTTGCCGGCTATTGCGGCGTGATCTTCATGACCGCGCGCTTTTTCTTTCTTCTGGCGCCGGTGGTGGTGGCGGAAGAGACGTTCAATATCGGACGGGCCTGGCTTCTCACCAACCGCAATTTCTGGCGGATATTCCTGATCATCCTGTCCATCCTGCTGCCCTTTTGCGTGATCGAGATCGCTGGCATCATGGCGCTTGCCGGACCCATGCCGCTGGTGCCGCAGGGAAACACGCCTGAACAGTTGCTGGCGTTCCGGCAGGCGCAACAGGCCTGGCAGATTTCCTATCAATTGAAGACCCAGACCTATTGGTATCTGATCTATCCGGCATGGGCGCTGCTGTCGGTGCTGGTTTACGGCGTATCATGCGCCGCCCAGTCCTTCGCCTATCGCACGCTGACCGAAGGCGACGCTTCAGTCCCAGTCGCCGCAGACTGATTGCCACACCGCCAGCGCCGCCAGGGCCGCGGTGTCGGCGCGCAGGATACGCGGACCGAGTGTCACCGGCGTCACGAACGGCAGTGCGCGCAGCATCTCGCGCTCGCTTCCATCGAACCCGCCTTCCGGGCCGGTAAGGATCGCGGCCGGACCGCTTGTTCCACGCGCCGCGTCCGCCAGGGGCCGCGCATCCCCACCCTCGTCACAGAAGAACAGCCGCCGCGTTTGCGGCCAGGACGCCAGCAGCTTTTCCAATGTCACGCCTTCGCGGATTTCCGGCACGCTCAGCCGCGCCGACTGTTCCGCCGCCTCGATGGCATTGGCGGCCATGCGCTCCTGATTGATGCGGCTGACGATGGTTCGGCGGGTAAAGACCGGCAGCAGGCACGATACACCCAGTTCGGCCGCCTTCTGCACCAGATAGTCGGAAGGGGTCTTCTTGACCGGCGCGAAGGCAAGCCAGATGTCGGGCGTCGCCGCCTGCGCTTGGGTCTGTTTCAGGCAGGTGGCGGTGATGCCGCGCTTGCCCGCCTCGGTGATTTCCGCCAGCCATTCGCCATCGCGGCCGTTGAACAGCAGCACGCGGTTCCCCGATCTGGCGCGCAGGACATGCAGCAGATAATGAGCCTGCCCTTCACTCAGGGGCAGCGCCATGTTCGCGCCCAAATCGCTGGCCACATAAAGCCGCGTCCTGCCGCCCGCTTCCGCTAAATCCTGTTCGTTTAATTCCCTGGCCATGTCACAATTGAACCCGATGCCCTATTCCAATCAATACGCAAGATCGCGCCCTCTGGATGCCATGCCCACAAGCTGGGTCGAGCACGCGCCGCGCGCGCTTCGCCCCTGGCTGCAGCTGATGCGGCTGGACCGGCCGATCGGCACCTGGCTCCTGTTCTGGCCCTGTGTGTTCGGCCTGCTCCTGGGCGCGGCCGCTGATGAACGCCGTTTTCTGGAGTGGCGCGATCTTTATTTCGTGATCCTGTTCGGCATCGGTTCGCTGGTGATGCGCGGCGCCGGCTGCACCTTCAACGACATCATCGACCGCAAGATCGATGCGGAGGTGGCGCGCACCCGCGGCCGCCCCATTCCGTCCGGCGCCATCAGCGTGCGCCAGGCCGTGCTGTTCCTGATCGTGCAATGCCTGGTCGGCCTTCTGATCTTGGTCCAGTTCAATTTCTTCGCCATCATCCTGGGCGCTTCCTCGCTGTTGCTGGTGGCCGCCTATCCCTTCATGAAGCGCATCACCTGGTGGCCCCAGGCCTGGCTGGGCTTGACCTTCAACTGGGGCGCGCTGCTCGGCTTCGCCGCCCAGATGGGCGACATCGATGTCGCCGATATCATGCTCTATGCCGGGCTGATCTTCTGGACCCTGGGCTATGACACCATCTATGCCCATCAGGACAAGGAGGATGATGAGCTGATCGGCGTCAAATCCACCGCGCGCCTGTTCGGCGACCGTTCGGTGCAATGGATCATGCGCTTCTATGCCATCGCTTTCACCCTGATCCTGGCCGCGGGCTTCACCGAACACACCGGCTGGCCCTTCGCCTTCGTGCTGCTGCTCGCCGGCGCGCATATGCTCTGGCAGGTCAAAAGGCTCGATATCGACAGCACGCAGAATTGCCTGCGCATCTTCCGCGCCAATCGCGAGACCGGTGCGCTGATCGCGCTCGCCTTCCTGGCGGCGAGCTGGTTTGGCTAGAAGGGTATTCTGCCTGCCAGGATCTGCCAGAACATCATCCAGTCGCCCATGAAGCTGTAGACGGGATGACGGAATGTCGCCGGCCGGTTCTTCTCGAACAGCAGGTGCGAGGCCCAGGCAAAGCCATAACCGCAGATCAGCCCGGCCGCCAGCCACCAGGGATCGGCGGTGAACAGCAATTCCAGAAGGCAGAACAGCGCCAGCGCCGAGCCCAGGAAATGAAGGCGCCGCGTGGCGCGGTTGGCATGTTCGCTCAGATAGAAGGGATAGAATTCCGCGAAGCTGGCATATCGAGGCATGGCGTGCTCCGGCGTTGGCCCCCATCATGCGCCTGTGCAAGGCGCTTGCCAACAGATGCGCACCCACCCAAGCTCTCGCCAGATGACCGCGCTTTCCATCCTCACCACCCATGGGCTGCTGTTTTTCATTGGCGCCGAGTTGATCTTCTCGCTGACGCCCGGCCCCACCGTCATGATGATCAGCGCCTATGGCTTCAAGGGCGGCTTCCGCGACGCGCTCGCGGCCATCGCCGGCACCCAGACCGGCAACACGCTCTGGTATGTGATCTGCGTCACCGGCCTGGGGGCGCTGGTGATGGCCTCGCCGCATCTGTTCCAGGCCATCCGCCTCGCGGGCGCGGCCTATCTGGCGTGGCTGGGCGGCCGCGCCATCTGGGCGAGCTTTCAGGCGGGCGGGGACGAACACGGCCCCAGATTGATGGGCAAACCCTACATCCAGGCCACCCTCACCCAGATGGGCAATCCCAAGGCCATCCTGTTCTTCGGCGCCATCGTGCCGCAATTCCTCGACACCCATGCGCCCCTGATTCCACAATATCTGATCATGTTCGTGGTCACCTTCATCGGCGAGAGCGTCATCCTCACCGGCTATGGCTGGCTGGCGTCGCATGGCGCGCGCCTTTCCGGCCTGCGTCATGCCGTGTGGCGGGAGCGGGTCAGCGGCGCAGTGCTGCTGGCGCTGGGTGTGCTGGCCGCGGTCGCATGACGCCGCAAGCCTTCATCACCGCCAACGCCGCGCTGATGGCCCCGCCCCTGGTGCCGGAGATCAGGCTTTATCTCGCCACCGAAGTGGTGCCCTTGTGGCGCGCCACCGAGGACGAGCTGGCCGCGATCGGCGTGCCGCCGCCCTATTGGGCCTTCGCCTGGGCGGGCGGCCAGGCACTTGCGCGTTATGTGCTGGACAATCCCGCCCTGGTCGCGGGCAAACGCGTATTGGATATCGGCTCCGGTTCGGGCCTGGTGGCGATCGCCGCCGCCAGGGCCGGCGCCGCCGGGGTGCTGGCCGCCGACATCGATGCCTTTGCCTGTGCCGCCATCGGCTTGAATGCCGCAGCCAACGCCTGCACCGTCGCCACGACACAGGACGATCTGATCGGCGCCCTCTGCAGCTGGGACGTGATCCTGGTGGGCGATCTTTTTTATGAGCGTCCCCTGGCCGAACGGCTGCTGGCCTGGCTCACTCCGCTGGCGGTTCCGGTGCTGCTGGGCGATCCGGGCCGCAACTATTTCCCCAGGAACCGCGCCCTGAAGCGCGCCAGCTACAGCGTTCCGACCACGCGCGATCTGGAGGATCGGGAGATTCGCGAAACTGGGGTTTATGCCCTCCGAAACGGCAGCACTGCCCAAATGTCAGGCTTGCCTGAGCCCTAGGCGAACACCCGCCCCTCTGGCAGAGTGGACATTGCTGCGTTGAGGAATCTGCATGCTGTTCGATCGCGTAAAGTCGCTGGAAGCCATTCTGGCGACAGCAGAGAAGAAATCCCTCCATCGCTCCCTGGGTCCGTTCCAGCTCACCCTTCTGGGCATCGGCGCCGTCATCGGCACCGGCATTTTCGTCCTGACCGCCGAGGCGGCCCAGAAGGCCGGACCGGCCATGCTGCTGTCCTTCATGGTCGCCGGCTTTGTCTGCGCCGTGGCCGCGCTCTGCTATTGCGAGCTGGCGGCCATGGTTCCGGTGGCCGGCTCTGCCTACACCTACACCTATGCGGTGGTTGGCGAACTGATGGCCTGGATGGTGGGCTGGGCGCTGATCCTGGAATATGCGGTGGGCGCAAGCGCCGTCGCGGTCGGCTGGTCCAACCATGCCGTCGGTCTGCTCCATGGGTTGGGGGTGAATTTCCCCAACGCCATCAGCAATGCCGACGGCCTGATGGCGCGCATCGAGCTGGCCTTTGGCGCCGCCGCCACGCCGGATGTGGTGACGGCGCTGAAGATCGGCGGCTGGATCAATGTGCCGGCCATCATCGTTTCGGCGCTCGTCACCTGGCTGCTGATCATCGGCACCACCGAAAGCGCGCGCTTCAATGCCGTGCTGGTGGTGATCAAGATCACCGCGCTGACCCTGTTCATCGCCCTGACCCTGCCGGTGCTGCACGCCCAGAATTTCACGCCCTTCATGCCCGCCGGATCGGGTGGCATGTTCGGCGCCGCCGCCTCGATCTTCTTCGCCTATGTCGGTTTCGATGCCGTCTCGACCGCGGCGGAGGAAACCCGCAATCCCCAGCGCAATGTTCCCATCGGCCTGATCGGCAGTCTGCTGATCTGCACCATTTTCTATCTGCTGGTGTCCAGCGGCGCGATTGGCGCCATCGGCGCCCAGCCGCTGATGGAAGGCGGCGCGGTCTTGTCGCCGGGCTCGGCCGAACTGACAGGGCGCTGCGCCACCATCGTCGCCGGCGGCGCCACCCAGCCCCTGGTCTGTTCCAAGGAGGCCCTGGTGCATGTGCTGGAGACCATCGGCTGGCCGGCGCTGGGCCGGCTGGTGGGCCTGGCCGCGGTGCTGGCGCTGCCCTCGGTGGTGCTGATGATGATGTATGGCCAGACCCGCATCTTCTTCACCATGGCGCGCGATGGCCTGTTGCCGGAGAAGCTCGCCTCGGTGCATCCGCGCTTCAAGACGCCCCATGTGGTTACGCTCCTGACCGGCATCGGCGCCACCATCGCCGCCGCCGTGCTGCCGGTCGGCCGTCTGGCGGACTATTCCAATTCCGGCACCCTGTTCGCCTTTTTCATGGTGGCGATCTCGGTGATGGTGCTGCGGCGGACCGATCCGGGCCGCCGCCGGCCCTTTCGCACGCCCGGCCTGTGGATCATTGCGCCCCTGGCCATCATCGGCTGCGTGGTGCTGTATTTCTCGCTGCCGCTGACCGCGATCCTGGTCTTGCCGGTGTGGGGCGCCATTGGCCTGGTGGTCTATTTCCTTTACAGCCGCTCGCGCAGTCATGTCGGCCATGGCATGATCGCGGACAAAGGCGAAGACGAACCGCCGATCTATGGCGTGAAGATGTGAGCGTCCGCCGCTCGCGGATTGAAAGATGCCCTACAAATCGCTGCGTGATTTTCTTGCCCGTCTGGAAAAGGACGGCGCGCTGGTGCGGGTGAAAGAGCCCGTCTCCACCGTCCTGGAGATGACCGAGATCCAGACCCGGCTGATCGCCGAGGGCGGACCGGCCGTGATGTTTGAGAAACCCATCCGCGCCGATGGCGGCATCAGCGACATGCCGGTGCTGGTCAACCTGTTTGGCACGGTCAAGCGCGTCGCCATGGGCGTGACCATGGGCGGCAGGGAACGCACCACCGGCGCGGACCTGCGCGAAGTGGGCGAGCTTCTGGCCCAGCTGCGCCAGCCCCAGCCACCGCGCAGCTTCGGCGAAGCGGCCGACCTGTTGCCCCTGGTCAAGACCGTGCTGGCGATGAAGCCCAGGACCGTGGGCCGGCCGGCCTGTCAGGAGATCGTGCTGAAGGGCGACGACATCGATCTGTCGAGGCTGCCGGTGATGACCTGCTGGCCGGGTGAACCCGCGCCGCTGATCACCTGGCCGCTGGTGGTCACCAAGGGGCCCAGCGACGCGCGCGAGGACAATTACAATCTCGGCATCTATCGCATGCAGGTGCTGAACAAAAATCAGACCATCATGCGCTGGCTCAAGCATCGCGGCGGGGCGCAGCACCATGCCCGCTGGGGCAAGGAGAAGACCCAACCCCTGCCCGCCGCGGCGGTGATCGGGGCCGATCCCGGCATCATCCTGGCGGCGGTGACGCCGGTGCCAGAGACCTTGTCGGAATATCAGTTCGCCAGCCTGTTGCGCGGCAGCCGCATCGAACTGGCCGATTGCGTCAGCCAGCCGCTGAAAGTGCCGGCGGAAGCGGAAATCGTGATCGAGGGCGAAGTCTCGCTGTCGGACTATCGCGACGAGGGTCCTTATGGCGACCATACGGGCTATTACAATTCGGTTGAGCAGTTCCCTATCTTCACCGTCACCGCGATCACGATGCGAAAGGACCCGATCTATCTTTCCACCTATACGGCGCGGCCGCCGGACGAGCCCTCTGTGCTGGGCGAAGCGCTGAACGAAGTCTTTGTGCCGCTGATCCGGCAGCAATTTCCCGAGATCGTGGATTTCTGGCTGCCGCCGGAAGGCTGCAGTTACCGCATCGCGGTGGTCAGCATGAAGAAGGCCTATCCCGGTCATGCCAAGCGGGTGATGATGGCGGTGTGGTCGTATCTGCGCCAGTTCATGTACACCAAATGGGTGATCGTGGTGGATGACGACATCAATGCGCGCGACTGGAAGGATGTGATGTGGGCGGTCTCCACCCGCATGGACCCGGCGCGCGACGTCACCCTGATCGAAAACACGCCGATCGACTATCTGGACTTCGCCTCGCCCGAAAGCGGGCTGGGCTCCAAGATCGGGCTGGACGCCACCAACAAGCTTGAGCCCGAAACCCATCGCGAATGGGGCAGGAAGATAGCCATGGACGAGGAGGTGATCCGCAAGGTCACCGAGAAATGGTCAAGACTGGGGCTGCCCGGCAGCGGCAAGCCGATCTGGTGAAGACCGCGCCGCGCGGCTAATATCCGCGGAAACGGTTGGGAAGCCGGGGATGCACAAATTCACGATTCGCGTGCTGATGGCGCTTGTCTGTCTCAGTCCCGGCATGGCGCGGGCCGCAGAGTGCGAGCTGAAGATCGTCAACACGGTGCCCATACAGTTGAGCGAAAATGGCAGGCGCGTTTTCGTCTCCGTCGCCATCAACGGTACACAAAAGAAGTTCCTGCTGGATACGGGCGGGGACGTGACTCAGATCTCTCCCGAAGCCGCGGAAGAACTGAAGCTTCCCATCACCAGCGGCGGCATCAAGCTGCTCGATCTGTACGGCAACGCCTCGAACAAGGCCGCAAATGTGGACAGCTTCGTATTGGGCCGGCTGGGAGACAGGCATACCATGCTGCCCATTTCGACATTTCACGGCGAAAACGCCTTCGCCGGTCTGCTGGCCGCTGATTACATGGGCGAATACGATACGGAGCTGGATTTCACCGGCGGCAAGATGAACTATTTTTCGCAGGACCACTGCCCCAGCAAGGTCGTCTATTGGCCCAGCGCCGCCATCGCCGTGGTGCCGATGCATTTCATGAATCGCCACCTGATCCTGAATGTGACGCTGGACGGCCATACCTTCCGCGCCATTGTCGATACCGGCGCGCCAGGCACGACGCTTTTCGCATCGGAAGCCCAACGGGTGTTTGGCCTCAATGGCGCAGATGCAGACAAAAGCTTCGAACACACTTTCGAGAAGCTGTCCTTCGAGGGGCTGGAAGTGGGTAGTCCCCATATCACAATCATCCCCGACAAGACCGGAAGCAAGGACCCCAACAACGGCTATGTCACCGGCAGCCTGGTCCGCCGGGTGGACGATCGCGATTCCAGCGATCCCGTGATGCTCATCGGCATGAATATCCTGAGCAAGCTGCATCTCTACATCGCGTTCGGCGAAAGCAAGATCTACATCACGCCGGCGGCCGCACCGCCCGCTTCGCCGCAGGCAACGCCCGTGGCCGCCTCGATCCCGGCTTCGATGCCTGCCCCACAGCATTGACGGGCGTTCGGATCATTAAAAGCGTGACAGAAACAATATTGCCCCTGTCTGACGCCACGGGACATTGGCTGTAACCGGCTGATGTGCTACAAACAGTAACACATATGGGAGGCTGGAATGATCCGCACGGCTTGCATGGTCGCGTTCGCACTTGCCTGTCTGGCCGCGCCGGCCTGGGCCGATGACTGCGCGCCACTGGCCCAGGTGAACGCCCTGAATCTGGTTGCGGGCCCCAACCGGGCCTTGGTCCCGGTCTCGATCAATGGTGTCCCCAAGCTGTTCCTGCTCGATACCGGGGGCGGCGTGTCCATGATCAATGGCAATGTGGCCGACGAACTCGGCCTCGCCCAGCGCGACTCAAACCTCAAGATGCTGGATCTTTACGGTAACGCGTCGGAAAAATACGTGTCCGTCGGGAAATTCGGTGTCGGCCGCCAGATTGGCGAAGACATCCATCTGGCGGTCAGCCCGGACCCGAATTTCGGGCAAGGCACCCGTTTTGTCGGCTTGTTCTCGCCGGACCTGATGGGCCGCTATGACATCGAGATCGACTTCGGCACCTACAAGATGAATTATTTCTCGAAGGACCATTGTCCCGGCAAAGTGGTCTACTGGCCACACCAAGCGCTGGCCGTATTGCCCTTCACCTTCCAGAAAAATCACCTCAAGATTTCGGTCAAGGTGGATGGCAAGGACCTGACGGCGATCATCGACACCGGCGCCTCCAACACCAGCATGAAGGCCGAAGCCGCCAAGCGGATCTTCGACATTTCTCCCGACAGCCAGGGCAACATTGCCATGAATGCGCGTGGGATGGCTGGCGCGTTCGAGCGTGTTTTCTCCACCCTGGACTTCGAGGGGGTCGCAGTGACCAATCCGCATATCGTGGTCATCCCGCAATTGGTTGGCAGGAAAGACCGCAATAATGGCTTTCGCACCGACACGCGCGTGAAAATGGTCGATGATATAGACGATGCGCCCGACATGCTGATCGGCATGGACATACTGAAGAAGCTGCATCTCTACATCGCGTTCGGCGAGAACAGGATCTTCATCAGCGAAGCGTCAACGCCGTCCAGGCCCAGCGAGCCGCCCACCAGCGCGGCCGTCGCCAGCACCACGTCCCAGCAGTGATCCGGTCGGTCTGAACGCCCGCCCGAACTGTTCCACCGGTCCCGTCAGCTAAGCCTTGACGGGCGGGCCAGGAAGCGGCACGGAACGGCATGACCAAACGCGATCCCCAAAGCCTGCTGGCAAACCTGCTGGACGCCGCCAAAAAGGCCGGCGCCGACGCCGCCGATGCGCTGTATGTCGAAGGCGTCTCCTCCAGCGTCTCCTACCGGCTGGGCAAGCTGGAGGATGTGGAACGCGCCGAAAGCTACGATCTGGGCCTGCGCGTCTTCGTCGGCCAGAAGGTCGCTTTTGTCTCCTCCAGCGATTTCTCCGCCGATGCGCTGGAGGCCCTGCCCGGCCGCGCCGTGACGATGGCCAGGCTCGCGCCCGAAGACCGGTTCGCGGGGCTGGCGCCCAAGGACCGGCTCGCCACCACCATCCCCCAGCTTGATCTGGAAGACGCGGACGAACCCAGCGCCGAAAGCCTGATCGCGCGCGCCCGCGATGTGGAAGCTGCGGCCCTTGCCGTAAAAGGCGTGACCAATTCCGAAGGCGGCGGCGCTTCCTTCTCGCGCAGCGCCGTGGCGCTGGCCACTTCGACTGGTTTCTACGGCCGCTATGCCGCCACCAGTCATGGCATCGGCGTCGCGGTGCTGGCCGGCGAAGGCACCGGCATGGAGCGCGATTATGACCAGGCCAGCGCCCGCCATGCCGCCGACCTGCGCGCGCCCGAAGATATCGGCCGCACGGCCGGCGAAAAGGCGGTGCGGCGGCTGAACCCGCGTTCGATGCCGTCGCAGGCCCTGCCGGTTGTTTTTCATCCGGATGAGGCCGCAAGCCTGATCGGCCATTTCGCTGGCGCCATTTCGGGCGCGGCCATCGCACGCGGCGTCTCCTTCCTCAAGGACCGCATGGGCGAAGCGGTATTCGCGCCCGGCGTCAGCATCATCGACGACCCCCACCGGATACGCGGCCTGCGCTCCAAGCCTTTCGACGGCGAAGGGGTAGCCAATGCCCGCCGCGCCCTGATCGAAAACGGCAGGCTCACCACCTGGCTGCTGGATTGCGCCAGCGCCCGCCAGCTCGGCCTTCAGACCACCGGCCATGCCGCGCGCGGCACCGGCGGACCGCCCGCGCCCTCGGCCACCAACCTCTATCTGGAAGCGGGCAGGCTTTCGGTCAAGGATCTGATCGCCGACATCAAACAGGGCTTCTATGTCACCGAACTGATGGGCATGGGCGTCAACAGTGTGACCGGCGATTACAGCCGCGGCGCCGCCGGCTTCTGGATCGAGAATGGCGAGATCGCCTTCCCGGTGTCGGAAGTCACCATCGCCGGCAACCTCAAGGACATGTTCGCCCGTCTGGTGCCCGCCAACGACCTGGAATTCCGTCATGGCACCAACGCGCCGACCGTGCGGATCGAGGGCATGACCCTTGCCGGAGCCTGAAGACCTCGCGCTTCTGGAAGAGACGGTGCGCGAAGCCGGCCATGTCGCGCGCAAATTCTATGGCGGCGACTACAAGCGCTGGAACAAGGAAGGCGGCAGCCCCGTTACCGAAGCCGATCTGGCGGTCAACAAATACCTGCAGGATCATCTGACCGCCGCCCGTCCGGACTATGGCTGGCTGTCGGAAGAGAATACCGATGACCCCGCACGCCTGTCGCGGGCGCGCGTCTTTGTGATCGATCCGATCGACGGCACCGTCGCCTTCCTCAAGAACCGGCCGCATTTCACCATCTGCGCGGCCATCGTGGTGGAAGGGCGGCCCTGCTGCGGCGTCGTCTACAATCCCATCAGCGAAGAGCTTTATTCCGCAATGGCTGGCGCCGGCGCCCATCGCAATGGCGCGGTCATTCATGTGGGCGCCCGCGATAGGCTGCGGGATTGCGCCATGCTGGGCGACCGCACCCAGCTCACCCAGAAGCCCTGGCCGCCCATGCATGTGCAGAACCGCAACTCGGTCGCCTATCGCCTGGCGCTTGTGGCCGATGGCAGCGCCGACGCCAGTGTCAGCCTCACCGCCAAACGCGACTGGGACCTGGCGGCCGCCGATATCATCCTGTCGGAAGCCGGCGGCCGCCTGACCGACGCCAAGGGCACAACCCTGATCTACAACCGTCCTACGACGCGGCAATCCAGCCTGGTCGCTGCCAATGCCAAACTGCATACAGAAATACTGTCATTGCTGCGACAATAAGAGAGCTTAGTCAGGCGCGTCCTTTGGGTGACAATGTTGTCCCAAACCAGGAACGATCATGTCCGACGAAGACGGCAAACAGCTTCTACATTTCGTGTTCGGCGGCGAGCTGAAAAACACCAGCGAGATCGAATTCAAGGATCTCGGCAAGCTGGACTTTGTCGGCATGTATCCCAACTTCGCCGAGGCCAAGAAGGCCTGGCGCGCCAAGGCCCAGGCCACGGTGGACAATGCCCAGATCCGTTATTTCGTGGTCCATCTGCACCGGCTGCTGGAGCCGGACGACGAGCATCAGCACTAACCATCTGGCCTAAAAAGGCTTTTTGCCTCTCTCCCCGGCCCATGCTACAGCACCGGGCATGAGTTCCGCGCCGTTTCCCCATGCGCCCCCAACGGCCACGAAAGGCCCGGTGATTCTCCGGTTGCTGCGCGACTATGTCGGCAGCCAGTGGGGCCTGCTGTCGCTGGCCATCGTCAGCATGTTGCTGACCAGCGCCATCAGCGGGCTGGTGCCGCTTCTGCTCAATCTGGAAGTCAAGCTGATCTTCCTGCGCCGCGAGGCGAATATGCTGCTGCCCATGTCGCTGGTGGCGGTGGGCGTGGTGGGCTTTCGCGCCGTCACCCTTTTCTTTGGCCGCATGACGCTGGATTCGCTGGGCGAGCGCACCGTCGCGTCCGCCCAGCGCGACATGTTCACCCGCCTGATCCACCGCGATCTGGCCGACCTCAATGCCGTGCATTCCGGCCAGTTCGTCTCCAATTTCCTTTACGACGCCCAGCTGATGCGCGATGGCCTTACCCAGGGACTGGCCGCCATCTTCCTGGAGGCCGTGCAGCTGGTGGTCTATCTCGCCTATGTGCTGATCAGCGACTGGCAGCTGGGCGCGCTGGCGCTGGTCACCTTGCCTGGCGTGGCCTGGGCGATGGAGCGGCTTGGTGGTTCGATGCGCCGCGCCGCCACCCGGGGTATGCGCGAAACCGGCGATCTGTCGGTGGTTCTGTCCGAGGCGATGGACGGGCGGCGCATCATCAAGGCTTACGGCCTGGAAGCGCATTCGATCGCGCGGGTCGATTCCCGGCTGAAAACACGGCTGTCGACACTTCTGAAGGCGGTACGGCTGCGCGCGGCCGCGGCGCCCGTCACTGACCTGTTCCTGGGCGTGGTGGTGGGCCTGGTCCTGTTCGTGGCGGGCTGGCAGAACCTGCATGGCCAACTCACGCTCAATGCCTTTACCGGTTTCCTGGCCGCACTGCTCCTGGCCCAGCAGCCCCTGCGCAATCTGTCCCAGCTCTGGCCCACGGCTTCCGCCGGGATCGCGGCTTCGGTGCGGATGTTCAACGCCATCGATGCGCGGCCGCAGATCGTCGATCGACCGGACGCAAAGCCGCTGATCCCCAAAGGCGGCGCGGTCAGCTTTCGCGATGTGGGCTTTTCCTATCATGGCGACAACCACACGCTATCCCATGTCACGATGGACATTCCCGCCGGCCGCAAGATCGCGCTGGTGGGACCGTCGGGCGCGGGCAAGAGCACGATCTTCAACCTGCTGCTGCGTTTCTATGATGCAAGCAACGGCGCCATCGCGGTGGATGGTCAGGACATCCGCGCCGTCACCATCGCCTCCTTGCGCGCCGCGATGAGCATCGTCACCCAGGAGGCGGTTTTGTTCGACGAAAGCATCGCCGACAATATCGCGCTGGGCAGACCTGGCGCCTCGCGGGGCGAGATCGAAGCGGCGGCCAAAAACGCCGCGGCGCATGATTTCATCATGGCCATGCCGGAAGGCTATGACACCCGCGTCGGCGAGGGCGGCCTGAAACTGTCGGGCGGCCAGCGCCAGCGCGTCGCCATCGCCCGCGCCATGCTGCGCGATGCCCCTATCCTGCTGCTGGACGAAGCCACCAGCGCGCTGGACACCGAATCCGAACGCCAGGTGCAGGAGGCGCTGTCGCGCCTGATGGCGGGACGCACCACCATCGTGATCGCGCACCGTCTTTCCACCGTGGTGGACGCCGACCGCATCTATGTGCTGGACAGGGGCAAGGTGGTCCAGTCCGGCACCCATGCCGAGCTGATGGCGGCGAACGGTCTTTACGCCAGCCTCTATCGCCACAATCTGGAAGAATCGTGATGGCGATGCTGTCCACTGCGCCTTTGGGCCTGCGAGCCTGGCGCCTGTTCACCAAGCTTGCGTCACCATTTGCGCGGCTGGTGCTGCGCCAGCGCGCGGGCCGCGGCAAGGAAGACTGGACGCGGATGAACGAGCGGCTGGGCGTGGCGGGTCTGGCGCGCCCGGAAGGGCGGCTGATCTGGCTGCATGGCGCCAGCGTGGGCGAAAGCCTGTCTGCCCTGCCCCTGATCGAAAGGCTGCGCCAGGATGCCAATGTCCTGGTCACCAGCGGTACCGTCACCAGCGCGGCCCTTCTGGGCGAACGCTTGCCCGCCGGCGTACTGCATCAGTTCGTGCCCCTGGATACGCCCGGCGCGGTGGCGCGCTTTCTGGATCACTGGCGGCCGGATGCGGGCCTGTTCATCGAATCCGATCTCTGGCCCAATCTGATCCTGGCCGCGCATGCGCGCGGGGTGAAGCTGGCGCTGGTCAATGCCCGCATCTCCGCCCGCTCCGCCGAGCGCTGGCGGTGGGCCAGGCGCAGTGTCCGCGCACTGCTGGCCGCTTTCGACATGGTGCTGGCGCAAGACGAAGACGTCGCGGAACGCTTTCGCACCCTGGGCGCACGCAATGTAGAGGTCGCGGGGAGCCTGAAGGCCGATGCGCCGCCGCTTGCGGCGGATGAAGAGGCGCTGGCCGCCCTGCGCCAGCAGATCGGCACGCGCCCCGTCCTGCTGGCGGCCCAGACCCATCCGGGCGAAGACGAAACCCTACTGCCGGCGCATGATCTTTTGCGCAACCGGTTCCCCGATCTTCTGACCATTCTGGTGCCCCGCCATACCCAGCGCGGTCCGGATCTGGAAATGCTGTGCGGCACGCGCGCTTTTTGCCGCCGCGCCGCCGGCGGCCGGATCACGGCGCAGACCGCGATCTATATCGCCGACACCATGGGCGAGATGGGCCTGTTCTATCGCCTGTCGCCTTTCTGCTTTCTGGGCGGCACGCTGGTGCCCTTGGGCGGGCACAATGTGCTGGAGCCGGCGCGCCTGCATTGCGCGGTGCTGGCCGGTCCCAATATCGCCAGCGCGCCCATGGCCTATGAGGCGATCTTCGCCGCCCAGGGCTTTGGCAAAGTCACCAGCAGCGCCGATATCGCGCGCGAGGCGGCGAGGCTTTTGTCCGATCCCCGGCTGGCGAAAGACGCGGGCGATGCGGCCGCGCGCGGCGCAGCCACCCTGTCGGGCGCGGTGAACCGCACCGCCCATGCGCTGAAAGACCTGCTCGATGCGCGCGCCTGATTTCTGGCAAAAAGGCGGCGCGCTGGCGGCCCTGCTCGCGCCCCTGGGCGCGCTGTATGGCGTCAGTGTCGCGCTCAAGGCGCGCACCGCCAGGCCCCGCGATCCCGGCCTGCCGGTGATCTGTGTCGGCAATCTGACCGCGGGCGGCAGCGGCAAGACGCCGGTGGCCATCGCCATCGCCGAGATGCTGCGCGCAAAAGGCCATAAGCCCTATTTCCTCACCCGCGGCTATGGCGGTAGCGAACGCGGCCCCGCATTGGCTTCGCGCGGCCATACAGCGGCGGTCATGGGCGATGAAGCCCTGCTGCTGGCGCGCACTGCGCCCACCATCGTGGCGCGCGACCGCGCGGCGGGCGCCAGGCTGGCGCGCGAGAAAGGCGCCACCGTGTTGGTGATGGATGACGGCCATCAGAATTTCGCGCTGCGCAAGGCGCTGTCGCTGGTGGTGGTGGATGCCGAGAGCGGTTTCGGTAACGGCCATCAAATTCCGGCCGGGCCCTTGCGCGAGCCGGTAACACAAGGTCTGGCGCGCTCCGACGCGGTGATATGCGTTGGCGATGGCGCGCCCGATCTCAAGGGTTATGCCGGGCCAGTGCTGCGTGCCCATATCAAGGCCGACGGCACGGCCTTCGCTGGCCAGGACGTCTTCGCCTTTGCCGGCATCGGGCGCCCCGAAAAATTCGTTGCTTCGCTGGAAGACAGCGGCGCGAACGTCACCGGCCGCTGTTTTTTCGACGATCATCATCCCTATGGCGAGGATGAAATCACCCAGCTCAAGATGGTGGCGGGCAATGCCATCCTTGTGACCACGGAAAAGGATTTTGTCCGCCTCACCGTCCAGCAGCGTGAGACCATAAGAGTGCTGAAAGTCGCAGCCGTCTTCGATGACAAGAGGGCAATGGAAACCTTGCTTGACAGCGCAATTTCGCGGGTTTAGCGCCAGACGATGAGCGAAGCGCCCTCCAATCCCGGCGATGGCCTGTCCCTGGGCGACAGGCTGCGCTATGGCGCGGAGGCCGCCTTGTTCTTTGCCTTCATGGCGCTGTTCCGGGTGATCGGGCTTTCGGCCGCCTCGCGGCTTGGCGGCTTCATCGGCCGCAACATCCTGAGCTGGCTGCCGCCCGACCGGGTGGCGCGCGCCAATCTGTTGCGCGCCTTTCCGGAAAAAACACCGGCCGAGCGCAATGCCATCCGCCGCACCATGTGGGACAATCTGGGCCGGGTGGTGGGTGAGTATCCGCACCTCGACAAGTTCACGCCCAAGGGCGAGGACCCGCGCATCACCTACAGCTTTCCCGGGGGCGTGACGGCCGACAGCCTGAAAGGCCAGCCGCTGATGTTCCTGTCGGGGCATCTGGCCAACTGGGAGATGATGCCGATCCTGGCGCAGCAGATCGGCATCGATGCCGCCACGGTCGTGCGCCCTCCGAACAATCCCTTCGTTGCCGACTGGGTGGCGCGCCAGCGCCGCATCAATGGTCCCGAAACCCTGATCGCCAAGCACAATGCCGTGCGTTCCATGCTCTCGCAGCTGCGCGGCAATCGCGCGCTCTGCATGCTGGTGGACCAGAAGCTGCGTGAAGGTATCGCCGTGCCCTTTTTCGGCCATGACGCCATGACCACGCCGGCGCCGGCGGCGCTGGCGCTCAAGACCGGCGCGCGCATCTGCATTGCCGCCAACCGGCGCCTGGCCGGCGCGCGCTTCCATGTCACCGTGTCGCCGGTACTGGATTTCAATCCCAGCGGCGACGAAACCGAAGACACGCGCCGGCTGACAGCGGTGATCACCACGGCCCTCGAACAGATCATCCGCGATGATCCCGGCCAATGGCTGTGGATTCACAATCGCTGGCCCACCCCGCGCGATGCCGAACTGATGAAAGTCAAGACATGAGCATGCGCGACGAAATCCTGGGCAAGCTGTTCTTCGGCCGCGACCCGCTGAAGGATTTTCCGGCCGACCGTTTCATCAGCGACCTGCAGGGGTGGCATTCCGACCATCCCTATCTCGCCCGCGCCATCCGCGAAGCCGGGCCCGCCGTCGTGGTCGAGGTCGGCGTGTGGAAAGGCGCTTCCGTCGTCACCATGGCGAAGGAGATTCAGCGTCTGGGGCTGGACGCGGCGGTGATCGCCATCGACACCTGGCTGGGATCGTCGGAACATTATATGTGGGAGAAATTCATTCCCGACCTGGATTTCGAATTCGGCTATCCCCGCCTCTATCACAAGTTCGCTGCCAACATCTGCAAGGAAGGGGTGGCCGGCCAGGTCGTGCCCCTGGCGCTGGATTCCATCAACGCCTTCCAGTTGCTGAAAGCGCGCGGCATCCGTCCCGATGTGCTGCATATCGATGCCGGGCACGACTATCTGTCGGTGATGGCGGATCTGAAAGCCTGGTGGCCGCAACTGAAGGATGGCGGCATCCTGATCGGCGACGATTATTTCAAGAAGCCGATCGTCGGCCAGGGCAAATGGCCGGAAGTGCGCCAGGCCTTTGACGAATTCTTTGCCGCCACGCCCCACACCAGATTCGAAAGCGGCGACGGCAAGTGCTACGTGGGCAAAGGCGCGTCGGCGAGTTCGTAGCGACAGCGTACGAACGAGCGACCATCAAAAACTAAAGCGGATCGGGCTTTGGCTTCTTCGTCGACAGCGACGGGTCCAGCCGCACCTCGAACCAGTTCATCGCCCAGTGCAGATGCGGGCCCGTGGCGCGGCCTGTCGCCCCGATCAGCCCGATGCGCTGACCGCGCCTGACCGTCTCGCCCGCGCGCACCAACCGCTTGCTCTGATGCAGATAGGACGTGGAGACGCCCTGGCCATGATCGATCAGGGTGAAACCGCCATCCAGATAATAATCGTCGGAAATACTGACGACGCCATCGGCGGGGGCCTGGATCGGCGTGCCCACGGGCGCGGCCATGTCCACGCCATAATGGGGCGCCATCGGCACGCCATTGTCGATGCGCTGGCTGCCGAACACGCCGCTTTCAATTCCCGGCGCCGGCCAGTCGAAGCCGGACAGAAAATCCGTGCCCGGCGTATCGCTCAGCCGCGCCAGATAGATGGTCTCCGCCTCGCGGGCGATGCGGGCTGAAACCTCCGGTGGCGGGGTCACTGTCTTCTGCGGCAGGCCATTGACACGTTGGATCTCATACTGGCGCGGCGTGGGCGTAAAGCTTCTGCTGTCGCCGCCGCCATCGGGATAGCGCACCGTCACCAGCGACGCCTTGGTTTGATCGGGGCCGAAGCCGAAGGCGAACCGTCCGTCGGCGGTTGTGCGCAGCGGTCTTCCGTCCAGCGCCACCAGCGAACCCGGCGGGGCGCTGCCCAAGGCCAAGCTGCCTTGCGTCAGCGCGCCGCTCACCGAAAACCGCACCGGCTTGTCATCCGCCCATGCGGGCGATGCCGCCAGCGACAGCGAGGCTGCGACGAAAGCGCGGCGCCGCATCGGATTATTTGGGAACAAGGCCCTTTTCCTGCGCCCGCGCCGTGGCGATGGCCGGACTGGCATAGGCCTCCTGCAGGTCCACGCTCCAATAGCGCAGCGCATCCAGCGGGATATGCGTGCCGGTCACGGCGCAGACGACATAGGCGCCGGGTATGATGATCTCATACTCGCCATCCAGATAGTGAAGCCTGGCTTCGCCCTTGTCGCGTTCCATTACGTTCATGCGTCTAGCTTATCCGGTTCGGCCTCAAAAAAGCGAGCCCTGATCAATTCCTTGTTTCTTTTTCATCGGCTTGCCGCCGCCCTCGCCCACCACGACCCTGGCTTGGCCATCGGCGAACGTCAGCGTCAGGCCTTCCCCATTCTTCACCGCGGCGGCGCGCCGGCGCACGGTTCCATCCGCGCCGCGCACCAGGGCAAAGCCGCGTTCCAGCACGGCGCGATAGGAAATCCCGTCCAGCACCCGAACCAGGCCGTCCAGATGCCGCCGCGCCTCGGCAAGCCGTGTCCGTTCCGCCCGCCCGGCCCGCCTGGCGAGCACGCCAAGACGTTCGGCATTCACCGCCATGCGGTCGCGCAGGATGCGATCGCGCAATTGGGCACCGGCGCGGTTGAAACGCACCTCATGGATCTGGAGATTGCGCCTGAGCGCATGCTGCAGCTTGTCCGACGCCGTATCAAGCCGCTGCCGCGGCGTGGCAAACAGGCTTTCCGGCCTCGGCAACACGCGCACCAGCTGGGCCAGATGGCGGCGGCGATCCTCCATCGCCTTGCCGAAACACCGCACAAAGCGACGTTCGAAATCCAGGGTCTGGGCCAGCAGATCACTGCGCACTGGCACCGCCAGTTCCGCCGCCGCGGTGGGCGTGGGCGCGCGCACATCGGCGGCGAAATCGATCAGGGTCGTGTCGGTCTCATGTCCCACCGCCGAGATCAGCGGGATGCGGCTCGCCGCCGCCGCGCGCACCACCACTTCCTCGTTGAAAGCCATCAGGTCTTCGACCGAGCCGCCACCGCGCGCCACGATGATCAGGTCGGGACGCGGCAGCCGCTGGCCGTCAAACGCATTGAAGCCGGCGATGGCCGCGGCGACTTCGGCCGCCGCCTTCTCGCCCTGCACCGCCACCGGCCATAGCAGCACCCGGCGCGGAAACCGGGCCTGAAGCCGGTGCATGATATCGCGGATCACCGCGCCCGTGGGCGATGTCACCACCCCGATCACCTCGGGCAGGAAGGGCAGCTTCTTTTTG
Source organism: Rhizomicrobium sp. (assembly GCA_035547275.1). GTDB lineage: Bacteria > Pseudomonadota > Alphaproteobacteria > Micropepsales > Micropepsaceae > Rhizomicrobium. The sequence goes on from DASZVQ010000002.1 coordinate 57,595, forward strand.
CGGGCCGCATCGAACAGGCCTTCGGCGGCAAGCGTCTTGCGCCGCTCCTCCAGCAGCAGCATCAGCGCGCCCAGGCCCGCCAGCTCCACCTGCTCGACAATAATCTGATAGCGCGAGGAACCGGCATAGGTCGAAAGCTTGCCGGTCAGGATCACTTCCATTCCGGCCTGGGGCTTGACCTTCAGCCGCGGCACCGAACCCCGCCAGATCACGGCATTGAGGCAGGCCTTTTCGTCCTTGAGATCAAAATAGACATGGCCGCTGGAATGGAATTTCAGGCCCGAAATCTCGCCCCGGACCCGCACAAAGGCGAACTGGTCTTCCACCGTCCGCTTCAGGGCGGCGGACAATTCCGTGACCGAAAATTCCGGCAGGTTGGAAAGGGATGTATCGCTCATGGCGTCATGATACAGGGTGGCGGCGAAAAATGGCGAGGCCCCAAAAGGGTTCGGAAAAAGGGGAATGCGGTGAAGGTTCTGCTGGTGGGTTCCGGAGGGCGCGAGCATGCGCTGGCCTGGGCGCTGTCGAAAAGCCCGTTGCTGACAAAGCTCTATTGCGCCCCCGGCAATGCCGGCATTGCCCAGGTCGCCGAATGCGTGCCTATCGCCGCCACCGATTTCGCGGCGCTGGTGAAGTTCGCGGCCGAGACCCGAATCGATTTCGCCGTCATCGCCGCAGACCCCCAGCTGGTGGGCGGCTTGTGGGATGTGTTCGAGGCGGCCGGCATCCGTGCCTGCGGTCCCTCCAAAGCCGCCGCCGTGCTGGAGGGCTCCAAGGGTTTTGTCAAAGACCTGTGTGTGGAAGCCGGCATTCCCACCGCCCAATATCGGCGTTTCACCGCCTCGGCGCCGGCCAAGATCTATGCCGACAGCCTGGGTTATCCGGTGGTGATCAAGGCCGATGGCCTGGCCGCCGGCAAGGGCGTGATCATCGCCGCCGGCAAAGGCGAAAGCGACAAGGCCATCGACTTCATGTTTGAAGGCGGCTTTGGCGAAAGCGGCCACGCCATTGTGGTGGAAGAATTCATGGAGGGCGAGGAAGCCAGCTTCTTTGCCCTCAGCGACGGCACCAATGTCGTGCCGCTGGCCGGCGCCCAGGATCACAAGCGCGTGGGCGATGGCGATACCGGCCCCAATACCGGCGGCATGGGCGCCTATTCACCGGCGCCGGTCTTGCCGCCGGCGCTGGAACAGGTGGCGATGGAGCGATTCATCAAGCCCACCGTCGCCGCGCTTGCCGCGCGCGGCATGCCCTATATGGGCGTGCTCTATCTGGGGCTGATGATCACCAAGGCCGGTCCCAAGCTGGTCGAATACAATTGCCGCTTCGGCGATCCGGAATGCCAGGTGCTGATGCCGCGGCTGAAAAGCGATCTTCTCACGGCACTGCTGGCGGCGCGCGACGGCAAGCTTCAGCCGCTGGAATGGCGCGAGGATGTGGCGTTGACCGTGGTGATGGCATCCAAAGCCTATCCCGGCGTTTACGAGAAAGGCCATGTCATCACCGGCTTGGATGAAGCCGCCCGAATGCCCGGCGTCACGCTGTTCCATGCCGGGACCGAAAAACGCGGAAATGACATCTGCGCCGTGGGCGGACGGGTGTTAAATGTCACCGCCCTGGGCAAGGACGTGGCCGAAGCCCAGGCGCGTGCCTATGCGGCGGTGGCAAAAATACACTGGCAAGGCGCTTTTTGCCGCTCGGATATCGGCTGGCGGGCGCTCAAGCGTTGACACTGCCTCCGCCAGTTGGCAACCAGACGCCATGCTTCTCTGGGCGGGCTTTGTTTCCATTCTCGTGGGTCTTGTGGCGCTGGTGATCGACCGGCCGCTGGCGCATTTCATCTATGACCATGTCAACGCCAGGACCCACAAGGCGCTCGACAGCATCACCCATTATGCCAAGGCCGGTCACTGGCTGGCGGCGGCGATCCTGGCGCTGATCGTGGCGGCGGGCATGCGCCACTTCAATGTACTGGCGGCGGAAGCCACACAGCTGATCAACTACTCGCTGGCTTTCATCGCCAGCCTGACCATGGGCAGCGCGGTGCTGCATGTGATCAAGCTGGTGCTGGGCCGCCGGCGTCCACGCGACGATATGGAGATGGGGCTTTATGGCTTCATCCCGCTGGCCTTCAATCCCGCCTATAATTCCTTTCCATCCGGCCATGCGCTCACCATCTGCTGCGTGGCGGTGATCTTCACCTGTGTATGGCCGCTATGGTGGCCGGTATGGTTTGGCGTCGCGGCACTGCTGGCGGTGACGCGTGCGTTGCTGACCGCGCACTTCCTCAGCGATGTGCTGATCGGCGCCGGCATCGGCCTGATCGCGGCGCGCGAAGTGCTGCAGCTGGGCTTTCCCGGATTCTCGCCGGCCTGGTTTTAAGACCTTGCTTGCGGTCGCGCGGCCTGACGCCGCGCGCGGAAGAAAGCCTTCAGGATCTCGCCGGCTTCCGCGGCATGCGCCTCTGTCTGTTCGAGTATCGGACGATGATGGCAGGTGGACTGTTCAAAGAAACGCGGACCGTGCAGCACCGCCCCGCCCTTGGGATCGCAGGCCGCGAACATCAGGCGCGCCACCCGCGCCATGGCGATGGCGCCCGCGCACATGGCACAGGGTTCCAGGCTGACATACAGCGTGGTTCCCAAAAGTCGTTCATTGCCCAAGACCCGCGCGCCTGCCCGCATCACCAGCATCTCGGCATGGGCGGTGGGGTCCTTGCGTTCCAGGATGCGGTTACCATCCCGGGCCAGAAGCGCGCCATCCGCGCCCAGCAGCACCGCGCCCACCGGCACCTCGCCTCGCAAGGCGGCCGATTTCGCTTCTTCCAGCGCCAATGCTATGGCTTCGCTGTCATCCATGAGACCACACTTATGCCAGACGGCGAGCGCATAGCCAAAGTCATCGCCCGGGCGGGGATCTGCTCGCGCCGCGACGCCGAAAAGCTGATCCTGGAGGGCCGGGTGAAGCTCGACGGCGTAAAGGTCACCTCGCCCGCCCTCAATGTCACCGAGAACAATGTCGTCCAGGTCGATGAAAAGCCGCTCGCCCAGCCCGAGGCCGCACGCATGTGGCGCTATCACAAGCCATCCGGCCTGGTCACCACCCACAAGGACGAAAAAGGCCGCCCCACCGTCTTCGGCAACCTGCCCAAGCATCTGGGCCGCGTGGTCTCGGTGGGCCGGCTGGACTTCAATTCCGAGGGCCTGCTGCTGCTCACCAATGACGGCGACATCGCCCGGCGCATGGAAATCCCCGCCTCGGGCTGGACACGCATCTACCGGGCACGGCTGTTCGGCAAGGTGACCCAGGCCGATCTCGACAAGCTCGCCACCGGCATCACCATCGACGGTGTCAAATATGGTCCCGTCATTGCCGATCTGGAGCGCAGCAAGGGCATGTACAGCTGGGCCACGGTCAAGCTGAAGGAAGGCAAGAATCGCGAGGTCAAGCGGGTGATGGAACGGCTGGGGCTCAAGGTTGCCCGCCTGATCCGCACCTCTTACGGGCCGTTCCAGCTGGGCCAGCTGGCCGAGGGCCAGGTGGAGGAGATTCCGGCCCGGCTATGGCGGGAAAAGCTTGGAATCGGGCGGAAAAAACGGGCTGACCGGGAGGAATAAAAACTGCTAGAAGCCGCCCATCAGACCGGGAGTCAGCCATGGGCAGCATGAAGGAAAAACGCAAGAACCAGGTCCCGGCCCCCTATGCCGCCGAGACCAAGGATGTCCGTTTCGCCGGCACCTTCGAGGTTCTGGTTCCGGTGCCGGAGCGCAACAAGCCGCAGAAGGTGCCGCTGCAGTTCCCCACCCTTTCGGCCGCCGAAAACTGGATGCACAGTCCCGAGGGCAAGGAAACCATCGCCGACATCCTGGAAGAGGCGAAGAAGAACTGAGGACCCCCGCTATCCAGGGGGAACTCGCTTTCCTATAACTTTGCTCCTGTAACTTTTTTAAGACCGCGCGCGAACTTCCGCCTTAAGGAGCCGTGTTTGATCGCCCAGGAGGCGCAATACCGGAGCTGGATGCTGGCCGCCCTCATGGGTGACGCCGGCGCCTATCGGATGCTGCTACAGGGCCTGACCCGGCACTTGCGAAGTTACTATGCGCGCCGACTGGACCCGGCCGCAGCCGAGGATGCGGTGCAGGAGACGTTGATTGCCATTCACGCGCGGCGCGCGACCTATGACCCGGCGCTTCCCTTCACCGCCTGGGTTTACGGCATTGCGCGCTACAAGCTGATCGACGAATATCGCCGCCACAAGCGCCGCGCCACCGTGCCCTTGGACGAAGCTGGCGACCTGTTCGGTCATGACGAGACGGAAGAGACCATCGCCCGGCGCGATGTGGGCAAACTGCTCGACAGGCTGCCGCCCGCCAAGCGCCAGCTGGTCAAGGACATCAAGCTCGACGGCGTCTCGGTGGCCGAGGCCGCCAAGCGCACCGGCATGTCGGAATCCGCGGTGAAGGTGACGGTGCATCGCGCCTTGAAATCCCTGGGCGAGGACCTGCGCGATCAGGAGGACCGCAATGCGGACCGATGATCTGATCGCCGATCTGTCCGGCCGGCTGGAGCCCGTGCGCCAGGGCGTGCTGACGCGCATGTTGCTGGCGGCGGTGGCCGTGGGGCTGGCCGGCTCGGTCCTCCTGATGCTCTCCACCATCGGCCTGCGCCACGACTTTGCCCGCGCCATTGTCAGCTTCGGCATGTGGACCAAGCTGATCTACACCTTCGTCATTGCGGTCTTAGGCTTCTGGCTGGTCGGGCGCGCTGGCCGTCCGGGCGCGGACATGACGCGTCCAGCCCGCATCCTGCTGCTGCCGGTGCTGGCCATCGCCCTTCTGGCGGTGGCGCAGCTGGCCGCCCCCGGAGCTGACAGACCGGGCCTGATCCTGGGCCATTCCAGCCGGGTCTGCGCTTTCCTGGTGACCTTTACGGCACTGCCCGTCCTGGCCGCGACCTTCTGGGCGCTGAAACGCATGGCCCCCACCCGCCTGACCCAGGCGGGGCTGGGTGCGGGGCTCTTCGCCGGAGCAGCCGGGGCTTTTGTCTACTCCTTCCACTGCACGGAAGGATCGGCGCCTTTTATCGGCATCTGGTACAGCCTGGGTATTTTGATGACCACCGCGATCGGCGGGCTTCTGGGCGGCCGCTTCCTGCGCTGGTAAGTGGAAATTCACCCCTCGCCCGGTAACATTTGCGTTTGAAATGGCTTTCGGAAAATCCGCAATGCGCAAAGCCCTTGTCCTTGCCCTGACGGTGGCCGTGGCCGGTCCGGCCCTGGCGGATACCGCCCAGGACGGCGCCCGCTATTTCCAGAAGGGCGATTACAGCCACGCGCTGGCGGCCTGGCGTCCACTGGCGGATCAGGGCAATGCCGTCGCCCAAAACGGATTGGGCATCATGTATCTCGACGGCAAGGGCGTGAAACAGAACACATCGGAAGCGCTGCGCTACATGTCGCTATCGGCGGCGTCCGGCTCCCCGCTGGGCCAGAACAATCTGGGCGGCCTCTATCGGGACGGCAAGGGCGTGACGCGCGATTATGCCAAGGCGGCGCAGTGGTTCTCTGCCGCCGCCGCCCAGGGCAATTCCGCCGGCATGTACAATCTGGGCCTGATGTATGAAACGGGCCAAGGCATGAAAGCCGACCTGCCCCGCAGCTACATGTGGTATGCGCTTGCCGCCGATCAGGGCGACGCGCCCAATGCCAGCGCCCATCGCGATGCCCTGCTGCATCGCATGTCGGCCAGCGAACAGACCGAGGCGCGCCGCCTGACCGCGGCCTGCAAGGCCAGCAACTTCCGCGGCTGCCGCTGACCGTTTCGCCTGGCGGCGCTATTGCTCCTGCAAAGGTGCGCATGATCCCTGGCGCACCAGAGCCGCATGAACATCCTGCGTCAGCGCTTCGACCCGCTCGGTCAGTGATTTCACCGTCCTGGTCAGGTCGGTATTCTGCTGCATCAGGTCCAGCAGGATCTGGGTCTGCTCAACCGCCGTGCGGGCGCGCTCGTCGCTGATGCGGTGCAGTTCGTCGCGATGCTCGGCATCGGCCAGCGCATGGGCCTTGTCGCGGTCGGCCTGGCGGGTCTGCGCCAGAAGGATCAGCGGCGCGGCATACGCCGCCTGAAGACTGAAAGCCAAGTTCAGCAGGATGAAAGGATAGACGTCGAAATGTGTCCAGCCCATGATGTTCACCACCATCCATCCCAGCACGATCACGGTCTGCGCGATCAGGAAGGTCGGCGTGCCGAAGAAGCGGGCGAAGGCTTCCGCCTTGAGCGCGAACCAGTCGTCGCCGAACACCGAGGTCAGATGCAGGTGCGGTAGGTGGAAGCGATAGAAATGCTGTTGCGCTTTCAAGCGAAGTGCCTCCTTGGGCGATAGCCGGGTTTCGACGGTCATGCCGCTTCCCCTCTGGTTGGGACTTCAGCCGGCGGCCATGGGCGCCCCGGTGACAGACAGGGAGCAACCTTGGCAAAGCTGTTTATCGCTTTTGCGACCCTGCGCCTCTATCATCCCAAAAACACCCGCTTCCCCGGACAAAGCCCGCTTATGCACGCCCATCAGTCCCTTCTTGCCCTTGCCCTGGTCCTGGCCGCCGCGGTAGGGCTGGGACTGGTGATGAACCGGCTGCGCATGCCCGCGGCCGCCGGCTTCATCCTGGTCGGGGTGGCGCTGGGACCAACCGGCATGGGCCTGATCCATGATTCTTCCAGCATCGAGACCCTGGCCGAGCTGGGGGTGCTGATGCTGCTGTTCATCATCGGCATGGAGATGCGGCTGGCCGCCTTCTCCAAGTCTCTGCCCCTGGCCCTGGGCATCACGGGCATCACCTGTCTGGTGATCCCCACCTCGGTGGCGCTGTTCACCTATGCCGTTCATGGCGAAATCCTGGGCGGCATCGTCATCGGCTTCATGCTGTCGATCTCCTCGACCGCGGTGGCGATGAAGATGATCGAGGATAGCGAGGAAAAAGACACGCCTGCCGGACGGCTGGCCGTGGCCATCCTGGTGGCGCAGGACCTGGCGGTGGTGCCGCTGCTGCTGATCACCAACACGCTGGGAGGCGCGCTGACCGCCGGGGCGCTGATCGGGGTGGCGACCCGTCTGGCGCTGGCCTTCGCGCTGCTGGCAGCCTTCATCCATGTGCTGAACAGGATCAAGAGCTTCCGCTTCCCGGCCAGCGAATATCTGCTCCGGAATTCCGATGTCGGCACTCTGGGCGTGCTGGGCATCTGTTTCGCCAGCGCCACGGCGTCCGGCCTGCTGGGCCTGTCGCCGGCACTGGGCGCCTTCCTCGGCGGACTGGCTGTTGGCCATTCGACCTTGCGGCGCGGCGCGCTGGCGATGGCCCAGCCGGTGCAGAGCATTCTGCTCTTCGTCTTCTTCCTTTCGGTGGGCCTGCTGATCGACCTGGATTATCTGATCCGGCAAGCCTGGATCATCGGCGCGGCCTTGATCGTGGTCACGGGCGGCAAGACGGTATTGAATTTCATCCTGCTGACATTGGGCGGCAAGAATTTCGACACTGCCTTCGCCGCCGCGCTGTTCCTGTCACCGGTGGGAGAATTCTCCTTCGTCATCGCCGGCGCCGGCCTTGCCGCCGGCACCCTGTCGCCGGGCGGCCACAAGCTCGCCATCGCGGTGATCGCCATGTCGCTCCTGGCCAGCCCGATCTTCTTCCTTCTGGCGCGCATCGCCCACCGGCTGGCGGTCCAGCATCTGGGACTGCCGGCGCGCCAGGTTCAGACATTCAATTCCGCCGGCGCGGATATCTGACGTCTAGGACAGATCGTTCGCGATCAGCATCCGCTGCACCACCCGGTCGCGCTTGACGAAATAGTGATAGAGCGCGCCCAGCACATGCAGGGCGATGAACCCCAGGAGCACATAGACCAGGATGTTGTGGATGTCGCCGGCTTCATGCGCCCAGGCCGTGCCCTTGGGCGCCAGCGCCGGCAGCGGAACGGCGTCGAACAGGCTCACTGTCCAGCCGCGATAATTGGCGGCCGCCCAGCCCAGCACCGTCATCGCGAACACAATGGCGTAAAGCATCAGATGGGTGATGCGCGACAGCACAAGCTCCCAGCCCGTCACCCCATCCGCCAGCGCCACGGGATGAAACAGCCGCCAGACAAAGCGCAGCACGATCACCAGAAGGATCACCGCGCCCACCAGCAGATGCCAATGTACCCAGCCCTGGTCCAGCGTCTTCTTGCCGATATGAGGCATGATCGAACCGATGGCATATTGCGCGGCCAGGAGAAGGAAGATCAGCCAGTGAAAGATCTTCGCGGTCGGCCCGTAGGAAGCGGAAATTTTTTTGGTCATGATGATTCCTCGCCCGTGACCCGGGCACGATAGCCCGCTTCACCCCGCGTTGCTGCAAGTGATACGCATGTTTGTTCGCGCGCCGCGCCTTAGTCGGCGAAGTCCGGCGGCAGGGGTTCAAGCCCCGCCGGGTCCTGATGGATGATCACTTCCGCGCCCGGATAGGCATGGAGGATCGCCTGCTCGACCGCGTCGCTGACCCGGTGCGCCTCTTTCAAAGGCATGTCAGGATCAAGCGCCAGATGAAGCTGGATGAAGGTGGAAAGCCCGGCGGCGCGGGTCTTGAGGTCGTGCACATTCCTCACCGCATCATGGCTTTCGGCGATGCGGCGGATGCGGGCGCGCTCTTCGTCGGGCAGCTCGCGGTCCATCAGCTGGTTGAAGCTGCTTTTGCCTACCCCAAAGGCGCTGACCAGCATGATGAGCGCGACCGCGATGGCGATGATGGGATCGGCCAGGGTCCAGCCCAGATAGGCGCTCAGCACCAGCGCCAGCACCACGCCAATATTGGTGGCCAGATCGCCCAGATAATGGACCTGATCGGCATCGATGGCGAGCGAGCCGGTATTGGCCACCACCCGGCGCTCATACAGGATCAGCAGGATGGCGCAGGCGATGGCGACGCACATCACGATCAACGCCTCAATGCTGTTGTCGATGGGTTCGGGCGCGAGAATCCGGTTCACTGCCTGGATCACCAGAAACAGAGCGGATGCGGTGATGAAGGCGCCCTGGGCCAGGCCCGCCAGCGGCTCGGCCTTGCCATGGCCGAAGCGATGCTCGGCATCGGCCGGGGTCAGCGCCTGGCGTATGGCCAGCATGTTGAGCGAGGCGGTGAAAAGATCGAGCGCGGAATCGGCAAGGCTCGCCAGCATCGCCACCGAATGGGAGGTGAAATAGGCAAAGGTCTTGATGGCGACCAGGAACAGCGACACGCCGAGCGAGGCGATCGCCGCCCGTTTCATCAACTGCCCTGCCTGTTCCAGCCGCCCCTCCATCGTCATGGCTTAGGGAAACAATCGCTCGGTGCGCCAGGGAGCATCAGCGCGGTCACGGACATAGACCAGCCGGTCATGCAGCCGGAATGGACGGTCGCGCCAGAATTCGATCCGCAAGGGCGTGATGCGCCAGCCGGTCCAGTAGGGCGGACGCGGCACCTTGCTCAGCGCATATTTGACGCCATATTCGGCCAGGGCCTTTTCGAAAACGAACCGGCCTTCCATCGGGCGCGATTGCGGTGAGGCCCAGGCGCCGATCTGGCTGTCCTTGGGACGGGTGGCGAAATAGGCGTCGGCTTCCGCATCGCTGACCCGCGCCACGGCGCCCCGCGCGCGCACCGCCTTGCGCAGGCTCTTCCAGTGGAAATTGATCGCGGCCCTGGGATTCTTCGCCAGCTCGCCGCCCTTGATGCTCTCGGCATTGGAATAGAAGACGAAGCCGTTCGCATCCACGCCCTTGAGCAACACCATGCGGACGTTGGGAAAGCCGTCTTCGTCCGCCGTTGCCAGCGCCATCGCATTGGGGTCGTTGGTCTCGGACGCTTCCGCCTCGTGCATCCAGCTCTTGAACAGGGTAAAGGGATTGTCGCGCGGCGCGATGCCGTCGTCCTCCAGCGGGCCGCCCATTTCCATTGTCATGTGCTTACGTCCTAGCAGTTTGACGCCCGACAGGGTAGCCTTGGCGTCACATGCCCCAAACCAACAAGATTTTTCCGCTTCTTACCGCACTCTGCCTGGCCCTGGCGGCCGCAGGCCCCGCGTCTGCCCGCGATGGCGCCGAGATTGCCAAGATTTTTGATTCCGGTGTCGCCGCCTATGACGCGGGCAATTACCAGCAGGCTTTCAAGATCTGGTGGGATCTGCGCTACGAAGACCTCGCCGCCATGCGCAATCTGGCGATGATGCTGCGCAAGGGCCAGGGCGTGGCCAAGGACCCCAAAAAGGCGGAAGAAATCTACCAGCGCGCCGCCGAGGCCGGCCTGCCCACCGCCCAGGCCGATCTGGCCGACATGCTGCTCAAGGGCGAAGCCGGGCCGCCCGACCTGGCCAGCGCATTGCCGCTGCTGGAAGCCGCCGCCGCCGCCAATCATCCCGTCGCCCAGTTTCAACTGGGGGAATTGTACGAGACCGGCGCACCGCCTTTGGTGCCGCAGAATCTGGAAGTGGCGCGCCAGCTTTATGCCGCCGCCGCCGGCCATGGCATGAAGGAGGCCGCCGACCGGCTGCGGGTGGTGGGACCGCCCACCGTCCAGCAACAGCCGCCACAGCCACAGTCAGTCCAGCAGCAATCGCAGCAAACTTCGCCGCAACCGGCTCAGCGGCAGCCCGTTGCGGCGGCGGCCGTGCCGGCCACCAGCCCATCCATGCCGGCCGTCAGCCCCGATCATCGGCCCTGATCAAGGTGACAAGGATGTCTGCAGCCTGACCGCCGCCACGGCCCGGGCCAGGTCTTTCTCGGTGAAGGGCTTGCCGAGCCTGGGCGCCTTGACCCGAATATCGCCCGGAATCTCGGCATAGCCTGTGACCAGGATCACCGGCAGGCCGGGCCACTTGTCGCGGATCGCTTCCATCAGCTGCATGCCGGTCATGCGCGGCATCGCCTGGTCGGTGATCACCAGATCGAACTTGTGCCGATTGAGCAGATCGAGCGCCTCTTCGCCCGAGAACGCCTCCATGACGTTATGGCCCAAATCTTCCAGCATGGCGGTGGTGTTGAACAGCACGAGCCGGTCATCATCCACCGCCAGCACGTTCAGACCGCCGGCGGCCTGTACCGGCTCCTGCGCCTGCGTCTCGCCATGGGCGTTGCGGTGCTCGTCGGCCACACCCGGCAGCCAGATCTCCGCTATGGTGCCTTCTCCCGGCTTGCTCTTGAGGATCAGCCGGCCGCCCATCTGTTCGGCCATGCCATGCACCATGGAAAGGCCCAGTCCCGTGCCCTTGCCCACCCCCTTGGTGGTGAAGAAAGGCTCGGTGGCGCGCGCCAGGGTTTGCGCATCCATGCCTTCGCCCGTGTCGGCAACGGCGAGACAGACATAATCCCCCGCCTTCAGGCCGCTGGCATGACCGTCCTCCACCCGCTCATTCTGTGCGCTGATGCGGATACGCCCGCCGGCTTTCATGGCGTCGCGGGCGTTGACACACAGATTGAGCAGGGCCAGCTCCAGCTGGTTCTGATCGGCGATGACATGCTGCACGTCATCGGGAAACCGCATCTCGATTTCCGCGTCCAGCCCCAGCGAGCGTTCCAGCAGATCGCCCATGCCTTGCACGAGCTTCGCCACATCCAGCGGCCGGACATCCAGCTCCTGGCGCCGGGCGAAGGCCAGCATGCGCTGGGTCAAGGTCGCGCCCCGTCTGGCGCCGAGTATGGCATTGTCCAGGAGCCTGAGCAGCTGCGCGTCATTTGGCAGGCGCTTGCGCAGCAGTTCCAGGCTGCCCAGCACCGCCATCAGGAGATTGTTGAAGTCATGCGCCACGCCGCCGGTCAGTTGGCCGACCGCTTCCATCTTCTGGGACTGGAACAGCGCCTCTTGCGCGCGATCCAGCGCTTCTTTCGCCTGCCGGCGCTCGGTCAGGTCGCGGGTCACCTTGGCGAAACCGGTCAGCTCGCCTTGCGCATTGCGGATGGGATCGACCACCACATGGGCCCAGAAGCGGGTGCCGTCCTTGCGGACCCGCCAGCCCTCGCCCTCGAACTTGCCTTCGCGGGCCGCGATGGCGAGCACCTCCGCCGGACGCCCCCGCGCACGGTCCTCTTCGGTATAAAAGCGCGCAAAATTCTGGCCGATAATCTCTTCCGGGGTATAGCCCTTGATGCGCTGGGCGCCGGTGTTCCAGCTGGTTACCTCACCGCCCGTATCCAGCATGTAGATGGCATAATCGGTGACCGCCTCGACCAGGATGCGATAGCGGGCAGCTTCCTCCTGCGCAGAGATTTTTGCGCCAGGCTGCCCGGTGTCCGAAGCTCGCATCAGAAAATTTCCCTGCCCCTGCCATGGTTTGACTGGGGATAACGCCGTCCGGGCGTAAAAAGTTCCCTTCCGCCCAACCCCTTGAATTCATGATACAAAGAAACCAGCTAAAGCGAATCCCGCCTGAAAGACCGGTATGAAAGACCCGTATGAAGTCCTCGGCGTCGCCAAGACGGCGAGCGAAGCCGAAATCAAGAAAGCATTCCGCACGCTCGCCAAGAAGCATCATCCCGACAAGCATGCGGGCGACGACGCCGCGCAGAAGCGCTTCCAGGAGATATCCGGCGCCTATGACATTCTGGGCGACAAGGAAAAACGCGCCCAGTACGATGCCGGCGCGATCGGGCCCGACGGCAATCCGCGCGGTTTTGATCCCCGCGCCGGCGGCTTCCGCCAGGGCCACCCCTTTGGTTCCGGCTATGGCGGCTTTGGCGGTGGCGGCGGACCCGGGGCGCGCGAATTCCATTTCAGCTTTGATGACGGTGCGACGGGAGGCGCCGCGGGCTTCGAGGACATCTTCGCGGATCTGATGGGCGGACGGGCGCGCGGCGGCCGCCAATCGCGCCAGGCCCGGGGTGAGGACTTCACCGCGGCCGTAACGGTCAGCTTCGAGGAAGCCGCCACCGGCGGTACCCGCCGTGTGGTGCTGCAGAATGGCGAGCAGATCGACGTCAAGATTCCGCTGGGCGTGAAGGACGGCCAGACCATCCGTGTGAAAGGCCGTGGCGGCGCCGGTCGGGGCGGCGGCGCCAATGGCGATATCCTGCTCACCATCTCGGTGGCGCCGCATCCCAGCATGACGCGCGACGGCAACGACATCCGCATGGATCTGCCCGTCACCCTGAAAGAGGCGGTCCTGGGCGGCAAAGTGCCGGTGCCGACCCTGACCGGCACGGTATCGCTGAGCGTGCCGCCCAACTCCAACACGGGCACCATCCTGCGTCTGAAGGGCAAAGGCATCGCCGCTCATGGCGGATCAGCCGCCGGAGATCTGTATGTGCGCCTTGAGGTCAGCCTGCCCGATCATCCCGATGCGGCGCTCAGGAGCTTCGTCAGCGGTTGGACGGCGGATTATGACCCGCGCGCCAAGACCCGTTAAGCACATGAAATATATTGGTATTTTGCCGTAATAAAATCCCATTTGGCGGCAGACCCATTCAGGGTAAATGACTGTGGATCACGCAAAGCAACGCGGGGAAGTAGCGCATGTCTTTTTCGAACCTCATGAAGGGCAAACGCGGCCTGGTCATGGGGGTGGCCAATCAGCATTCCATCGCCTGGGGCATCGCAGAGGCCCTGCATAAGGCAGGCGCCGAGCTGGCTTTTTCCTATCAGGGCGATCTTTTCAAGAAGCGCGTGGTGCCGCTGGTCGAGCCGCTGAAGCCCGCAGCGCTGATCGACTGCGACGTGTCCAAGCTGGAATCGATCGATGCGGCCTTCGCGGACCTGCGCAAGGTATGGGACAGCCTGGATTTCGTGGTCCATGCCATCGCCTACTCCGACAAGGACCAGCTGAAGGGCCGTTATGTCGATACCACCGCGGAAAACTTCCGCATGACCATGGACATCAGCTGCTATTCCTTCACCGCGGTGGCGCAGCGCGCCGAAAAGATGATGCCGAATGGCGGCAGCATGGTGACCCTGACCTATCTGGGCGCGGAGCGCACCATGCCCCATTACAATGTGATGGGCGTGGCCAAGGCGGCGCTGGAAGCCAGCGTGCGCTACATGGCCGAGGACCTGGGCAAGAAGAATATCCGCGTGAATTCCATCTCGGCGGGACCGATCAAGACGCTGGCCTTCGCCGGCATCGCCGACAGCCGTTATATCCTGAAGTGGAACGAGTATAATTCGCCGCTCAGGCGCACCGTGACGCAAGCCGAGGTGGGCCATTCCGCCCTCTTCCTGCTGTCGGATCTGGGCAGCGCGGTGACGGGCGAGAATCTGCATGTGGATGGCGGCTATCATGTCATCGGCATGAAGGCGGAAGACGCCCCCGATATCGCCGTTCCGCAGAAGTCGGATGCCTCTTGAGCTTGCGGGGGGCCTGACGCTTTATTTTTCGCGTCATGGCCAGACCCAGGCCAATCTGGAAAAGCGCTTCTCCGGGAAACGGGACACCCCGCTTACCGCGCGCGGCCGCGAACAGGCCCGTGAGATCGGCCAGGTGCTGAAGCGCGAACTGGGCCCGGCACCGGCAATCGCCTATGTCGCCTCGCCCCTGCAGCGTGCCCGCGCCACCATGGAGATTGCGCGCGGCGTGCTGGAACTGCCGCCCGATGGTTACACCACCGATCCCCGCATCCAGGAAATCGATCTGGGACGCTGGGACCAGCTGACGGATCAGGAAGCCCGCGCGCTGGACCCCGCCTATTTCGATCGCCGCGCCACCGACAAATGGAATGTGCCTGCCCTGGGCGGCGAGAATTATGAACAGGTCGCGGCCCGCCTGACATCCTGGATCGGCGATCTCAGGACCGACACGTTTGCCGTCAGCCATGGCGCGGCCACCCGCATCCTGCGCGGCCTGTTTCTGGGCCTGGACGCCGCCCATATGTCGGCGCTGGACGAGCCGCAGGGCGTGGTCTTCCGGGTGCGGGGCTCGCGGGTCACGCAATTGCCGCCGGCGGGCGGCGCGGTTTCCAACCCCGCCTCCATGGGTTAGACAGTCTCCAAGGCAAACCCATGTCACACAATACCTTCGGCCATCTGTTTCGCGTCACCACCTTTGGCGAAAGCCACGGGCCGGCAATCGGCTGCGTGGTCGATGGCTGCCCGCCCGGCATCGCGCTGACAGAGGCCGACATCCAGCCCTGGCTGGACAAGCGCCGTCCCGGCCAGTCGAAATTCGTCACCCAGCGTCAGGAGCCGGATGCGGTCAAGATCCTGTCCGGCGTCTTCCAGGATGAACGGATGGCCGAACAGCTGACCACCGGCACGCCCATCGGACTGGTGATCGAGAATGTCGATCAGCGCTCCAAGGATTATGGCGATATCCGCGACAAGTACCGGCCTGGTCACGCCGATTACACCTACGAAGCCAAATACGGCGTTCGCGACTATCGCGGCGGCGGACGGCAAAGCGCGCGCGAGACCGCGACGCGGGTCGCGGCTGGCGCCATCGCGCGCAAGGTCCTGGATCAGCTGTACGGCAAGGTCACCATCCGCGGGGCGCTGGTGCAGATGGGCAGCGAGAAGATCGTACGCGCCAACTGGTCATGGAACGAAGTGAACAACAATCCCTTCTTCTGTCCCGATGCGAAAGCCGCGGCCGCCTGGGAAATCTATCTGGAAGGCATCCGCAAGAAAGGCTCTTCCGTCGGCGCCGTCATTGAAGTGGTGGCGGAAGGCGTGCCCGCGGGCCTGGGCGCGCCTATCTATGCCAAGCTGGACAATGAGCTGGCATCGGCCCTGATGAGCATCAATGCGGTCAAGGGGGTGGAGATCGGCGACGGCTTTGCCACCGCCGCCATGACGGGCGAGGAAAATGCCGACGAGATGCGCCATGGCAATGACGGCAAGCCCGTGTTTCTGTCCAACCATGCCGGCGGCATTCTGGGCGGCATTTCGACCGGCCAGCCCATCGTGGCGCGCTTTGCGGTCAAGCCGACATCCTCGATCCTGGCCCCGCGCCGCACCATCGACAAATCCGGCGCCGAGACCGAGATCATCACCAAGGGCCGTCACGACCCCTGCGTGGGCGTCCGTGCCGTGCCGGTGGGCGAAGCCATGATGGCGCTCGTGCTGGCCGATCAGGCGCTGCGCCACCGCGGGCAAGTAGGTTAATTGTCCATCATCATCTCCAGGAATCCGCCTGGATCGATGAAGAACTCTCGCATCAAGCGAAAATGCTCGGTGTCTTCCAGCAAAACTGGTTCAAGACCATATTTGCTGAGCCGCAACAACGTAATGTCCGGGCAGGCCATCAATATTGGAGCATGCGTAGCCATAATCACCTGGCAACGTCGAGATTCGCCAATCCGCATCAGCATCTTGAGGAATTCCACCTGACGGGAGGGTGAAAGCGCCGATTCCGGTTCGTCGAAAATATACAACCCTTGGCGCTCGCAGCGCTCCTCAAAAAAACGAAGAAAGCCTTCGCCATGCGAATAGGAAAGAAAATCAGCTGCCGGACTGCCAACCGCATCCAGATACCGTGCTACCGAAAAGAAGCTCTCCGCCCGGAAGAACCAGCCATTGGACAGTTTCGGAAGCCAGCTTGCCTTAAGCGCCTGCGCGAGCGCCGCTCCGCCGACCTCGGACGCGCCGGCGTGGTCTAACGGCGAATAGCCTTTGGCACCGCCGGCCTGATCAAATCCGGCCAACGCCGCGATCCCCTCCAGCAGCGTTGATTTCCCAACACCATTTTCGCCCACGATGACGGTGATGGCGTTATCGAAAACCTGCTCGAAGCCATTTTTGAAAAGCGGAAGGCAAAACGGATAAGCTTCGTCGCGTTCCACCAGTTCGCGGTCGAGCCAGATTTTCTTCAGATATGGCGCTGGCAGCCGGATGTCGCGTTTGCGGGAAGCCATATATTATTTCCACCGCGTGGTGAAGATCATGCCCGGGCCGACGCTGAGCTGCGGCTCGGAGGGCGGCGTCGCCTTCATCTCCTGCTCGCGCGCCGCCACGCATTGCTGCACCAACCCCCCAAGGCCGGGGAAATCATCGGCCAGCGGCATGGCCCGCAGGAAGCAGTCGTCGAAGAAAGTATAGTGATCCATCTCGCCGCAGCCGAAGCTGGTACGGTCGGGCCGGGCCGCGGTCATGATAATGCGGTTGTCGCCGGCCAGCGCCGGTACGAACTGGCCGGAAAAACAGGACGACATCACGATCACGCTGGGCCGGTCGTGGCAGGCATTGTTGACCATGTCGTGCATTCGGGCGGGTGTCAGCACCACATCGCCCACGATGATTCCGTCGGGCGTGCCATGGGACGTGAAATAGATCAGGCAGCCGCCTTGCGCGCGCGCCGCCATGGCCTGCAGGACCGCGGCGATGTCCTGCACGTCCGAATGCCGGGTGCCGTCGTCATAATCGACCGAGAATTGCGCCATGTTGGCTTTGTTGAAGCCGATCTTGCTGAAGGCCGTGATCAGATCACGACGGGCATTGTCGAACACTTTCGACGGGGCACCGGAATGAGCCCGATAGTCGCCGGCTACCAGCACCACCGCCCAATGGCTGAAATCGGTTGCGGCGGATGCAGGTTTCGGCTCGGGGACGGCGGGCGCGGGCTGATCCAACAGCCGGAATGCTGCGCCGGCCAGCGCCGCACATAGCATCACACACAGCGCGACCAGCCCGACTTTCAAGTCTCAGCCCTTTGCTCACGCTCGGAGCGTCATCCGCTGTTCACGCGCCGCGAATGAACCCCGCCACAAGCTCAATATGCGATGACCAGAGAAATTGGTCTATCGGGCTCACTGGCCCGATCCGATAACCGCCGGCCACCAAAATGGCGGCGTCGCGGGCAAAGCTTGTGGCATCACAGGAAACATAAGCCACGGCGGGAACTTTGGATTTTACCAGCGCCCTGGCCTGTGCCTCCGCCCCCGCCCTGGGCGGGTCCATGACAACGGCGTCATAGGGCGCAAGTTCCAGGGCCGTCAGCGGCTGCCTGAACAGGTCCCGGGCTTCGGTGGTGACGGGCTTGAGACCAGGAGCGCGGGCTGCCTGGGCCAGCGCGGCCAGCGCATCACGGTCCTGTTCCACCGCATGGACGCGCGCCTGGCGGGCCAGCGGCAGGGCGAAGGTGCCAACGCCGGAAAACAGATCAGCCACGGCCTTATTCCTGTTTTGTGCCTTGTCCACGATCTTAAGTACAGCGTCCTGCAGCGCCGCCTCGCCTTCGCGTGTGGACTGCAGGAAGGGGTTGGATGGCAGCGCGACCTGGACCCCACCTAGACTCACCTGGGGCGCGGTGGTCTTGAACACGGTCTCCCGCCCCATGGTCAACCGCGCAATGCCAAGACCCGACAGCGCCTTGGACAGGGCGGCGATCAAGGTCGGTGTCAGGCCGGCGCGCCAGCGCAAGGCACAGTCAAAGCCGGTCTCGGTTTCGGTGACATGCAGCTCGGCCGCCTCGCCGACGCCGAACAGCGGTTCCAGTCTTTCCCGCAGGCCCGCCACCAGCGCGAACAGGGCGGGCGTCAGCACATCGCAATGATGCATGTCGATGACGGTATGGCTTTTGGCGGCGTGGAAACCGATATGCAGGCCTTCGGGCAGGCTCTTGATCTTGAACACGGCGCGGCGGCGCGAGCGCGGCGGCACGATCATGGGCGCCAGCACCTCGGCATTGACGCCGGCTTTCGTCAGGGCGTGTTGAATGGCGGCACGCTTGGCGGCGGCATAATCAGCCGACGGCAGATGCTGCAGCGAGCAGCCGCCGCAAGTGCCGAAATGGGGGCAGGCGCTCATGAGAGCATTATGTCATGGCCGGCTTCCGAGCCGGCCATCCATCTTTGCGATTGCATCACGGATGGCCGGGGTAAGCCCGGCCATGACAAAATCAAGCCAGTTTGCCCGTGGCAAGCTGAATGGCTTCGTTGCCGCGCCCCAGCGCCTGCAACGCCGTGCGCAGGATGCCATCCGCATCCAGCCCCGCCTGGGCATACATCTTCTCGGGTGTGTCCTGATCCTGGAACACATCCGGCAACGTCATGGGACGGATCTTGAGGCCGCGGTCCAAGAGGCCGTCATGCGCCAGGAAGTGCATCACATGGGCGCCGAAGCCGCCGGAGGCGCCCTCCTCGATCGTGATCAGCACTTCATGCTCGCGCGCCAGGCGCCGGATCAGGTCGGTGTCCAGCGGCTTGGCGAAGCGCGCATCGGCTATTGTCGCCGACAGGCCATAGCCGCCCATGCGCTCGGCCGCCAGCAGGCACTGGGTCAGGCGGGTGCCGAAATTCAGGATGGCGATGCTGGAGCCTTCCTTGATAATGCGGCCCTTGCCGATCGGGAGCGGAATGCCTTCGGCGGGGCGCGCCACACCCGTACCTTCACCGCGCGGATAGCGGATGGCGCTGGGGCGGTCATCGATATGGGCGCAGGTCGCGACCATGTGGGTCAGCTCGGCCTCGTCGGACGGCGCCATGATCACGAAATTGGGCAGGGTCGCCAGATAGGCGATATCGAACGAGCCGGCGTGGGTCGCGCCGTCGGCGCCCACCAGTCCGGCGCGGTCCATGGCAAAGCGCACCGGCAACGACTGGATCGCCACGTCATGCACCACCTGGTCATAGGCGCGCTGCAGGAAGGTGGAATAGATGGCGCAGAAAGGCTTCATGCCTTCGGTCGCCATGCCGGCGGCGAAGGTCACGCCATGCTGCTCGGCAATGCCGACATCGAAGGTGCGTTCGGGGAAGACCTTCTCGAACAGATCGACGCCGGTGCCCGACGGCATGGCGGCGGTGATGGCAACGATGCGGCTGTCCTTTTTCGCTTCCGCGATCAGGGATTCGCCGAACACCTTCTGATAGGCGGGCGCCTTGGGCGTGGATTTGGACTGCTCGCCGGTCAGAACCGTGAACTTGGACACCGCGTGATATTTGTCGGGCGCGGCTTCCGCCGGGGCATAGCCATGGCCTTTCTTGGTCACCACATGCACCAGCACTGGGCGGTTCATGGTGTCGCGCACATTCTCGAGCACGGGCACCAGATGGTCGAGATTGTGGCCGTCGATCGGACCGACGTAATAGAAGCCCATCTCCTCGAACAGCGTGCCGCCCATGGCCATGCCGCGGGCATATTCCTCGGCCCGGCCGGCCATCTTGAACAGGCCGCGCGGCAACAGGCGCCGCGCCAGGCGCTTGCCGAAATTGCGCAGGCCCGTATAGCTGCGCGACGATACCAGCCGCGCCAGATAGGCGCTCATCGCTCCCACCGGCGGGGCGATCGACATGTCGTTGTCGTTGAGGATGACAACCAGCCGGTTCTTGTTGGCGCCGGCATTGTTCATCGCCTCATAGGCCATGCCCGCGCTCATCGAACCGTCGCCGATCACCGCGATGACATGATTGGCGCCGCCTTTCAGATCGCGCGCCACCGCCATGCCAAGGCCGGCGGAAATGGAAGTCGAGGAATGCGCCGCGCCGAACGGATCGTATTCGCTCTCGCTGCGCTTGGTGAAACCGGACAGGCCGCCGCCCTGACGCAGGGTGCGCATGCGCGAGCGGCGTCCGGTGATGATCTTGTGCGGATAGGCCTGATGGCCGACGTCCCAGATGATGCGGTCATCGGGCGTGTTGAAAACATAATGCAAGGCGGTGGTCAGCTCGACCACACCAAGGCCGGCGCCAAAATGACCGCCGGTGACCGAAACAATGTCGATCAGATCGGTGCGCAGCTCGTCGGCGAACTGGCGCAACTGGTGCTTTTCCAGCTTGCGCAGGTCTTCGGGCAGATCGACCTGATCCAGCAGCGGGGTCTTGGTATTGGGAATGTTCATGCGCGGAAAATCTCTTTTTTGCGACAGCAAAGCAAGCTTGCGTCCTGTTCAGGAAACGGTTTCAGGGGCTCCGATTTCAGGGCCGCCCGCGCCCAGAACGATTTTTTCCAGCCGCCCCTCCGCGGACTTCAATTTTTTCTCACAGTGTGACTTCAAAGCCTGCCCGCGTTCATAAAGCGCAATGGAATCCTCCAGATCCACCTCGCCCTGCTCCAGACGCGAAACGATGGCTTCCAGTTCCTTGAGCGCGCTCTCAAAGCTCAGCTCATCGATGGCCTTTTCGGCCCCTTTGGATTGGGAAGAAATGATGGGACTCCAATGACACGACCGCTTCGGATGCCCCCCGAAACAGCAAGAGCCCATAATCGCAGTTATGGGTGTCCCAAGCCAGCTTCGTGCCCCCGCACGGGGCGAAATTATAATTCAAGCTCTTGGGGGAACAAGCAGTTTCCTTGCAATGATCTGTCACGCACGGTTACGGGCGGGGCAAATTTCCAGCCCGGAGCTGGATCGCTTCGCCCGGGCCGCCTGTGGGCATGCCGCCAGCCTGGCTCAGAATGGCCCTGACGGGCGGCAAATCGAGGAGCGATTCGACCCGTCCCAGCACGCCCAGGCTGGCGTCCAGGCCGCCTGACATTTCCTCCAGCCGGCCCAGAAGACCGGTCTTGCGGGGATAGATCCGGAAGGTCATGTCGCCGACCGGTATCCTGGAGAGGCTGGCGGCTTGCACCGCCGCCGTCCAGAAGCCGCCCAGCGCATCCACCAGGCCGCGGGCCTTGGCGTCGGTGCCGGACCAGACGCGGCCCCTGGCTACATCGCGCACCTTATCCAGCGGCAGCTTGCGGCCAGCCGCGACCTTGGAGGTGAAATCGTCATAAATGACATCGGCCTGGTGATTGAGATTGGCCCATTGCGCATCGGTGAAGGGTTCGATGGCGGAATCCATCAGCGTGTTCTTGCCCACCGACACGTCATCGGCATGGGCGCCCACTTTCTCCAGCGTCTTGCCGAAGGAGACCTTGCCGGTCAGCACCCCGATCGAGCCTGTGATCGTGCCGGGCTCGGCCACGATGCGGTTGGCGCTGAGGGAGATGTAATAGCCGCCCGAAGCCGCAACCGAGCCCATGGAAACCACCACCGGCTTGCCCGCCTTCTGCGCCATCTTCACCGCATGCAGGATCTGGTCGGAAGCCGTGACCGAACCGCCAGGCGAATCCACCCGCAGGATGATCGCCTTGATGTTCTTGTCGCGCGTGGCCTGCGCGATCGCCGCGGACAGATCGTCGCTGGCGATGCCCGCGGATGTGTTCAGCAGGGAATTCTTCGCCGTGCCGTCGCGGATTTCACCCGCCGCCTCGACCAGGGCGACATTGGCGGTGCCGACATGGGTGATGCTTTTCACATAGTCGGTGAATTTGGTCAGCTTGACACCCGCTCCGGCTTTCGCCTGGGCCGATGCGCGCGCCTCGTCGTCATAGCCGATACGATCGACCAAATGGCGCGCCTGCGCATCCTCGGCGAATTGCGGGCTCGCCTCCAGCGCCGCGATCACTTCGGGCCGGGTGATATGGCGGTTGGCCGCCATCTGGTTGACCGCTGCATCATAGACCGAGTTCATCAGCGCCGTGAGCTGCTCACGGTCGGCCGGCGTCATCTGCTTTTCCATGAACATGTCGGCGGCGCTTTTGTATTCAGCGCGCTTGGCCATCTGCGGCACGGCGTTGATCTTGTCCAGCGTGCCGCGCAGGAATATCTCGCCGCCGCCCGCGCCCGCCGGCGAGAAGGGCGCCTTGGGCTGTATCCAGATTTCATTGGCGGCGCTGGCGGCCAGATAATCCCCAAGGCCCGCGCCGAAGAAGGCGCTGGCCTGCGCGATCACGAATTTGCCGGAGGCCCGGAAGCGCTTGATGGCGGCGCCCACTTCCTCCGCCTGGGCGGTGGACAAGGCGCCATTGCCCAGCTTCATCACCACGCCCTTGACCCGGGCATCGCGGGAGGCCGCGTCCAGCCCCAGCACGACATCCATCACCGTGGCGCGCCGGGGCGTGAAGATGCTGCCCGCGGCGGCGCTGGAATCGTCAACCGGCTCGCGCAGATCCAGCGACAACACCATGTTGCCGGGCAGCCCATCGCCATAGGCCAGACCGAAAACCAGCAGCGCGACGCCGACCAGCACCACGAACACCGCCATTTTGGCGATGGCATTGAGCACGGAAACCAGCAGGGAACGAAGCCAGGTGAGAAAACGGATCATGACGGCCCTTGGGCAGAAATACGGGGCGACAATCCCACGAAAAAGCCCGGCTCCCAACAGGGGACCGGGCCGTTTTTTTGATGAACCCCTCCGGCCTTCGCATCGTAAACGATGCTACGGCCACCTCCCCTTTGGGCGTTGCGCGCAAAAGGGGAGGTGGGGCCTGTGCTTAATGCTTGGCGGCGTCGCGCAGCGCATCCTTGGCGCCGCCCACCGCATTCTGCACCTTGCCCGCGGCCTTGTCGGCGGCGCCTTCGGCCTGAAGCTTGGCGTCGCCGGTCACCTTGCCGGCCGCCTGCTTGATGGCGCCCTTGGCCTGGTTGGCGGAGCCTTCAATCCTGTCCTTGTCCATACGCTTACTCCTGAATGGGTTTTCGCCCGCGGAACGCCTGTTGGTATAACGGGCTGTTTTCCAAGGGGTTCCAGCCGCCCCATCTGTAACCTTGCGCACAATCCGGCGAACTGTTTCTGGCCTATACTGGCTGTGACGGAGGCAAACATGCAGCGACGCCATTTTCTTGCCGCCCTGATGGGCGGCGCGATGCTGGGCGCGGGAGATGCCCGGGCCTATGAAGTGACCAAAAGCGATGCAGAGTGGAAGAAGATGCTTTCGCCCGAAGCCTATCAGGTGCTGCGCCATGAAGGCACCGAGGCGCCCTTCTCCTCGCCGCTGAACAACGAGCACCGCAAGGGCATCTTCGCCTGTGCCGGCTGCGCGCTGGACCTGTATTCCTCGGACACCAAATTCGACAGCGGCACCGGCTGGCCCAGTTTCTGGAAACCGTTGGACAATGCCGTGCTGACCAAGACCGACAACAGCATGTTCATGACCCGCACCGAAGTGCATTGTCGCCGCTGCGGCGGGCATCTGGGCCATGTCTTTGACGATGGCCCGCGCCCGACGGGATTGCGGTATTGTATGAATGGGGTCGCCATGACCTTCAAGCCGACAATGGCCTGACAGACATCAGCAAAACAAAAAGGCCGGTCTCGCGACCGGCCTTTTTCACGAAATGCGAAACGAACTACTGCTGCGGCGCAGGCGCGGCCGGAGCGGCGCCACTGGCCGGCGGCGTCACCGCCTTGGCCTTGGCGCGGGCCTCGCTGACCATATCGTCATGCGCGGCGGCGAACCCCTTCAGGAAGAAGGTCAGGCCGTACTTCTTGCCATTGTCGACCACGATATTGACCTTGGCCTTGCCGTCCGGGCTGGACTTGGCGATGCCTTCGATCAGGCTCTTGTCCACGCCGGTCTCGACATAGCAGCCCTCACGGTCGCAGCGGCGGTATTTGAGCGTCGGCGAGGTGAAGCTGTCGGTCTGGATGGTGAGCCCATTGGGGATCGAGATGCCCAGCGGCACCGTGACCTGCAGGGCGTAACGGTCCATACTGGGCACATAGGCGATTGACATCGCCAGAATGCGCTGGTTGCGCTGCTGGTTCAGCAGTTCCTGGAACATGTCGCAGGGGCTGGGGCTTTGCACCGGGAAGCAGCGCACCTGCCAGTCGTCGAACTGCTTCTGCTCGGGCTTGCCCGCCTGGGCCTGGGCCGCGGCCTGGCCAGCCGACAGCGCGACGGCGAACACGGCGCCGGCGATGGCTATGGCCCATTTCGATTCAAACGCTTTCATCAGTGTCTCCACAAAATTTCGGCGCCGCGTGCCGTTCTACGGCTTGGCGGCGGGCGCGGGGGCCTTGGCCGCCTTCGCCTTGGCTTCGCTCACCATTTCGTCATGCGCTCCGGAAAAGCCCTTCAACGATAAAGGCACGGCATAGGTCTTGCCATCATCGGCCGCGATATTGAGTTTGGCGTCGGGACCCGACCGGGCCAGGGATGCGATCTGGGCGTTGTCCGCCACCACTTGCACCACGCAGCCCTCGCGCGAGCACATGCGGTAATGCATCACCGGCGAAGTGTAGCTGTCGGTCTGGATGGTGATGCCCTTGGGGATGGAAATGCCCAGCGGCACGATGATCACCATCAAGTGGCGGTCGGCGCTGGGGGCATAGGCGATCGAGATCGCCGCCATGCGCTGGCCCGAGCGCGGGTCGCCCTGCTGCCAGAACATGTCGCACGGATTGGGGTTCTGCACACCGAAACAGCGCACCTGCCAGTCGCCCACCGTCTTGACGATGTCTTCCTTGGGCGCGGCCGCCTGGTCAGACGGGGCCTGCGCCAGCGCGGCGCCTGCCGCCAGTGCGAGACCGGCCGCCATGCCCGCCAGGGCCAGCTTCACGACCACAGTCTCCAGAACCAGGAATGGCGGCGGGCTTCCGCGCTCTTCCAGGCCGACAGCGAGGTCTTGTAGCCATGGAACGAGAACGGCACCGACACCGGCTTGCCATCGAGACCCGCGAACAGGACCGCGGCGTCATCGGTGCCGCTCAGCGACTTGGACAGCGCATCATCGAACGGCGTGGTCGCGACGCAGCCGACCGAATTGCAGGTGCGGTACTGGATCACCTTAACCGGGTCCTTGCCGATCCGCATGCCCATGCCCGCTTCCAGCGCCACACCGAACGGCAGGGTGAAGCCCATCACCTGCTTGCCATCCTTGTCGGTGGTGATGGTGGCGCGCGCAAGCACGGCGCCATTGGGCTGGCTCTTGTCGATCAGGTCGGTGGAGAGTTCGCAGGCCGCATCCTTCTGGTCGGCGGACGGACAGGCGACACGCCAATCGTCATAGCTGGCGACCTGCGCCGCATGGACATTGTAGGTCGCAACGCCACGCACCATCCAGCCCAACAGCAGGCCGACCAGGAGCGAGACACCGCCCACAACAAAACGTTCGATTTTCATGGTTCGGTTTCGCTTTAATTTTCTCTGGATTTGCCCGCAAAATCCGCCCCTTGGCGAGACTTGCGGCCCAAGCCGGGGCGTGACCTACCAGATCGGAACGCCAAAGGGAACGCCCCCGCGGGGGGCGGAACGCCCTTTTGGTGAATGTGACGCGCGCGTAACCGGCCTATCTGGCGGCCAAAAGCACCGGCCGCACCCGGTAAAAATCCGGCCAGACCTGCCTCAAGGCTTCGATCTTGGGCTGGTCGTTGATCCGGATATAGGACGAATCAGGATTCTGAACCAGATAGTCCTGGTGATAGTCCTCGGCCGGATAAAAGCCTTTCAGCGCTTCCACTTTTGTGGCGATCGGGGCGGCAAAGACGTGTGCCGCATCGAGCTGGGCGATATAGGCCTTGGCGGTGGCTTCCTGTTCGGGGCTGGCGGCAAAGATTTCGGAACGGTACTGCGTCCCCTCGTCCGGACCCTGACGGTTCACTTCCGTGGGATCATGCGCCACCGAAAAATAGATCCGCAAAATCTGACCAAACGTCACCTGATGCGGATCGAAGGTGATCTGCACCGATTCGGCATGGCCGGTGGTGCTGGTGCTGACCAGGGGATAGTGCGCGGTGGCGCGCTCGCCGCCGGAATAGCCCGCCACCACCCTGGTGACACCTTTGACATGCTCGAACAGGCCCTGCTGGCCCCAGAAGCAGCCGCCCGCCAGAACAGCCACCTCGCGCGCGGCGGGATCGACCGGGTCAATCGCCGCGGCGGGGATCTGCTTGTCCAGATCGCCGGCGGAAGCATGGGAGATAAATTGCGGCGCTATCACCGTGGCGGCGGCGGCGGCCATCACCAGATAAAGCGGCTTGAGGGTCATCGAAGGTCCTCCGGAGCTTTTACGCCTGTCATTTCGCCCGGGATCATTGGCCGGTTACGCGAATTTTCCAGCCGCCGCGGCGATGGCATTATAGACCAGATCCAGTTCCTCCGCCGTGACGCAGTAAGGCGGCATGACATAGATGGTGTTGCCCAGCGGCCTGAGCAGAAGGCCTTTGGCCTGGAAAAAAGCCATCAAGTCCAGGCCAAGACCGGCCAGATAGCCGGGGTCGGGCACCTTCAGGTCCATGGCGGCGATGGTGCCCAGACGGCGGACATTTTCAAACCGCCGGTCCTGTCGGAACGGCGCCAGCCTTTCCTCCTGCAGCGCGCCCAGCGCCGCGATGCGTTCCGTGACCGGTTCCGTCTCCCAGATCTCCAGATTGGCACACCCCGCGGCGCAGGCGATGGGATTGGCGGTGAAGGAACTGGAGTGAAAGAAGGTGCGGCTGCGGTCGGTGGAATAATGGGCGTCGAAGATCGCGGCGGTGCATAGGGTGGCGGCCAATGGAATGCTGCCGCCCGACAGGCCCTTGGCCAGGCACATGATGTCGGGCGTCACCCCGGCCTGGTTGCAGGCGAACAAAGTGCCGGTGCGGCCAAAGCCTGTCATCACTTCATCGGCGATGAAGAGCGCGCCGTGGCGGCGGCAGATATCCGCCATCGCGCGCAGGACCTCCGGCGGATAGATGTGCATGCCGCCCGACCCCAGGATCAGGGGCTCGACGATCAGGGCTGCGGCGCCTTCGGCCGCCTGTTCCAGCGCATCCAATGTTTCCTGTTCGCGGCCTGGCGCGGGGAACGGCAGCCGTGCCACATCGAACAGCAGTGGCTCGTAAGCGGCATTGAACACGCCGCGCGCGCCCGCCGACATGGTGCCGATGGTGTCGCCATGATAGGCGTGTTCCAGCGCAATGACGCGGCTGCGCGCCTCGCCGTGGTTCTTCCAGAAGCCCAACGCCATCTTCAGCGCCACTTCCACCGCGGTCGAACCGCTGTCGGAATAGAAGACATGCGCCAAGGGCGGCGTTGCGCCCCGGGGCGCGATCGCGATCAACCCGCGCGCCAGTTCTTCCGCGGGCGGATGGGTGAAGCCGGCAAAGATCACCTGATCCAGCCGATCGATCTGTTTCTTGATCGCCGCAACGATTTTTGGATGACGATGGCCGTGGGTGATCACCCACCAGGAGGAGATCGCATCCAGCAGCCGGCCATTTTCCGTTTCGAGCCACGCGCCTTCGCCGCCGAGCACCAGCTGTGCCTTGGGCACCAGCGCATGCTGGGTGAAAGGATGCCAGACGATCGAACGATGGGCGGGCGAAGTCACACGAAATCCTGGCGCTCAAAGGTTTTGGCGAAAACGCCCGTCAGCCGTCCCGGTGTCAACGGCTCGATCACCGGTAGCCGGCCCAGCCGCCTGACCTTGCCGAGCTCGGTGATGATGCGCTCGCTTTCTTCATGGGCCTCGCCGATGAAGGCTACCCCCAGAAGCGGAATCCCACGGGCGCGGATCGCCTCCAGCGACAGCAGAGTGTGATTGATAGTGCCCAGCCGGGTGCGGGCGCAGAGGATCAGCGGAATGCGCCAGCGGGCAAAGACATCGATGAACAGCGTCTCGCGCGTCAGCGGCACCATCAGCCCGCCAGCGCCTTCGATCACCACGGGTGCATCCGGCGGGGTCAGCGCCCCGGGATCGATGGCGACATCTTCTTCCGCCGCCGCCTGATGCGGCGAGGCCGGAAGCTTCAGCCGGTAGACCTCCGGCACGATCTGCACGCCCGAGAATTCCGCCACCACGTCGCTGTCGGTCGGCCCGTCCAGCCCCGACTGCACCGGCTTCCAGTAGCGCGCGCCCAGCAAGCCGCACAGGCCGGCGCAGAAGATGGTCTTGCCGATATTGGTATCCGTACCGGTGACGACAAACCTCATGGTCGCGCCATCTCATCGGCCATGTCGGCGAACAGCGCATCCAGATCCCGCATGCCGGCATGAAGCGTCAGGGCCAGGCGCAGCCGCGCGGTGCCTTCCGGCACGGTCGGCGGACGAATGGCACGGATGTCATGGCCGCGTCTTTGCAGCGCCGTTGCCAGCGCCATGGCGCGGCTGTCTTCGCCGATGATGATGGGCTGGATCTGCGAGCCGGATACCCCAAGCCCCATTTTCCGCAAACCCGCCTCGGCATGGCGCACCAGCGCGGCGAGCTGGGCGCGCTCCTGCTCCGCGCCCGCGACGATCTTCAGGCTGGCGCGCACCACCGCCGCCATCAGGGGCGATGGCGCCGTGGAATAGATGAAGGCGTGGCCGCGGTTGACCATGAAATCGCGATACAGTCTGGGCAGACAGACCAGGGCACCTGCCGCGCCCAGCGCCTTGCCGCAGGTGTGCAGCGAGATGATGTTGGGGGCGCCCTCGTAAGCGGCGCCCAGCCCCCGGCCCTGCTCGCCATGCACGCCGGTGGCATGGGCTTCATCCAGCACCAGCATGGCGTCATGGCGTGTCGCCAATGCCACCAGCTCCGCCAGTGGCGCGCAGTCGCCATCCATGGAATAGAGCGTCTCGGCCGCGATCCAGACTTGGCCCATGCCACCCGCGGCGCGCCAGCCCTTGATAATGTCCTCGATCGCGCCGACGTCGTTATGGGGCGCTTCAACCGCCCGGATGCGCCCTGGCTCCAGCCCGTCGCGGAAGCTGGCATGGATCAGCGCGTCATAAACGATCAGGTCGCCGCGCCTGGGCAGGGTCGCGGCGATTGCCGCATTGGCGGCAAAGCCGGTGGGGAAATAGAGCACGGTCTCGCTGCCGAAGAAGCTGGCGGCTTCCTCCTCTAGCATTTCATGTTCCGGATGATTGCCGCGCAGCAGCCGCGAGCCCCCCGCCCCCAGCGGCACGCCCCGCGCCAGAGCTTCGGCTGCCGCGTCCCGCAAGGCCGTGCTTTCGGCCAGCGCCAGATAATCGTTGGAGGTGAAATCGCGTCCGCGCGTGCTGGTCAGCGCCCGCAAGCGGCCCTTGGCCGCGAGCGCATTCAGAACATCGGCATGGCCGGAAAGAGAATGGGGGCCCATGGACATGCCGGGATGGATTCCACAGGCCCCCATAAAGGGCAAGCTTAAGCCAGGCTTGTCTTTTTCAGACGAACATGCGCAGCAAGAAGTACAGACCGCCCGCCAGCAGCATGGCCGCTGGCAGGGTGATGACCCAGGCGAGCGCGATGGAGCGCACGGTGCTCCATTGCAGGCCCGAGCCATTGGCCGCCATGGTGCCCGCCACGCCACTGGACAGGATGTGGGTGGTGGAGACCGGAAGACCGATGAACTCCGCGCCCAGGATGGTGCCGGCCGCGACCAGTTCGGCGGCCGCGCCCTGGCCATAGGTCAGGTGCGTCTTGCCGATGCGTTCGCCCACCGTCACCACAATGCGCTTCCAGCCCACCATGGTGCCAAGACCCAGCGCGATGGCGACACACACTTTCACCCATAGCGGAATGAAGCGGGTGCCCTTCATCAGGCCATCGGAATAGGCCTTCAGGGTCGCGGTTTCCGGCGCGCTGAACTTGGCGCCCTGCTTGGGCAGCAGGCGGATGGCGTCACCGGTCAGATACATGTCATTGCGCAGGTTGGGCGTGGCCGCCGCCGGCACATGGCTGATCGAACCGTAATTCCTGACCTGGGTGGCGATATCGGAGGAGAGCACCGACAGGGCCGCGAATACCTCCGGACGATTCAGCTTCTTGTCGCGCAGCGCATCACCCACCGTCCTGCGAGCATCCACCGCCGCCGGCAAGGCCTGGCCGCCATCATGGGCGGCAAAGACCTGGGAGGCCGATTGGGTGGCGGCGATGAAGGCCGGCGTGTCGTGCGCCGGCATGGTGCGGTTCAGCGCATAGGCCGTGGGCGCCGCGCCGATGAGGATCAGCATGATCAGGCCCATGCCCTTCTGGCCATCATTGCCCCCATGGGCAAAGGACACGCCGGTGCAGGTCAGGATCAACAGGCCGCGAATCCACAAAGGCGGCGGCTGCTGGGTCTTGGGCGCATGATAAAGTTCCGGCTTGCGGATCAGGGCTTTCATGACCAGCAGCAGCGCGGCGGACATGACAAATCCCATCAGCGGGCTCCAGAACAGGGCGCTGAAAACACTGCCCGCCTGGCCCCAATCCACGCCCGAGGTGGCCTGGCCGGCCGGCGCCATCAGCTGGTTGGCAAGGCCGACACCCATCACCGAACCGATCAGCGCATGGCTGGAGGAATTGGGAATGCCCAGTGCCCAGGTGGCCAGGTTCCACATGATCGCGGCGATCAGAAGCGCGAAGATCATCGCATAGCCCGCGCCAGACCCGACCTGAAGGATCAGTTCGACCGGCAGAAGCGTGATGATCGAATAGGCCACCGCGCCGGTCGAAACCAGCACGCCGAGCAGGTTCCAGCAGCCGGACCAGACCACCGCCACCATCGGCGCCATGGAATGGGTGTAGATCACGGTCGCCACCGCATTGGCGGTGTCATGGAAGCCGTTGACGAATTCAAAGCCCAGCGCGATCAGCAGCGCCAACCCCAGCAGCGCGAACACGCCCAGCTCCAGCGGCTCATGCACGCTGGCGGTATCGTCCAGAAGGCCATGCACGCCATAGCCCAGGCCGGCCGCCAGAAGGCAGAAGAAAACGATGGCGCCGACCGGACTCGGTCTCTGGTCGAGATGTGGCGCACCGCGGCCGTGATAGGCCTCCGTTTTGACGTCTACGGTGATGTCGGTCATGTAATTTCGTCCCCAATTACCCCGCGCATAGAAGTCTGATGGCACGACGCTTTGATGACGATTATTACGCATCGCCAATACTGCATCGCAGCATCGCGCTTGCGGGACGCTTTCAGTTCCGTACCATCGGCCGGAAAGAATCCGCATCAGCCACTTGCCAGGCCCTGAAAAGCGGCGAGCCGCTGGCATCGTCAATCAGCGCGCCCCGCGCGACCACGGGATAAAGCTGGGCAAAGGTCGACACCTCGCTGGGCGAGACGCGGCGGGAGATGTGTATGCGGCTGAAGTGGGACGGGTGATCGAGCCCCGCCGCCGCCGTCAGTTCGGCCAGCGATTTCATCGTCTCCCGATGAAAATTCGCCACCCGTTCGGCCTTGTCGGGAACCACCAGCGCGCGCTGGCGGGAGCGGTCCTGGGTCGCCACGCCGGTCGGGCAACGGTCGGTATGACAGGACTGGGACTGGATGCAGCCCAGCGCGAACATGAAGCCGCGGGCGGAATTGCACCAGTCCGCGCCCAGCGCGATGGTGCGCGCCATGTCGAAGGCCGAGACGATCTTGCCGCTGGCGCCGATACGGATCTGATCGCGCAGGCCGATGCCGGTGAGCGCGCTATGCACAAAGCTCAGCCCTTCGCGCAGCGGCTTGCCGATATGATCGATGAATTCCAGCGGCGCGGCGCCCGTGCCGCCTTCCTTGCCGTCCACCACGATAAAGTCGGGACGGATGCCGGTGGCGAGCATCGCCTTGCACAGGGCCAGGAACTCCCATTCATGACCGACACAGAGCTTGAAGCCGGTGGGCTTGTTGCCGGAAAGCTCGCGCAAGGTGGCGATGAAATGCATCAGCTCCTTGGGGGTGGAAAAAGCCGAATGGCGCGACGGCGAGATGCAGTCCTGCCCCATCGGCACGTTGCGGGTCAGGGCGATCTCCGCACTGACCTTGGCCGCCGGCAGCACGCCACCATGACCGGGCTTGGCGCCCTGGCTGAGCTTGATCTCGATCATCTTGATCTGCTCATTGGCGGCGATCTGGGCAAAGCGTTCGGGACTGAAGGTGCCATCGGGATTGCGCGCGCCGAAATAGCCGGAGCCCAGTTCCCAGATGACATCGCCGCCTTCCTGGTGATAGGGGCTGAAGCCGCCCTCGCCCGTGTCATGGGCGAAGCCGCCCATCTTCGCGCCCCTGTTGAGCGCGCGGATGGCATTGGCGCTGAGCGCGCCGAAACTCATCGCCGAGATGTTCAGCAGCGAGGCGGAGTAGATTCTGCCGTGGCTGCCCACATCGACGCGGAAATGGTCGGGTGAAACCATAGCTGGCGCCATGGAATGGTTCAGCCATTCATAGCCTTCGGAATAGACATCATAGTTGGTGCCGAAGGGTCGCTTGTCGAGCTGGCGCTTGGCGCGCTGATAGACAATGGAGCGCTTGTCGCGGGAAAAGGGCGTGCCGAATTTCTCGTCTTCAAAGAAATACTGACGCATCTCCGGACGGATCGCTTCCAGCAGGAAGCGCAGATGCGCGGCGATGGGATAGTTGCGCAGGACCGCATGCCTGGTCTGCACCAGGTCGAACAGGCCGATCACGACAAAGCCAAGACAGACGCCCAGCGGGATCAGCAGCCATTCCGCCTGGGGAAATCTGATCAGAGCCAGCGCCAGGGCGACCGCGGCCAGCACAAAGCTGGTCAGGGTGATGAAACGCGGACTGAAAGGTCTCAGGAACATGTCGGCACCCCCGTTTTCGTTGTCGCCTCGTGGCTCACGAAGCGTTCGCCCGGCCCGATCCTACTGTAAAGTTTCATGTGCGGGAGGGTGCGGCGCCTCAAAGACACGGCCTGCGCGACGGTTTCATGACGCCGCGCAACGCATGAAATTTGCGAAAGCGGCGTCATCCGACACGAGGCCGTCGCCAATCCTGCCCAGGCTGGTGTTGCGCCGCGTCATCCGGGCGCGGGCAGAAACAGGGAGTTCCCGCATGTCGCACAAGCATCCCGCCAGCAAGCATCATCAAGACGCCGCCGACCATCATGAAAAGGCCGCGCATCATCACCGCGAAGCCGCCAAGCATTATGAAGAGGAAGATGCCGAGACCGCGGCGCACCATGCCCATACCGCGTCGGGCCACAGCCATCACGCCCATCACCATGCCGCCGAGGCCAGCAAGGCGCATGTGCAGGAACACGGCCATCATTGAAATGGCGGGGGAGCTGGCGGTGTCACGGCCGCCGGCTCTTCTTTCCTAAAGTGCGTGCTCGCCCGTCTCGCCGGTGCGCACCCGCAGCGCCGAATGAAGATCCAGCGTGAAGATCTTGCCGTCGCCGATGCGGCCCGTGCGCGCCGCGCGGGTGATGGCGGAGATGGCGTCATCGACGCGCTCATCCGGCAGCGCCACTTCCAGCTTGAGCTTGGGCAGGAAGGAAATGGTGTATTCGGCGCCACGATAGATCTCGGTATGACCCTTCTGGCGGCCGTAGCCGCGCACTTCGGTCACCGTCATGCCGTTGATGCCGATTTCGGTGAGCGCCAGACGTACCGCGTCCAGGCGATGCGGCTGGATGATGGCGATGACCAGTTTCATGGCGTAGCTCCTAGCGGTTCATGTGATAGCCGGTCTCGCCATGGGTGGCGAAGTCCAGGCCCAGGGTTTCGTGCTCGCGGTCCACGCGCAGGCCCACCAGCATGTCGGCCAGCTTGGTGATGACGAAGGTAGCGACCGCCGAGAATGCCGCCACGCTCACCACGCCCAGCGCCTGCACGCCAAACTGCTCGATCGGTGCATGATTGAGGACGCCGCCGCCCGACCCGATCAGGGCCACGAAAGGCAGCAGCAAGGTCCCCAGCGCACCACCCACGCCATGCACGCCCAGCACGTCCAGCGCGTCGTCCACGCCCATCACGCGCTTGACCAGCCACACCGCCAGATAACAGACGCAGCTTGCGGCCGCGCCCAGCAGCACCGCGCCCAGGGGCCCGGTGACGCCGGCCGCCGGCGTGATGGTGGCGAGGCCCGCGATGGTGCCGGTGACCGCGCCCACCAGGCTGGGCTTGCCGAATTTGATCCATTCGATCGCCATCCACGCCAGCGTGGCGCTGGCCGCCGACAGATGGGTGGCCAGCATCGCCATGCCGGCATCGCCGCCGGCTGACAGGGCGCTGCCGGCATTGAAACCGAACCAGCCCACCCAGAGAAGCGAGGCGCCCACCATCACCATCCAGGGCGCATGCGGCGGGCGGATGCCGTGCGGGAATTCATGCCGCGGCTGGATCATCCAGGCGATCACCAGGGCCGAGACGCCGGCGGTGACATGCACCACAATGCCGCCGGCGAAATCCATCACCCCGCGCTTGGCCAGCCAGCCGCCACCCCAGACCCAATGGGTCACCGGCGCATAGACGATGAGAAGCCACAGCGCGGATATGAACAGCACGGCGGCGAAGCGGATGCGCTCGACATAGGCGCCGATGATCAGCGCCGGGGTGATGACCGCGAAAGTCATCTGGTACATGACAAAAACGCTTTCCGGAATATGGGTGCCCGGATGGGCCGCGCCCCGCGAAATGCCGCTTAACAGGAAAGCCCCACCATCACCCAGCCAGTCGCCGGCGCCGCTATAGGCCAGGGAATAGGCGACCAGAAACCACAGCACCGAACAGATCGCGGCCACGGCGGCGCATTGCACCAGCACCGACAGGATGTTCTTGGCCTGAACCAGCCCGCCATAAAACAAGGCCAGCGCCGGCAAGGTCATCAGCAGCACCAGTGCGGTGGCTGTCAGCATCCAGGCTGTGTCAGCGGGATTGATCACGATTCCTGCCCCATTTTTATGCAATCCGGCATCGCCGGATTTGCCCAATCTGTGGGCAGACTGTCCAGATTCCGGGCTGCTCGCAAGCTTGGCGGGCCGCGACAAAGGCGACCGCTACCGCGCGTCAGCTGGCCCGCAACGTCTGAAGTTCCAGCCGCCCAGGCCGTCGGACAAGCCTAGTTCTGCGACTGCAGCGGAAAGAGAGCCTTTCCCGCCTCGTAATCGGCGACCGGCGTCTTGACCTGGCTGCTGCCCAGCGCGACCTGGGCCGAGGCGCGCCAGGCATCGACCACCCGATCGCGCAGCATACTGGCCGCAGCCGCCATGCGCTCGGCGGTAAAGGCCCTGGATTCGGGCGTGGGTATATCGAAGGCGCCCTGTTTTTCCAGCTGATAGACTTTCGCCACCAGCGCACCGGTGGCGGCCAGATAATTCCGGGTGCAGATCTGGAGCGGGTCATCGCAGGCGCGGGGCGGCGTCATCCGCGCCGCGATATCGGCTTGCCGGATATTAGCGGCAACAAAAGTGGACTCGAACTTGGCGTGCAGGCCGGCGGTGGTGACAAAGCCTTGCGGATTGGGGCCGTTGCCCCAGCCATTGTAATGGATGCTGACATGCATGGGCTGGCTGGCGTCCTCGACGAAATGGGCCCAGTAGCCCAGATCGCGCAGCGTGATCAGCTCACGCAGCGACACCAGCTCCGCATAGCCCTGGCGATCGGCTTGCGTGAGATGGAAATCGCGCGCATGGGCGAGCGCGCCGCGATAGGCGCGCAGCAGCGCGAAATCGTGCACCAGCTGCTCATAGCCATCCATGATGTTGTAGGGCAGGAAACCCGCCTTGTACTCGTCGCCGCCGACCGCGCGCAGAGCCGTATCATAGTCTTCCCGCGTCGGCGGCAGGGCCGATAGTTTCGGCCCGCCCAGAATGGTGCCGTCATCCGACAGGTCCAGGAAATGGCCGGGATCGAGATCGGCGTCATGCGGCTGGCCGGACCCGCGGGAGATATCGGGCTCCTGCGCCAGCCTTGCGATCTGGCGCACGGCAAGTTCGGTGCGCAGGAATGGAGGCAGCTCGGCGGGGAATTGGCGCGCCGCGGCCTCGCTGATCATCTGATGGCCGGCAAAACCCCAGGCGAAGGCCGGCGCCGGAATCAGAAAAAAGAACAGACGGGCGGCGACAAGAAATCCGAAATACCGTCTCATGCGCCGCCCGTTCCGCGATCCGTCTCTTAATAGCGCGCTACCAGGCTGACCTGGAAGGTCTGCGGCGCGCCTTCATAGGCGGTGGGATAGCTGGTGCAGCCGCTGAAAGTGCCATTGGGAACCCAGCAGGTCTGCGTGCCCACGCTGCCGAAATAATGCTTGTTGAACAGATTGTCGGCATTGAAGCGCAAGGACGAACCGGGGAAACCGAAGGCTTCCAGGCTGTAATTGATGTCGGCGCTGACGGTGTAATAGTCCGGCACGAAGGCGTTGTTGTCTTCGCTCTGGTAGCGCTTGCTGACATATTTGATGCTGGCGCCCAGGCTGAGATCCTCGATCACTTTGTAAGTGATGCGGCCCACGCTTTCGAATTTGGGCGTCTCCGACAGCTGCTTGTCGTAAGTCGCGGCCGCGCCGCCGCCCACGGGAATGTTGGAGGTGATGCGGGCGCGGGTATAGCTGGCATTGGCGTAGAAGCTGAAGTCCTGCCAGAAGTAATTGCCTTCCAGGTCTACGCCCCAGAAATTGATGCCCGGCACATTGTGGTCGAAATAGGTGTTGGTCACCTGATCAAAGGAACTGACGATGCGGTTCTTGATCTGGCTGTTCCACAGGATGGCCGCCAGCTGCAGGTCGCTCTCCAGGAAGCGATAACCACCCTGATAGGTGGTCGAGGTCTCCGGCCGCGTGTTGGTGAAGTTGGTATAGGCCAGGCAGGTGTTGTTCGGTCCGGTCTGGCTGCAGACGCTCTGATACAGATTGTCGGTGCGCGGCGCCGCGATTTCCTGGGTATAGGAGGCGAAGAACTGGTGCTGGTCGCCGAAGGGCATGTAGGTCAGGCCCAGATGCGGCAACAGGCGGTTATAGTCGCGCTCGGTGCTGCCGGGCGGCGCGTAATGGGTGGTGCTGCCGGCGAAGCTGACGGTGCCGTCGCTGTTGTTGGTGGCGACCGGTTGGGTGGTGCAATAGGCCGTCGACGAGCCTGCCTGAATGTAGCAGTAGTTGTTCAGGTCGCGCTCCAGGAATGGCAGGCGGAAGCCCAGCGAGGCGCGCAGCGATTCGTCGAAATATTTGCCTTCATAGTCGAAGCCGACCTGATTCATGATGGCGTAGGAACGGCGGTCGCGATAACGCAGCGGTGCGCCATCGGCGCCCAGCACCAGATGCGACGGGTCCTGCTCGCCGCCGAACGGCTTGTAGGGGCCGGTGTTGGGATCGACGAAGCTGGTCAGGCCGGTCTGACGGTGATCGCCCCAGTCCAGCGTGTAGGCGACGTCGACGGTATTGTCTTCGTCGAATTTGTAGATCAGCGACACGTTACTGCCATAGCGGTGGGTCTGGGTCAGGCTTGGCTGATAGAGGCCCACCGTATCCAGCACATCGCCGTCGCCGTTGAGATCGCAGCCGCGGCCGGCGATGCAGCCGAATGGCGTGGTGGTGGTGCCGCCGCCGGCGATGGTGGACGCACCGATCAGCTGGCCGCTGTTTTCCTTGAAGGTGAAGAAGGTGGCACCACCGGTGGCCTCGACATACTGGAAGTTGGCGTCGGCAGTCAGGGTCAGCTGGTTGGTCAGGTTGAAGAGCGACTGAAAGCGCAGATTGCCGGTGTCGGACGGATTGATGCGCGGCCGGTACCAGAAGGAACAGGTGGTCTGGGTGTTGTCGGCGACCCCGGTGGTGGGCGTGCTGCGTGGGCAGTTCTGGGCAAAGTCGCGGTTCCAGCCGACGCTATCGAAATTGGTATTGGTGCCGCCCAGGCTGGTCGGGATCGCGCCCGGCAGCGGGTTCTGCACATAGCCGCTGCCATTGGGATTCTTGATCAGGTCGGTCTGGTTGGCCAGCGTGCTGGTGAAGCCGACGGTGTTGGGCGCATAGTCGAAGGCGTAATAGGAATAGTTGCGGTTGGAATTCCAGTGGCCGGCAAACGCCATCCAGCCCAGGTCACCCAGATCCTGGCGGAGCTTGAAATTGGCCTCGACCTTGCGCTCGTAGCCCGGTCCCTTGAATTTGTCGTTGGACTGGTAGGAATAGGTCACATAGCCCGTGGTGCCCCACGGGCCGAAAGCGCCCGAATCGATGCGCGCGAAATAGCGCTGGTCGTTGTCGGTGCCATGCGAAACCACCAGCTCGCCGCCGAATGTGTCATGCGGATCATCCGACTTGATGGCGATGACACCGCCGGTGGCCGCCGCGGTGGGGCTGTCCACGTCGGTCGAGCCCTGATTGACGCTGACGCGGTCGATCACTTCCGGATCGATCATCTGGTTGGTATAGACGGCATAATTGCCGGTGTCGTTCAGCGGCATGCCGTCCAGCGTCAGTGAGATGTGGTTGCCATCCTGGCCATGGATACGGATGTCGCCGCCCGAGGTACCGTAGGGATCATTGTTGGTGAAATTGACGCCGGGCATGTAATTCAGGGCCTGGAACACGGTCTGGCCGGCCGGCAGCGCGGTGTTGAGGAAGTCGCTGGTGATGACCGAACGTTCCTTGGAGATGGGGGCGGCATTCATCAACCCGTTGCCGCTGGAGCGTTCGCCGCTCACCACAATCTGTTCGACGTCGGTCGTGCCCGTCGATTGCGCAAAAGCCTGCTCCGCTGTCATCAGCACAAAAATGGGGCTCACGCCCGCCATCAGGATTTTCGTCAGCCGCTTTTTCATCGTCAGATCCCCGCACAAGCGTCCGCGCGCGCGGACGCACATCCGCAACAGCCGCGGATTTTGGTTAAGCTCGATACTCAGTGTTTCCCCGCGATCCTGCTTCGCAGTCGCAGCGCTTCACCGCCGGAGCCCGTGTTAGTCACGGATGAAGACAAGTTCATGAACTGAAAGTGTCTGTTTTGATACGCGCATGGAAATGTTAGAGGCCGCTGTCCTGATTCTTTTGCTGCGCGTCCGCGCCAAATCGGCCTTTTGGCCTCAAGACCGCGAAACGCCTGGCTCGTGCTAGGGATGGAGCCATGAGAACCATCAGCCACATCATCTCCGGCCGAACCGTCGCCGGAACCCGTCACCTGCCCGTGTTCAATCCGGCAACCGGCGAACAGAGCGCCGAAGTCGCTTCGGGTGGTGCGGCCGAGATCAACGCGGCGGTGGCGGCGGCACAAAGCGCCCTGCCCGGCTGGGCCGCGACCACGCCCACGCGCCGGGCCAGGGTCATGTATGAGATGCGGCGCCTGCTGGGGGCGCGCAAGGAGGAACTGGCCCGCGCCATCAGCGCCGAACATGGCAAGACCTTGACCGATGCGCTGGGCGAAGTGGCGCGCGGCCAGGAAGTGGTGGAGTTCGCCTGCGGCATTCCCCATCTGCTCAAGGGCTGTTACAGCGCGGGCGTGTCATCGGAGATGGACTCCTATGACATGCGCCAGCCGCTGGGCGTGGTGGCCGGCATCACCCCGTTCAATTTTCCGGTGATGGTCCCGTTGTGGATGATCCCGATGGCACTGGCCACGGGCAACGCCTTCATCCTGAAACCGTCGGAGCGCGATCCCACCGCGCCCAATCTGCTGCACGATCTGTGGCGCGAAGCGGGCCTGCCCGACGGCGTGCTCAATATCGTGCATGGCGGCAAGGAGGCGGTGGACGCCATTCTCGATCATCCTGGCATCGCAGCCGTCAGCTTTGTGGGTTCGACGCCGATCGCCCGGTATGTCTATGGGCGCGGCTGTGCCGCGGGAAAGCGCGTGCAAGCGCTGGGCGGCGCCAAGAATCATCTGGTGGTGATGCCCGACGCCGATCTTGACCAGGCGGCCGACGCTCTGATGGGCGCCGGCTATGGCTCGGCGGGGGAGCGCTGCATGGCGGTGTCGGTCGCGGTGCCGGTGGGCGCGAAAACCGCTGAAGCCCTGATCGCGCGCCTCAAACCCCGGGTGCAGGCGTTGAAGATCGGTCCCGCGACCGATGCGAGCGCCGAGATGGGTCCGCTGGTGACAGCGGCGCATCGCGACAAGGTCGCCTCCTATATCGATGCCGGCCAGGCCGAAGGCGCAGAGCTGGTAGTGGATGGCCGCGGCCTGAAACTGCAGGGCTATGAGAACGGCTTCTGGCTGGGC
Organism: Rhizomicrobium sp.; assembly: GCA_035547275.1. Lineage (GTDB taxonomy): Bacteria > Pseudomonadota > Alphaproteobacteria > Micropepsales > Micropepsaceae > Rhizomicrobium. The sequence goes on from DASZVQ010000002.1 coordinate 98,087, forward strand.
GGCACCCTGCTCGATCATGTTCGCCCGGAGATGGGCGTCTATCGCGACGAGATCTTCGGACCCGTTCTGTCGGTGGTGCGCGGCGACAATTACGCGGATGCAATCAATCTCATCAATGCCAATCCCTTCGCCAACGGCACCGCGCTTTTCACCCACGACGGCGATGCGGCGCGCGATTTCGTGAACCGAATCCAGGTCGGCATGGTCGGCATCAATGTCCCCATCCCGGTTCCGGTGGGTTATCATTCCTTCGGCGGCTGGAAATCCTCGATTTTCGGCGCCCATGGCGTCTATGGCCCGGAAGGCGTACACTTCTATACAAGGCTGAAGACGGTGACATCGCGCTGGCCCACCGGTATCCGCGCCGGCGCCCAGTTCCACTTCAGTGAACGCTGACCCGGATTGAACGTTTATCCATCATGAGACGGACGCTCGCTCTTCAGTTTTTTTCTTTGGCCGCCTTGCTTGCCGCCGCGGGTCCCGCCACCGCGCAGGTGCAGCCCGCTTGCGGCGTCGGGCAAACCTGCCCTGCCGGCAGCAATCAAGTGCCCTTCCCGGTGGTCAATCCCGTGCAGGGTCTGGCCAACATCCTGAATCTGTCCCAGCGCAGCAATCAGCCGCCGCGCCAACCCCTGTCCGCGAACGGGCTGGCGCCCATCGCCACCCCGCCGCCGGTCCTGCCGCCCGGGGTCAGCCCGTAAATTCCGGGACATGTTTGTAAGCATTCTGTAAACGGACGACTCGCCGCAGCGCGAGGCCGGGAGCCTTGCGCTAGTGTCATCGCGCTCCCTCAAGCGACGATACGCCTACCCGGAGCGGGAAACACTCCAGGATAAGGTTATGCGCGCGCTCAATCGTCGTCTGATGCTTTCCACCACGGCTGCCGGTCTTGCCTTTGCGGCGACGCCCTTGCGCGCCGAGCCTGTGCCCGCGCCGCCTCAGTCCAACCCGGGTGACACCGATTGGCCGACCTATGGCGGCAATCTCGCCTACTGGCGCTACCAGGCGCTGGACCAGATCAACGCCACCAACTTCAACCAGCTTGAGGTGGCCTGGCAGTTCAAGACCGACAATCTGGGTTTTCATCCGGAATTCATCCTGCAATGCACGCCGCTGCTGATCGGCGGCCGTCTGTTCGCGACGGCGGGCTCGCGCCGCGATGTGGTCTGTCTGGATGCCGCGACGGGCGAAGTGCTGTGGCTGCACAAGAGCCCGGACGAAGGCGCGCGGGCGCGCAATTCCCCGCGGCAACTGTCGGGCCGCGGCGTGGGTTACTGGCGCGACGGCGATCAGGAACGCATTCTGTATGTGACCATCGGCTATCAGCTGATTTCGCTGGACGCCAAAACCGGCATTGCCGATCCCAATTTCGGCACCGGCGGCATGGTCGATCTGAAGCTCAACGACGATCAGGATCTGGATCTCGACACCGCCGATATCGGGCTGCACTCCGCCCCCACCATCGCCAAGGGCGTGGTGATCATCGGCGCCGCCCACACCGCCGGCAATACGCCGCAGGTGAAGGACAATGCCAAAGGCTATGTGCGCGGCTTCGATGTCAGGACCGGCAAGCGGCTCTGGATCTTCCACAACATCCCGAAAAAGGGCGAGTTCGGTTACGATACCTGGCTGCATCCGGGCGATGCGGAAGCCGCCGGCAACGCCGGCGACTGGGCGCAGATTTCCGCCGATGAGGAACTGGGTCTGGCCTATCTGGGCATCGAACTGCCCACCGGCGACCAGATGGGGATCTATCGTGCCGGCCCTGACCTGTTCAGCGAAAGCATCGTGGCGGTCGATATCCTTACCGGCAAGCGCAAATGGCACTACCAGCTGATCCATCATGGGTTGTGGGACTATGACGTCTGCGCCGCCGCGATCCTGTGCGACATCCCGCACAACGGCAAGATCGTCAAGGCGCTGTGCCAACCCACCAAGCAGAGCTTTCTCTATGTGCTGAACCGCGAGACCGGCGAGCCGATCTGGCCGATCCGTGAAAAGAAAGTGCCCGCGGGCGATGTGCCGGGCGAATGGTATTCGCCGACCCAGCCTTTCCCCACCAAGCCGCCGGCGGTGGACCGTCAGGGCGTCACGCCCGACGATCTGATCGACTTCACGCCGGAGCTGCATCAGAAGGCGCTGGCCCTGGCCAGCCATTACAAGCTCGGCCCGCTGTTCACCGCGCCAATCATGGAAAAGAAGGAGGGCCCCTTCGGCGTCATCAACCTGCCGGGCTATATCGGGGGCATCAACTGGCCGGGCGGCTCCTACGATCCGGAGACCTGCACCGTCTATACCTATTCCCAGACCAATCCGCTGAACATTGGCGGCATCATTCCCAATCCGGACCACAGGATGGGCCAGTTCGATTATGTCCATGCCAATCTGCCACCGCAAAACGGCATACGGGTGGGCGATCTGACCGTCGATGGCCTGCCGATCATCAAGCCGCCCTACGGGCGCATCACCGCCACCGATCTCAAGACCGGCACCCAGACCTGGCAGATCGCCCATGGCGAGACGCCGGATGCCATCCGCAACAACCCGGCGCTGAAGGGCCTCAAGATTCCGCGCACCGGCATGATGGGCAAGATCGCGCCGCTGACCACCAAGTCGCTGGTGATCTGCGGCGATCCCCAGAGCTATACCGACGAGACGGGGCGCAAGGGCGCGCGCCTGCGCGCCTATGACAAGGCGACCGGTGAGGAAAAAGGCGCGGTGTTCATGCCGGCGGAACAGTCCGGCTCGCCCATGACCTATATGCTCAAGGGCAGGCAATACATCGTGCTGGCGATCGGCGGGCGCGGCTTCAGTTCCGAATTCATCGCCTTCAGGCTGCCCGGTGGCGAAGCACCTGCCCCACGCCGGCGCATCGACACCCAATAGATGCTGCCAGCGGCGGCCGCCAACCCGGCCGTCAATGCCAGCACAGACAAGAGGGGCGATCAATTTCCCAGGGTTTCTGGCAGGTATCGGGGTTACGCGAATTTCGCAAACCGAGACACTAGCCGGACCCAAGCCGCCATGCGATGCTCAGGCGCACGCCATTTGTGAACGGGATAGAAGCATGAGATTTCAGATCGGCGCCGCCCTGCTGGCGGCCACGGCCCTGGCGGGTTGTATGGGCCCGGACGGCAATCCCAATGGCCAGCCTTACGCCACCGATTCCGGCGGCATGATCGCGACCCAGCCGCAAACAATCGGCACCGTCGCCTACGATCCTTATGCCAAGCCGCCCACCTTCGCCGACATGGATATCGGCAGCAGCGCCATCACGCCCTCATCGACGCCGCCGATGAATCTGTCCACGCAGGGCGCCTCGCCTACGCCGGCGCGGCCTGGCCCGATGCCGCACTGAGGATTTCGAAAGAACGCCGCCGCGCCGCGTGGTCGAAGATCTGTGTCGTGACGATCACTTCGTCTGGCCGATAGCGGGCAATGAAATCGGCCACACCCTTGGCAACGCTTTCCGGTCCGCCCACTACTGAATGGCGGAAGGCATGTCGGATCACCGCCAGGCGCTGGGGATCGAGCGTCTTTTCATAATCTGGAACCGGCGGCGGCAGCGGGCCATCGGTCGCCTGTTGCGCGCTGGAGAACAGCAGCCGCGCTTCTTCGTCCGTAGCGGCGGCGACAACCGCCAGCGACAGCATCACCTGCGGCCTGTCGAGCCGGGCCGAAGGCGTGAACCGCGCCCGATAGGTGGCAAGTGCCACGTCCAGCTGATCGGGCGCGAAATGCGCGGCGTATGCGAACGGCAGCCCCAGCGCGGCCGCCAGCTGGGCGCCGCCCAGGCTTGAACCCAGCAGCCACACCGGCACATCCGCGCCCTCGCCCGGAACGGCACGTACGCGCTGGCCGGCCGCCGCCGGTCCAAGGAAAAACAACAGCTCCCGCACATCGCGGGGAAATTCGGCCGCATCATTTGGCGTGCGGCGCAAAGCCTGGAGCGTGGCGGGATCGCAAGGCACACCGCGCCCAAGCCCCAGATCGATGCGTCCGGGATGAAGCGCGGCCAAGGTGCCGAATTGTTCGGCCACCATCAGCGGGGCATGATTGGGCAGCATGATCCCGCCCGCGCCCACGCGGATTGTCCTGGTGTGGGCGGCGACATGGGCCATCAGCACCGCGGTCGCCGCGCCCGCCACGCTTTGGGTGTTGTGATGTTCCACCAGCCAATAGCGCTTGTAGCCCAGCGCCTCGGCGGCCTGGGCCAGATCCACGGTTTCGCGGAAGGTCTGGGCCGCATCGCCACCCTGGCGGATGGGCGTGAGGTCGAGAATGGAAAATGGTATCATGGCAGCAGATGCTGGTCCTTGCGCGGCGGGCCGTTCCAGGAGCGGTATCCCATAGTGTCCGGCCCGCTGACACCGGTGGGCATTTCGCGGGCCATAATCGGTGGCGGAGCGCCGCCCTGTGTAACGCCCTGCATGGAGGCGGGCAAACGCGCTTTGGTGTGCGGTGCAAAATCGGCCACCGTCTGACGTGGGGCATCGGCATGTCCGGTCGCGCAACAGGGCGCGGGTTCCGGCGTTAATGCCCTATGTCCGAACATCGCCCCCGCCGTTACCGTCCAGCCGTCGCGGGCCTGGTGCTTTGCGCCGTCCTCATCATGTTGGCGATCATCATCACCAGACCGGCGAAATTCTTTCAGGCGCCCGAGGTGCAGTCGGACGCCACCTGCACGGTGCGTCATTGCGCCAGTGCCGCCGACGCGCCGCGGCGCTCCAACCTATTGGAGACGCCAGCGGGCCAAAAGCCGGTGGGCGCGCAATGAAGGGGTGGGAAAATAAAAGGCCCGGCGCGAGGGTAATCGGACCGGGCCTTCGAAGCATGGGCAGTATATGGAGATACTGACGCCCCCAGCCCCGGCGATCAGATTGGGGCGTCCCGGCCGTTCCCGCAATCAGGATTAGTACCTATGGCTAACGGCCGGGTTCGGCGCGGCCGGGGCCATGGCGTGTCGAAAAGGCCGGCGGCCTGCTAGCATGGCCCGCAAGAGGGTGACATGCAGGACATCACGCATCTGATCGAAATTTACGGCGTGCTGCTGATCTTTGCGGTCGTCCTGCTGGACGAGATCGGCCTGCCGGTTCCCTCCCTGCCCGCGCTGGTCGTTGCCGGCGCGGTTGCCCGCAACGGTCACTTTTCGGCTGGCGCTGTTATCGGCGCCGCCCTAGCCGGGGCGTTGCTGGCCGATCTGATCTGGTATTGGGCCTGCCGGCATTTCGGCCGCCGCGTGCTGGCCGTCATGTGCCGCATTTCGCTGGCGCCGGATTCCTGCGTGCGCCAGACCGAAAACCTGTTCACCCGGGTCGGGCCCTGGTCGCTGCTCTTTGCCCGCTATGTGCCGGCTTTCAGCAATATCGCCATCGCCATGGCCGCCATCCTGCGCCTGCCCCTGTGGCTCTTCGTGGCGCTCAATCTGGCGGGTAGTTTTTTCTATTATGGCCTGGCGGCGTTTCTGGGTGCCCTGTTCCACCGCGCCGTGGCCGATGTACTGCACACCATGGCCACCTTTGGCGTCATCAGCATCGTGGCGATCCTTGCGGCCTTCGCCATCTACATCCTGTTTCGCTGGTGGGAGCGGGTCACCTTCATCCGGCAATTGCGGATGGACCGCATCACGGTAGAGGAGCTGATCGGGCTGATGGAGTCCGGCCATCCGCCGGTCATCCTGGATGTCCGCTCGGCGGAGACGCGCGGCCGCGACGGCATCATTCCCGGTGCGCTGGCGGCGCACCCCGAGGATATTCATCCGCTGCTGCAACAGGTGCCGCCGGATACCGAGATCGTGGTCTATTGCGCCTGTCCCAATGAGGCCACCGCCGCCATCGCCGCGCGCCACCTCAAGCGTGCGGGCTTTCGCAAGATCCGGCCGCTTCTGGGCGGGGTCGAGGCCTGGATCGGAGCCGGCCGCCAGCTGGCGCGGGTGGTCTGAGAAAGACGAAAATCAAAAAAGACGCCTTCCGGCAATCGCCACAACGGTCAGTGCCGGGTCACGCGGGCGGCAAATATATAGCCGCCATTGCGGACGGTGCGGATGATGCCGGGATTGCGCGGATCGTCCTGAAGCTTCTTGCGCAGACGGCCGACACAGACATCGATGCTGCGGTCAAAGGCCGGCGAATTGTTGCCATGGCAGACGTCCATCAGCTGATCGCGGCTCAACACTCGATTGGCGCGCGTCACCATCGCTTCCAGCAGCTTGAACTCGCCGCTGGTCAGGCCAATGGGCTGGCCAGCGGCGTCATGCAGCGACCGGGCGGTGGCATCCAATATCCAGTTGCCAAAGCCGTAACGCTGATGAGGCTCGCCAACCGGCGCGGCGCATGCGTCCCGGCGGCCCCGGCGCAGCACGCTGCGGACCCGCGCCTGGATCTCGCGCGGTTCAAACGGCTTGGTGACATAATCGTCCGCCCCGATTTCCAGCCCGACCACGCGGTCGGCGAGATCGCCGCGGCCGCTGACGATGATGATGGCCACGTCGGAATGCTTGCGGATCTGCTGGGTGATGGTCAATCCGTCAACGCCGGGCAGCCCAATGTCGAGAATGACGAGATCGACCTGGTCGGATGAAATGACGCCTTCGACGCCGGCGCCGTTGTCGAGCACCGTGACCCGGTAGCCATCGGCGCCCATGCTGCGCGCCAGGAGCGCGCGCACATCCGGATCGTCTTCCACAATCGTCACATGCTTGGTCATACCACTCCCGGACCGGCTTGGTTAACGGGGTATGGAGTAACCATAATTTGTTACAAAAAACCTAAAGATCCGGCTGCCGTCACCGCGCGACACAAACCGACATAATCCGACGCGAACCCGCAAAATCGCGATCACTTGCGGCCCCTATTGCTCCTCGCTGCCAAGCCCGCATCGGAGGAGAATATGAGCTGGTTTCAAAATTTGTCGATCCGCAGCAAGGTCATGATGGCCTTCGGCGCGGTCCTTGCCGTCACAACCATGCTGGGGGTCTTTGCGATCACCCGGCTGTCTGTCGTCAATGACGGTGCGGTCGAAATTTCAGACAATTATCTAACCTCGGCCACCAGCCTTTCGCAGCTTGGACAGAATGCCGTCCGTTATCGCCAGCTGCAGGCAGCTGTCCTGCTGGCGACCAATGCCACCGTCAAGAACAATATGCTCCAAGGCATGGCAACCGCCTTGTCGGAAGCAGACAAGGGATGGCAGAGCTATTCCCCGCATATCGATCCGGGCTATGAGCGCGGTGTCGCGGACCGGTTCCACTCGGAGCTGACGGATTTCTACGCCATGAACGGCAAGCTGATGGAGCTGGTCGACGCCGGCAAAACCGCGGAGGCCAGCGCCTTCTATACCGGCCCGATGCGCGATCTCTTCAACAAGTTCTGGGCGGACCTGCAGGCCGACGAAACTTATCAGATGCAGTCAGGTCAGAAGGCGGCCCAGGAGGGCGCCCAAGCCTATTCCAGCGCCCGCACGCTGATCATGGGAGCGCTCGGCCTTGCGGCCGCGCTATGCATTGCCATGGGCTGGCTGATCGTTTCGGGCGTTTCCACGCCGATCCGCACCATGACCGGCGCAATGGGCCGGCTGGCGCAGCACGATCTGAACACCCAGATCGAAGGCGCCGAGCGCAAGGATGAAGTCGGCCAGATGGCCAATGCCGTGCTGGTCTTCAAGACCAGCATGATCGAGGCCGATCGCCTGAAGGCGGAACAGGAAGAGGCCCAGCGCGTGGCGGCCGCCCGTAGCGCCCTGGTCGACAAGCTGACCCGCGAATTCGACCAGAGCGTCCAGGCCGTGGTGCAGGGCGTCGCCGGCCAGGCCACCCAGATGGAAGCCTCCGCCCAGGCGATGAGCGCCTCCGCGGAAGAGGCCACCAAGCAGGCCGGCGCCGTCGCGGCCGCGTCCGAACAGGGCGCCGCCAATGTGCAGACTGTCGCCTCGGCCGCGGAAGAACTGTCGTCTTCCATCGCCGAGATCGGCCGCCAGGTCAGCCACTCCAGCCAGATCGCCACCAATGCGGTGACCGAGGCGGCCAAGGCGAACGAGATGGTTCAGGGACTGCTCAGCGCCTCGCAGAAGATCGGCGAGATCGTGGCGCTGATCAACGACATCGCGGACCAGACCAACCTGCTCGCGCTGAACGCCACCATCGAGGCGGCGCGCGCCGGTGAAGCCGGCAAGGGCTTCGCGGTTGTCGCCGCCGAGGTGAAGAACCTGGCCACCCAGACCTCCAAGGCGACCGAGGAGATCGGGACCCAGATCACCAGCGTGCAGGGCGCGACCCAGAATGCGGTGAACGCCATCGCCTCGATCGGCAAGACGATCGGTGAGATCGACCAGATCGCCACCACCATCGCCGCCGCCGTCGAGGAACAGGGCGCCGCCACCCAGGAAATCGCCCGCAATGTGGAAGAAGCGGCGAAAGGCACCCAGGAAGTGTCGTCCAACATCGGTGGCGTCACCGAAGCGGCCAACTCGACCGGCGCCGTCGCCAACCAGGTTCTGTCATCGGCGCGCATGCTTTCGCAGCAGTCGGGTCAGATGCGCGACCTGGTCCAGACCTTCCTCACCCAGGTGAAGGCCGCCTGACGGCGACTTCATCCGGGCGAGGCACCGGGAAGGAACAGGCTGGCGAGGCATCCACGCGAGCTTTCCCCCACACCCGCCAGGCGAGATGGCTCCTGGCCTGTTCCTTCCCAACTTTCATCAAGGCAGACAGTCATGAACACCGAGACCCTTGCTTCCCCCGCCAGCCGCGGCGAAACCGATGCGGATGCCTTTGTGACCTTCACTGTCGCCGGCCAGCTGTTCGGCGTCCCCGTGACCCGGGTCCAGGACATTCTGATCCCCGACGACATCGCGCCCGTGCCGGGCGGGCCTCCCGAAGTGCGCGGCCTGATCAACCTGCGCGGCCGCATCGTCACCGTGATCGACATGCGCAAGCATCTGTCCTTGCCCATGGCGCAAGCCGACGGCCAGGGGATGTGCGTTACGGTGGAAAGCCGCGGTGAATCCTACACGCTCTATGTGGATTCGGTGGGCGATGTGGTCACCCTGTCGCGGAGCGTGCGCGAAGGAAACCCCGCCACGCTGGATGCGGTGTGGCGCAACATCGCCGACGCCGTCTATCGCACCGATCGCGGCCTTCTGGTCGCATTGCATGTGGATCGCCTGCTGGCGATCGAAACCGAAGCCTGATTCTGGGAGCACCGCCATGGACGACCTGCTGCAGGAATTTCTGGCCGAAACGGCCGAAAGCCTCGCCGTGCTGGATGTCGAGCTTGTCCGCTTCGAGCGCGAGACCTCCGACGCCACCATCCTGAGCAACATTTTCCGCCTGATGCACACGATCAAGGGCACATGCGGTTTCCTGGGCCTGCCCCGGCTGGGCGCCGTCGCCCATGCCGGCGAGAACATCCTGGGCAAATTCCGGGATGGCGAGCTGGATGTGACGCCGCGCGCCGTCACCCTGATCCTCAAGGCCATCGACCAGATCCGCGGCCTGCTGGCGGAAATGGAAGCCACCGGCGCCGAACCCGCGGGCAGCGACGAGGCCCTGATCGGCGAAATCAATGCGCTCGCCGGCGGCGCGGCGGTCTCGCGCACCGAGGCGGCCGTGGCGGAGATCCCGCCGCCCGACTTCAATGACAGCGGCTTCCCGGTGGCCGCGGAATTGCTGGCCGAGGTCGCCGAGGCCCTCAGCCAGCAGGGCATGGCGCAGCCGCTGCCGGCGTTCCCAGCCGAGCCGGCCACGCCGCTTCCGGCGCCCGCGCCCGTATCCGAGACAGCGGCCAGCGCGAACGCCCCGCGCCCGGAAAGCGAGGCCAAGGAGCCCGCCACGGCATCCTCCTCCATCCGCGTCAATGTCGATGTCATCGAAAATCTCATGACCCTGATCAGCGAGTTGGTGCTCACCCGCAACCAGCTGCTGCAGACCCAGCGTGTTCAGGGCCAGAAGGACAATGAATTCAAGGTGCCGCTGCAGCGGCTCAGCCACATCACGTCCGACCTGCAGGACGGGGTGACGCGCATGCGCATGCAACCCATCGGCAATGCCTGGAACAAGCTGCCGCGCATCGTGCGCGATCTGGCCGTGGCCACCGGCAAGAAGATCGAACTCACCATGCTGGGCGCCGAGACCGAACTCGACCGCCAGGTGCTGGAGATGATCAAGGACCCGCTCACCCATATGGTGCGCAATTCCGCCGATCATGGCATCGAGGATGGCGCGCGCCGCCTTGCGGCGGGCAAACCGGAAACCGGCACCATCGCGCTGAACGCCTATCACGAAAGCGGCCATATCTTCATCCGCATCGCCGATGACGGCCGTGGCCTGGATCTGGAGCGCATCCGCCAGAAGGCCATCGCCAATGGCCTGGCCACCGAGGCCGCCATCGCCGGCATGAGCGAGCAGCAGATCCTGCAATTCATCTTCCGCCCCGGCTTTTCCACCGCCGAGAAGGTGACCAGCGTTTCGGGCCGCGGCGTAGGCATGGATGTGGTGCGCACCAATATCGAGCGCATCGGCGGCGCCATCGAGCTGTCGTCGGTGGCGGGCCGCGGCACCACCTTCCTGATCAAGATCCCGTTGACCCTCGCCATCGTCTCCGCCCTGATCGTGGAGGCCTCGCGCCAGCGCTTCGCCATTCCCCAGCTGAATGTGGTGGAGCTGGTGAGCGTTTCCGACCGTTCGGAAGCCCGCATCGAGACCATCAACACCTCGCCCGTGCTGCGCCTGCGCGACCGGCTGCTGCCGCTGGTGTCACTGCGCGGCGTGCTGGGGCTGAAGGACGACGATCAGAATCATGACCGCTTTGTGGTGGTGGCCCAGGTGGGCGCCCACACATTCGGCATCATTGTCGACCGGGTCTTCGACACCGAGGAGATCGTGGTCAAGCCGGTGGCGCCGATCCTGCGCGGCACCCGTTTCTATGTTGGCAACACCATCCTGGGCGATGGCAGCGTTATCATGATCCTGGACCCCAACGGCCTGTCGGGCGCGGCCGGCCAGATCGAGGCCACCGACCAGGACGCGGCCGCGGCCAAGGCGGCAAATGACAGCCATGCTGGCGATCAGGCTTCCTTCCTCCTGTTCCGCAGCGCCGATGGCGAGCTGAACGCCATTCCGCTGGAACTGGTGTCGCGCATCGAAAGCCTGGATGCCGCCAGCATCGAGAATGTCGGCGGCCGCCATGTCGTGCAGTACCGCCAGAACCTTGTGCCGCTGGTGCCGTTCAGCCCCGCGCATCGCTGGAAGGAGAGCGGCAAGCAGGAAACGCTGGTATTCAGCGACAATGGCCGCAGCATGGGCCTGGTGGTGGACGAAGTCGTCGACATCGTGCGCGACCGCATGGCCATCGAACTGTCTTCCGGCCGCCCCGGCCTTCTGGGCAGCGCCGTGATCGCGGGCAAGGCGGTGGATGTGGTGGATGTCAGCCACTTCCTGACCCAGGCCTTCACGGACTGGTTCGAGACGGCCTCTCTGCACAGTCCGCAGCGTCACGCCCTGCTGGTGGACGACAGCCCCTTCTTCCGCAATCTGGTGGCGCCCCTGCTGGCCTCGGCCAACTGGAAAGTCACCACCGCGACCGACGGCATGGAAGCGCTCAAGCTGCGCGAGCATGGCCATCAGTTCGACGTGATCATCAGCGACATCGAAATGCCCAATATGGACGGGCTGACGCTCGCCAGCGCCATCCGCAACGACCCGCGCTGGCATCAGGTGCCGCTGATCGCGCTGTCGTCCCATGCCGAGGAAAGCGATGTCGCGGCCGGCCACCGGGCGGGCTTTGACGAATATGTCGCCAAGTCCGACCAGGCGCACCTGCCCGAGAATCTTTCCCGCGCCGTGCGCATGGCCGCGACGCGGGCCCAGGCCCAGTTCGAGCTCAGGAGGGCTTCATGATCCGCCATCCCCTCTGTCTGGTGGTGGACGATTCCCGCGTCATCCGCCGCGTCGCCATCGATATCCTGGCCAGCCTGGGCCTTCGCACGGCCGAGGCCGAACACGGCCTGGCGGCGGTGGAATTCTGCCGCACCACGGTGCCGGATTTCGTTCTGCTGGACTGGAACATGCCGGAGATGGACGGCATCAGCTGTCTGCGCGCGCTGCGCGCCATGGATCTCAGCCCCCGCCCGATCGTGGTGATGTGCACCACCGAGAACGGGATGACCAAGATCCGCGAGGCGCTGGAAGCCGGGGCGGACGAATATATCATGAAACCTTATGACCGCGATGTGCTGCTGGACAAGCTGGCGCAAGTCGGCCTGGTCGAACGCGCATGAGCGAAACCGCGCCCGCATCGCCGATCAGCGTGATGGTGGTGGATGATTCCGCCATCGTGCGCGGCCTGATCACCCGCACGCTCAAGGGCGATCCCAGGATCGAGGTCGTCGCCTCCTGCAGCAATGGCGAGATGGCGGTGGCCCAGGCCGCGCGGCGGTCGCTGGATGTCATCATCCTGGATATCGAAATGCCGGTGATGGACGGGCTGACCGCGCTGCCCAGGCTGCAACAGGCCAATCCCGCCGCGCGCGTCATCATGGCGTCCACCTTGACCCAGCGCAACGCCGCCATCAGCCTGCGCGCCATGGCGCTGGGCGCCGCCGATTATATCGCCAAGCCCACCACCGACCGGCTGAACGCCAGTGAGGAATTCCATCGCGACCTGATCCGCAAGGTGATCGCATTGGGCCAGACAAAAAGGCCCCGGCCATCACCGGATGCACCATCCTGCCCGCCCGCGAAGCCCCACATCGCGGTGCGCGGCGGGATGGCGCGCCAGCCCCGCATCATTGCCATCGGCAGCTCCACGGGCGGCCCGCAGGCCCTGCTCACCCTGCTCGGCGCGTTGCCGCCCACCGTGGGCTGTCCGATCGTGATTGCCCAGCACATGCCGGCGACTTTCACCACCGTCCTGGCCCAGCATATCGAACGGGCCAGCCACCGGCCCTGTACCGAGGCAACGGACGGAATGGAAATCAAGCCGGCGCGCATCTATCTGGCGCCAGGCGACTATCATTTCGAAGTGGCGCGCGCCGGCGCGGGCTATGCCGCGCGGCTGTCCCAGACCCCGCCGCAGAATTTCTGCCGCCCGTCGGTCGATCCGCTGTTCCATAGCGTGGCCCAGCTGTTCGGCGCCGAAAGCTGCGCCGTCATGCTGACCGGCATGGGCAGCGACGGTTGTGGCGGCGCCAGGGCCATCGCCGCGGCTGGCGCGCCGGTGATCGCGCAGGACGAAGCCACCAGCGTGGTGTGGGGCATGCCAGGCGCGGTGGCGCAGGCCGGACTCTGCTCGGCCATCCTGCCGCTTCCCCGGATCGCGGGCCATCTCGCCGCTTTGTTTGAAAGAGCCGCCGCATGACCAGCGCCGATTTCGCCGTCATCGCGGCCTTCCTCAAGGAACGCTCGGGCCTGATCATCGGGCAGGACAAGACCTATCTGCTGGAAACAAGACTGGCCGCGATCCTGCGCGAGCACAATCTCGCCGGACTGCCGGCGCTGGCCGATCACCTGCGCCAGCCCGGCGCCAGCGCGGTCAAGAGCAAGGTGGTGGACGCCATGACCACCAACGAGACCTCCTTCTTCCGCGACAATCATCCTTTCGACACCCTGCGCCAAGCGGTGATCCCCGGCCTGATCGAGCGGCGCGCCGCGACGCGGACCCTGCGCATCTGGAGCGCGGCCTGCTCCACCGGCCAGGAACCCTATTCGCTGGCCATGATGATGCGGGACAATTTCCCTATTCTGGCCGGCTGGAAAGTCGAGATCATCGCCACCGACCTGTCGCCCACCGTGCTCGACCGGGCCCGCGAGGGTGTCTATTCGACCTTCGAGGTGCAGCGCGGTCTGCCGATCCAGATGCTGGTCCGGCATTTCGATCAGGAAGAGCCCAACTGGCGCATCAAGCGCGAGATCCGCCAGACCATCAGCTTCCGCCCGCTCAACCTGCTGGAGGATTTCTCGGCGCTGGGCCAGTTCGACATCGTCCTGTGCCGCAATGTTCTGATCTATTTCGACCAGCCGACCAAGACGCGCATCCTGGGCGGCATCACCCGCCGGATGGCCTCGGACGGCGCGCTCCTGCTGGGCGGCGCTGAAAGCGTGTTCGGTCTTTGCGATGCGCTGGCCGCGCTGCCGGGTCTTAAAGGGGTCTATGGCCATGCCAGGACATCCAAGCCTTCCGCGCCGGGCCTGCAAGGCCTGCCTCTTTCCGCTGCTTCATAGGAGAACGAGATGAACCTCAACAAGAACATGCGCGTGGTCATCGTCGATGACTACACCACCATGCTGCGCATCCTGCGCAACCTGCTGCGCCAGCTTGAGATCGGCAATGTCGAGGAAGCCACGGACGGGGAAACCGCCCTGCACCTGATGCAGATGACCCCGCCGGATCTCATCATCTCCGACTGGAACATGGTGCCAATGACGGGCCTGGACCTGCTGCGCAAGGTCCGCGCCGATGCCCGCCTGCGGCACATCCCCTTCATCATGGTCACCGCCGAAAGCAAGACGGAAAATGTCATCGCGGCGAAGCAGGCCGGGGTTTCCAACTATATCGTCAAACCCTTCAACGCCGACACGCTGCGCGCCAAGATCGCCAGCGTCTGTGGCGTGATGGCGTGAGGCGGCCATGAATCCCAGCCCCGCCCCCACCTCCCGCCTGCTGGACGCGCACGGCTTCCTGGACCGCGTGATCGAGCAGCTTCGGGTGCTCAAATCGCCGCAGAAGGACACGCTGGTCAGCGTGCTGCAATATCTCTCCGATCACATCCGGCTGACGCGCAGCGAGATCGGCGCGCTGCGCCAGGGCGATGGAAACCAGCAGCTTTTCGGCAATACCGCCGATGAGCTGGAAGAGATCGTCACCGAGACGGCGCGCGCCGCCAACAATATCATGGACGCGGCCGAGGCGATTGAAGGCGTCGCCGCGACGCTGGAACCCGCCGCCGCTGGCGCCCTGACGGATGCGGTCACCAAGATCTATGAGGCAAGCGCCTTTCAAGACATCACCGGCCAGCGCATCACCAAGGTGGTGCGCACGCTGCAGTCGCTGGAAACCAAGCTGGCATCGCTGACGGAGGCGTTCGGACCGGCCGAGAAGGCGCCGGACGCGGCGCCCCAGGGCGACGCGGCTCTGCTCAACGGTCCACAGCTGAGGAAAAGCGCCAGCAGCCAGAGCGACATCGATGCGCTTTTCGAGACCCTGGGCTGAGCCATGACGCCCGCCGCACAGATCGCGCCAGTGATCGAGAGCGAGGAACTTTGCGACCAGGATCGCGACTCGCTTCACACCCTGCCGATTTCGATCCTGCCGGTTGAGACCCAGATCTTCCGGCGCGCGCGCATGGTCAAGAATTCCCGGCTCGAATCGGTGATCGAATTCTTCAGCGGCGCGGGCTGCGGCCGCGGCCAGCTGGATGTGCGCGGCGTCGCGAAATTCCTGGCGCTGGAACAGGTGCCGCCGCATCCCGATGTCCGCCTGCTCAAGACGGTTGGCACCCTGCCCAGCTTCGACGTCTACAGCCTGCGCATCCTGTTGCGGCAGAACGCAATCGCAATCGCGGATAGTTCGGCCCTGACCCTGTCGGCCTCCAAGGTCGCATCTCTCAGCAGCTATATGGCGCGTTTCACCCGCCCACTGGTGTCGGAGATATTCGGCCATGACACCGAAGGCGCGGACTTTCGCGACATTCTGAGCCTGTTCCGGGCCGACAATGCCGAAGCCGTGCGCGACAGGCTGTCCACCATGGCGAACCGGCTGGGCATCCCGATCGAGGCCATTCCCAAGTTTCTCGAAGACTATGGCGACATCTTCATGTCGCTGTCCTATTACCGGCAGTGCCTCGATCAGATCCTGCCTCAAGTCCAGACTTTCATGGACGGCGTGGCGATGGTGCGGGCCAACCGCCAGCTTTCACAGGACCAGTCCCTGATGCAGGTGGTGGGCATGATCGAAGCCACCATCAACGGCCAGCTTTCCAGCATCACCGGCAAGATCGAAAGCTTCGAGCGCAGCACAAACGACATGTGGCGCGACCTGACCGCCGACAAATTCAAGAAGATCGAAGCCCTGATCCTGCACTACCACACCTCGATCGGCGGCGCGCTTTGCGCCCTCAGCGTCAAGATGCGGGCCTGGAGCGACCAGTTTCCCAGCAGTTCCGGCGGCGTGGGACGCAGGGCGGCCTTCATCATGTCCGACATGCGCCAGGGCATCGAGCATATACAGGCCGCCCAGGACGATGCGCCCCTGCTGTCCGTTCTCAACGGCTAGTCATGCCGCGCACCCGACCCATCGCGCTCGCCAATCAGGACCGCATCGCGCCAGGCCCTGGCGGCGCCGCGGGAAGGACAGCAAATCACCAGCCGCGACGATGGCGATGCTGCGGTGCGATATCTGCTGTTCAGCCAGATCGATCTGGTCATCACGGGCCTGATCGTGCGCAACAACGATGGCCTGGAACTCAAGCCGGAACCTGTCATCCGCGGTGCGGTATGATAACCTTGGCAAGAATGGCGGGGGTGCAACCGGTGGCATCTGGGACCGCGCGGCTGGGGCTGCGGGCCTATTTGACGGCACAACGGCTGGGCAATGCGACGCTGGCGGCTGGGATAATTCTGTCGTGCCTGGCGCTTTTCTTTATTGATATCAATTTGCCGCGCGGCGTTCTCGACAGCGCCGGCTATTCCGCCGTCGTCGCGCTGACCAGCCGCTACGGCAAACGCACCCTGCTCGCGAGCGCGGCCATGACTACCGTCTTCACGCTCCTGGCGGGTGCGCTGTCGCTGGACGAAGGCATAACGGTTGCCGGCATGTGGGCCAACCGCGCCTTTACCATCATCACCATCTGGGTGGTGGCGCTGATCGTGCGGAGCCGGATAGACCTTGCGAACCAGATCCAGAACCGGAAAGACGACCTTCGGCGATACGAAGCGGCTCTCGCCAGAATGGTGCGCCACTGCCTGCTTCAGGACGTCAGTTTCTCACAGCAGCTGCGCTTTGTCTGCCAGACCAGCGCCGAGGCCCTGAGATGCGAGGCCGGGCTGATCCAGATGCGCAATCCCGATGGCAACAGCGTCACGGTATTGGAATCCTGGGACAAGCCGCCCCGCGGGATCACGCGCCAGCCCGGCACGGTTCTCAAGGAAGACCGGTTCCACAAGCCACGCCTGCTCAAGGAATTCGTGGTCGCGACGGACGATGTGGAACTGGCCGAAGTGGAACCCGCCACGCGCAAGGCAATACGCCAGCACGGGGTGCGCGCCACGCTGGCGGCCGAAATCTTCCATGGCGCCCCCCAAAGCGCCACAATCTGGCTCGGCAAGGGGGAAAAACATCACTGGAGCCATGAGGAGATAGCGTTCGCCCGCTCGGTTGCCGGGCTTGTGGCACTGCTGTTTTCCACCCGCAGGAATGCCGAGACGCTGGCGGCGCTGGAGCTGATCGATGAAGGCATTTACACCGAAGATGCCGCGGGAAGGGTACAGTATTCCAACCGCGCCGCAAATCTTCTGGCGCACGGCCTGGATGGCAGCTCGACAATTCCTCGCGCCGAAGCTCCCCTCACTGCGAACCAGGACCAGCACGAAATCCGCTTCGAGGACCGCGATCTGGAGATTCACCGCACCAGGCTTCCCGCCGGCGGCCTGATTGCACGCCTGATCGATGTCACCGAACGCAATATCGCGGAAGCCGAAAGGGTGCGGCTGGAAAACAGGCTGCAGCAGGCCGCCAAGACGGAAGCGATCGGCCAGCTGGCCAGCGGAGTGGCGCATGATTTCAACAACATCCTGGGCGCCATCACCGGATTTGCCGGCTTTATCGCCCAGGACGCGGCGACGGATTCACAGAACCGCGGCTTTGCGCAGCGCATCCTGACCGCGGCAAAGCGCGGCGAGGAAATGGTCGACCAGATCATGGCCTTCGCCGAGACCCGTACGCCCCCTCACCGTCCGGTCGATCTTGGCCGGGTCATAGAGGCCAGCCGCGAGCTTCTCGCGCCCAGCATGTATCCCGGCGCCGTGCTGGAGGTCGAACCGCCAACAGCCGCGCTTCTGGTATGTGGCGACCAAGTTCAGATCGGTCAAATGATTAGCAATCTAATTACCAATGGCCGCGATGCGCTGGATGGCGGCGGCGGGGTCGTGGAGGTCGAAGCCGCAAATGCGCCCGAGGAAGACGTCGAAAGCTTCCGGAATTTTTCCAACACGCCTTTTGAGCGGCTGGTGGGCGAACCGGTGCCAGGGCAGCGCTATGCGCGCGTGATCGTGCGCGACAGTGGCGGCGGCATTGTGCCCGATGTCATGGACAGGATCTTCGAGCCGTTCTTCTCGACCAAGGATCGCCGGCGCGGCACCGGTCTTGGGCTGGCCGTGGTCCATGGCGTGATCCACTCCCATGGCGGTTTTTGCCACGTGCAATCCGCTGTCGGAAAAGGGACGGCCTTTCAGGTCTATCTGCCCATCGCGGAGGCGGATATGGCTTCTGTCTCCGCGCTTCCCAACTGCGGCGCGCTTGGCCGTGTGCTGATCGTCGATGACGATACCGATGTCGCGGATATGTTATCCATCGGGCTTGAGCGCCTTGGCTATGCCACGGTCGCGGTTCAGCATCCGCAGACCGCACTGGAGGCGCTTGAGGAAGATCCTTCCGCGTTCGACACACTGCTCACCGATCTGCGGATGCCGCAGATGTCGGGGGCGGAACTGATCCGCAAGGCCAGGCAGGTGGCGCCCCATCTGCGCATCGTTCTGTGCACGGGGGAAGGCGCGGGCATAACCGAAGCCGAAGCGCGTGCCCTGGGCGCCGACGTGATGCTTCGTAAACCCGTTGAAATTCAACGGATTGCAAAAGCCGTCAGCCCACAACCGGGCGGCGACCTCCCATGAACGGCGTATAATGGAGATTTTTGCAGAAATTTCTGGTAACATGTCTTTTGTATGCTGCTCGGGAGACTGGGTGAAGGCATGCGCGTCCTGATCGCAGATGATCATCCGCTTTACCGTGAAGCCGCCGCCCTGCAGGTGCGCCGGCTTTATCGCGAAGCGCAGGTCCGGGAAGTCGCTTCGCTGCACGAATTGCGCGCCGCTGCCGATGAAGGCCCCGCCTTCGACCTGATCTTGGTGGACTATTATATGCCCGGCATGTCGGGTGGCGCGCTGGCGGAACTGGTGAAGGATTTCCCTTCCACGCCACTGGCTGTCATTTCGGGGATGGTTGGCAATGCCGATATCCTGGCGGCGGCGCGGGCGGGCGTGCGCGGCTATATCCCCAAGACCTCATCCTCCGAATATTTCGCCCGCGCGCTCCAGTTGTTGCTGGCAGGCGGTACAAGTATTCCGATCGAGGTCCTGGTGGAACAGCCGGCTTCCCACAAAATGCCTGCCTGGCTCGCCAAAATGAGCCCGCGGGAAAAGCAGGTGCTGCATGGCGTGGCCATGGGACAGTCCAACAAAGAGATCGCCCGCGATCTGGGCCTGGCCGAAGTCACCATAAAGCTTCATCTGCGCAACGTCTTCCGCAAGATGGCGGTGAAAAGCCGTTCCGAAGCCGCGGTGAAGGCCGTGCGCGCGGGCATCGGCTGATACGCATACTTTCGTATAGCGTTCCTAGCCGGATGCGATAGAGCATTGTCCGGTCATCTGGCGTATGCGCCTTGTCTTTGAACAACAAGTTTTGCATGTCGGATACCGAGAAAGACGAGGCGCTGGTCCAGCTCGCCGGCAGCGTCGCGCATGAGCTGAACAACATCTTCACGGCGGTGGCGGGGAACCTCTCCCTGCTGGAAGCCAGCCTCGATGAGGATAGCCAGAAGGCAAGCCTGGTCAGCGACGTCATCCGCACCGCCAATCGCGGCATCGAACTGTCCCAGAAACTACAGGCCTTCGCGGGACGCCAGAAACTCAATCGCACGCACTTCGACGTGAACCAGAGCGTGGCGAATGTGATCGCTGAGCTCAAGCGTTCGCTTCTGCGCAGCATCGATGTCGAACTGGTATTGCTGCCCGCGAGCTGCATCGTCGCTGCGGATGAGGAAAAGTTCCAGCACGTCCTGGAAGAGCTGATCAGGAACGCGGCCGTGGCGATGAACCACCGGGGGTGGATCATCATCACCACCAATCAGCTGACGCTGCAGGACGGCCAGATCGGCCGGCTGCCGGCGGGCAACTATATCCGCCTCAGCGTGCGGGATTCCGGCGGCGGCATGAGTCCGGAAGTGAAGCGGCGGGCGCTGGACCCGCTGTTTTCCACCCGCAATGGTCATCAAGGCTGGGGCCTGGCGAAATGCGCGGGCTTTGTGCGCCAGAGCGGCGGCGAGATCATGCTCTCCAGCGTCCAGGGCCAGGGCACGGCCGCCGAAGTCTATTTTCCACGCAAGATCATGTGATCGCCATCATCAGGCGGCGGCAACCGCGGCCGGCGATGCCATGTTGCGCTCTGCAACCGGCTTAAGAGAGGTTCGGCGGGAGTCTCCGGACTTTCACGGAAATCATGCCGCTTCGAGCGATGGAAGGGACACCGGTTCCAGGCGAACGAGCGCGATGCTGCGCTCTACCAGAATCCGCAAAGAGCGGGCATTGCTGGAAACGCAGAACCTCTGAACGTGAAGATGGCGGATCGTCCGCTCGATCACGTCAAATCCCTCACCCTCGCGAATGCAGGCGATAAGCTCATCGGCATATTCCTCCACTTCCTGGCGCGAAGCGTCCGCCGGCAAGTCGAGATAGAGCCAGATCAGGCCCGCGATGGTTTCCTGAAGAACATGCGTTAGACGAACTGAAGCCATGTCTGCACCGCGACTGGGACCGTAAGACCATAGCCCGTCCCGGCGTCCGCGGGGGTTAGTTCATCGCTAGATGAATGTTAGAATATCGATAAGAATGGGCGTATTGCATTCTCAATTGCAACTCCGTGCGATACGAGTGTTCGATGACGAACGTGCTGTTGATCGACGACGACAATGAGCTCGGCGAAATGCTCACCGAGTATCTCGCCGGGGATGGCTTCGTCACCACATGCGTCACCGACGGGCGGCGCGGCATCCAGTTGGCTACATCTGGAACGTTCGATCTCGTCGTTCTTGACGTCATGTTGCCCGGCATATCCGGCACGGAGGTGCTGCGGCAGATCCGGCTGGCGAGCGACGTTCCCGTGCTGATGCTTACGGCGAAAGGAAGCGAGCTCGATCGCGTTGTCGGTCTTGAATTGGGCGCGGATGACTATGTCGCCAAACCTTATTTTCCGCGCGAGCTTATTGCCAGGCTGAGAGCCCTGCTGCGCAGGCGCCTGCCAAGCAATGGCAAGGCCGTGCTGTCTCTCGGCCAGCTCACCTTGAATGAATCGAAGCGGGAAGTGTCGTGGAACGGGCAGCCATTCGAACTGACCACAAAGGAATTCAACCTTTTGATGGCGCTGTTGCGGGCGGAAGATTCTGTCGCCACCAAGGACGAATTGTCCAAATCCGCGCTTGGCCGAAAGCGTGCGCATTATGACCGCAGCGTCGACGTGCACATCGTGAATCTGCGGCGAAAGCTTCATTCGAGCACGGGTGGCGATATCGAGATCGAAACAATCCGCGGCGTCGGCTATCGTTTGAAAGTTGATTAAATGAGCAAGCGCGTATTCTGGAAGATCCTGATCGGCTTTTGGGTCACGTCTCTGCTCATTGCTCAGGTCGTCTGGCTGATGTTCGTTGTCCTCCGTCCGCCGGAAAATGTGGTCGATACCGGCCCGTTCGTATCCACCGCGGTTACGGCGTTGCTGGAGCGTGAAGGCGGCAAGCGGCTTCGCCAGGATATCAACAAGTGGCCTGTCTACTGGCAGAAACAGATCGAGATCGCGCCCGTTGCCGCCGACAGCCCGGGCTCCATACGGGCCGCAGATAATGCAAGTTACAAGATCATCATTCACCCGCCGCCAGACCGCCGTCACGATCATTCCTTTTTTACGCCGCCATGGCAGGTGGTTGTCGTTTCGATT
This sequence comes from Rhizomicrobium sp., assembly GCA_035547275.1. Classification (GTDB taxonomy): domain Bacteria; phylum Pseudomonadota; class Alphaproteobacteria; order Micropepsales; family Micropepsaceae; genus Rhizomicrobium. The sequence continues at coordinate 120,058 of DASZVQ010000002.1, forward strand.
ATCGGCGGCCTGGCATTCAGCGCCATCCTTGCCGCTTATTTGACTTCACCGGTGGGTCGGCTGCGCGCAGGGTTCAAGCGCCTGGCCGAAGGCGATTTTGAGGCACGGCTGGGGAAATCCGTCGGCAGAAGACGGGACGAGATTGCCGACCTGGCACACGACTTCGATGCGATGGCATCCCGACTTCAGGAACTGGTGACCCACCGCGATCGCCTCCTGGCCAGCGTATCGCATGAACTTAGATCGCCCCTCACCCGATTGCAGCTCGCCATCGGCTTGGCCCAGAAATATCCCGACAAAAAGGATAGTTCGCTTCAGAGAATCAGCCGGGAGGCCGAGAAGCTCGATGAAATGGTCGAAGAAATATTGACGCTCGCGAAGCTTGAAAGCGGTGTCGATGCGGATGAGGAGTATGTCGATATTGCCGACGTCACACGGCAAATCGCCGAAGACGCCAATTTCGAGGGTGCTGCAAAGGGAATAGCGGTCGCATTCAATTCCGAAATACAGGAGCCTTCGGAAGCGATTGTGACGGGAAGCGGAAAGTTGATTGCCCGCGCGATCGACAACATCGTTCGCAATGCGCTGCGTTTCTCCTCAAAAGGAAAGACGGTTCACATAGACCTGCGCCAAGGGAAGGAGACCGTCACGATCCTGGTGCGAGATGAAGGTCCTGGCATTGCGGCCGGGCAGCTGGAGAACCTCTTTAAACCATTCGTACAGGGCGCCGGCGGAGACGGGAATGGGTTCGGCCTGGGGCTGGCTATCGCGGAGCGAGCCATACTTGCGCATCAAGGGACCATTTCGGCCCGGAATTTGATAGGAGGGGGCCTTGAAATTTGCATGATCATTCCAGCCGCCATCCTTGTGCCAATGCCAAACCAAGAGGCAGTCCAAGCATAGTGCCGCCGCTGACCGCCCCATGGCGCCGTGCCACGGTCCTGCCATTCCTGCGCGATTCCGGTCACCACGAACAGGTCTCGGCCATGGCCGGTTTCGCGAGGCTCTCCTAAACAGAGACCCGAGGGTCCACGCGCCAAGAATGCTTGGCGTTCAGGTCCGCAATCGGACCCGCAACCCTGGAGTTTCCTGTCGCCCTGCCCAGCAAGTCGTTCCGAATGTCATCGACCGCATTCACGCGCGGCAACGCCTTGTCGGTCGAGATGGTCAACAACAATGTATCGGGATCGAAGTCGATCTGCGCTTCGATCATGACGGAGTTCTTGTCCCAACCATGCACGCCGCGCCAGGCCGCAAGATCGCGATATCGGATGTGGCGCCAGGCGTCGGGATCGTAGGAAGGTGTCGCGGGTCCTTCGAAAAGACCCTGAAACTCCTTCGGCATGTCTATATAGACATTCCCGTCCGCCCGATTGTTCGTATTGAGAAAAATGATGGCGGATTTGCCGCATTTGGCGAAGATATTGTTGGCAACGTTATTGCCGATCGCGAGGCCGCTATTGGCCCGGTCGGGCCGCACAATGGCGAAAATGCCGGAATTGTCGCAGCGACCGATCAGGTTCTGCGCAATGATGAGATTATCCGACGCATTATCAAAAATGCCCGATCCCGCGCACCCGCGTTGGCCCGGCGTACCCGGCTCGGCATTGCGCACGTCCCACACGATGTTGTTATCTATCGCATTGTTCGCGTTCGGAGCGGGATTCATTTCCATGTGCACGGCGCCGCCAACCGTCAGGACATCAGCGAATATGTTCTTGGTGATGCGGCAGTTGGTGTTGCCGACGTCCCACCAGGCTGCGTTGGCATGGCGCATGTGCCGTATAATGTTGCGGCGGAACAGCATGTTTTTTGCGCGGTGGAATTTCGCGCCCGCAGCCTCCCAGCCGCGTTCCGCGTCCGCCCAACCACACCATTCGATGAGATTGTCTTCCACCAGCGTGTTGGTGGTGCCCATGCCCCCAATGCCTTCCACACCGCAATACCGAATGGTGTTGCGGCGGACGATTTGCGATGCTCCCACATGTGGCGCATTCCCACTGTTTCCATCGCTGCCGATGTCGAGGCCGACACCATTGGCCCATTCGAGGGTATTGTCTTCGAGTATCCAATGATCGCCGCCCGCGAGCGAGATCATGCCGTATTGCGGAAAGGGATAAGCGTTGCCGGCGTGTTGAAAGGTGATTCCTTTCACCCGGATGTATCCGGTACCGCTTTGCGCCGGAATGAAAGCGTGTTCGCGTGTCGTAATCTCGATCAGATGATCGGCGGGCGTTCCCGAGGCCAGGCGGACATAGATTGCGGTTCCCGAATATTCGACCCAGAAGCGCGCCTCCGGCGAGCCGCCAATCTCCTGCATGATCGGGCCGCCCCGCCGGCGAGCCGGCATGCCAAGCTGAGGCACCGGCGGCACGGTGAAGTCGGGAACGGGTGGCAATTTCGGCATCGCCAGTTCGCGCAGCTGTTCCATCGGCTCCAACGGCTTGCCGTCGACGAATACCAACCCGCGCCTGCGCAGATATGGCCCCATGTCGGTCGTCTTAGGGTCCAGCCAGCTCCATGAGCCCATGATGCTTGGCAGCGCAAAGGGATTATAGGCATCGGGAAACAGTGCGTCGGTCAGCTCATGGCGCCAAACGGTAATGCCAGTTCCCGGCTCGGCGCGGAAATTTTCCGAGACACTCTCCTGCTGCCAGCCATCCTTCAAAACTTCGGAGCCTTTGATATAAACCTTGGCGCCCGGGGCGGCTTCATAGCTGATCATCTGCGCCGGGCCCGTGCCGCCCCGCGCGGGGCGAACACATTCGCGATAGGTTCCGGCGGCAATGACGACGCGTTCTCCGGGCTGCAGCACCTGCGCGGCCTTGTTGATCGTGCGGAACGGGCGCGCCTTGTCACCGGGGCCATTGTCGTCGGCCTGGGCGGACGTATTGTCCACGTAATAAGTCTTGGAGAAAGTCAGCGGTTGTTCCCAGCGGGCAAATTCGGTGCCATCGGGCAAACGCGAATCCACGGACGCCACGCTGGCGGTTTCTGCGCCGACAGCTTGTCCCCAAATGGCGGCATCCAGACCTAGGATCGCGGCGAGTACCGCTGTCGTTCCCATGAAACGCCGCCGGTCGATCGCTCGATCAACGTTTCCATCGGTCTTTATAATGACCTGCTTCATCTAAAACCTCGATTCATGACCCGCATTCGCGCAATGCGCCTGGATTGCCGCCGGGAGTAGCCGGACAATCGGCAGCCACAGCTTTCCTCCGCCGAGCGGCGATGACCAGTACCCTTACCGTCGCAGCCGTCTTCCGGCCATCGGTCCTTGGCGCATGGTCTTCGGCCTGCTGCTCGCCGATGTCGCGCGAGACTGGCCGGTACCATCTTTTGAAAACCCTGAACTAAGTCGTACTGGGAGTGACAACCGTTATAGGCTGGGTCGCTACCGCTGCATGTTCTCCACTCCCGGCATTTGCAATAAGAATGGCGGCCGCCAGAACAGCGACCCCGCCAAACACCAGCAGCTCCTTATTTCCCATCTGGGCCGCCTGCACGCCGGCGGGCTTTCCCGGAGCAAGCGGATCAGCATGGCTCGCCGAGCAAAGAAGAGCGGCGATCGCAATCGCCAGGCAAATCGAGATGATTGACGTTCGCATGAACCCCTCGCATTTTCTGATCATGCCGACCTTGTCTCAAACAATTCCTAGAAGTTGCCCTTCAGACCGATGGTGAAATAGCGGCCCACGTCGCTGTAGGGTCCGGGCTGCTGCGACGGCAACCCGGTAGGATAGAACAGACCGGGGACCGACGGGTTCGCTCCAACAAGTGGCGCGCGGGTATTGCCGATGTTCTGGATGTTGAAATAGAACGAGGAGGAACCGCCCCACAGGTCGAACCTGCGGTCAATCGAAACATCCATCACATTGACGCTATTAACGCGCGGTACGACATAGTTCTGGTTGACGAACCCCGTGGCCTTCTTGGCGCCGGCCAGCCACTGGTTCTGAATATTAAAGCCCCAATCGCCGACCTGGTAATTGATGAAGCTGGTCATGCGGGTCTTGGGCTGGGCGGTCCAGACATAGGCCGTCCCGGGAAGATTCTGGGTTTCCAGCACGGGCTGATAGGTCACAAGGTGCCGCAAGGTGATCGAACCCGGTATGGCGCTCCACACATCAGCCCAGTCGAAATTGTAATCGGCCTCGAAGTTCCAGCCTTCCATCTGAACCTTGGCGCTGTTCAGGGGGGCGCTAAGGACCTGGCTGGGATAGTTCGCGGTCGAGGTGAAGCCGGGTTGACCGGGGGCGATGGGCCGGACGGCGAGCGAGCAATAAGGTGAATTATAAGCCGGCGCGCTTGCGATGCAGAGCTGTTGGACCGAAGTGGTCTGGTAACTGATGTTGGCGATCGCATTGGACATATGGGTCTGGTAATAGTCCAGCGAGGTGGTGAAGCCGGGGATGATGTCCGGCGTCAGCACGAGCCCCAAGGTATAGGTATGAGCCTGTTCCGGCGTCAAAGTCGACGTGCCTTTGCTCACCAGCTGGGTGCTGTTGTTGCCGCCGGTCAGCAGATCGAAGAACCCGGTCGAGGAGATACCCACGGGCGCGAACAGGTCGTTCAGGTTGGGAGCGCGAATATCGAATGACATGGTGCCGCGCAGGCGAATGTTCTCATTGACCCTGTCATTGATGCCGATCTTCCAGGTTTCCGCCACACCGGAGATGGAATAGTCGGTATAACGACCGGCGATGTCGGTATTCAGATCCTCGGCCAGCGGGACATTCTTGAGAATGGGCACGTTCAGCTCAAGCGCCGTCTCCCAGACATTGTCGCTGACATCGACAGGCGCATTCACATTCTGGGTCCACAGCGCGGGCGCCGCCCCGCCATTGACCGTGCACATGCGCAAGCCCGTGCAATTGACAAAGTCGGTCGGCAAGGCGTTGGTCTTCATGTCATAGGTGCGCCAGCGCATTTCCGCCGACAGCGCGCCGGTGATCTCACCGGCCGGCAGACCCAGACCGAACAGGCTGCCGGAGATACTGCCACCAATATTGTCCAGCTGCTGCGTCAGGACCCAGAAAGTATCCTGCTTGATATAGTTGAAAGCGGACTGGGAAATGCCGTTGGAATTGAACAGATTGATCGGCACACAGCCGGCATAGAGGGCGGCGAATTGCGGCTGGGTTTCATCCCAGCATTGGACCGTGCCACCGACATTGACGCCATTGATCATCGTGCCGGCTGGCGCGATCACCGCGTCCTGCGCCGCCATATATTTGGCGTTGTTGGTGTTTTGCGGATCATTGACCGTCAGCCGGCTTTCCTGGTGGCTGTAGAACAGATCCCAGTCGAAACTGGACAGCTTGCCGGTCAGGCCCGCTGTCAAGCTCAGATTCCGATCCAGTCCCTTGGTGGCATAGACATCGTCTCCGCGGCTGGCATGCTGTCCGTCGACATAGTTCACATAATGAGCATCCGAGAAGTAGGGCGTATTGGGGGCGACCGCCGGCGCGATGCTTGTGATGTTGCCCACGGTCTGGGTGAATGGAACCGGCGCCGGAATAAAATGGCCGGCGGCTGTGGCCGCCGCCGTCAAGGCGGCTTGATTCTGGGCGGACAGATAGGCGTTGGTGGTGAAGAAGGTATTCGGCCGGGAGCCGGCCGAGCTGACCGTTAAGGGCGTCCATTTGGAATAGTCCGCCGCCTCGGACCATCCGCCCTGAATATAGGCATTGATGTCCGGCGTGACATCATAGCTGAAGCGGTTGAAGAATTCGCCCTGGCGCTGTCTGGCCTGGTATGTCGTGTCGGTGGGGTCCGCATAACCGCCGTCGCCACCCGACTCCAGACCCGCCAGCGAGGTGGGGATGCCGTGGGTCAGGGGAATAAGCTGGCCGTTATTGAACGTGTAATTGGTCAGCGAACAGGTGGCGCCACAATTGATCGTGCCGGTCAGGGATTGATTGAAAAGATGGCCATAGGGCACGTCGACGAAAGGCGCGGCGGCCGTGCCATTGCCGGCCTGAACCCAGGAATTGCCTTGATAGCCGTAAGGTCGCGCGCCGATCGGAATCATGTCCTGCTGGAAGACACGCGCGGACATTTCATAATGACCGCGGCCACCGAACAGGTCGGCGCCCCAGGCAATGCCGATCTTCTCTTCCGCCGCATCGCCATATTTGGAAATGCCGGCATTCATGTCGTATTTGAAGCCGTTGAAATTCTTGTCGAGGATGAAGTTGACCACGCCCGCCACGGCGTCCGAGCCGTAAACCGCCGAGGCGCCGCCCGTCACCACGTCGACCCGGCTGACCAGCATCTGGGGCAGCGCGTCCACATCCACCGTGCCATTCTGGTTTGTCGGCGCCACGCGCTGACCGTCCAGCAAGACAAGGGTGCGGGAGGCGCCGAGGTTTCGCAAATTCAGCGTATTGGCGCTGCCATCGCCGGAGCCGTTGCCCTGGTTGCGCGGCGTGCTGCCGCCGATGAAATCGGGCAGCTTGTTCAAGGCGTCGGGGATGTCGGTAGGGGTGTTGGCCGCAAGCTGATCGGCGGTCACCACCGTCAGCGGTGTCGGCGACAGGCTGATGTCGGAAATGACACGCGAGCCCGTCACTGTGACCTGCTCAGGCGCGCCTTCGTTGGCGGCAACCGATTGCGCATGGGCGGCTGCGGTCAAGGCCAAGGCACTGGCCGCGCAAAGCAAAGCCAGTTTTGTTTCTTTTTGCATCGAAATCCCCCCGTGTCATTTCTCAAGCGGACGCAGTTCCTGATGCATTGCAGCAGGATCGCGAACTGGCTTGGCGATGTTTGTTCGCCGGCTCCATAACGAACAGGGTTGGATTTTCCTCATCGGATTTCTTGAAGATCGCGACAGAGGGTGCCGTCGATCCACCCCTTCGCAACCGCAACAATCGATGGAAGCCCTGACGACCCAGCCATCCTTGCTCTCTCGAAAGCGTCACGCGCGCCGACGAAAGTCGGGAAGGAAAGTGAGTAAATTCCCGCTTCATTCGTTATTGGCGCGATGATCAAGCTGAAAGGAGCCAAGCGTATTTTGTATGCATCTCGCCGGTCCGCAACCAACCCGTTGCGGATCGGCAACCGGAAACAATAATCGCGCCTGATACGGTGCCGGCGTGACCGCGCCCCTGTCGACTTGCACCAAAACGTCATTATTCTTCCATGGGACGACGTGCCGGGAAGGGGCAATGGCGCATATCTCCATGGATCGCGCGCTTTGGGAGGGTTTGCTTCAGCAAATCAACAAGTGCATTCGCCGAAAAGACGATGCGGAAGATTTGCTACAGTCCGCCTATCTCCGCTTTATCTCCTATCCCAATAACCAGAAGATCGAAAATGTGCGAGGCTTTCTGGTTAGAACCGCGATCAACATCGATGTCGACAACTATCGGCGCGAGCGGTTCCTGGCCAGGGCCGCTCCCGAAATCGGAAAAGGCAATGATGACCCTCTTCAGGATGAAATCCTGGCCGCCCGCGCAAGCCTAAAAAGAGCCGAGGACGGTCTGGCGCAGCTGCATCCTCGTACGCGGGAAATTCTGCTGATGCATCGACTGGAGAACCTGAAATACCGGGAGATCGCCGCGCGTTTGAATATAAGTCAAAGCGCGGTGGAAAAGCACATTGCAAAAGGCAGTTTCTTCATCACCAAGTGGATGGAAGGCTGGTGACATGCACAACCGGCCACCGCCCAACGATGATATTTTGATGGAGGCTTCCGCCTGGCTTGCAAGATTGCACGCCGACGAGCGCAAAGCCGAGGATGAAGATCTTTTTCGGGCATGGCTATCCGCAAGTCCGGACCATGCGCGCGCCTTTGAAGCGGTCGATAAAAGCTGGACGGTCATGGGGGGGCTTCCTCACACGCAGTCAAAGCCGAGATCGGGAATGATGTCCCGCCGCGGGCTCATAATGGCGGGCGCGGGCATATCGGTTATCGCGGTCGGCTCGCTCTTTTTTGTACGAGGCGGGTCTGCCAAGGTTTATGAGACCGGTATCGGAGAACAAAAACACGTGGCGTTGGAGGATGGCAGCCGCATCTTTCTGAATGCACAGACCCGCGTGACCGTTCAATTCGACCAAGACGAACGCGCCGCCAAGCTGGAATATGGTCGGGTCAATTTTTTCATCCGCGAGGATGAGCAGCGCCCCTTTGTTGTCGACATAGACCAGCGCCGCGTTGTTGGCCAGCAATGCAGCTTTGACGCCCGCCGGGAGGGCAATGACGTTCAGATTGTGCTTTTGGCCGGCACCGCAAAAGTTCTGCGCAAGGGACCGGCTGATCCCTCTGCCGGCACCCAAAACGGTCAACTTCTCCATAGCGGCGATAGATTCGTCGCGGCGGCGGACCATTATCGCCTCGATCGCCCCGATATAACGCCGCTCATTGCGTGGCAGGCCAGGCGAGCGATCTTCGATAACCAACCGCTGGTGGAAGCCGTGCAAGAGATGAATTTATATTGCCCGGAGAAGCTCGAGATCGCGGATAATGCCACAGGCCATCTTCGCGTAAGCGGCGTCTATCATGTTGGAGACAATCTCGGTTTCGCCCGCTCGATTTCAAAGTTCCTTCCGGTAAATGTTCGCAAAGAAGGCGACCGCTTGGTCTTGAGCGCGGCTGCGCCGGTAACAGACCGATAACAATCGGCAGCAGGAGCGGAGGAAAGTGGTCCGCCTGGATCACAGGAAAAAGAGCGATTGGGGCGGGGGCCCGCGCGTGTTGCGCGCCATGCTCGCTATCGGCGCGGCTTTGCTCCTCTCGCCAGCAGGGACTGCCTTTGCCCAGGGCGTCTCGCTTTCCCAGGGGGAGCAGTCGCTATCGGACGCGCTACGCAATATTGCCGAGAAAACGGGGCAAGACATTCTGTTTGCTCCGGATGTGGTCGCCGGTCAGCGTGCGGCCGCCATATCCGGGGTCTTTACCGCAAAACAGGCCGTGGACCTCTTGCTTCAAAACACGCAACTTGAAGTCGTGGATGACGGCCCTCGAGGACTGATTGTGAGGCCACGCATGCGCGTCGAAGCACCTGGCGCCACGGACGATGACAATCAAACCGATCAAGCGGTGGAGTCCATTGTCGTCACCGGCTCGCGCCTGATATTCCACAGCACCGAGTCTCCGACGCCGGTGATGTCTCTTCCGGTGCAGACTTTGCGGCCCACCACGCCGAGCAATCTTCCGGATGCGTTGAACAAGTTGCCGGTGTTTGGCGGCTCGATCTCCCCCCGAAGCACCAACAATGCGAGCGTCAATTCGGCCGGCAATGTGCTTAATCTGCGCAATTTCGGAGCGCAGCGCACCTTGATCCTGGTGGATGGCCACAGGGTAGCCGCCTCCAACGCCAATGGCACTGTCGATGTCGATGCCTTGCCCCAGATGCTTGTCGAAAGGGTCGAGATCGTCACTGGCGGCGCATCTGCGGTTTACGGCTCCGATGCGATGACCGGCGTGGTCAATTTCATTCTCGACAAGCATTTCAATGGTCTGAAAATGGATTCCAACGCGGGTATTTCGACCTATGGCGATGCCGCGAGTTACAATATGGGCATCGCGGCGGGTACCGATATTTTTGGAGGACGCGGACACATCGAAGGTTCGATCCGGCGGTTTTACCAGGATGGGGTGCGCAACAATGACCGCCCCGAAGGCCCATATGACTGGATACTCACGGGTGCCGGCACGGCCGCCAATCCCTATGTCAGTACAGCGGATGGGCGGCTCACACGCTATGGCGGCCTCATCGCCTGTGCCGGTTGCGCGGTCAACGGAATGCGCTTTAACGCCTCTGGCGGCGTCTCTCCCTATGATTTGGGAACTCCCACCGGCACCAATGGCGTCTCGATCGGCGGTGACGGCGGCTATTCCTCGCTCGCCCAGATCACCTCTTCGCTGGGCACGAATGAAGCCTTTGGCCGCTTCGGTTACAAACTGGACAACACGGCAACCTTCTACATTCAGGCGTCGGCAGCCGAATCCTATACCAAGGGCAGCTTCCAGAACCATGCGTTCCAGACCGGCGCGGTACCCAACACCTTTCTCAAATCAAATCCATTCATGCCCGCCGGTTTGACATCTCTGTTCAGCGGAAGCACCTCGGTCTTCTCCGTCGCCGGCTACTTCGATATGGGCTACCCCCGTTCGGGTTATCAATCCAACGGCCTGCAGCGAGATCTTCAGGTTACCACCGGCCTGGACGGCACCCTCTGGCATGATCGCCTCAACTGGGATCTCTTCTACACCCATGGAGAAGGCCGCCTGCACGAAGACGATCCCACGAACGTAAACTATCAACGCTTGTATGCCGCTATCGACGGGGTGCCCGGCGCCGCCCCCGGCTCGATCGTTTGCTATGTTTCGACAACCGCCAGCGCCAGCCTGTATCCCGGATGCGTCCCAATCAATCCTTTCGGCGCAAACGTGGTGGGCATGAACATGATCACCACGCAGATGAACAATTACATATCTGGTGACACTGGCTTCTGGCTAACGAATATCATGGACGATGTTGGCGGCAGCGCATCCGGCGATATCTTCAATCTACCCGCCGGTCCCGTGAAAGTTGCGCTAAGCGGAGAGGCCCGCTGGCTCGGCTTTGAGATCAAATCCAATGCCTCGCCCACTGCCACGGTGAATTGCGCCGGCCTTCGCACCAGCGTGCCTGGCGCGCCCCCCAATGTTTTGTGCAATCCAAGCACGCCATTATGGGCCAACAACACCGTCGCCGCCCTGCCCCAAGTAACCGAAAATGTCTGGGAATTCGCAGGCGAGACGAATATCCCCGTGCTCAGGGATCTGCCTCTCGTCAAAAATCTCGACGCCAATATCGCCGGGCGATACACGGACTATTCCACTTCCGGAGTCGCCCGGACCTGGAAGATCGGTCTGGATTGGCATCTCAACAACGATGTGCGTTTGCGCGCCACCAATTCGGTCGACATCCGCGCCCCCACGCTCAATGACCTGTTCTCTCCGATCAATCAGGGCATTCAGACCTTCAACGACGGCTTGCATACTGGCGTCACGGCGCAAAATTACTCCATCATTCTGGGAAATGCCGCTCTCGTCCCGGAAGTCGCCCGTACCTACACCGCCGGCCTGATCTTCACACCGAGCTTTATTTCCAATTTCACCGCTTCCGCCGACTATTACACGATCACGGTGAAAAACGCGATCAGCACGATCAGCGGCAACAACGCCTCAATTCAGAGCTTGTGCGAGATATCCGGCGGCGCCTCGCCTTACTGCGCCCTGATTGTGCGACCGCTGCCCTTTGGCGACAGGAGCGCGGCCAACTTTCCGACCCAGATTCTGAGCCAGCCAATCAATACGGCCTTCAACAAACTGGAAGGGCTCGATATCGAACTGGATTATCACACCGCATTGGAAGATATCTATCAGCCTCTACCTGGCGATCTCTCACTGCGCATGCTTTCGAGCATGCAGCCCGTCAATCAGTCGATCCAATATCCCGGCGCGCCTCTGACGTTCCAGGCCTTTCCCAAGACGCGATTGAGCGCGTTCGTCACCTATCAATTTGAAAAATGGTCGTTTGATGTTCTGGACCGTTGGATCAGCGGTTTCAAACAAGCGACGCAAGTGGGGCAGATCTATACCCAGCCAAGATTGCCTTCCACAAATTACATCGACATCAATATCGACCGGCAGTTCGAAAGCGATGACAATATCTTCGACATCTATCTCGCGGCCGAGAATCTCCTCGATCAGCGCCCGCGCGTGAACCCATCGACCACCAATACAAACCCCGGGCTCTATTTTATGGGCGTGCAGGGCCCCACGGCCACCCTCTACGACGCCATTGGCAGGTACTACACGCTGGGCGTCCGCGCGAAACTTTAGGCATCTGCAACAGCTCAGAAGTTGCCCTTCAGCCCGATGGTGAAATAGCGCCCCATCACGTCCATGCCTGTCGCAACCGGATAGAGCAGGCCCGGAGAACCTGACTGGTTCTGCACCAGCGGCGCCAATGTATTGAACGCATTCTGGACCGTGAAGTAGGCGGTATAGCTGTTGTCGTCCACAGTGAAGCGGCGCTGCAGGTTGAGATCAACAAAGTCCACAGATCCGATAGCCGCGGGGCTATAGATGATATTGGGCTGGGTGGCGCGGGTGAAACCCGATACCCAGCGGTCCTCAAGCCCGATTGTCCAATTTTCCAGGTTCCAATTGATGAAGCCGGTGATATGGCCCTTGGAGAAGACCGTATTGGTAAATGCAGCGCTCGTGAATTGCTGCAGCTCGTTGACCGGCTGGATATTGGCCAGAAGCCGGACATCCATCGAGCCTGGCAGAACATTGCCCCAGTCCGCGAAGTCGAGATGATAGTCCGCTTCGATGTCCGATCCTTCAATGACTTGATAAGCGGTATTGAGGGATTTGGAATAGATGGCAGTCGGATAGTTGGCGGGCGTATGGTCACTGAACGGCAGTGGCCGGGTGTAAAGCGAACAATATTGCGACGTGCCGTTGGACAGCTCGCACAGATTTTCGATCTGGGTATTGGTGGCGCTGATCGAGCCGATCGCGTTCTTGAGATCGATATGATAATAGTCGTAGGAGAAGGTCAGGCCCGGAATCCAGCTGGGCGTCAAGACCGTCCCGCCGGTATAGGTGCGCGCCACCTCTGGCACCAGATTGGGATTGCCCTGGCTCGTGATGAACAAGATGCCGTAGCTGTTGGTGTGCAGGTCGGTGAAGGAGGTCACAGAACTCTGTACCGGAGCGAAGAGATCGTTCAGCGTGGGAGCACGGATGTCTATTGAGGTGGTCCCGCGGAAGCGCAGATCATCATTCACATGATAATCCAATCCGATCTTCCAGGTCTGAACCGTACCCGAGGTTGAGTAATCGGTGTAACGTCCCGCCAGATTGCTGTCGAGATTCTGAACAAGGGGAAGATCTTTCAGGATCGGCACGTCCAATTCCCCCGCGAACTCCCACACATTGTTGGAAGCCGTGACGCTGGCGACCGTATTCTGCTGCCATAGAGGCGTGGCGGTGCTGCAAAGCCGCAGGCCCGTGCAATCGACATGCGCGGTAGGCGATGCATTGCTATTCACATCATAGCTGTTCCAACGCATTTCACCTGAAAGCGCCGCCTTGATCGGGCCGGCCGGCAGATCGAACACCTGGCCGGATATGCTGCCGGAAATGTCATCCATGATGTTGGTCATGATGTAGCGCGTATCACTGCTGATATAGTTGTATGCGTCCTGGCTCATCGCCGTGGGGCCGAATGGATTCATCGGGACGCAGCCCGGATAGAGAGAAGCATATGGCGTGGTTGAAACGTAGCAGACCACCTGCCCCGCGCTATTGAGCACGGCGTCTTCAGAGGCATACCAGCGCTGGTTGTTGGGATTGCGATAATTGGTGACGTCCTGGCGGCTTTCGCCGTGCGAGTAATAAACGTCCCAGTCGAACTTGCTCCACAGGGTGCCATCCAGACCGGCCGCAACGGTGCGATACAGATTGACGTTGCGGGTGCCAGGACTGCCTTGTTTGCCAAACTGGACAATGAATTTCGTGAGCTGGAACGTCTTGCCGGGCGCATTGGTGGGATTGAGTGCCTGCTGAACCGAGGGAGGCAGAAAGGGATTGTTGGCGTAGAATATGCTGGCGGTATTGGCGCCCGTGATCATATTGGTGGGATACCAGGTGCCGGTGGCATAAGCCTCGGAACCGGACGCCTGAATATAGGCGGTCGTGGTATCGTCGATATTGTAACTGAGACGACCAAAGGCCGTGTTGGTGCGAAATGGCGTGATGACCTGGCCATAGGGATTGTAGGCGCCATCGCCGCCCGATTCGACACTGCCCGTGCCTGTCGTCTGGCCATGCACAAAGGGACCAAGGACGCCGTTGCCGACAAATTGCTGGCCATTCACCGTGCAGGCGCTGCAGGTGATGAGGCCGCCGAACGACGCGGTCGCATTGCGGGCATTGATGGTCTGAACATAGGGATTTGCGGCGGTGCCGGCGCCCGTCAGGGACCAATATTGCGGGCCATAGGGACGGTCGGTCTCCTGCACGCCATCCTGGCTGAAATGCTCCAATGAAGCCTCGAAATGCCCACGGCCGCCAAAAAGGTCCATGCCGAAGGCGCCCGCCAGCTTGTAGCTGAAGCCATCGGCATAGTTGGAGATGCCGCTGTTGATATCGAACTTGAACCCGTTGAAGTGCTGGTCCAGGACGAAATTGACCACACCCGTAATGGCATCGGAGCCATACACCGCCGACGCGCCGCCAGTGACCACGTCCACCCTGCTTATCAGCAGCTGCGGCAAGGTATCGACATCGACCGTGCCATTGGCGTTGGCCGGCGCCACGCGATGGCTGTCGAACAGCACCAGGGTGCGCTGGACGCCAAAATTGCGCAGGTCCAAGACATTGATGCCGCCGGCGGTCCCGCCATTGCCCGCCGTACGCGGTTGCGAGGAGCCCTGGAACACCGGCAATTTGTTCAAGGCGTCGGGAATATCGGTCGGGGTGGTGGACTGCAGTTGCTCGGTCGATACAACGGTCAGGGGGGTCGGCGACTGGGCGATGCTCGTGATAACGCGCGAACCCGTAACGGTGACCTGTTCGACATTGGCGACTGTGCCGCCGCCGGGATTGGCGGGGGCCTGGGTCATGATATGGGCGGAGGGGCGGACAATCAGTCCACCCCAGCCGTCTGCCACCACTTCCAGATTTGAACCTTTGGTCAGCGCATTGACGGCTTCTGCCGCATCCATCCTTCCCGCGACACCGGGGGCCTGAATGCCGGCCACCGCTTCGGGTGTGAACATGATGTTGGAGTGCGTGATCTGCGCGACATGGCGCAGGGCATCCGCCATCGGCTGGGATTGAAGCACCAGGTCTGCGGTATTTTGCGCTGCAGCAGCGGCACTGATCGACAGGACCGCGACCGAACTTATCAAAACGGCGCGGGCGCCCGCCAGACAGGATTTGCGCATGGAAGTGTTCTCCCCAAGAAGCCGCTCACGGGCTGTTGGCTCAGAGACGAACAGGAGCGCGAAAGCCACACATATGGGCGCTAATTATTTTCCAAGGGCACCAGCGAGACGGCTTGATCATCCTGGCGCACGCCGACAGACAGCAATTGGGCAACAACGCGCGCGAATGCGATATTGTCGCCCGTTCGGTAAACGCCGCTGACCTTGCGGTCGGCCACCCTTGGGTCGACCGCGATTTTCGTATCGCTGTAGCGATTCATCTCCGCGACTGCTTCTTCCAGGCGGGTGCTCTCGAATATCTCGTAGCCATCCTGCCATGCCACCAGGGGGGCCAGTCTGGGCCGGTCAAACCGCTCGATTTGCGGCGTCGCGATCATGCGTTCGCCGGGTTGTAGCCGTGTCATGGGTGTATCTGCCGTCTTGGGTTGAACATCGGCTTCACCATGAATCAAGACGACCTGTACCTGCTCACCGTCGCAGCGAATATCGAGATTGCAGTGATCCGCCACAATCTTGCGTTGAGCCGCTTCCACGATGAATGGACGGTTGGCGTCGAAGGCAATCTGAAAATTCGTGCGACCATATGGCATCAGGGCGGAACGGAGCTTGTCGCTGAACGAAAGGCTGACTTTCGTCTGTGCATCCAGGAAGAGCCGGCTGCCGTCCTCGAGCGTTACCCGCTTCTGCTCGCCCACCCCGGTTTCGAATGTATGAGCAGAGGCTGGGCGGAGCACATAGAAACCGGTTGCTCCGATGGTTGCCAGGCCAACACTGGCAAGCAATAGACGCCTGGAGATCCGGCTTTCCTGCCGCGCAGGGATCGCATCCTCGAATCCAGGGAGCGCGCCCAAAACATCCCATGTTCGGTCAACGGCCTCGAAGGCGGCGGCATTTTCCGCACTTGCGGCCAGCCATGCTCTAAACCCGTCCTCATCGGCGCTGTCGCGGCAATCGGCGCAAAGCCGCCCCAGCCATGCCGCGGCTTCTGCATAGGCTCTATCGGAAATGGGATGCAGTTGCACCATTACCAGCCTTCCGTCCATTTCGTCAGGAACAGGGTTCCCTTGGCGACATGCTTTTCGACGGCGCTTTGGCTGATGCCGATCAGTGACGCGATCTCGCGGTATTTCATTTTCTGCAGGCGATACATCAACAATATCTGGCGGGTTCTGGGGTGCAACAGCGCAAGCCCCTCCTTTGCGCGTAATAGACGATTTCGGAAGACCAAAACCTCATCTTGCAAAGGACCATTTTCACCGATCAGGATGCCATCGGTTTTGATTTTGGCCGTCAGCCGCTCGCGCCGGTAAGTGTCGAAGCCTATGTTGATGGCGGTTTTGACGAGAAAGGCGCCTACATTCTCCACGGAATGGTTTTTTTTGTATTCTTCCAGGCGAAGATAGGCGGCATGGAGAAGGTCTTCCGCATCCAAACGCCCCCCAATACGGATGCCGATCTGCCGTACCAGGCGATCCCACATTTCCCGACTGATGTTTATATTTGTCATGCCCCACCCGAGCTGGAGCAGTTTAGAAACAGATCTCCCGAATTTCCCAGGCCGGAATATTTTCGATGAGGCTTTCGTCGACCTGTTCGTCTATAGGCCAGGGAAGAAGGCATTTACGGAAGCGAAGCGGAAAGCCCCGAAAACAGCCGTTGCCGACTTCATCGGAATCTGGGAAGGCTGCCAGCCTGCTGGCGACGCGTGGCCGCGGTTCTGGTATGCCGCGAGGAATAAGCGGCTTTGTGAGGAGTGAAGGTGATGAACGTCAGGTTGCATTGGCTCCGTTCCGCGGGGTTGGTCTTTCTTGTCCCATGGGCTGCCCAGGCGCAGGTCGGCGGCAGCGGCACCCTGGCGCAACGCATCGGCCATTATCAGCCGTCGAAGGTGGCTCATCTGGTCGGCGTGCATGAGGGGGCGGGATCGATGGATTTTGGCCCTCTCCTGAACGCCCACTCGCTTTCCACAAACCTGCTTTTCATCCATCGGGGCGTTATCGCGCCACACAGCGGAATCGGCGAGCACTTCCACAATCGCTGCGAGGAGATGTTCGTGATCTTGGACGGCCCCGACGCCCAATTCACGATCAATGGTCGCACTTCCGTGCTGCCCACACCATCCGGAGCGCCTGACCGCATGGGTTCCAGTCATGGAATCTACAATCCCTCCGACAAGCCGCTGCAATGGCTCAACATCAATGTCGGCTTGACCAAGGTTTATGACAATTTCGACTTGAAGGATGACCGGGTGGGAGCACCGGTGGATGCCGTTCCCCAGTTCATGAGTATGCATTTGGACCGCAAGCTGCTGAAGCCGGCACCGGCATTCATGAATGCCAGAGGCACGGTGCTATATCGCCAGGCGCTCGGTCCTGAAGTGTTTCTCACGCCCTGGTCCTATGTGGATCATGTGCTTCTTTCGGCCGGCGCCAGTGTAGCCCCCACCACCCAGCCGACGATGAGCGAGGCATATTATGTGATGGCAGGCAGAGGCACTGTCACCGTGAATGGCGAAACCCAGCCAATTGCTGCAGGCGACGCCATTCCCGTCGATCTGGGGCAGGACCATTCATTCACCCAGACCGGTACAGAACCGCTGGAGTTGCTGGTCACCGGCATCGCCAAGGACCTTTCTGCCAAGGAGGCTTATATCGCGGCGACATCGACGCCCAGACGGTGACGGTACGATGGTGGAATCGGTCAGCCCGGCAGCGGAACTCTTTTTTGCGGAAGCAAATCAATGCCGCTGACGATTCCGCTTGCCGCGATGGCGCCCGGTATACACGCCACAACCCTAGCGCTTTGACGGCATGGCCTTGGGTGTCGTCAGATGCAAGATAATTTCATCGACGAACTGCTGCACTATCTTCGTCGGGCTGGCGGACTTGCGCTTCACAAGAGCGAGCTTCCGCACGAAAAAGCTGTCGTCAACCCGGCGCGCCAGGATGCCGGCTGAGCGGATCTCGACAGCCGTGGAGGGCAATATCGCGATGCCCATACCCGCCTGAACCAGCGCCACCGCCGTCGACATATAGGTGACCTCGCAGGCCGGCGAAACGCTCAGCCCTCCGGCGGCAAAAGCTTTTTCCACGACCTCTCGAATGCTGCTGCCGCGATTGATCAGGATCAAGGGATAATTGGTCAGTTCGGCTATCGTAACACGCTTTGCCGAATGCAAGGGATGCCCCGGCCGGTAGACGACATAGAGGTCGTCCTCGAACAGGTCCTGGAAGACCAGATCCGGCTCTTCTCCCTCATAAACGCAGATGCCGACATCGACATGCCCCTCGCGTACGGAAGATCGTATCTGGCTGTTCACCGCATCCTGAACCACGAAGGTTGCCTCCGGACGCCGTGCCTGGAATTTCGAGATCAGATCAGGCAGCAGTGTCGCCGCGCAAGAGGGCAAGCACGCGACCCTGATGATGCTGTTCGACCTGCGCGAATGCTCGCGCGCATTATTGACCGCGCCTTCCAGATCGCTCACCAGCCTGCGAAAGATCGGCAGCAGCTCCTTGCCGGCATCGGTGAGTTCAAGCGAGCGCGTATTGCGATTGAGCAGACGCAGGTCCAGCGCATCCTCAAGCTGGTGAATGCGCGAGGTCAGCGCCGGCTGGGACAAATGAAGAACTTCCGCCGCGCGCGTGAAACTGCCCGTGGAGGCGACAGTAACAAACCCTCTGACCTGGCTGAAGGTGATCCTCATGGTTTCCAGAGCATAGCCGAGTTTCACCGCCTGGAAAGCTGGCGCGCTAGTCGTGCCGCACAACCTGCAGCGCAAACATGGAGCCGTCAAAGTGCATCAGCATCCCGACCGGGGTCTTGTCGATCACGACATAGCTGCGGCCGGGCTTGAATGTCAGGTGCCGCCGGTCCGTCGAATACCATATCTGGCCATTTGCCAGCCGCAGGACCGGTCGGCCGTCCTCATAGGTTACGGCCAGCACGCCAGCGGAGATGCGGTTCGATCTGGCAGGCCGCGGGGGCTGGAATTCGCCATAATGCCCGTCGCCGGCTGGTGCGGCATTCGCCGCGGGCGCGGCTTGCTCCCGCTCCAGAGCGGCACTAGCCCGCTCCAGGCAATCGGAGCGGTCCGGACCGGAAGGCAGCTGGCGGCAGGCGATAACCGCCTGCACATCAGCCACAGCCTGGCCCGCAAACGCTCCCACCATCCAGGGGAACAAGACAATAACAGCAAGGAGTGTCTTGCTTCCCCCACACATCTAAGGCTCTCCCCGTTTTGCGGTCATCTCAGAAATGGACGCCCAGACGCAGATATGTCTGGCGGCCCAGCGCGTCGGAAACGCTGGGCAAATAGCCCGTGAACTTGGCGAAGCCGGGCGCGGAGTTCATGGCATTGAGCATGCCCAGGTCGATCTCGTAATGAGAATTCTCGCCCAGCAGCAACCGGTATTGCCAGTCGAATACCGACCATGCGGCGATCTTGGCGGTGGGCGTCTGGGCGACGGGCAAGTTGTAATCATCATAGAGACTGGAGCTATAGCGCCAATCGACATTGAGCGAATGGATGTCATGTGTCCAAGACGCATTCAGGAAATTGCGGATACGCGGGGCCGCCGACGAAGAAGATGGAGATGTGGTGGTCGCATTCCGGCGCCCTATGCCGTTGTATACCAGACTGCCGGTGTCGATATCGTAAGCCGTCAGATAGGTCAGCGTGTCCGTGACAGCCATCGTACCCCCCAACACATCCTCGAGCGTGTAAGTGGCGGAAAGATCCACGCCTGAGGTCTGGGTGCCGCTGGGGGCGTTAAACTGCTCCACCAGGATCGTCTGGGCAACGCCGTTGGAATCGCGAATGACCTGCGGGCCGTTGGGATTGGCATTGATCACGGCCTGTGCATTCTGTGTCAGGATCTGATTTTGATAGTCGTAGCTCCAATAGTCCGCCGAGAAGCTCAGATGCGGAATGGGCAGGACCGTAAAGCCGAAATTCAGGGCCGTGTCCTTCTGGGGCTGCAGATTCGGATTGCCTTGCGTCGTGATCGTGCGAAAGGTCGTCACCCCGTTGAGCGGGTCGGTGACTTGCCCCACGCCCGATCCGATCGCGGTGTTGGATGTGCTTTGAATGGTGGGGGCCTGAAAGGCGGTGCTGTACGAACCGCGCAACGACAGGAGCCCGGGAATGATTTTGTAGTTGGCTTCCACCTTCGGCGTCAGGTTGTGGAAGCGGCCATAATTCTCATAGCGGCCCGCCACGTCGATATCCAAATTCTCCACAAGCGGAATATCGGCCTCCGCGTAAAAGCTGCGAACCGACCGGGTCAGATAAAGGTCCTTGGTCGGCCCATTGAACCCGCCAAAGCCGGTCTGTTCGAGATCGGAAAATGTCTGGCTGTAGAATTCGCGGCGATATTGCGCGCCCACGGCCAACTGTACGGTGCCGCCCCAAACATCGAAAAGCGGCCCGTTGAAGTCCATCTCGCCGATTTCATAGTCCCGAATGACATTGCTCATCTCATCCGTCTGGATGTTGTAGAGCAGCGCCGGATTCTGGTCTTCGTCATCTTTCGCGAACGGGCTCAGATACATGCAATTACCCTGACCGGCGACGGCTCCCGGCCCGGGGCCGTTCCAATCAATATTGCAGCTGGGACCGCCATAGCCGTTCAGGGCATCCTGAAAGAGCTGCATGTCCGTGTCCTTGTCTTTGACATAGGTGCTGGCCCTGGACCAGGTCAGGTTCGCGTCATAGTTCCAGTCCGGGAGGAACGGAAGTTTTCCGCTTGTTCCCGCCACGGTGTGAAACTGCATCAACTCGTCCCGCTCGACCTTGTAAAGGGTGCCATCGAGCCCTTGCGATCCTATCGCGCGGCCGGAGAATTGTACGGGCACGCCGAATGGATTGTAGGGATTGCTGGCGGGGACAACAGGGCCCGGACCGGCATTGTGATTTTGGGCGAAAGACGGGACACCCCAACGCTCCGAATCCTGATGATAGCCAGCGAACTCAAAATAGATATTCTGGTCGTCGGTCAGATCATATTCGGCATCCATATGCGCCAATATGCTGTTGGAACCGGGCCGCAGCGGGTTCGCGGCCTGATAGCTGAAGGTGCAGGTCCCCAAGCCAAAGCCAGGCGCGTTGGCTGCGGGCGTGTAGATGCTCCCCGTGGCCGCGGACCCGCAATTCGGGTCCACGACGATCAAGGAACCCGTGCTGCTTTTGAATTTGTCATAGAGCGTTGAATAGTCATTGCCATTGATGATCACGTCGCCGCCGCTTGAGGTCTGAGGACGCTGGGTCATGGTGAAGTTTCCGGGATTGGCGCCAGTTCCCGACGACCCGTTGAAGAAGTTGGTCACGCGCCGATTGCCATTTTGCAGACGATCCAAGTGCGTAAAGGCCAGAGAGACGACAGAATGGAATTTCTGGCCGCCCGCGCCAATTCTGGCTTGCAGTTGATAATCGTTGGCATCCGCGAGATTGGTGTATTGTGTGGTGGCGTCAAAGCCTTCAAAATGCTTGTCCGTAATGACGTTGATCACGCCCGCCACGGCATCGGCGCCATAGGTGGCCGATGCGCCACCCAGAACCGTTTCGACCCGTTGAACGTCGATGGTCGGAACAAGACTGTCCAGGTTGACATAGCCTTCCGCGGGAACGACGCGCCGGCCATTGAGCAACACAAGTGTTGCGCCGGCCCCCAGACCGCGCAAATTCGCCGAACGTGCGTCATGCCCGTCGGTGCCGCCTTTCTGCAGGTCCTGCACACCGCCGGTACTCCCGATATTCTGGGGAATGAACTTGCCCAGATCCCCCAGATCCATTGTGCCGGTCTGCTGCAACTGATCGCTGTCGGTCGTGATCACCGGCGTCGCCATGTCTTCCTGCTTGCGCTTGAGCAGGGTGCCGGTGATGACGACATTCTCAACCGCGCCCTGGTCGGATTGCGCGGTTTGCGCCCAACTCCCATGGCCCGAGATCAAAGCCAGCACGGAAGCGCCGGCAAAAAGGCTCCGTTTCGCAGCATGACGGATGCGCAGATTGTTCATTTCGTCCCCCGACTAAAGGTTGCGCTGAGAACGGCTCTGCGGGGTGATGGAGAAATGGCAAGCCCTGCACATAAGCCCGTTCTCTGCAGACTCTTGTGTGAGGTCAGGCTGGCAAAGAATGCCTGTCGAGAAAATTTGATTTATTGGATCGGCTTATAAAGAAAGCTTGCCCCTTGCGCGCAGCCATCGGTGGCAAAGGAAATCAGGACGTTCAGGCGCAATCGCTATCGCCGATTGGCATCGACAGAAGAAGCGAGCCGAGAGATTTTCCATGAATGTCCAGCGCAAGCGAGCGCGTAACACCGCCAGCCAGGGCCCTGTGGAGGACGAAATTCAATGCTCCCAGGCCTGGCAGTTCATAGCGCTCGATCTCGCCCTGAACCATCCCGCCCAATATCGCCCTCACTTTTTCGACCGTCACCTCCCGCCTCAGAAGGGCGAAATCGGCCAAGGCGAACGCAATCACCGATATGTTCGACGTATCGCCCTTGTCGCCCGACCTTGTATGGGCGATGTCCCTCAATATCATGCCACAGTCTCCCAATGGATGCGGGGCACGACCTCATCACGGGCGATCAGCGTGGAAACAACGGCCACGACAGCCTTGGTGCATTGGGTTGCCCCGCCCCCGCCGGCAGGCCCATTGGTATAAAGCGCCTCGACCTCCCGGCCCACCATTTCCGCGGCGGCGCGGCTGCGCATGCGGGCAGCGATACGGGCCCGGACTTCCGCCGGCGGCCGACCCGGCCTGTTGCCGACTTGCACGGAATCCACACCAATCAGTTCCAGTCGAAGATCCAGTATTTCCTTGTGGAGACGTTTCAGACGCTCCTCCACGATCGCCAAGGCAAGCCGGCCACGCTCGACACATCCAGGGCCGGCATAAGTGATCTGGCCTTCTCCAACATAGCCTTCGCGAAATCCAACGGACACTTTTAGGCTTTCCGGTCGGGCGGCGCCACCACCACCGGTAACCCGCACGCAGTCGATGGCGATTTCCGAAAGACGCACAGTGGAAAAATCGGCAACGACGTCCGGCGTCAAATAACGGCCGGGATCGTGCAATTCGTAAAGCAGCTGCTCCTTGCACGTCGCCTCGGTGACCCGCCCCCCGGTGCCTGCGGCTTTGGTGATGACGGCGCTTCCGTCGGCCGATACCTCCGCGAGTGGAAAGCCCAGATTGGCAAGGTCCGGCACATCCTTGAAACCGGGATCGGCAAAATAGCCGCCGGTTATCTGGCCGGCGCATTCGAGCAGGTGACCGATGACGGTTCCACGTCCCAGCATGTTCCAGTCATCCCACTGCCAGCCGAATTCATGTGCCAAGGGCGCGACAAAGAGGGAGGGATCGGCCACCCGGCCGGTAATCACGATATCGGCGCCAGCGGCCAGGGCCTGCGCAATCGGCTCAGCGCCTAGATAGGCATTTGCCGATATGAGATCGCCCTGCCATTGCAGGACCGTGCCCGGCGCATCGATCAGCGCGCGGTCACGCTCGCGCAGTTGCGGCAGGACATCGTCACCGACGATTGCGGCAATCCTCAAAGGCCCCAGGCCAAGCCGCGCCGCGATCTCGGCGGTGCGCCTGACAGCCGCAACCGGGTTGGCCGCGCCCATATTGCTGATGATACGCGTTCGGTTCCGCGCTGCGACCGGCAGGACCGCGCCCAGGCGTTCGTCGAGATAGGGGTCATAACCCAGTTCGGTCTGCTTAAGTCTGGTGCGAACGGCCATCGCGATCGTCCGCTCCGCAAGGCACTCGAAAACCAGATAATCCAGCTTGCCCTTCTCAGCCAGGATGACCGCGGGCTCGATACGATCGCCGGAGAACCCCGCCCCGGCGCCAATCCTAACCTTGCGGTCGATACCTCGCCTGACCGCGTGATCCTTCGACATTATTGAGAGCCTTGTGGATCGGCGACAACTATCGCGAGGGCTGAATTTTCGCGAACCCCAGCATATTCATCCCTTCCCGCCGTCGCAACGGCGCGACCAGTGCTCTCGCCATCCACCTTCACAAACATATCCAGTAAAACCTGCCGACCTTCCGGGACCAGACCTCTTGCCCGCTCGAATGTGGAGGATCATCCATGTCGGGACCAGCTGATTTTTTGAATGATCCGATAGACTGGCCGGATAATTCCCATCGGCAAAGTCGTCCTGATCCGACATCGCCGTCAAACCATCAGGGCATTGCACCCCGGCGCGCGCGGTAGCATCATCGCCTTTCTGAATAAGGCTATAAAAACTTCTGAATTCCCGCGTCGAATTGCGGTGGTCACAATCCTGAAAAATCTGGGGAAATCGCCAATGTATCGCGCCGCCGTCAGGACCACCGCGCCATACGTCCTGCTGGTTCTGGCGGGATTGTGCCTGCAAAATACTTCCGTCGCCATAGCGCAGGACGACAAGCAATGCGCCATGCTTGCACAGACGCCCCTCGCGAATGCAAGGATCGAAACTGCCACGGTTGACGGCGCGATTTGCAAGATCCGGGGCTTGGCGACGCCAACCGCGCGGTCCAACATCCATTTTGAGGTCTGGTTGCCGGTTTCCGGATGGAATGGCCGCATCGAAATGATCGGCAATGGCGGCTACAGCCCACAGATCCGCTTCGACCAACTTGCGGCGTTGGCGCAGGAGGGCAATGCAGCGGTTGCGACCGATACGGGACACAGCGGGGAAGGGCTGGATTTCGGTTTCGATAACAGCGACGCCATCGCCGATTGGGGCCATCGCGCCGTTCATGCTTCAATCGTCGCGGGAAAGGCAATTACGGCGGCATTTTACGGTCATGCGCCGCGATATGCCTATTTCGCAGGCTGCTCGACAGGCGGTCATCAGGCGTTGATGGAGGCGCAGCGCTATCCCACGGACTTTGACGGCATTCTCGCCGGCGATCCCGGAAACAACCGGACCAACCTGAACTTTGGCTTTCTGTGGCAATTCCTGTCCAACCATCCACAGGGCGACAACAACCACGCCATTCTCACGCAGGGCGATCTGGAACTGCTCCATCGCGCTGTTGTGGAAAAATGCGACGCCTTGGACGGGGTTCGCGACGGCGTCATCACCGATCCGCGCCAGTGTCATTTCGATCCGGCGCAACTGCGCTGTTCGACAACCAAACCCACCCAGTGTCTGGCCGACACACAGATTGCCGCCTTGCGCAAAATGTATGCCGGCGCACATCGCCGCGACACCGGCGAAAGCATCTATCCCGGCTGGCCCGTCGGCAGCGAGTGGACCAGGGGCGCCGGCGGTTGGCAAACATACTGGGCCAATCCGCAACAGCCGGACGAGCCGCAGCGCGTGGACTACTTCCGGCGCTGGGCCTTCAACGATCCGGCCTGGAATTGGTGGACATTTGATTGGGCCCATGGCGTGGATCGCGCGCGGGCCAAACTCGGGCCGTTGGTGGATGCGGTCGACAGCGACCTGTCCGCGTTCCGCGGGCGCGGCGGCAAGCTCATCATCTATCAGGGATGGGCCGATCCCGTGGTTTCGGCAACGGATACGATTGCCTATTATGACCGCGTGAGCCGCAGCAATTCCAGCACAGGCGACTTCGCGCGGCTGTTCCTGGTGCCTGGCATGGCCCATTGCGCAGGCGGCCCCGGCGCAACATCGTTCAATTCCAGCGCCGATCCCGATCATAGCGCCACCCTCGCATTGCGCCGCTGGGTGGAAGACGGCAAGGCGCCAGATCGCATCGTCGCGGTCAGATACAAGGCCGGGACACCAGACAGCGGCATCGCCATGTCGCGTCCGCTTTGCGTCTGGCCCAAACTGCCCGTCTATACGGGTAGCGGCGATACCAATGACGCTGCCAACTTCGTCTGCCGCTGAGGAAAACGCGGATGCTTGTGCTCCTGGGCGTAATGACCATTGTGGCGCTGTTGGCCGTCATTCTCTTCAATCGCATGTCGCCGGTTGTCGCGCTCATCCTGATTCCGGTCACTGCCGCCCTTATCGGCGGCTTTGGCACGTCGATCGCGCGTTTCATGATCCATGGCATCACGGAGATCGCGCCCGTGGCGGGCATGTTCGTCTTCGCGATCCTGTTCTTCGGCGTGATAACCGATGCCGGACTTCTGGAACCCTTGCTTGGCGGCATTGTCCGTCTGGCCGGCTCCCGTCCCACTTTGATCGTTCCGGCCTCGGCCCTGCTGGCCTTGCTCGTCCATCTGGATGGTTCGGGCGCCGTCTGCTTTCTGGTGGTGATTCCGGCCATGCTGCCTTTGTACGACCGGTTGGGCATGGACCGGCGCGTCCTGGCCTGTGCGACGTCCCTGGCCGCCGGCGTGAATGTCCTGCCCTGGACAGGTCCCACCCTGCGGTCTTCGGCGGCGCTCAAAATCCCGGTCATGGACATCTTCCGGCCCATGATCGGGGTACAACTGGCCGGGCTTGTGTTCGTCTTCGCCGCCTGCTTCTGGCTCGGCCGGGGGGAGGAAAAACGGCTTCTGGCGGCGGGGGCGGCGACCACACGGAGCGCGGTAGCCATAAAGGACAACAGCGAACAGACGCACGTGCAGCGTCCCAGGCACTTCTGGATCAACCTGGCACTGACTATCGCGGTTCTTGGCGGAATGATCTTATCCTCCATCCCGCCGGTGGTCCTGTTCATGATCGGAACCGCGCTCGCGCTGCTCATCAATTATCCGGACGCCGCCGAGCAGCGCGCGCGCATTGACGCCCATGCGCGGGCCGCGCTCCTGATGTCCAGCGTGCTGTTCGCGGCCGGCATTTTCACCGGCATCATGGCGGGCTCGGGCATGCTGAAGGCCATGGCGGCAGCGGCCGTCGGCGCGGTGCCGCCGGGGGCGGGTCACCACATCCCGTTCGCCCTGTCCCTGGTGGCCATGCCGCTCAGCCTGACCTTCGATCCCGACTCCTTCTATTTTGGTGTTTTGCCGATCCTGGCCCATACCGTGCAAAGCCTGGGCGGCACGGTGCTGCAGACCGCGCAGGCTGCGCTCATCGGACAGATGACCACGGGCTTTCCCATCAGTCCGCTGACCCCCGCCACCTTCCTGGTCGCCGGCCTGTGCCAGCTGGAACTTGGCGTACATCAGCGCTTCACCTTCCCTTTTCTCTACGCGGCATCGCTGGTCATGGCTGCCGCGGCGGTGGTTCTCGGCCTGTTTCCCATATGAGGGCAAAATGATGCGCAGGGGCATTCTGTTGGTCGCGGCCATTCTCGCCGCTGGCGATGGCGCACAGGCGGCCGTGACCAAATTCGATGTTCAGTCCCGCAGACCCTTCCCTTCGGATGCCCGCTTCGAACTTCTCGAAGGCCGCTTCACCGGCGCATTGAACCCCGCCGATCCGCATAACACGATCATAAACGATATCGGTCTGGCACCCCGCGATTCCAATGGCCGGGTCGTTTACAGCGCGACTTTCAAATTGCTGAAGCCAATGGACATGGCCGGTGCATCCGGCCTTCTGATCTATGACGTGCCCAATCGGGGGCATGGCATGGTGACCAAATTCCCGCAAGGCCATGTCAGTGTCATCAGCGGGTGGCAGGGCGATCTGGCGAATGATGGCGCCTTGCAGACCATCACGGTGCCGGTTGCGCGCAATCCGGACGGTTCACCCATTACCGGGCCAGTGATCGCGCGCTTCATGAACATGCCCGCGGGCGCCACAACATTGGCCATTACCGGCGGGCCCGCGGGCGGTATCGGCGGTCGCAATTTCCTGCCCGCCACCGACAGAGGCGCGCGCCTGCTCAAGGCGTCCAGCGACACCGCGCAACTGGTCGAAGTCCCCCGCAGCGACTGGGCCTTTGGCGACTGCACATCGGCGGCGTTTCCCGGCAAGCCCGATCTCGGCAAGCTGTGCCTGAAGAGCGGCTTCGATCCGAAATTCGCGTATACCCTGTCTTTCCTGGCACAGGACCCCCGGCTTCTTTCCGTAGGGTTTGCGGCAACGCGGGACCTGATCGCCTTTCTTCGCTATGCCAAAACCGATGAAGCCGGCAACCCCAACCCCCTGGCCGGCCGGATGCGCTGGGCGATAGGACGCGGTGTATCGCAATCGGGAAACTATCTGCGCAGTTTCCTGCATCTGGGCTTCAACGCGGCCGAAAGTGGCCGGATCGTCTTTGATGGTGTGAACCCGTTGATTGCGGCGCGTCAAAATCCCATGAACTTCCGCTTTGCCAATCCCGGCGGAGCCGCAAACCTGTATGAGCCGGGCAGTGACGGCGTGGTATGGTGGGCGCGCTATGCTGACAGGATCAGGGGCTTGCCCGAAGCCAGCCTGCTGGACCGATGCCATGCCACATCCACCTGTCCCAAAATCATCGAGGAACTTGGGTCGTCCGAATTCTGGGGCCTGCGTGCATCGCCAGATTTTGTGGGCACGGACGCGAAAGCCGACTTGCCCCTGCCCGCAAATGTACGCCGCTACTATACCCCCGGTGTCACGCATGGCGGAGGACGCGGGGGTTTTGCGCTGACCAGCGGCGTGGCGCCAGGTTGCACCCTGCCCGCCAACCCGAACCCGGCCAGCGACACCTATAATGCTCTTTTTGACGCTCTGGTGCAGTGGGTCACCCATGATGTCTCCCCGCCGCCCAGCAGCTATCCAACTCTGGCAGCCGGCGACCTTGTGGCGCCCACTACCGCCGCCATGGGCTTTCCCTCGATACCCGGGCAACCTCTGCCCGATGGCCATCTCAATACGTTGCTTCAGTACGATTTTGGCGCCAGCTTTAATGCGGCCGATCTGAGTGGCGCCATCGCTCTCCAGCCGCCGCATGTCGTGCGCGCCCTCCCCTCGCTGGTTCCACGGACCGATGCGGATGGCAATGAAATTGCCGGCATCCGATCGGTTTTGATGCAGGCGCCGCTGGGCACCTATCTTGGCTGGAATGTCACGGCCGAGGGCTTTGAAGCCGGGCAAGGCTGCGGTTTCCAGGGCGGCTATATCCCTTTCGCGACGACCAAAATAGAGCGGCTGGCGCACAAGGACCCGCGCCTGTCGCTGGAAGAACGTTATGGAACGCATGCCAATTACGTCGCCAGAGTCAAAGCGGCTGCCGACAGGCTTGTCTCCGAACGCTATCTGCTTCCTGAAGACGCCGATCGCATCGTTCACGAAGCCCAAACAAGCAATGTGCTGGTCCCATAGAAATGCTTGATCAGAACGGTCTGCCCCGGGCGACCAGACCCCGGTCGCCCTGCTGGTCGCGGTTGTAGTTGGGGATCAATGCAACATCGGCTTTCCTATTCATCCGACAGACTCAACAATGCGGGGTCGCCGCCCTGGGCAGCAAGGTTGACGCTCACCGCACGTTCCACCGCGTAGCGCGAGAGAGCTTGGGGCCCGCCCGCCTTCGGACCGGTTCCCGAAAGGCCCTCGCCGCCGAATGGCTGCACGCCAACCACCGCGCCAATGATCGAGCGGTTGACATAGGTATTGCCGGCCGGCACCAGCGCCCGAACGCGGTCCACAAACTGCTGCAGGCGGGTATGAATGCCCAGCGTGAGGCCATAGCCCTTGGCCGCCAGCGCCCTGGCGCAGATTTCCAGATCCGCCGCTTCATAGCGGATGACGTGCAGAATGGGCCCGAACACTTCCCGATCGGGCAATTGATCAAGAGTGATCTCTGCCAGAACCGGGCCGAACGATAGCGGATTGCAGCCTTCTGGCGTCAGTTGCTTGTGGATGACAGCCGTCGCCTTGAGATGGGCCAGATGCTTGTCCAGGGCTTCCTTGGCCTGGGCATCGATCACCGGGCCAACGTCAACGGCGAAGTCACGCGGATCGCCGACCCGCAACACATCCATCGCGCCCTTCAGGCCCTCGATCATGGTGTTCGCGGTTTCCACGGGCAGGAACAGAATCCGCAATGCCGAGCAGCGTTGCCCCGCGGACCCGAAGGCCGACAGAATCGCGTCGTCCAGGACCTGCTCGCGCTGGGCGCTGGTGTCCACGAACAAGGCGTTCAGTCCACCCGTCTCCGCGATAAAGGGTACCAGCGCGCCGTGGCGCGCCGCCAGCGACCGGTTGATCAGCCGGGCAGTATCGGTGCCACCGGTAAAGGCGATGCCGGCCAGCGGGTCTTGTTTTGCCAGCGCCGCACCCACGATTTCGCCAGGTCCCGGCACAAGGTGAAGAACATTTTCCGGTAGTCCCGCTTCACGGAAAAGTTTGACCGCCGCCGCCGCAATCCGCGGTGTCTGCTCTGCCGGCTTGGCGACAACCGTGTTGCCGGCCGCCAGCGCCGCTGCCACCTGGCCGGTGAAAATCGCAAGCGGAAAGTTCCAGGGGCTGATGCAAGCGAACACGCCGCGGCCATGCAGCTCCAGCGTGTTGGTCTCACCCGCGGGACCTTTCAAGATCTGTGGCCGGGTAAATTGGCGCTCGGCCAGCATGGCGTAGTAGCGGCAGAAATCCACGGCCTCGCGGACCTCGCCGATCGCGTCCGGCCAGGTCTTGCCGGCCTCTCTAACGCAAAGCGCGGCTAGAGCCGGCATCTTTTCTTCCAGCGCGTCGGCCATGAATCGTAGAATCTGGGCCCGACGCGCGCCACCTTCGGCATCCCAGCGGGGCTGGGCCTTGGCGGCCCGCGCAAAGGCCAATTCGACATCTGCCATGGTGGCATCCGGAACAGGCGTCAAAAAGTTCGCCAGATGTTTGGATATTGGATCGTCCAGGCCATAGCCGCCCGCCGCGGAGTCCAGTTCGGCGACCGTGCCTTGCCCCAGAGTCCCAAGGGCAACACGAACGCCGGTCTGGCTGAGGTCCATGCCAAGGCTGTTTAACCGGTCGCCGTACATGTCGCGCGGCAAGGGAATGCGCGGATGGGGGCCAGGGCGGGCTTCGACCAGCGCAATGGGATCAACCGCAACCTTTTCCACCGGTGTCTTATCGTCCAACAGCAAGTGCACGAAGCTGGTATTGGCACCGTTCTCCAGCAGCCGCCGCACCAGATACGGCAACAGATCTTCATGTGCCCCAACGGGTGCATAGGTGCGCAAGGATAGCGGCCCAAATTGCCGCTCGGCGGCGTCATACAGCGCCTCCCCCATTCCGTGCAGACGCTGGTACTCGATCTTCACGCCCCTGGCATCGGCCATGGCGCGCACGGCCGCAAGCGTATGCGCATTGTGCGTGGCGAACTGGGCATAAAGATATGGATCGGCGCCGATCAGCATCTGGGCGCAGACCAAGTAAGACAAATCCGTTGCCGGCTTGGTGGTATAGACGGGATAGCCTGCGCGGCCAGCGATCTGTGCGCGCTTGATCTCGCTGTCCCAATAAGCGCCCTTGACCAGCCGTACCATGAGGCGCCGGCCGCTCTCTCTGGACAGCTTAATCAGCGCTGCGATGACGGCCGGAGCGCGCTTCTGATAGGCCTGTACCGCCAGGCCCAGCCCGCGCCAGGCGCCCAGCGACGGCTCATATGCCAACCTGTCGAGCACTTTTAGCGAGATTACCAGTCGATCGGCTTCCTCGGCATCCAGGGTGAAGTTGATGTCGGCCTTGGCCGCCATTTCCGCTAGCCGCAGCACGCGGGGATATAGCGCGTTCCATACCCGCGCTTCCTGGGCGGGCTCGTAGCGCGACGACAGCGCTGACAATTTCACAGAGATGCCATGGGCTGCTTCCGGGCCGGATGCAACCTTGCCGATGGCCGTGATAGCCCGGGCATAGGCCACCTCGTAGCGCTCGGCATCCGCTTCGGTCCGAGCTCCCTCCCCCAGCATATCGAAGCTGCATAACAGGCTTTCTCGCCCGGCACGGGCGATCGCACCCTCGATGGTGCGCCCCAGCACGAATTGCTCCCCCATGATGCGGATCGCTTGCGTCACAGCGGCCCGCACCAGGGGTTCACCGATCCGCAGGGTCAGTTTGCGGATCGTGTCCGCCGCATCGTTCATGCCCGAAACATCGAACAGTTTGCCTGTCAGCATCAGGCTCCAAGTCGAAGCGTTGACCAGAAGGCTGCCGGACTGACCCAAATGTGCCGCCCAGTCGGCGGCGGAGATCTTTTCCGCGATAAGCCGATCCTTGGTGAAGGCATCAGGCGTGCGCAACAGAGCTTCCGCCAGTCCCATGAGCGCCAGGCCTTCCGGTGTCGATAGTGAAAATTGCTGCAGGAAGCTTTCCACCAGGCCTTCGCGCCTGCGCGCGTTGCGGGCGCCGATCACCAGACCGCGGGCATTCTCCAATACCTGATCGCGGTTGCCCGCCAGAGGCGCCGATTTCAGCAATGCCGTTATCGCCGAAGCTTCATCTCGATATTTGCTAGTATCGAGACCATCCCAGTCCAGCGCGAAATGTAAGTCCTTTACTTCAACCACTCCAGGTTTCCCAGAGGAATTCGCTATATATGCCATATTTGTGGCAATATGTGCTGCCGCATTGGGGATATTCCGAAGGTCCGAACAGGAGATTCTGCTGGATGAGCCGTCGCGACCTTTCCATGCTCGATCAAATTGATCGCAAGATACTGGCAGTGCTTCAGCAGGATGGACGCATCGCCAATGCGGATCTGGCAAAGCGCATCAACCTCAGCCCGACACCGACCCTCGAGCAGGTCAAGCGGCTTGAGCGCGACGGTTTCATCGAACGGTATGCAGCATTGCTTAATCCGGAAAAAATGCAGGCGGCCACGACAGCTTTCGTGGAGGTCGCGCTGGAACGCACGACGGAAGATGTCCTGGAGCGTTTTGCGGAAGCAGCGAGAAAGGCGCCCAAGCGGTAAGCGACACCGTTCACCCAAAGCCGGGCGGGCGCGTCGATCGTTCGGTGTGATGTGAAGCTTGTTGCGATGCTCCAATACGTCCTAGATCATGGAACGGGGCCCTGACTGGCGCGCACCAGGCCTTCCGGCCTCATCCACCGTCGAAAAGCAGCCTGAACGCCCATCGGATCGAGCGCGATATAGCGCTCGGCCGCGCGTTGGTTCTCATCGATCGGCAGTCCGAGATCCGCATTCAGCAGCATCTCATGGGCGATATCCTCTACACCGGACTCATTAAGCGGTATCTGGCGTACCAACAAAGCCTTCGCCTTGAGCAGTTCCGCGGTCGAGATCGGCGTCTCCTGCATGTTGCGGATTTCTTTTGCCACCGCTTCATAGGCACGCGCGACGTTAACGGGATCGCAGGCATAGCGGACCAGAAAAGCGCTTCGGGCACGGCCGGGTTGCAGGTCCGAATTGACCGAATATACCAAACCGGCATTCTTGCGCAGATCGATGCTCAGCCGGGTGGCATAAAAGCCGCCGCCCAGGACAGCGTTGCCCAGCGCCAGGGCATAATAATCGGGGTGCGAGCGTGGCATCGCCAGCGTCTGCGCGACCGTGACAATATCTTGCACCCGGCTCGTATCGGGCACTGCCACGGCTGCCGCGGCGTTGGGAGGCACCGGCGACGGGTCAATCTTTGGCGGTCTGCCGGTCGCGTGCCAGGCGCCGAAGGTCTGGCGGATAATGGCCATCGCCCGCTGGACCGACACATTGCCAATGACAACGATGGTCGTCAGGTCCGGGCGATAGGTCTGCTTGTAATATTCAACGATATCGTTCCGAGTGAGACCCCGAATGGTCGCATCCGTCGCCTGCCGCAGCAGCGGATCGTCCGGCGGATAAAGGCCGGCGCGCAGGGCGCGCTGTCCCAGATAGGACGGGCTGCGATTGCGGGCGGCCACATAGGCCGCCAGCTGCCCTTTCAGATTGTCGAACGCCTCCTGCGGGAGCGCGGGATGCAGTTCATGTTCGGCCAACAGAGCCGCCGCAGCCGGAAAGTTTCGCGTCAGAACCTTGATATTGAAGTCGGCGCCGGCACTTTCGTCCGCGCCGATCGCATCCAAGGCTTCCTGGAAAGCGACCCGATCGTGCTTTTCCGTCCCAAATGGGAAAAGCTGATCGAGCACCAGCGCTACCCCTTCCTTCCGGCTGGGTTCCTCGACTTCGGCGCGATTGCGGATATGGCCATAGATGCTGACCGTATCACTGACGGCGGTCGGCTGAACGATAACAGTAAGACCGTTCGGGAGAGTTTCGACGGATGGCCGCAACGGGGATACGGATGGCCGCAGGTGGGTGATGAGCCCCTTCGCCCAGTCGGGTAATGGACCGCCCTTGGCTTCGCCCAGCGCGATGGATTCCTGTCCGCCAAAACCGGCCGCGGACGTTACCGGCCGACCGGATGTCTGAGGAGAAAGGGTCATGACGATGGCATGATCGATACCCAGATATTTCTTTGCGACCCTGTTTACATCGGCAAGCGTGACTTTCTGCAGCCGCGCCAGATCCGCGTCCGGGGATGGCAATCCATAGAGCGATACGGCGTCCGACCAGGCCGACGCCAGGCCGGCGATAGAGGTTTTTTGAAATTCGGTTTGCCGGGCTTCCTGCAGCTTGGCTGCCCGCAACAGGTCTTCGGAAATGCCGTGTTCCCGCACCCTTTCAAGGATCGCGCGCATTCGTCCCTCGATATCGCGCTCATCGGAGGTGGCTGCAAACGATGCCGCGGCATAGGCGATGCCAGCGCGCGGCAGCGCATCGTAGGAGAAGCCGGTCTCGACCGCCTTGCCTTCCGCGACAAGACCATACAGCGCGAAGCGCTGGTTGTTCAGAATGTCCGACAAGATTTCGAGCGCCGGATAGTCCGGACTGTCCAGCCCAGGAAGCCGCAGGGCGATCAGCGCCGTGGCCGTGGGCCGATCGGTTGGAATATCGATACGGGTCGCCTCAATGGGCCCTAGGGTCAATGCGGGCCTGGGCGGCAACTTGTGCGACGGGATCGAGGCGAAAAGCTCGCGCACCTGCACCAAGGTGTTGCGCGGATCGACGTTGCCGACGATCACCAGGATGGCGTTGTTGGGTGTATACCAGGCGTCGTGAAAACTCTTGAGCGCTGCGGCTGTCGTACGATCAAACGATTCCTTTGTTCCAAGGGCGTCGTGTGCGTACACGGAGCCGGAAAAGAATGCGGCACGAAGCTGTTGATAGGCCTTGTAGAACGGGCTCGAAAGGTCCTGCGCGACTTCCTGCTCGATGGCGCCGCGCTCCTTGTCCCAGGCCTCCTGGGCGTCATCCACGCCGCGCATGCGCAATGCTTCGATATGAAGCGCGATGTTCAGATCTTCGGCCGGCACCGTGTAGAGATATTGGGTCAGGCTTTCGCGCGTGTTGGCATTGAAATTGCCGCCCATCACGCTGCCGATGTCCGCCAGCTGGTCCGCCGATAGACCGGGCACGCCGCGAAACATCATATGTTCCTGCGCATGGGCCGTGCCGGGAAAACCGCTTGGTGTTTCATCCGATCCCACCAGATAATTCACGGCTGTTGCGACAACCGGTGCAAGCCTGTTGCGGACGATAATGACCCGAAGACCGTTGGGCAAAGTGGCACGCAAGACATCCGATGGATCGGCAGCCGGACCAGGCGCGATCTCGCCCTTTGGCGCGGCCGTCGTTGCCCCGATTACCAGCAATCCCAATATGGCCACACAAGCGATGCGGCCCAAGCGCCTCAAGTCACCGCGCAATGCTCGCCTCCCTCAAGCGGCCAAGCCGCAGAAATCCGTCCGGATTGCGGACCACGTCATCGAACCAGACTTCGTAATGGACATGAGGGCCTGTGCTGCGTCCGGTAGATCCGAGCCGGCCGACAACAGCACCTTTCGCCACGGACTGGCCCTGCGTCACCGAGACGCTGATGAGATGAGCATAGCGTGTCTTCAGTCCATAACCATGGTCGATTTCGAC
This sequence comes from Rhizomicrobium sp., assembly GCA_035547275.1. GTDB lineage: Bacteria > Pseudomonadota > Alphaproteobacteria > Micropepsales > Micropepsaceae > Rhizomicrobium. Next base: position 155,771 of record DASZVQ010000002.1, read on the forward strand.
CATGTTTCCATAGGAGCCGTCCCGGCCTGAGAATGTGACCAGCCCATCTGCCGTCGCCAAAACCGGCATTCCGGTGGGCCCGGCGAAGTCCACGCCAGGATGAAAAGCATAGCGGCCACTGAAGGGATCAAGACGCGGACCGAAGCCGCTTGTCCGGTCCATCGAGGCATGCAATGGCGCCGCGGTGGGAAGACGCGCTTCGGCCTGCCGCAAGCTCGCGACCTCGGCGAGATTGGCTTGCGCCTTGAAATAGGCTTGGCTGAAGTCGCGGTCTGTCACACCGTCGAGTTGGATGGCATCCAGCGGGATCTCCGGACCGCCGACCGCCTCGATACGCGCGACCTTCTGCAGAAATCGGTCAGGACTAATCCCGGTCCTGGCTATCAGCCCCTTCTCGCCCGCCACCCTCTCCACGGTGCCGCCCTCAATCGCGGTCATCAGGGCAGTGCTCTGGCGCGCCAGCGCCGCCAAGGCGGCGGTATCGCGTACCAGCCGGTCCACACTGGGATCGTGGAGCGGCCGACCCGGCTTCTGATGTCTCACGCCAAGCCAGGACAACGCCCGGCCGAATACGCTGCCTGGCGCCGCAGAATTCGGATCTTGCGCGCCCGCTCCGAATGATCCGGCGGATATGTTTCGGAACCGGCCACGCAAGGAATCGGCCGCGCGGTCGAGTCCCTGTCCACGATCGCGAAAGCGCAAAACCTGCCGATCGGCATGGCCCTGTATCTCGTTCGCGCGGGCGACAAGATCGTCGTAAGAGGCTTGCAGGGTCGAAACCCGCGATTCGAAAACCGCCTGCGCCCTGTCAAAGCGCTGGTCTTCGGCTTCGATGATCCGATCCTTGAAGATCACAATAACTGAAACAAATGCGACCCAGGCAAGGAACATGGCGGCCAGCCCTGCCACTATCGTCTGCAGACCTCGTCCAATCGAATAGAAATGGACCCGCCCCTCGCTGCGGATATAGATCTGACGCTCCGGAAACCAGGCATTCAGGGCCTGAAGCATCACGGAAAGCCCAGCCCACAGCGGGGCAACGCGGCCTCCGGGAATCGGGCTTCTATCCATTGCCGGTCAGCTCCGCGACCAGCGCGTCATCGTGGTAAACCTTGCGCAGGGCTTCGGTAATGGCCGCTGTCGACACGCCCACGGACCGGTTCACGCGGGCATCGAAGCCGAAAGCCCCGCCTAGACTGTCGATATTGCCGTCAAAGGCAGCGCCAATAACGGCACCTTTGGCGTCAATGATGGGAGAGCCGGAATTGCCCCCGACAATGTCGTTGTCGGTGACAAAATCAAAAACCGTCCTGGGATCGAGTGTATCTTTTGCCGTGATCCATTTCTGTGTCAGGGCGAAGGGATATTGGCCGGTCGCCCGCTCATACAACCCGCCAAAGTGTGTGGTCGCCGGCACGGTCGTGCCGTTCTCAGACCAGCCGCGAACCTTCCCATAAGAGAGCCGCAACGAAAAGGTCGCGTCGGGATAGACGCTGGTGCCATAGATCGCGAACCGGGCCTTGGCAATCTGCTGTGATGCCCGGTCGACGACGCCACTCACCTCATTCTCATACCGCGTGCGGATGGCCCGGCTGGCCGCATCGGTGGCCAGCACGAATTTTATCATCGGATCATTCGAGGCCTTGATCGCTTCCAGTCCGCCATCCCATAAGGCCTTGCGCACAGCCGGGTCAGACAAATGCGAGGTGGCGAGCCGCGCCGCCAGGGTCTCCGGCGAATCCTTGCCCAGGAAGACCTTTGTTCCTTCGCCATCGGCTGTCAGATTTTCGCGCAGCTTAGAGAGCCAGAAGGTCAAAACGAGCTGTTCAAGTTCAGGATAAACCGGCTGCGGGTCGAGGATCGCCTTGGCCAGCAGGGGCAAACGGCTGTCCGTATATTCCGGCAGCCGCTCGCTATTGGGTTTGGCGCGTTCCTCAGCCGAACGCACCAATGCGCGGGCAAAGTGAAACAGATCCGAGCCCAGGCCGGCGCGCGATTCCATCATCCCATAGGAAAAGTATAGGGCCTTGAGACGAACCTCCGCTTGGGTGATGTCGGACCAAGGATCGCCGGTTTGACCGGCAAGGGCCGGATTGGCGGCAATCTTTTGGCGCAGATCGGCTTCGGCTGTCCGCTTTGCCACGATTAGGGCGGGATCAACAAGCGCCTTCTCCTCGCCCCGATAGGCCTTGAAGCTGTTCTCGACGCCGAACAGCAGATCGCTGGCGATGCGGGCATGTTCGGGGGTCTCCGCCGAGAATTGCAGCAGCCGGCCGCGCAATTCCGAAAACAGAATCAGGATCTCCGGCAGGCTGAGGTCCCGCAGGGTCTCGAGCTGGGCAACGGTCAAGAGCCGCTGGGTCGAGCCGGGATTGCCCGCAATGAAGGTCGCTTCGCCTTCCTTCGGGGCTTGGCTGGTCCAGATGAGATGGTCCGGCGTCGTAACGGGTTTGCCGTTTTCATAGATGCGGACAAACGAGCAATCGAGATCGTAGCGTGGGAAGTTGAAATTGTCCGGATCGCCTCCGAAGAACGCCGTGTCGCCCTCTGGCGCGAAGACCAGGCGTACGTCCGTATATTTACGATAGGTGTAGAGTTTGTACTGTCCACCCTGATACAGGGTGATGACCTGGCATCGATACCGGTCTTCCTTGCCGGCGCAGCCCGCCTTTTCCGCCTGGGCGATGGCGGCATCACGCGCCTTGACGAAAGACTGGCCCGTTTTGCCGGCCGCGGCCGCGGTCACCTGCGACGTCACATCGGAGATGCTGATGAGCACCTCCGCGATCATGCCGGGGCACAGTCTCTCATCCTCGCGGCGGCCGGCCTGAAAACCGTCCTTGACGTAATCGCGGCCTGCGGTGGAAAGCTGCTGGGCGCAATCGCGGACGCAATGGTGGTTGGTCAAGATCAGGCCATGCGTCGTTACCAGCGAGGCCGAGCAGCCGCTGGACAACCGCACGGCCGCCAGCTGGACATGGTCAAGCCAGGCCCTATCGATTTTCGTACCCAGCGCCTGGTTGACCGCCACGACTGGAAAATTGTCGAAGGTCCACATCCCCTCATCGGCACGCGCAAAAGACAGACTCAAAACCAGCAGCGCGACGCCGATCGCCGCTGGGCTCAGCAGGAGGGCCAGACGTGTCCAAAAAGTTCGAGCATGGGTATGACGCATGACTGCCTTTTTCATTTGATCTCGCTTTCAGCGGCTTGCGTCGGCGCGAAGATGTCCGATACCACCAGATCAGCCTCCGCCTTCGGGCATGCGCGCCCATGCAACAGCAAGAAGGCCGAAGACCGGGAGATATTTTTTGGGCATGTGCATCAGCCGGCTATCTGGGTTGCGAAGAGCAAAGTCGCTGCGCCACAGATTGTGGATAGGGTCGTGAAGAATTTCGGATGGGCATGGTGACTCTCCGGCAGCAGATCGCTCGCGCCGATATAGAGAAAAAATCCGGAGAACAGCGCCAGGATCGGTGCAATCGCATGTTGCGGCAAGGTCAGAAACAGGCTGACGCCTGCGCCGATGACGGGCGCGACCGCGTCCATCAGCAACCAGCGCACCGCCATGCGGCGATTGCCGCCGTTGCGCACAACCACATTGACGGTGTTGAGTCCATCGGAAAAATCATGGACGAGAACGGCAATCGCGACCACGACCCCGATTGCGCGACTGGCCTGGAACGCGATGCCGATGGCAAAGCCATCAAGGAAACTGTGCGCCGAAAAGCTGCCCGCTCCCATCCAGCCCCTTGTATGGTGATGACAATCCTCACCCTCTCCTCCGGTATGGAGTATGATCGCGCGATCCAGCAGGGTGTAGAGGAAGAACCCCGCCGCACAGAGAAGCATGACCGTGCGCGAACTCCAGATCGCGCTTCCTGATTCCAGGGCTTCCGGCATAAGATCGAAAAAGGCGACGCCGATGACCGCGCCGGCACTGAAGCCCAGCACCAGATGCAGCCGGTCCCGCAGCGAGATGGCGAATATTCCTCCAATCATGGTTGCCGCGAAAGCGGCGACCGCGATGGCCATTACCAATATGCCAGTCGAAAGGGTCATGCGCGTCTCGCCTGCGAGGGGGTGGCCTTGTCCTGAAAGCGCAGCAGCCGTCCCGCATTGGCCATGACGGCGAGCGTGCCTGCATTGTGGAGAACCGCCGCCACCAGGGGGCCGCTCGCGCCAAAGATGCCCGCTGCCGCTACGCCCACGACCACCACGGTCCATCCCAGGCCGACGCCGACATTGACCAGAATGGTGCGGCGGCATCGCCGGCTGAGACGCACGCATGTTCCCAGGCGGCGCAGATCGTTGGTCATCAGGACAAGATCGGCCGATGCCAGCGCGACATCGGTGCCACGCGCGCCCATGGCGACACCTACCGCGCCGACCTTGAGGGCCAGCGCGTCATTAATGCCGTCGCCCACCACCATGGTGCGATAGCCATGCCTGGCCTCGCCCAGCACGAATTCCATCTTCTCATCCGGCAACGCCTCCGGCTTGACGTGGGAGATCCGCAAAGACTTGGCCACCCGCTCGGCTTCCGCGCGGCGATCGCCGGTGACCATCAACTGATGCTCCAGACCAAGCGCGCGAAGCTCCTCGACGGCGCCCTCCGCCTCGGGACGGATCTGGTCGGCCAGCAGTACCCAGCCCCAGAACACACCTCCCTTCGATACACCGGCAACGGGTCCCATATGGTCGGCCGGCGGCGGCGTAAACTTGATCCCCAATCCTTCAAAGAGAGCCGCCCGGCCGAGGGCGACGGTCTCACCGCCAAGTTGCCCCACGATGCCAAGACCGCGCGTTTCCTTCGGGTCGACAATCGCGAGGCGATCTGCCTCCGCAACCGCCAGACCGACAGCCCGGCTTACCGGATGGCTGCTGGCAGCGCCCAGGCTGCCCGCGAGACGGACCAGGGATGGACCCGATATGCCCATGGCCGGCGCCGTCGCCACAAGACGCAATTCGCCCAAGGTAAGCGTGCCGGTCTTGTCGAACACGATGGCATCGACATTGGCGAGCTGTTCCAGGAAGGCCGAACCCTTGACCAGGATTCCGTGCCGGCTTGCGACCGCGATGGCGGCGATGGAGGTCGCGGGCGCCGCCAGGACTAGCGCGCAGGGGCACGACGCCACCAGCACTGCAAGAGCACCGATTGTACTGCCGGTAAGGAACCAGAGGCAGGTGGTAAGCAGCAGGACGAACGCCATATAGCCGCCGGCATAGCGTTCCAGCAGGCGGGTGACGGCCGGCTTGATGTTTTCCGCGTTCTGCATCAGGGCGATGACACGCCCGAGCGTGGTCTCGCCGCCGACCCTGGAAACACGCAGATTGAGAAGTCCATCCAGATTCATGGAGCCGCTGAAGACTTCCGACCCGGCACCAACTTCCATCGGAACGGATTCGCCTGTGATGGAGGATGTATCGACACTGGAACTGCCCGACAGCACCTGGCCGTCAGCGGGAATACGGTCGCCAGCGCGGATCTCGAGGATATCACCGACCCGAAGAGCATTTGCGGAAACCTCCTCCACCTGGCCATTTTCGGCAAGCCGCCGGGCGGTGCTTTCCGTGAGCGTGGACAGTGCCCGGATCGCTTCCTGAGACCCCAGCAGCGAGCGCTCTTCCAGAATGTGTCCGACCATCATGATCAATGGCAGAAGGGTCGCCGTGATCAGGTCACCGCTCGCCCATGCCGCGATGAAGGCCAATGCGATCAGCTGATCGGTGATGCCATGCAGGTCGGGGTATTTGAGGCTTCGCCATGCCGTCTGCAGCGCCGGAACACCCACCAGGACCGCGGCGAATCCCGCAATCAGCTGCGCCACATCCTTCTGATCCGGATAGAGCCATTCCCACCCCATCGAAAGGATCAGGGCGCCGGCAGCGGCCAGCGAAAGCGAGAGCTGCCAGGCAAGCGCCTTCTGCTCGCTGCCCGTGAGCAGCACCGGTTCATGGACTGCGGAATGGGTCATCGTCACGGCCTGGCTCCCGGCAGAAGCAGACGGGCGGTGCCGTCCTTGGCTACGATCTCGACGTGTCCGGCCCTTTTGAGCACCGGTCCGATCCGGTCGTAATAGAGCCTGGACATCTGCATCGCGCGCGACATGCCATTGTTGTTCTGGCCGAGCGCGGCGATCGAGGCTGTCGCGACCGTGGCATCCGAGACTGCTTCCTGCGCTCGTGCCGTCGCATCCGTGGTGGTACGATCCTTCGTCTGATTGGCTTCCTGCATCGACTCCTCCGCATTGGTCCGCGCATTGGCGATGCCCTGTTCGGCCTCCTGCGTGACCACCAATACACCATCGAATGCCCCCTTGGCGCCCGCCGGAATGGACGGGACCAGATCCACCCGCGACAGCATCACGCCCAGGGAGGCGCCCTGGACCGCCAGCTGCTGAAGCCGATGATTCACCGCGGAGACAAGGTCGGCCCGCAGGCGTTCACGGCGCGCGGCCTCGTCGTTGCGCGAAGCGATCTCGGGACGCGCGACCAGAATGGCGTCGAGGTCGCGGGCGGCGATGGTATCCACCGTGCTGGCGATGAACAGCCGCTGCAATGCCGGCGCGACATGATCCTGGGCGATCATATAGGCCTCGGGATCGGTTATCTGATAATAGATCTGCGCGACAAGATGCACGACACTCGAATCGCCGGTCAGCAGGAAACCGCTGTTAAGCCTCGCCTGCTCGCTGGGCGCATAGCCGACGATGGAGGCGTAGGTTTCCGCGCCCTGGTCGCCATCCTTGAATCGATCGATCGAAAGCTGGATCTGCCGCGCGCTTCCCGGCACCAGAACAACCTGCTCGATCGGCTTGGGCCATGCCAGCAAAAGGCCCGGCCCTTGGACCCGGGCGACGGTCCCGAACCGGATGACCACGGCCTGGCTGTCAGCCGGCACTTGCCGGATGTTGGAGACCAGCCAGCCGATCGCGATCGCAACCGCTCCGAACAGTAGAAACCGGAAGGATATGGCAACCGCCTGACCCCAGGGTCCGACTTCCTTGAGATCGTCTGCGACGCTGTCGGTCATTTGCCTCGACCTCCAGGCGCTGCGGCCGGTCCTTCGGACAATGCTTTGAACGGCGCGGAATCGGTTCTGAGGATCAGTGTGGTTCCGGAGCCGACCACAGTGCCCAGCGAGTCGAGGGACCGCAGCATCGTGTAAAGCTGCGGGTCGCTGGTATACGCTTTCTTGTAGATGTCCGCCGCCGCAATGCGGGATTTGGCTTCGATATCGGCAACATCGGCCTTGGCCTGGGCGACGACGACCCGCGAATCGCGATCCGCATCGGACTGGATCTGGGCCGCCTGGCGCTGACCCTCTGCAGAGCGTTGCGCCGCCACTGTCTGCCGCTCCGCCTTCATCCGGTCGATGGTGGCCGTGAGTGTTCCGGAGGGAAGCGTCAACCGTTCCAACCCAACCTGACGAACGGTGATGCCGTAAACCTGTAAGGCCTGTTGATCGATGCGTCGGCGCAGGGCGTTTTCAAATTCGACCAGATGAATTTTTGATGGATTGGTATTGACCAGGCTGGCGAGGTCAAAGCTGCTTGCCGTGATCTCGAGCGCCGAGCCGGTGAAACTGCGCAACTGCTCGGCAGCTACGTCCGGCCGGTTGCGCACCGCCCTCAGAAATTGCCGAATATGGTCGGGATCGTCGGGAATCTGCCAGGCGATGTAAGCCTGGACCAGAATGCGAAGCCCATCTTTGGTGCCGACGTCATGCAGACCGCTGGACGTCGTCCGCAGCCGCAGATCGACGGGCACGGTACTGTCGATGGGAGACGGCAGTTTGAGCGAAAGCCCTGGACTGGTAATCACCCGCACGGGATCGCCAAAGCGCGTGATCACCACCGCCTGCCCCGGGCTGACCAGCACCAGGCAGGCGGACGCCACCAGCGCCAGAACGACGACCGCGGCAACGATGAAGCGCCGGCTGTACCAAAAGGAAGGATCGGTTGGGCCGGTATCGTGATGATGATGATGGTGGCCGTGACTGTGGCCATGATGGTGAACGCCATGGTCGTGATCATGATCGTGGATATGTGCCATTGCGAAACTCGCTCGTTAATCGTTGTCGCCGCCGGGGCCCGACGGCGGCGGCGTGGAGGCTGACCCCGCGGGACGAAGATCCAAGGTGGGCATCAGCGCGGGGGCGATATGGCTGTCGAGAATGGTCACGGGCGTGCTTGGCGTGATCGCCTTGCCAATCGCCGAAAGCCGCCGTTCAAAGAGGAATGCGGCACCGTCCCGGTGGTAGGCGGCAATGTCGCCCGCGAACAATGCGGTGTCCGCCTTTGCCTGATCGATCATTTCCGCGCCGGTGGCAGTCGCATCGTCCCGCATGGTCGTTGCTTCCTGATGCGAGCGGACCACCAGGGTCACGGCATCGCCACGGGCGGTGGCCACCGCGGTCTCCGACCGGATGCCAGCCGCTTGCACATCCTGATAGGCGGTTGCCGCGTCGGCGGGCGGATGGATTGCCTCGATCACCACGCCCAGAATATCGAGACCTGCGGATAGGGCGTTCAGGCGGCCCTGCAGCTCTTGTTGAAACTCCCGGACAAATCGTTCGCGGTTTTGCCCTAGGACATCCGGAATGGTGTATCGCGCGAAATAGCGGGCGAGCATGCGGCCCGCGGCGGCTCGGATAAGGGATTGCGGATTTTCCACGCTGTAAGCCGCGCTGAGAGCCGCGGCATCCGACAAACCGACGCGATACAGGATCTGGATATCGATATTGACGATCTCGAACGTTTCCTGGCCATTCCGATTGCTGGCGACCAGAAAGCTTGCTTCGGAAGGATGCGAGGCGTCCCAGAGACGGTCGGCACTGTCTGGAGGCGGCCCCTCGATGGTGGGTGGCGTGGGACGCAAGGTCGAAACGGGAGAGCCCTCTTCTTCGTCGCCCTCCGTGCCGGCATTTGTTGTCGTGACGGCGGCTTCGGAGGGAAAGACGATGGGGATTTCACGCACCGCGCCGTATTCAAGGAGTTTCAGCCGGCCCAGCGGCCATGGCAAATGTATGTGGAGGCCGGAATGAAATACAGCTTGCGGCTGACCAAAGGATTCGTAGACCGCGCGCTGACTGAGGTCGAGGGCGGTCACGCCTGTCATCAGCCAGCCGGCGATCACCAGGCCGATGAGACTGGGAAGGCTCGCGCGACGGATGAAACCGAGTGCCCAGCTGCGGCTCAGATCGATGCCAAATTGATGACTCACGGATGCGCTCATCGCGCTGAGGCTTGGCTTCTTGAGCTCAAGAAGCGAGGCGAGAAGGCTCTCGCAGCGCCCGGGTCGCTGCTCAAGCGGTGGCAGCGGCATGAACAGATAGCTGGCATTGCGCAGAAGAATTTCCGCCGCGACGAGCGCCGTCATCAGCAGGGCTACTTGTTCCAACAATCGCCAATAGGGCAGCGCCAGCCAGCGCAACAGATAGGAAACAGCAAACAGAAGGATGTTCAGCAGCAGCAGCCGCAGCAGCATCGTCAGTGCCGTGCGGCCCAATATCCTGCGATCAGGAAGGGTCGCAATACGCCGTTCCAGGACCAGGAGGGGGAAACAGACGGCGATCAGGCCGCCAAACAGCCACTGGTCGGCAATCGCGCCCGGCTCGATGGCGGCGAGCACCCAGGCGCGATACGCGAGATAAAGTGTCGCCAGGCAGGTGATGACGATCAGTCCGAGAGGCAGCCAATCCCCGGTCCAGTCCGTGTTGGCAACCCATATGCGCGCGCGATCGATTCCGGTGCGGGTGAGCTCCAGGACCTTCGGCAATGGCTTGGCGCCGCGGCGAACAAAGACATGTGGCAGGCGCGTCCCGCGCTGCTTCGCGCGCGCCAGGACATAGTTGCTGAGAAAGCCGCCGGCGGCGAGCAGCAGAGGCGCTGCAAGCTCCAGGCCAAGCTGAGACGCATAGGCAGCCATGGTCTTGCGATAGAAGACCGCGACAACCAGGGCGGCAGCACTGATCAGCAGCGAAAGACCGGGAAGAAGCTCTGGTCGGGGCGCGCCTTTCGCGCCCTCTGCTCTTTGGGTACCCAAGGAAAGCCCTCTAATCGTAGCCGGATGACCGGATGCCCGCGATTGCGGGGCTGCCGGAATTCGACACAGGACACGCGAAACGCGCCTCCTGCCTTTACGCACGTTCAGAGAATTGGAGGGCCGCGGGGCTGGCGGACGAAACTCAGCCGGCTTGGCCGCAATCTTTCGGACAGACGCGGCAAAATAGACGAAACTGTATTTTGAAAGAGCAGAATGGCGATCAAGATGGGCAGGATCGCGACACCCGCCAGGCTTACGGCCTGGCAAAGCGGACAATCGGCCGGATCATCGGAATTGTTTTTTATAGGTTTTGACGCTTGGTGATCGCTCGCAATCTGCATGCTTTTCGCGATCACGGACGCCGCGACCTGGGTTATCGTCCGGCCATGGATGTGGGTTTGCGACGCGTAGGAAATGGAAAAAAACGAAAGTATGACAAGCGCAGACAGAACCTTGCGCCACAGAGCGATATCGCTCTGTCGCTCGAAACAGCCGGTGTCTAACGCCACAGCCTGCACGCCATTCGCCCGAGAAGTCGCATCATGATAAGCAAAACATCAGTCAGAACGCAAACGAGCAGGCGAACGCGTGCATTTGCTGGCAGCCACCATGCTTAAAAGCAAGGCTTTCTGCCGCCAAACAACGCAAACGCGCCAGCCGATTGGAGCAGCTTGATGATCACTCCCCCTCCCCATCTTGACGTATATTACGCTTCCACTTGCGCGCCTTGCCGGCTCGAACTGCCCGCCATTCTAGGTGCGATCAACGATGGAAAGGACGTCCGCCTGCTGATCGTCAGTGAGCCGGCCCGCGCCACGGCAGACTTGAAAGCGACAAGCTCCAGGCTTCTCAAGGTAATGAGCCCAGCCCAGGGATCAAATCCTCGGGACCGGCTTCGGCGCGTGGGAGATGCCGATGGCATTCTTCCTTTCACGCGATCCGTCAGCGCAAAGGGTAATGTCTGTGCGATCTGGCGCGGTACTCTCACGCGCTGGCGCATCCGGGACCTGCTGTCCCGCTGTTCCTGATCATCGTACTGCGGTGGCATTGATCTGAAAGAACATTCCCTTCTCGCCATTGTTGATCAGCTTCAATGGCCCGGTGACGGAAACAATCTTGTCCGACCATAGTATGGGCTGTGGAGAGATCACTTCGACAACTTCGTTGGGCTGTCCGGGCGGACAGAAGAGACAGACCGGCGTGTTGCGGGTCAGAAGAAAATGGCTGGTGTGGTCATTGGCATCGAGCGGCAACACGAAACCATTGATCGTCACGGACTTTCCCGCCAGTTCCTTGACTTCCGGTGTCACCGCAATGCTGTAAAGCCCCGTGCGATTATTGTAACTCACTTTGCTGGCGAGGAATTTCGCCCAGATCGGGCTTTGCGCATGTGGCAGCGCATTCTGTGCGGCACGCTCGTCCGCTGGCTGGCCGATCGGGACGGCCACTTTCATTTTTTCGGTGCGGAAGGCGCACAAAAGCACCAGCATCGGAACGAGCAATAACAGCCGCTTTTTCCTACTCATGACTTCAATACCTCCTCGATTGGTGTGGATGCCGCGCGAAAAGCAGGGAGCGCGGCTGCAAGCGCTGCGACGCCAAAGGCGCCAGCAATCACGGCGGCGAGCAGACCGGAGGAAAACTGGGGTTGCAGCACAACCCCGGTCCGCAGGGCCAGGAAATGCGAAAGTGCCGCAAGCATGCCAACCGCCAGCAGTGCGCCCAGGATGAGTGCGCAGACCGCGATGATGCCCGCCTCGCTGAAAGCGACCAGGGCAAGCCGCGCCGGGCTGGCACCGAGCACGCGAAGCAGAGCCAGGTCTTTCGTGCGCACATTCATGGTCGCGAGAAGCGCCGTTGCGGCGGTGGCGGCGGCGATTGCGATCATCAGCATTCCTACAGCCAATACCGCATAGGTCAGAGGCCTGGCATAGGACATCAGGCGCGCGATCTCCAGAGAGGGGGAAGCCGCCGTCAGCGCCTCATTCGCATTCACCAGCCGGGGAACAAGCATCATGGCGACGGGGCTTTTGTAAGAGGCGACAATCGCCGTCGCCGCATCGGGAAGGTTCACATAGGTCTGGCGCACGCCGGTTTCAGCGGCATCGTCTTCAGCGTGTCTTTTGTGGATATAGCGAATCGTTTCAATGTCACAGAGCACCAGCCGATCAAGGACAGAGCCGGTCGGCGCCAGAATGCCGACGACACGATATGGAAATTGCGAATGTTGTTCACCGCCCGCGCTCAGACCATGCGCGCCGACGAAAATGTCGCCAATGCCAAGGCCGAGCGCATTTGCGGCCTGGGCTCCAAGCACAGCTTCCATGGGCCGGTTCCATGAGCGCCCCCGTGCCACTTCGGCCCGGTATACGCTCAACAGTTCCTGCGTGGTTCCGACAATGCGCCAGCCATCAATATTGTCGCCCAGAGCAATCGGCGCCGCAGCCCGCACCAGGGGATTGCGCGCAAATCCCATGGCCTCTTTCTCCGAAATCAGCCCCTGTGGATCCGATACATGCAGGGCGCAGCACAGGACGAGATCGAGTGGCGAGCCCTTGGGTCCTATCACGACATCCGCGCCACCCCAGGCCCGTTCAGCAGCCGGGGGAAGCGCTTCGAAACCGGCGAAGGTGACCAAAAGCGCCGCAATTCCGAGCATGGCGACGAGTGTAGCCAGCAGTGCCTGGCCCCAGCGGCGTTTCAGATAAGCGATTGCCAATCCAATCATCGAATATGTGTCTCCAGGCGATACACCGCATCGACCGCGCCGAGTATTCGGGCGTCATGTGTGGTGATCAGTGTCGCGGCGTTCGCGATCGACCCTGCGAAGCGCAAGAGGCCCAGCATGGCAGCGGCGCTTTTGTCGTCGAGGGCGCTGGTCGGTTCATCGCAGAGAATGAGCGTCGGGTCGCTGAAAAGGGCGCGAGCGATCGCGACCCGTTGTGCCTGGCCATGACTGATCCGGTCGGCCCGCTGGTGCGCCAGATCCGCGATCCGCAACCGCGCCATCAAGTCCGCGGCGCGGGTCTTGCTGGGCGCCGTGCCCAGGCATCGGGCGGGCAAAAGAATATTTTCTTCCACGGACAATGCGTCGACCAGATGAAAAGATTGAAACACCAGCCCGATATGGCGCCCACGGAAACGGTCACGTGCCCCGGGGCCGAGCCTGGCGGTATCGGTACCACCAATTAGGATGCGCCCTCGTTGCGGCGGGCGGATCAGCGCAAATGCCATAAGCGCCGTTGTCTTGCCCGAGCCCGATGGGCCGACCAGCGCGGCTACTTCGCCAGGCTTCAGTTTTATGTCTGGGATGACCGCAACGAACGCATCATTGCGTTCGAGACAGATATCCGTCGATGTGAAGGTAGGAAAAGCCGATGGTTCGGCCGTACCGTGCATGTCCGCCAAGATGGATTCTCCGCAGGCGGCAAATGCCGCCCGTCGCTCTGTCTACGGAAAAAGGAAAGGCGACCTCAGCGCGGAGGAGCGCGACCTTGCCAACCGGTATGCGCAATACCTTCGGCTGGCGCTATTGTCGCGGGATGAAAGTTCAGGTGCTGGAACTGGTAAAGATATTCTGCGGCAATGGCGACAGGAAGAAGCCCACCGCCCGATACGAAGGCCTGACACAAAAGGCAGTGATCCGCATCTGTGTCATCGTTGCCATCGCTAAGGCTGGACATGAATGTGCTGGGACCGACGCCAGGGACAGTCGCCACGCCATGCAAATGGGTCTGGATAGCGGTCGATGAAATGACGAGAAGGCAGGCGAGCGCAAGCATCCCGACGCGCCGCGACAGCGACGCCGTGAAGTATGAGATTGCCGAAAATCCTATCGTCATGACTTCGCCCGAATGCGATAGGAATAAGCGGTAAACCCAGCGATAATCAATAGCTTGAACGCCGACCCAGGCATCGCGCCTTTAATTAGTCCATCGGAAACATTGATACCTTGTGTTTTCCTTTGAGCAAAAAGGACTTGCGGCGAAGCGGTCTTCAAATTCCGGACAGCACCGGCCGTCGGGAAGCGCCACCCGTCGCACCTGTCGCGAGGGCCGCGCCTTGAGCACTGTCGACGATGCAGCCCCCTTGGGCAACCGCCGTTACAGATACCCCACGCCATGGCATATCGCGAAATCGCTTTGCCTCTTCGCGCAGGAAGATGCCTGGGCCAATGCCACCGGCCAATCGAGCGCCGCTGCCAATCAGACGCAACCCAATCGCCGCAAACCAATGCGTGTGCCGCATCGGCCATGGCACATTTCTGGAAGTCGTTCTCACCGCCATGCGCCTGCCTCTCGGACTTGAGGACGGTCCCTCTCCCTGCGCCAACAGCGCCCAGTGATTGTGATGACAGCGCCCTAGCCGAAACAGGATCGACCTGCCGATGCATGGTTTTTGAGCTCATCCGCGGCTAGACCACCGTTTAATTCAGCGTATCCGGAATTTCCTCGGCTCGCCGCGAACTGCGGCGGCTTATACCCACCACCGAAGAAGTTGTTTTGGTGCTAACCCGCCACTGCTCAAACGAAATGCAAAAGTCGCGATACGCGGACTTTCACTCCGCTACTCGATGCGAAAAAGCCTTTATTTATGGGCTTCTTCTGCGTCCCAATGCTGTTGGAGACTGTATCGTTTCTTGTCGTTTTAAGGGCGAGATTGTCGGTGTTTGGTGATTTATGGCAATAAAAAAGCCGCTCGATCAGAGCGGCGATTTTCTTCATAAGTATTTGATTTTGCTTGAAAATTTTGATGGTGCCCAGGGACAGAATCGAACTGCCGACACGCGGATTTTCAATCCGCTGCTCTACCGACTGAGCTACCTGGGCACGCCGCGCGGACCGGCTTCTTAGGGGAAGCCTTTGCCCCTGTCCAGCGCAATCCCTAGTCCTCGTCGGGCAGGTTTTCCGAAGGGTTTGAAGGGCTTGCCTCGTCGGCTGGCTCCCCCGGTATAGCGTAGCCGCCCTTCAGCCATCGCCCCAGATCGATGTCGGCGCAGCGCTTGGAACAAAAAGGCTTGAACCCGGCATCGGCCGGCTTGCCACAGATGGGACAGTCAGCCATGCCCCGCCCCTTTCAGCAGCGATACGGTCAACGCCAGCGGCAGGCCCACCACATTGGACCAGGAGCCGGAAATTTCCTTGACCAGCATTTCGGCCCGGCCCTGGATAGCATAGCCGCCCGCCTTGCCCACCCCTTCGCGGCTTTCGACATAGTCGGCGATTTGCGCATCCGTCAGCCGCAGCACCGAGACCCGCGTCTCGGCCACACGCTGGCGCAAACGCCCATCCGGTGCGATCAGTGCCACCGCCGTGATCACCTGATGCCGGCGGCCCGACAGAAGCTTCAGACAGGCCCGGACTTCGGCGTCATCGCCGGCCTTGGGCAGGATGCGGCGCCCCAACGCCACCACCGTATCGGCGGCCAGGATAAAAGCGGGTTTGCCGTTCCATTCGCTCTGCACCTTGCGCGCCTTTTGCGCCGCCAGGCGCATGGCATGGACGCGTGGCAGCTCGCCCTTCATCACACTTTCGTCGATGGCGGCGGGTAATACGGCATCGGGCGCAATGCCCACCTGGGCCAGCAGAGCGCGACGGCGGGGACTTTCGCTGGCCAATACCAGCGGCGCGCTCATGTCAACGGAATCTGTAAGTGATACGGCCCTTGGTAAGGTCATAGGGCGTCATCTCGATCATGACCTTGTCGCCGGTCAGCACGCGGATGCGGTTCTTGCGCATCTTGCCGGCGGTATGGGCGATGATGATGTGATCATTGGCGATCAGCTTCACGCGGAAGGTCGCATTGGGCAACAGCTCTTCGACGATGCCCTCGAACTCCAGCAATTCTTCCTTGGCCAATGGGTCCTCTTCCTCGCGGTTTCGCGCGAGGGCGGAAATAGGGGGGAAAGGGCCAAAAGGCAAGCCTTTCCAACGGTTTTCCCCCGGTTTTCCCGAACTTTTGCGGGGGATCAGGCCCCTTACGTGTCCGCCGCCGCCCGGGTCAGGAACCGCTGCCGCAGCCGCGACATCAATTGATCGCGCACGCCCCGATAGGCCAGAAGCCGCTGTTCGCGCGACCCTTCCACCGCCGTGGGGTCCATGGTGGGCCAATATTCCACCCGGGTCGCGGCGGTGCGGGTCAGCTCCATGGCCTTGTGCTGGGCCTCCGGCGACAGGGTGATCACCAGATCGAAGCTGCCGTCTTCCAGATCCTCGAAGCAGCGGGGTTTGTGCTTGCCGATTTCCAGCCCGATCTCTTCCATGGCCTCGACCGCCAGCGGGTCCAGCTCGCCGGCGCGCACCCCGGCCGATTCCACATAAAGCCGCTGACCGGCCAGATGGCGCAGCATCGCCGCCGCCATGGGGGAGCGCACGGCGTTCATGGTACAGGCGATCAGCACGGCCCGCTCCACGACACTAGCCCCGCATCTGCAGGACGCAGACCAGCGTGAACAGCCGGCGCGCGGTGTCGAAATCCGTTTCCACCTTGCCCTCCAGCCTGGCCTGCAGCGCGCGCGCGCCCTCGTCGTGCAGCGTGCGCCGCGCCATGTCCAGCGCCTCGATCTGGTGCGGCGGGGCGGTGCGGATCGCCTTGTAATAGCTCTCGCAGACCAGGAAATAGTCCTTCACGGTCTTGCGCAGCGGCGCCAGCGACAACAACACTTTGCCATGCGGCGTACCGTCTTCGAGCGTGATGTCCAGCGCCAGCCGAGTTTCCTCCACCCCCAGCGTCAGTTGATAGGGACCGCCGGGCGAGCCGTCCGGCTTGAACAGGTTGGCCTCCAGCAGGTCATAGATCGCGACTTCCCGTTCCTGCTCGATGGCGCGGCTGCGCTGCACCACGCTCTTTTCGTCGAGGGTGATTGCCGTCAGCCGGAAGTCCACGGAGCTAGACCTTGCGGTTCAGTCGCGCGGCGATGGAGCGGGCATGCGCATCCAGGCCCTCCGCTTCCGCCAGGGTCAGCGCCTGCGGCCCGATGGCGGCGATGCTTCCGGCATCCAGCCCCAAAAGCGTGGTGCGCTTCATGAAATCCAGCACCGACAGGCCGGAGGAGAAGCGCGCCGTGCGCGAGGTGGGCAGCACATGATTGGGGCCCGCGATGTAATCGCCCATGGCTTCCGGGGTGTGCCGTCCCAGAAAGATCGCGCCGGCATGGCGCACTTTCCTGGAAAAAGCTTCCGGATCGTCGGTGGCGACTTCCAGATGTTCGGCCGCGATGGCGTCCGCCAGCGGCGCGGCATCGTCAAGCCGGCTGACCACGATGATGGCGCCATAGCCATTCCAGCTTTTGGCGGCGATCTCCTTCCTCGGCAGGACGGCGATCTGGCGCTGGGCCGCATCGGCCACCCGATCGGCAAAACCGGCGTCGTCGGTGATCAGGA
Organism: Rhizomicrobium sp.; assembly: GCA_035547275.1. GTDB lineage: Bacteria > Pseudomonadota > Alphaproteobacteria > Micropepsales > Micropepsaceae > Rhizomicrobium. The sequence continues at coordinate 173,203 of DASZVQ010000002.1, forward strand.
TGCTCTGCGATGACGCATCATGCTCGGCCTGGCTGAGCAGATCGGCGGCGATCCATTCCGGATCGTTCTTGCTGTCGGCAATGACAAGAATTTCCGACGGCCCCGCGACGCTGTCGATGCCGACCTGGCCGAAGACTTCGCGCTTGGCGGCGGCGACATAGGCATTGCCGGGTCCGACGATCTTGTCGACAGGCTGGATGGTCTCGGTGCCGAAGGCCAGCGCCGCCACAGCCTGCGCCCCGCCGATGCGGAAAATGTCGCTGACGCCGGCACGCCAGGCCGCCGCCAGCACCAGGGGGTTGATCGCCCCGCCGCTGGCCGGCGTCACCATCACGATGCGCTTCACGCCCGCGACCCGGGCCGGAATGGCGTTCATCAGCACCGATGACGGATAGGCCGCGGTGCCGCCGGGTACATAAAGCCCCACGCTGTCCAGGCTGGTCCAGCGCCAGCCCAAGAGCGCGCCGGTATCGTCGGTGAAGCGCGCATCGGCCGGGATCTGGCGGCGGTGATAGGCCTCGATACGGCCGGCCGCGGTCTCGATCGCCGCCATCTGTTCCTTGCTGACCTTGGCCAGCGCCGCTTCAATTTCAGCGGAAGACAGTTTCAGCGTCTGCCCCGTCACCCCTGCCCGGTCGAACTTGTTGGTCAGTTCGATCAGCGCGGCGTCGCCGCGCGCGCGCACATCGGCGATGATGCCGCGCACGGTCTGGGCGACATCTTCCTCCTCCTCGCGTTTGGCAAAGAGCAATTTGTGGAAATCCGCGTCAAAGGACGCGTCGGAAGCATTCAGCCGGCGTGCCATTACGCCCTCTCCGACTCATGATCGGGCTTGCCCCGCGCAGCCCAGGAAGAGGTCATGTCGGCCAGTTCGGCATCGATGCATTCCACCGTCAGGCGAAACGCGCCGCCGCCGGCCAGCACCAATTCAATCACCCCGCCGGGGTCCTCGCCGCCATTGGGCGTGAACCGCAGCGCCAGCAGCGACACCACGGCTTCGTCGGCGCCCAGCTTGACCTTCTGCGACTGCACCTTCAGCACACCGTCGAAATGCAGGCCGGCGCGCACCCGCGTGCTTCCGCCATTCTCCCATTGCAGCCGGTTCACAACGGCGGCGAAGCGGCGCCTTTTCGGCTGCCAGCTGACATTCTTGAGCTTCAGCACGGCATCCTGCAGCCTTGCCGACACGACTTCCAGGTCTTCGGCGTCGGCCGCCGCCAGCTTCAGGCGGCTTGCTCCGGGACGGCTCATTCCGACACCCGCGCGATGTCGGCGCCGACATGGGACAGTTTCTCTTCCAGCCGGTCGAAGCCGCGGTCCAGATGGTAGACACGGCCGACCACGGTCTCGCCTTCCGCCACCAGGCCTGCCAGCACCAGGCTGACGCTGGCGCGCAGATCGGTCGCCATCACCTGCGCGCCTTTCAGTTTGGGCACCCCGCGCACCGTGGCGGTATCGCCGTCGATGCGCACCTGCGCGCCCATGCGCGCCAGTTCCGGCACATGCATGAAGCGGTTCTCGAAAATCTTCTCGCGGATAACCGACGTGCCATCGGCCACCGCCATCAGCGCCATGATCTGGGCCTGCAGGTCGGTGGGAAAGCCGGGATAGGGCGCAGTGGTAACATCGGCGGCATGAGGCCGGCCGCCGTTCATATGCACCTTTACCCCGCGCGCAGTCTGGGTCACTTCGGCGCCGCTTTTGTTCAGCAGCGCAGTGAGCGAGGCGATGGTTTCAGGCAGCGCGCCCACCAGTTCGACATCGCCGCCGGCGATGGCCGCGGCGATAGCATAGGTGCCGGCTTCGATGCGATCAGGCATCACCCGGTGTTCGGCGCCATGCAGCGCCTCCACACCCTCCACCGTGATCTCGGTGGAACCCAGGCCGGAAATCTTCGCCCCCATGGCGATCAGACAGTTGCCCAGATCGGAAATCTCCGGCTCGCGCGCGGCATTGACGATCTTGGTTGTGCCCCTCGCCAGGGTTGCCGCCATCATAGCGGTTTCCGTGGCACCGACCGAGACGAAGGGAAAAACGATCTCCGCCCCTTTCAGGCCGCCGGGCGCGGTGGCCAGCACATAGCCGTCAACCAGTTCCACCCGCGCGCCCATCTGCTGCAGCGCCGACAGATGCAGTTCCACCGGCCGCGCGCCGATGGCGCAGCCGCCGGGCAGCGACACTTTCGCCTCGCCCTTGCGGGCCAGAAGCGGCGCCAGCACCTGGAAACTCGCCCGCATCTTGCGGACCATGTCATAGGAAGCAAAGACGCTGGCGATCTCGCGCGCCTGCAAGGTCATCCGGTCGCCCTCGAAGCCGGCCGACATGGAAACCTGGATGGTGACCCCAAAGCTGATCAGCAGCTCGGCCATGGCGCGCACATCCGCCAGCCGCGGCACATTGGCCAGAATCAGGGGGGCGGGCGTCAGCAGCGACGCCGCCATCAGCTTGAGGGCGGCATTCTTGGCGCCGCTGATGGGGATTTCTCCCTTGAGCGGACGGCCGCCACGGATACGGATACGGTCCATGATGCTGGTTGTAGCCGGGGCCAAAGCCCAAGGAAAGGCTGGGAAAAGGCAGGCCTAGTCCGAGATTTTCGAGGGCTTGGTTACGGGCTCGGCAGTTGGCGCTGGGGGCGGTTCGGCCGGCTTGGCGGCAGGCGCTTGCTTGCGGCGCTTCAGATTGGCGCGCAGTGCGTCGGCCAGCTTTTCGGGAGAGGATTTGGCCATCGCGGTCCCTTGTGGGAAAAACGGAAAACCCGGCTTTCCTTCGTGCAATCCTTACGTTATAGCAGCGCTCCCTTGACGCAATTTCGGGTCAAGGGTTCGGGGCTATGGTCCCGGGAATACCACGGTTGCCGTAGTAGCGTAGTGGTAGCGCAATCCCTTGGTAAGGGATAGGTCGTGAGTTCGATTCTCACCTACGGCACCATTTCTTGGCCCGCGACGCGGGCCAAGAAATGCCAAGCGCCCATATGCGGCGCCAGCGACAGCGTCATGCGCCGCCGTCATGGGTGCGGGGCGGTATCAAAATAGCGGCAGACGTCCCGACCATTCGCACCGCTGCAGTATCTGCGCGGCATGGGCAAGCTCAGTCCGAAGATCCTGCATTGCCCCTCAGAGCGAGAAGCGCGGCGCGATTTGCGTCACCGAACGAATGCGCGATCGCTTCACCGACGAGAGGAAGGCGCATTTTACGGGTGTTGTTGGCTGCAGACGCTGACTTGCTGCGCCTGATTTCGAATGCCCCTAGGCAGCTTTACGTATTTTTCGAATCAGCCACATCGCCTATCTCGCCTTTCGAGACAATTTTAAGCAAAGGCGCATGATCCCTTCCATCGTCTGGAGTAGCTATCAAGTCGTCGGCATCCTGTTTGGCTGTCTGGACATCCATTATGTCCAGCGCCGGCTCTATCCCGACACGACGCGGGAACAGGCCATCCTGTTCCTGATGGCCTGGGCAACCGGATGGCCTTTCGTCTTGTGGAAAAGGCTTTGCCGGTAAGTCGGCGCGCCGGGCGCCAGTAAGCCTTCTCAAGACCGCTCGACCAACCGCAACGCCAAGGCCATCCAGGGCCGGGCGTGAAACACGCTCATCAGCGCATACATCATACTCATGCCGCCGAAAGGCGACGTATGTGCCGCCAGGGCACAGATCGCGGTATCGCCGGAAAAAGCCTGCCCGATCGCCATGGCGGCAAAGACTGGCGTCGCGGCCAGTGGCAATAACGCCGCCAGACCGGACGCCGGTCGTTCACTTGCCTCAGGGAATAATCCGGCAGGCGACACAATCAGCCTCGCACCGGGCTGAACTGGGCGGAATTGGCATATTCGTCATGGCGGCGCCACCAGGGCTTCCCCTCGTTGCGACCCAGCGGCGTGCGATCCAGCCACTGATACATGCCCCACAACCCGTCAAGGCCGCGCGAATAGGTGGAATAGGTGTGATAGACCACGCCATCTTCCAACGCGAAGGCGCTCATGCCCGGCCGCTCGCGGATATAGGTCGCCGCATCGGTGCCGCAGGCCGCGGCGAAAGACGCAACCGGTTCGGGCGGATTCTTCAGATCGAAGGACAGGCCGCGCGGCCGGTAATTATATTCGCCACCGCCCTCGCGCTGCTGCTGTTCGGTGATCGAGACCTGATAGTCGAAATTGAAATCGGCCTGATGCGATGAGGCCCAGGGAAAGGTCCAGCCCATGCGGCGCTTGTAAGCTTGCAGCTTTTCCAGCGGCGCCCGCGAGATCGCCCACAGCGCGACATCGTGGTTGGCCAGATGCACGGCAAAGCCGTTGAAACCATCCGCGATGGCTGAACAGGATGCGCAGCCCGCCTTGTAATCGGGCCCAAACATGAAGTGATAAACCAGAAGCTGCGAACGGCCCTGGAACAGGTCCGCAAGCGAGGCTTCGCCGTTATCGGTGTCGAAGCGGAAATCCTTGCGCACGGGAACCCAGGGCAGATCCTGACGCCGCTTCGCCAGTTCGTCGCTGCGCCGAACCAGATCCTTTTCCGCCGCCAACAGATCCAGCCGCGCCTTCAGCCATTCCTCATAGGTCGCCGTCTTGTGTGCCATGTCCTGTCTCCTGCCTTCTCGATCTGAAAATGGTTACACCTGGTGCTGTTCGACAAAGACGGCGAAGTCGGCCATGTGCTTGGGCCAGCCGCCATCGATGGACGCGCGCGCATCCGGTGCCTTGGCACCGAAACGTTCCAGGTTGCGATGTTCCAGCCTGACTTCGGTGCCGCCATCGGCCAAGGCGGTGAAGGTGATCTCCACTTCGGTGAGAAAATCGGGGTCGTATTTCCAGCCGCTGTCGAGCTGCCAGCCCAGCAGCAAGCGATGCGGCGGCTCATAGGCCAGCACCTTGCCCCAGTTGGTCTCGACCCCTTCGGCATCGCGTTCGAACCAGCGGCCGCCGGCTTTGGGTTCGATCACCAGCGCGACATGCGGATTCTTGCCGACAGTGCGTCCCTTCTCCCACCATTGCGAGATATGGGTGATGAAGAGCTGGAAGGTGCGCTCCGGCGCTGCTTTCACCTTCACCGTGCTGATAACGGGGGCGATGCTCATTCGGAATCCTCCTCTTCCTGTTCGTCAACAAAGCGCGCGAAATTGTTCAGCGCCCGGGCCCAGAAGCGTTCCAGCCATTCGCGCATCTGGGCGATGCCGCGCGGATCGAGCTGATAGATGCGGCGGGTGCCTTCGGAGACGTCTTTGACCAAGCCGGCCTCCTTCAGAATCTTCAGATGCTGGGAGACCGCCGAACGGGTGACCGGCAGCCCCTCGGACAGACGCCCGACCGGCATGGGCTTTTCGGCCAGGCGTTCAAAAATCGCCCGGCGGGTGGGATCGCCCAGGGCGGACAAGGCATCGATGGCATGTTTTGTGTTAGTCATAGCTAACAGTTAGTCATGACTAACCATTTAGTCAAGGGGAATCCCTGCGGGACGCCCAGTTTGGAGCGGCCCTTGGACCACGAGAAGCGATGCCGGCCCTCGATTGGCAGGCGGTCAGGTTTCGGCGCGCTCCAAGAAACCGATCAGCGCCTTCAGCGGCGCGGGCAACTGGCCGCGGCCGGAATAATAAAGGTAATAGCTGTGCATCGCCCGGGACCAGTCCCGCAGCAGCACGGCCAGCCGGCCCGCCGCCAGATGGTCGGCGACATGGGATTCGATGGTGTAGCCGATGCCGATGCCGGCCAGCGCGGCGCGCACCATGAAGTCGATATTGTCGCAGACCAGGGGACCGTTGACGGAAATGACCAACTTGTTTTTCCCGCGCTGGAATTCCCAGTCCATGCGCCGGCCGCTGTTGCGGTAACAGATGCAGGCATGGTGCTGCAGGTCCCTGGGCGTGACGGGCGCCTTGTGCCGGGCCAGATAGTCGGGCGACGCCACGGCCACCAGGCGCAACGGCGCGCTGAGGCGCAAAAGCGCCATATCCCGCGCGACCTTGTGGCCGACGCGGATGCCAGCATCGAAGCGGCCACCGACAATGTCGCTCTCCTCGTCATCCACCGTCACCTCCAGCGTGATGCCGGGATGGGCATCCAAAAAAGCGCGCAGCTTGGGCAGCAGCACGATCTCGGCGGCGATGGTGGAAACATTCAGCCTGAGCGTGCCGGTCGGCGTGCCGCGAAACTGATCCAGATCGCCCACCGACGCTTCCAGTTCCGCCAGCGCCGGACGGGCGCGGGTCAGAAGACGCTCGCCGGCATCGGTCAGCGAGACCTTGCGGGTGGTGCGATTGAGCAGCCGCACGCCCAGCCGTTCTTCCAGCGATTTGACCGTCTGGCTGATGCTCGATGGCACCATGCCCAGATGGGCGGCCGCGCGGGCAAAATTCTGCCGCTCCGCCACCGCCACAAAGGCGCGCAGTTCCGCGAATTCCGTTGCGTGCATTATTCGATTCCAGTGAATAATCTATTCGAATTGTACGGCATTATTCCGGCTCCGCCAAACCGCTATACCGCAGCGCGATATTCCCCGGATTTCCCAGAGTTATGTCCAATGTTCCTTCCTCCTCCCAGCCCGCGGGCTGGTTCGCGCGCCATCGCCGGACATTGCTGATCGGCGGTCCCATTCTCGCCCTCGTGATCGCGCTGGCCTTCTATCTGCTGACCGGACGCTATGTGTCCACCGACGATGCCTATATCCAGGCGGCGCGTGTCGATATCAGCACCGAAGTCTCCGGCCGTATCGCCGAGATCGACGTTCATGACAATCAGGTCGTCCGCAAGGGACAGATCCTGTTTCGCCTCGACACGCCGCGCTTTCGCATCGCCGTGGAAGACGCCCGCGCCCAGCTGGCGGCGGCCCTGTTGAAGGTGCCCGCGCTCAAGGCCGCCTATCGCCAGCGCCAGGCCGACCAGGCCGCGGCCCAGACCGCATTGGCCTTCGCCACCCGCGAACTGGCCCGCCAGACCCAGTTGCAGGCGCAAGGAATCTCCTCGCGCGCGCAGCTCGACCAGGCCAAGACCAACTTCCAGTCGGCGCAGCAGCAGCTGGCGGCTGCCCAGCAACAGACCGCCAGCGCGCTGGCAGATCTGGCCGGTAACCCCAATGCCGACGCCGCCAGCCTGCCTATGGTGCGCCAGGCACAGGCCGCGCTGGATCACGCGCTGCTGGAATTGTCCTACACCATCGTCCACGCGCCGACGGACGGCATTGTCGCCAAGGTGGAGCAGATCCAGGTCGGCGATCATGTCAACGCCGCCACCCCGCTGTTCGCGCTGATGTCGGATCACGACATCTGGGTGGAGGCGAACTTCAAGGAAACCGATCTCACTTATATGCGGCCCGGCCAGGACGCGACATTCAGCATCGATGCCTATCCGGGCCGCACTTTCCACGGCAAGGTGACCAGCACCAGTCCCGGCACCGGTTCCAGCTTCTCGCTGCTGCCGCCTGAGAATTCCTCCGGCAACTGGGTGAAGGTGGTGCAGCGCCTGCCGGTGCGCCTGTCGATCGAACGGGATGGCGATGTACCGCTGGCCGCCGGCATGAGCGTGGTCGCCGAAGTGGACACCCGTCATCGCCGCTGGGACTGACATGGCCGAAACGCCGGACGAGGATGGCTTCGAACAGACCGCGGAAACCGCCGGCGTCGGCGCGGCCGTTCCGTCACCGCCGCCCGCGCCAGCGCACAAGCGCGTGCCCTATCATGGCCTGATCACCGCTTCGGTCATGATGGCCACCATCATGCAGGCGCTGGATTCCACCATCGCCAATGTGGCGCTGCCGCGCATGCAGGGCACGCTGTCGGCCACCCAGGACCAGATGGGATGGGTGCTGACCTCTTATATCGTCGCCGCCGCCGTGACCATTCCACTGACCGGCTGGCTGGCGGGCGAATTTGGCCGCCGCCGCGTCTTCCTGATTTCCATCTTCCTGTTCACCTTGGCGTCGGCGCTTTGCGGGCTGGCGGATTCGCTGCCCCAGATCGTGTTGTTCCGCTTTCTGCAGGGCGTGGGCGGCGCCGCGCTCGTGCCGCTGTCGCAGGCGGTCTTGTTCGACATCAATCCGCCGCAGGATTTCGGCCGCGCCATGTCGATCTGGGGCATCGGCGTCACCATGGGGCCGATCCTGGGGCCCGCGCTGGGCGGCTGGCTGACCGAGAATTATTCCTGGCGCTGGGTCTTCTACATCAACCTGCCGATCGGCGTGCTGACCTTCCTGGGCCTCTATTTCACCATGCCGGAGAACCGCAACGCCAAGTCCTCACGGTTCGATTTTCTCGGTTTCGCCACCCTGGCGCTCACCATCGCGGCGCTGCAGGTGATGCTGGACCGCGGCCAGCTGAAGGACTGGTTCTCTTCGAGCGAGATCATCAGCGAAGCCGCGGTGGCGGGCCTGGCCTTCTATCTCTTCCTGGTTCACACCTTTTCCCATCCCAAGCCTTTTCTGAATCCGCATCTGTTCCAGGACCGCAATTTCGTCTCCTCCAACATCTTCATCTTCATGGTGGGCGTGGTGCTGTTTGCCACCCTGGCGCTCCTGCCACCCATGCTGCAGGACCAGATGAATTATCCGGTGGTCCTGACCGGGCTTGTCACCGCGCCACGCGGCATCGGCACGCTGATGGGCATGATGCTGGTGGGCCGGCTGGTCTCGCGGGTGGACGCGCGCATCATCATGGCGGCCGGGTTGCTGCTGACCGCCTATTCGCTGTGGCAGATGACGCAGTTTTCGCTTTTGATGAACAGCTGGCCGATCATCACCTCGGGCATCGCGCAGGGGCTGGGCGTTGGACTGGTCTATGTGCCGCTGTCCACGGTGGCCTTCACCACCCTGCCCGCCAGCCTTCGCAACGAAGGCACCGCCTTCTTCAACCTTCTGCGCAATGTCGGCAGTTCCATCGGCATCTCGGTGGTCGAATTCCTGCTGACCCAGAATGTCCAGCGCCTGCATAGCAGCATGGTCGAACATATCACGCCCTATAACACGACCAACAACACCGCCATGGCGGCGGCGCATCTCAGTGCCTCCTCGCTCACGGGGTTGGAGGCGCTCAACGCCACCGTCACCGACCAGGCGACCATGATCGCCTATATCGACGATTTCCGGCTGATGATGGTGCTGACCATCGCCACGATCCCCTTCCTGTTCATCATCAAGAAAGTGCGGCCGGCCGCCGGCAGCAGCCATGCGGTACTGGAATGAAACACTTCGCCCTGCCCTTTCTTTCAAGCCTTCTGCTCGCGGGCTGCACGCTCGGGCCCGACTTCAAATTGCCCGAACCGCCCAAGGCCGATGGCTATGCCGCCAAGGACGAGGCGCCCGCGCCCGCCGATCAGCGCGTGGCGCTGGGCAAGGCCATTGAGGCCAACTGGTGGACGGGCTTTCAGTCCAAGGCGCTGGATTCGACGATCCAGCAGGCGCTGACCGGCAATCTGGACGTGGAGACCGCGCGCCAGCGCATGGCCGAAGCCGAAGAGCAGGTGAATGTCGCCGAAGGCGCGCTGCTGCCGCAGGTCTCGTTGGGCGCCGTCGCCGGCCGGCAGAAATACGGCAAGTCGCTGTTCGGCCCGCTGAACATCGCCATCCCGCCCTTCACCTACTACACCGTCGGCCCCAGCATCAGTTTCGATCCGGATCTGTTCGGCGCCAAGCGCCGCACACGGGAGGAAAAACAGGCGCTGCTGGACTATCAGCACCACGAACTGGACGCCGCCTATCAGTCGCTGACCGCTCATGTCGCCGCCGAGACGCTGACCCTGGCCGCCGCGCGCGACCAGATCGCCACCGTGGAAGCGATCATCGCCGATGACGAACGCAACGTGGCGCTGGTGCAATCGGCGATCACTGCCGGTTCCGGCACGCGCGTGCAGCTGGTCAGTGCCCAAAGCCAGCTTGCCCAGGACCGCGTGCTGCTGCCGGATCTGCGCCAGCAGGAAGCGGTGTCGCGTCACGCCCTGGCCGTCCTGACCGGCAAGGCGCCGTCGGAATGGAGCCCGCCCGCAGTCACGCTGAACGACTTCACCCTGCCAGGCGAGCTGCCGGTCAGCCTGCCGTCGGAACTGGTGCATCGCCGCCCCGACATTCTGGCGGCGGAGGCGCAACTGCATGCCGCCAGCGCCGCGATAGGGGTCGCCACCGCCAACCTCTATCCCAGCATCAACCTGACCGCGACAGTGACACAGCAGGCGCTGACGCCGGGCGGACTGTTCGACAGCGTCTCCAACGCCTGGAGCCTTGCCGCCGGCCTGACCCAGCCGATCTTCGATGGCGGCCGGCTGAGCGCGGAGAAGCGCGCCGCGGTCGACAATTACCAGGCCGAGCTGGCAAGCTATCGCCAGACCATCCTGGCCGCCTTTGGCGATGTCGCCGACCGGCTGCAGGCGCTGGCCAATGACGCCGATCGGGTGAGCGCCCAGACCGCGGCGCAAGACACCGCGGCGCAATCGCTGGACCTGGCGCGCAAGAGCTATGCGGCGGGCAATTCGGGCATTCTGGATGTCATCGACGCCCAGCGCCGGTATGGCCAGGCGCAGCTTGGCCTGTCGCGCGCCAGGGCCGAGCGGTTGATGGACACCGCACAGCTTTACCTGGCCATGGGCGGTGCCGCGCAATAAAGCGGCGCGCTTTACGGCGCCAGATTTCTTGCGCTGACACTCGCCTGCCCGCTTGCCTGGGGCGCTATGGCCGAGGAATTGACTGTCACCTGATATTGTCCGCCCGGCACGCGCCAGCCCTTGCTCCAGTCGGCCAGCAGCCGCGGATCGGCGATCACCGTCACAGTCTGACTGGCGCCCGGCTGCAAGTCGACATTGCCCCAGCCGATCAGGCGCTGGCCCTTTTTGCCGGCGCGATCGGTGACATAAACCTGCGGCGTGTCACGGCCAGCCCGCGCGCCGGTGTTGGTGACGCGGAAGCTGATATGCAGCGTGTCGCCGCCCTTCACCGCGACATTGTCATATTTGAAGCTGGTGTAGGACAGGCCATGACCGAAAGCGAACAGCGGCTTGATCCCCTTACGGTCATACCAGCGATAGCCGACATCGGAGCCTTCGATATTATAGTTGGCGTGCAGGTTGCTGACATCGTCGTCGTAAAGCCCATCCAGTTTGGGACGCGGGGTCTGGTCCAGCGACACCGGGAAGGTGATCGGCAGCCTGCCACTGGGATTCACATCACCGAACAGGACATCGGCGATGGCCTGCCCGCCCTTGATGCCGGGATACCAGGCTTCCAGGATCGCGGCCGGCTTGTCGGCCCAGGGCATCACCACCGGGCCACCGGTTTCCAGCACCACCACGGTACGCGGATTGGCGGCCGCCACCGCGGCGATCAGCGCGTCCTGATTGCCCGGCAGGCTGAGATCGGGAACATCGGCGCTTTCCGTCGTCCATTGGGTGGCGAAGACGATGGCGACATCGGCCTTGGCCGCATGGGTCGCGGCGGATTCGATATAGCGGCCGTCCTCGAAAGTGATCTTGGCGCCTGGCGCGGCGGCCTTGATCGCATCCAGCGGCGCGCCGGGGTGCAGCATTATCATCCGGCCAGCACCTTCGCCGATCAGGCCGGCCGGAATTACCGCGCCGGGACCGGAGGCCGGCTGCACCTGGGACGAGCCGCCGCCCGACATCACGCCGGCATTGGCATAGCCGCCCACCACCGCGATGGTCCTGGCCGTCTTCAGCAGCGGCAGCAGGCCATTATTCTTGAGCAGCACGATGCCGGCCTGCGCCTCGGCCAGCGCCGCGGCCTCGCCGCGCGCCACATCGCGGGGCCCGGGCTGGGGCACATCGTCGAACAGATGATTGACATACATCGACGACAGGATGCGCGTGTTCATGTCGGTGATGCGGGCATGATAGCGCGGATCGCTGGCATCCAGCGCCTTGAGTGGCGCGCCGAACCATTCCTGCTGGTCCAGCTCCTCGCCCGACTGGCGGTCCAGGCCGGCAAGCGCGAAATCGGTGGCATAGACCGCGCCCCAGTCCGACATGACAAAGCCGGGATATTTCCAGTCCTGCTTCAACACCTTGTTGAGCAGGAAATCGCTGCCGCAGGCATAAGGCCCGTTATAGCGGTTATAGGCGCACATCACCGCGCCGGGATGGCCGCGCTCTATGGCGATCTCGAAGGCCAGCAGGTCGCTTTCACGCGCCGCGGCTTCGGAAATATCGGCGGTGACGAAGTGGCGCGCGGTCTCCTGGGCGTTCAGCGCATAATGCTTGATGGTGGAGAGCACATGCTGATCCTGTATGCCCTTGATGGTTTCGCCCGCCAGCGTCCCGGCCAAAAGCGGGTCTTCGCCCAGATATTCAAAATTGCGGCCGTTGCGCGGCTCGCGCGTCAGATCGACGCCGCCGGCCAGCAGCACATTCATGCCACTGGCGCGCGCATCCTGGGCGATGGCGGCGCTGCCGGCATAAGCGATCTGTGTATCCCAGGTCGAAGCCAGCGCCAGACCGGAGGGCAGCGCGGTGCCGCCTTTGGCGCGCTGGCCATTGATCCAGCTCACGCCCAGGCTGGCATCGCTTTCCTGCAGGGCCGGAATGCCAAGCCGCGGAATGGCGGGCGTATAGCCGGCGCCAGGCTCGGCGCCAGGCGGCAACGGCCGGTGGGTGCGGTCGGGGCGCGACCAGTAGCCATGCAGCAGGGTAATGCGCTCATCCGGGGTCATCCTGGCGACCAGTGCGGTGGCGCGCGGATCATATTGCTGGGCGCTCGCCGCCACAGTGGACAACAGCAGCAAGGCCAGTGCGGAAATGCGACGTGTCATGACCCCCCCAAAGGATTTCTATTTTTGACCGAAGATCCATCCGGCCAATCTCGGCAACGGTAGGCATAATCGGGCGCAAAGCAACCGCGGCCGACGCTCCCGAAAGCGGATGCCTTCCTGTTCCAGCGCGATTTCCCATCTTCGCGAAACCCGGCCGGCCTTGTAGGCTGGCCCGCAAACAGACCGGAGGAACCGCCCATGTTGCGCCTGCTTGCCACCGCCCTGATGGGGCTTGTCCTGGCCGCGCCGGCTTATGCCGCCGACACCTATCTGGAGCCGTTCCCCGCGCATCACATCATCGCCAATATCTATTATGTCGGCACCGAGGGCCAGGCGAACTATCTGATCACCACGCCGAAGGGCAACATCCTGATCAATTCGGGCACCGAGAAGAACCCGCCCATGATCAAGGCCAGCATCAAGAAGCTGGGCTTCAAATATGCCGACACCAGGATCCTTCTGATCAGCCACGCCCATTTCGACCATGACGCGGGCAGCGCCGAAGTCATCAAGGAAACCGGCGCCAAATATGAAGTGATGGACAGCGATGTGCCGGTGGTGGAATCGGGCGGCAAGCTGGATTTCAACTATGGTGACAAGGGCGGCAAGAATCTGTACCCCCCGGTCAAGGTCGACCGGGTGCTGCATGATGGCGATACCGTCTCGCTGGGTGGCACCGTGCTGACCGCGCACAAGACGCCCGGCCACACCAAGGGCTGCACCACCTGGACCATGCCGGTGAAGGATGGCGGCAAGACGCTGAATGTGGTGATCGTGGGCAGCCCCAATGTGAATCCCGGCTATGTGCTGGTGGGCAACAAGAAGTATCCGAATATCGCCCAGGATTATGAAAAGACCTTTCGGGTGCTGAAGGCGCTGCCGGCGGATGTCTTTCTGGGCGCGCATGGCGATTATTACGGGCTGGACGCGAAATATCCCAAACTGAAGCCGGGCGCGCCCAATCCCTTCATCGACCCCACCGGCTACAAGGCCTATATCGCCGACCGCGAGGCCGCCTTCCGCAAAGAGCTGGCCAAGCAGCAGGCCGGCAGCAAACTCTGATGACCGGACCAAGCCGCCGCGACGCCCTGGGCACGGTCGTCACCTTGGCAGGATTGGCGGCGGCACCAGCCGCGGCCCAGACCATTGCCGGATTGAACGGTTATGCCATCAATCTGGACACCTGGTGCAAGCAGGTGCCGTTCGAGCAGCGCTTCCCCCTGGCGCGCAAGCTGGGCTTCAGAACAATCGAATTCTGGACGGTGGATCGCGGCAACGGCACCAAGGCATCCGACATCAGGAAGCTGGCGGATGACAATGGACTGGAGGTGACGCAGTTCGCGCCCGCATGGCCCAACTTCGCCGATCAGGCCAAGCTGCCTGAGCTGTTGCAGGTGACCGAGCAGGCCATCGCCGACGCCAAGGTGCTGGGCTGCGCCAAATTCACCATCACCGGCCATTCCTTGATCGAGGGCATGACGCGGGAGGCGCAACTGGCCGGTTATACCGCGGGCCTGATGCGCATGGCGCCGCTGCTGGAAGCCGCCGGCGTCACCGGCCTAGTCGAGCCTTTCAACCGGGTCAATCACCTGAACCATCTGCTCAATGGCTCGCAGCCGGCGTTGCCGATGGTCAGAAGCGTGAATTCGCCGCGCGTGAAGCTGTTATGGGACTTCTATCACATGCAACTGGAAGATGGGGACCTGATCGAGAAATTCGCCGCCGGCGCCGACCAGGTGGCGCATGTGCAGATCGGCGATGTGCCCGGCCGCCACCAACCCGGCACCGGGGAAGTCAATCACGCCAACCTGCTGCGCAGCGTCCGCACCGCCGGCTATCACGACAAGATCGGGCTGGAATTCATGCCGCTGGATCAGGACGACGCCAGGGCGGTGAAGGACATGCTGGCGCTGGGCATCGGCTAATGGGCGGCGGCTAGTTAGTGAACGATTTCCACGACCGCCAGCAGCGCGGCAGCGGCGCCCAGGGCGGGATAGAGATATTGCGACCAGGATTGCAGCGGTTCGCTGTGCTCCCATTCCCGCGCGGCCAGCGCGCGCGACTGGGTGCGGGCGAAGAAATAGTCTTCATGGCGGTAATCGGCATGGGCAGACAGATGGGACATGACACGCCCTCCTTTTCTTGCCCCCAATACATATGCACGAGGTGGGAGAATTGGCCCGCGAGCACGGCATGGCGGGCAGGACAGGAATGCATGTCCTGTCCTAAGGTACGGGCGAGCAGGAGGATTTATGCAGTTGTTACGGGCATTTGTTCTGGCGCTGGGCGTGGCGTCCCTGCCCGCTTTCGCCCAGGAGAATGACGCGGCCCCACCGGTTCCGCTGCCGCGCCCGGCCGTCACCTTTCCGCCGCAGAAGATCGCCTATCCGGGCGGCGTCAGCGCCCAGTTCGATATCGCTTATGAGACGCCCGCGGATCTTCATCCGCTCACCCTCGACATCTACACACCCAAACCTTCGCCCACGCCCTTGCCATTTGTGGTGTTCGTGCATGGCGGCGGCTGGGACAGCGGCGACTCCCGCCATGCGCTGGCTTTCGCCGATCTGCCGCGCGCGCTCGCCGGCCTGGCGGCGCAAGGTTATGTCGTGGCCAGTGTCAATTATCGCCTGTCGCAGGAAGCCCATTTCCCCGCCGCGCTTCAGGATGTGAAGGCCGCCATCCGCTGGCTGCGCGGCCATGCCGCCGATTATGGCGGCGACAGCACCCGGCTTGCGGCATGGGGCATGTCGGCGGGCGGCCAGCTCGCTGCGATGGCCGGCGCCGCCTGTGGCGTGGCGCGCTTCGAGCCGGACGGCAAGATCGACTATACGGCGCCCAGCGATTGCGTCGAAGCGGTGATCGACTGGTTCGGACCCACCGATCTGTCACCATCCGGCGCGAACAAGAACAGGCCCGCCCCCACACCGGAAGGCCGCTATCTGGGTTGTGAGCCTGCGGCATGTGCGCCCGGCATCGTGCGTCTGGCCTCGCCGCTGGCGTTCATTTCCGAGAACACGCCGCCCTTCCTGATCCAGCAGGGCGAGGCCGATACGGCCGTCGCACCGGCGCAATCCCAGGCGCTTTACGACGCGTTGAAGAAGCGCGGCGTGCCGGCCGAACTCGTGCTTTACCCCGGTGTCGGCCACGGCTTTCAGAAGGACGGCAAGCCCGACGCCGACACCGTGACCCAGGCAATGGACAAGATCGCGGGCTTCCTGGCCGCAACCTTTCCCAAGCCGCGGGTAAAATCACCCCCGCGCCGCGGCGACGCAAAGCCCCGCGTCAGCCGCCGATAGTGGCGCGCTGGGCGCTCAGCTGGGCGCGGATGGAAAGTTCCGCCGCCAAAAGGCACTGCGTCTGATCCTGTGCCACATGGGTGCGATTGACGATGTCGGCCACGAATTGCGGGCCGAACGGCAAGGGTCCGTTGTTGCAGTCGATGTACCGGGCGCGGTTCTTGTCCACAATGAAGAGATTGTTGCCCTTGGGCGAGACCGCGACATCGGCGTATTTGCGCACTTCGATATAGCCGTCGGTGCCCAGGATGAAGAGCCGCCCATCGCCCCAGGTGCCCAGCCCATCGGGCGTGAACCAGTCCAGCCGTACATAACCGAAGCCCTTGTCGCCCCTTAGCATCATGTCGCCGAAATCCTGAAAATGCGGATGATCGGGATGGCGCACATTGGCGACCTGCGCCGCCACCACTTCGGCGCTGGTCGAGCCGGTATAGAACAGGAACTGGTCGATCTGGTGTGAGCCGATATCGCAGAGGATGCCGCCGAACTGCGCATCCTCCCAGAACCAGCCGGGCCTGGCTGCGCCACCGCCATTGTCGCCGGCGCGCTGGATGATCTGATGGGGCGCGATATTGATGGTCTGGATCACCTTGCCGATGGCTCCGGCCCTGATCAGTTCGCCGGCATGGACCGCGGCCTTCACCTCCAGCCGCTCGGAATACATGATGGCGTAGATGCGGCCGGTTTCCGCGATTGTCTTTCGCACCAGCGCCAGATCGTCCAGCGTAGTGATGCCGGGCTTGTCGGACAGGAAATCCTTGCCCGCCCGCATGGCACGCACGCCAATACCGGCGCGCTGATTGGCGATCTGCGATGACAGAACAAGCTGTATGTCGGGATCGTGCAGCACTTCGTCTTGCGCGCGCGCGACCTTGGCGTTGGGATAGCGGCGGGTGAATTCCGCGCGCTTGTCGGGCTCCTCGCCCCACCAGGCCACCAGCTCGCCGCCGCCGCGGGCGACCGCGCCGATCATGCCGTGGATATGGTCATGGCTGATGCCGCAGACCGCGAAGCGGATGTGTGCTTGCGGCTTTTCTTCCGGTGCCGGAGCCAATATGTCCGCCTGGGCGGCGGTGGAGGCCAGCGCCAGCATCGCGCCGATGCTTTCCAGGACATCACGCCGCTTGGTCATCCTGCGTCCCCGTTAACCATAAAACACGGCCCTGGTTCGCGCGCCCTCGTCGTCAGTGTATCATTTCGGGACGTGTCAGGAGCCAGCCATGAAGAAATCCGCCATCGCATTGCTGGCCGCCTTGCTCCCATTGGCCGCCTGCACCGGAGCCGGCGGACGGTCGGACGGCGCCTGGGCTTATTATGATTCCGGCTATGCCGGCGGCATGGAAGGCTATGACGATGTGCCCGTTCCTTATTATGCGGGCGCGCCAGCCGGTCAGCCCTATGCCGATCCTTATAGCTACAGCGCCCAGCCCGCCCCGGCGCAACCGCCGGCTTACTGCGGCTCTTCCAGCCAGTTCTATCAGGGCGACGGCTATTCCAGCCACACGCGCCAGGACGGTTATAGCCAGTCCAGCCATGGCGGCGGTTTTTCCGCCCAGTCCTATCAAAGCGGCTGTTACTATGGTCAGCCGCCCTATCCGGCCAACAACGCCTATGGTCCGCCCGATCAAGGTGGCGGCTATTATCCCGCGCCCGATCTGAACAGCGGCGCTTATGGCCAGCCTTACCCGGGCAATGGCGCCTATGGACCATCGGACCAAGGCGGCGGCTACTATCCCCCATCCGATCTGGACGGCGCCTATTACGATCAGCCCATGCCATATGATCGTTATTATGCCTGGCCACATCACCGCGCCTATTACAATCAGCCCCATGCGGAACTGGGCCATGACCATGCGCCGCCGCGCCATGACGGCGACCATATCCGGCACAAGATCTATCGCGAAAGCCCGGATGCCGCACCGCCACCATCACCCGCGCATGATGCGGTCAAACATGACCGGTCCTGGTATTCCACCCAATACAGCTTCGGCCACTAGGCCCAGTCCAGCAGGCGCTGCAGGTTGCCGCCCTTGACCTTGGCGATGTCGGCGGCCGAATAGCCTTTCATATGCACATCGGCGATGTGGGGCGCATCGCCGCTCCACACCATGCGGTCGGGACCGAACTCCTTGATCACACGGCTGGTGAAGGGGATCAGGCTTTCATAGTCCGGTTTGTCGCTGGCCATGTAACCCAACTCCGACAGCTTCATATAGACATTGGGGTATTTGGCCAGGTCCAGCACATCGCCATATTCCCAGATCATGCCCGTCTTGGGATTGCACATATGGTCGATGAGCACCTTGCAGCCCGGGAAGGCGGCAATCGCGGCACCGGCATCACGCGCATAATTGGGACCAAGATCCAGCTCCACCACCAGGTTCAGGTCCACCGCCTTCTTCCACAGCGCCCGCACGCCGGGCTCCGCGAAACTGGTAAAGTAGAAGGTATTGCCGCGATGCAAGTGAAAGCGGGTGGAGCAGATGCGCGGCTGTTTCCTGACCAGCGCTTCCAGCTTGGCGGGCGCATCCTCATCCTTGGGGAAGAACATGCTGGTGCCCTTGAACTGCTGCGGACTGGTGCGGGCCAGGCAATCCAGCACCAGGCTATGGTCGTCGCCATAAGGCTCGGGATGTACGAACAGCGCCCGATCGATGCCGAACGCCTTCAGATGCGCCTGATAGTTCGCCAGCGGGTCCGGCGACAGCCGCGACGCATCCGGCTTGTAGCTGCCGCGCGGGCTGAAGGGAAAGCGCGCCACATTGGAGCTGAACATGTGCTGGTTCCACTCGATCACCGGCGTGGCGGCAGCCCAGGCGGTCGTTGAGGCGACTGTCGAGGCACACGCCAACGCGGTCATCGAAGCCAGAAGATCGCGGCGATCGAGCATGTTCTTCCCCATTGCCTTTGGCCCATTGCTTTTGGTGATTGGCAAAGGGATACCATGCCGCTTGAGAAATGAATACCGACGACATGCATGAAAAGGCGATCGCGCTGCACCGCAGCGGCCAGTTGGCCGAGGCGATGCGTGTGTATGCGGAGGTGCTGGCGGCTGATCCGCGGAATTTCGCAGCGCGCCATCTGCTGGGCGTGGTCCATGCCCAGCAGGGACGCAATGAAGAGGCCCTGCGCGAAATCGATGCGGCGCTGGCGTTGAAGCCGGATGATGCGGAGGCCCAGCTGAACCGCGCCAATGTCCTGAAAGTCATGAATCGGCTGGACGAGGCGCTGGCCGGCTATGCCCGGGCGCTGGAATTGAAGCCGGACTGGCCGCAAGGCTTGAACAATCGCGGCACCGTGTTGCGAGACCTGGGCCGTTACCCGGAAGCGCTGGAGACTTACGATCAGGCGCTGCGCCTGGCGCCCGATTATGCCGAGGCGCTGAACAATCGCGGCATTGTGCTGCAGGATCTCAAGCGCCCCGCCGAGGCACTGGATTGTTACGACCAGGCGCTGCGCCGCATGCCCAATTTTGCCGCCGCCTTCAACAATCGCGGCAGCGCGCTTCTGGATCTGCGCCGCTTTGCCGATGCGCTGCCCTGTTTCGACAGGGCGCTGGCGCTTCGCCCCGGCGATATCGAGGTGATCAACAATCGCGGCAATGCCCTGCAGGGCCTTGGGCAATATGAGGAAGCGCTGAAGGCCTATGACCAGGTGTTGGCGATCCGCCCCGATCACCGTTCGGCCCTGAACAATCGCGGCAGCGCCCTGCAGCAGTTGAAGCGGTATGAGGAGGCGCTGGCGTCCTTCGACAAGGCGGGATCGCCCGAAGCCTTTGGCGGGGCGGCGATGGCGGCCCTGAACCTGTGCGACTGGGACCGGGTTGAAAAGATCGCGCCGGAAATGGAACGGCGGATCAGAGCGGGGGATGCGGTGCCACCCTGGGTGCTTTTAGGTTATAGCGGCGATGAAGCCCTGCAGCGCCAATGCGCCGCCACCGTGATCGCCCGGAGGTTTCCGCATCTGCCGCAACCGCTGGCAACGGCGCCTTATCGGCACGATCGCATTCGCCTTGCCTATATCTCTTCCGATATCGGCCATCATCCGGTCGCCACCCATATCGTGCAGCTGATCGAGACCCATGACCGCGCCCGCTTCGACGTGATCGGGGTGGGCACCAATGCCGATGACACAAGCCTCCATCGCAGGCGGCTGGTCGCGGCCTTCGACCGTTTCATTGACGCGCATGGCCGGATGGCGTCCGACATTGCCCGGCAGCTGCGCGCCCTGGAAGTGGATATCCTGGTGGACCTGAACGGCCACACCCAGAATGACAATCTCGATATCCTCAGCCACTGGCCCGCGCCGGTGCAGGCAAGCTTCCTGGGCTATGCCGGCACCACCGCCGCGCCATTCGTGGATTATGTCATCGCCGACGGCATTGTCGCGCCGGATGCGGCCGCTTTCAGCGAAACCCTGGCCTTGCTGCCCTGCTTTTTCCCGAACGACAACAGTCGCGCCATCGGGCCGGCCCCGTCGCGCGCCGCGGCGGGCCTTCCTGACGACGCATTCGTCTTCTGCTGCTTCAACGCCAACTGGAAGATCACCCGCCCCGTCTTCGCCATCTGGATGCGGCTGCTCGCTCAGGTGCCCGGCAGCGTGTTGTGGCTGAAGCAGCCGGGCGAAAAGGCCAGGGCCAATCTGCTGGCGGCGGCGCAAGGCGCCGGCATCGATCCGGCGCGGCTGGTATTCGCCGGCCCCGCCGCCCTGCCCCAGCATCTGGCGCGGCATCAGCTCGCGGATCTGTTTCTCGATACCCTGCCCTATAATGCCCATGCCACGGGCTGCGACGCGCTATGGGCGGGCCTGCCGCTTCTGACCCAGCGGGGCAGCGCCTTTGCGGGACGGGTCTGCGCCAGCCTGGTAACCGCGCTGGGTCTGCCGGGGCTGATCGCGGAGACCGCCGCCGGCTATGAAGCGACCGCACTCGCGCTTGCGCGCGATCCGGCGCGGCTGAAAAGCCTGCGCGAACGCCTCATCGCCAATCGCGCCACCTCGCCGCTGTTCGACACGCAGCGCCTGGCGCGCGAGATCGAAGCACTTTACGAGAAGATGCTATCCTCCCCGGCGCGCGCGTAAGCGCGCTCGCATCGGGAGGTGGGCGTAGCAGCGCTTGCGATGCGAAGGCCGGAGGGGCGAGCTGCCGCTGTGTAGCGCGCCACGCACCCGCTCGACCGTCTCCGCCGAAACCGCCGGCGCGCTGTTGCCCCAGGTGTTGCGGATATAGGTGAGAATGTCGGCCGCCTGCGCGTTGTCGAGCTTCCAGCCCAGGCTGGGCATGGCCGGCGCCGTGGGCGCCTTCACCGTCGCCACCGCGCGCGTACCCTCCAGCACCACCCGCGCGATGGTGTCGTCGCGCACCTGCAGCACATTGGGATTGCCGGCCAATGGCGGGAACAAGGCGCTGCCCTTGCCGTCCCGGCCATGGCAGGCGGCGCAGTTGATGTCATAGCCATCGCGGCCAGCCTTCATCTGCGCCTCCACGCCCGTGGCCACGCCGCCATTGCCGCGCGATGCCGGCAGGTCTTTCAGATAAACGGCGATCGCCTGACGATCGGCATCGCTCATCTGCGATGTGGAGTTCTCCACCGCTTCCGCCATCGGGCCCGAGGCGATGGAATAGGTATTGCGTCCGGTCTCCAGATATTCGGTGATGTCGGCCATGCTCCAGCGGCCCAAGCCCGTTGTCTTGTCGCTGGTGAGGTCGGGTGCGTACCAACCCTGCAGCACCGCGCCAGTCAGCGGCCCCTTGTCGGCGCCGAAGAGGTTCTTGGGCGAATGGCAGGCGCCACAATGTGCCGGCCCATTCACCAGATAGGCGCCGCGATTCCAGGCGGCGCTTTTGGAGGGATCGCCCGCACGCGCCTTGGCGTCAAAGAACAACATGTCCCAGCCCGTCATCACGACCCGCAGGTTGAAGGGGAAATGCAGCTGGTTGACGTCCACGCTTTTCTTCATTGGTCTGACGGTCTTCAGATACGACCATAGCGCCGCGATATCGCCATCGCTCATCCGCGCGTAATAGGGAAAGGGCATCGCGGGATAGAGCCGCTTGCCGCCCGGCGCCATACCGGTCTTCATGGCGGCGCGAAAATCATCGGCGGTGTAATTGCCGATGCCGGTGTCTCTGTCGGGAGTGATGTTGGGCGTCACCAGCTTGCCGAACGGCGTCATCAAGGTGACGCCGCCGGACAGATCCTTGCCATGACAGCCGGCGCAGTCGCCCAGCACGGCCTGATACTTGCCGGCATCGGCTGCGAAGGCGCATGTCGCCAGGCCGGCGAAGAAGGCGGTCAGCAGAAGCGTCTTCATGCGGGCACCAGCGCGCCGGGATTCTTGATGTATTTCTCGGTGATGGCTTGCGCGGCCCAGAAGGCCAGCGCCCCCACAGTGCCGGTGGGGTTCATGCCGGCATTGTGGGCGAAGGCCGATGCCCCGATCACAAAAACATTGGGCACGTCCCAGCTCTGCAGATATTTGTTCACCGCGCTGGTCCTGGGATCGCTCCCCATGATCGCGCCGCCGGTATTGTGGGTGGTCTGGTAAGGCACCGAATCCCAGCCCTTCTTCAGCCGCGACACCGCGGTGTATTTCGCGCCGAAGACCTTGGTCATCTTTTCCAGCTGATCCGACAGATAATGCGACATGGCGATATCGTTGTCGGGAAAGTCGAAGGTCATGCGCAGCAGCGGCCGTCCATGGCGGTCGGTATAGGTGGGGTCGAGGTCCAGATAATTCTCCCGCACCGGATAGGAGGAGCCTTCGGTGCCGAAACCCATGGCGTTGCGATAGCCATCCGCCGTCGCCTGTTTCCATTTGGCGCCCCAGCGCGGCGTGCCCGGCGCGGTCGGCCGGTTGGAGATGGGCCGGCCATTGGTCACCGTGCAGCTGATGCCGGCGCCGCCCACGAAATCCAGGTTGGAATGGTCGAAGGCATCGCCATTGAAATCGTCGATGGTCTGGCCCAGCGAGCCGGCGCCGATGAAGGGATTGAAATGCTTGTCGTCGAACAGCAGCCGCGCGCCGGCGCTGGTTTGGTAGCAGTAATTACGTCCCACCGTGCCCCTGCCGCTGACCGGATCGTAAGCCGGGCCGATCCTTGACAACAGCATCATGCGCACATTCATCAGCGCATAGGCGCAGATCAGCACCATGTCGCCGGGCTGTTCATATTCCACGCCATTGGCGTCCAGATAGGTCACGCTTCTGGCATGCTTGCCATCTGGCGTCAGATTGACCTTCAGCACCTCGCATTCGGTGCGCGCCTCGAAATTGGGCTTCCTGACCAGCACCGGCAGAATGGTGGTCTGGGGACTGGCCTTGGAATAGTTGCCGCAGGCGAAACGCTCGCAAAAACCGCAATAGCTGCATTCGCCCATGCGCACGCCCAGCGTGTTGACATAGGCCCGGGACATATTGGCCGAAGGCAGCGGAAAGGGGTGATAGCCCATCTCCTTCATCTTTTCGGCGAACAGCGATGAGGCATACGGCATCCTCATCGGCGGATTGGGATAGTCGCGCACCCGCGGGCTCTCGAATGGATTGCCGCCCGGCTGGATCTGACCCTTGATGTTGCCGGCCTTGCCGGAAATGCCGCAAAGATATTCGAACTTGTCGAAGCTGGGCTCGATCTCGTTCCAGGTCACGCCCCAATCCTGCAGCTGCAGGTTCTTGATCTTGGCCGCGCCATAGCGCTGGGTCAGATGGCTCTTGATCTGGAAATCGCTCTCCCAGAAGCGCCAGGTATGGCCATTCCAATGCACGCCAGCGCCGCCCACACCGCTGCCAGGCAGGAAACTGCCATAGTCGCGCATCGGCAACGCGGTCTGCGACAGGCTGTTGCGCATGGTCATGGCTTCGACCGCCGGCTGCAGGAACAGGTCCTTGCGGATGGCGTAGCGCAGCTCGTCCTGCATATAGCCGATATTGAAATCGGTCGCGGTGTCGCGCCACGGCCCGCGCTCGATGGCGACCACATTCAACCCGGCATCGGTGAGCTGTTGGGCCATGATCGCCCCGGTCCAGCCCAGGCCGATGATGACGGCGTCTTTCCTCGGCAACAGGCGCGCCATCGCTCAGCCCTCCTGCCCATAGATCGACACAGGCCCCTTGGGATAGGGCACATTGTGCCGGCCGATATGATCGCGATAGTCGTAGCGCGCCCCGGGAAAGCCGATCATCTTCCAGCTCGCCATGCCACGATTGCCGCCATAGAGCGGATCGGCGAAGAAGCCCTCCATCGTGTTCTGCAGCACCAGTTCGAAGAATTCTTTGGTGCTGAAGCCCGGGCGCAGCTTGAGCTTGATCTTGCCGCCATCCAGCCCCGCCAGCACCGCATCCTGCTGTTCGGGCGACAGCGCCACGAAATCCTTTTTGTAGGTGGCGTTGGTATAGTCGACCAGCGCCCGCAGCCCCAGCCGGTAGCGCCCCGCCGGCGTCAGCTCGCCCTGATAGCCCTGGGTGGAAAGGCCGGGCATGAACGGTCCCTTGGTATAAAGGCGCGAAGCCTGGCCGAACGATCCCGCCAACTGGCGGTCGATGAAGATGGCGCAGCCGCAATCCTTGCCGCCAGGCGACAGATGATCGGCCGGGATCAACCGGTCGACGATGGCTTCTACCGTCGCCGCCTCGTGCGCGTGAAAGAAATACCAGCCCAGCGGATTGACCGGACGCGGGGGCTCGCCGGCGAAAGGCGACCAGGGCAGTTTGCCGGAAATGGTTTCGCCGCTCGCCATCAGGCTGAGGATCGGCACGGCCGCGGCCGACGCCAGAAGGCGGCGGCGGCTCAACACATGAAGCATACTTCCCCAAGCCTTTTGTGATTCTGTTCTGGTTGGAACCATCCTAGGCGGAGGTTCCCGCGGGATCAATTTTGCAGGCGCAAAAGCAGGCCCGCACGTTTCCCGGCCGCGCACTGAGAAACCTTTGGAACTATGGCATTCCTGCGGAACGATGGTGGCAGGCCCGGGTTCAGAACAGGGCTGGGGCAACCCACTCCCATGGAGTTCATGACATGAGCAACCAGAACCAGTCTGGCCAGAAGGATCAGCAACAGCGGCATCAGAACCAGCCACAGTCGGGCCAGCAGGCCGGCCAGCAGCAGCGCCAGGCCGGCCAACAGGGCCAGCACGGCCAATCGGACCAGCAAGCCGGCAAATCCGGCCAGCACAATATGGATCAGGGCAAACAGCGCTAACGCGCTGTCGCCACGAAAAAGGGCCCGGGTTCCGCCCGGGCCCTTTTTTCGTGCCTGCATGATGATTGTATTTTCGACCGTGAAAGACCAAAGTCGCGGCCATGGTCGAATTCGCCAAAGCCAGCCGCCTGCAGGCGGATCTTGCCCGCCGTATTTTGCGCTTCCTGCAGGATCGGGGTGCTGAGCCCGGTCATCACCTGGTCGAACTGGACTTGTGCCGTATCTTTGACGTGTCGCGCACGCCGGTGCGTGGGGCACTGAAGCTTTTGGCCGCCGACGGCGTGGTCGCTGCACGGCCCGGCCGCGGCTATGTGCTGGTAAAACTGCCAGCAGCAAGTGCCGAAGAAGAACGGCCCGGCGACGATGCCGAAGAGGCGCGCCTGTTCGATGCCCTGGCTGAGGCCCGCGCCAAAGGCGCCATGGCCGATCAGTTCACCCAACAGGAAATGATGCGCCGCTTTTCCGTAAGGCTGGGGAGCGTGATGCGGGTGCTGCGCCATCTTGCGGAGCTGGGCGTGGTGGAACGCAGGCCCGGCAATGGCTGGGCCTTCATGCCCGATCCGGCACGTATCCTGAACGAAAGCTATGCCTTCCGCCGGGCCCTGGAACCGCAGATCCTGCTGCAGCCCGGCTTCCGGCTGGACCGTGCCTGGGCGGAGAAGGCTCGCGCCGAACATCAGGCGCTGCGCGCGAAATCCTGGCGCGCCGGCGATGGAGTGCACTTTCACGCCGTCAATGCCGATTTTCACGAACAGCTCGCCCGCATGTCCGGCAACCGCGTCATGCAGCGGGCGGTGGAACGCCAGAACCAGTTGCGCCGGTTCCTGATCGGGCGCTGGGATTATCCGATGGAGCAGACGCACAGCGCCATCGATGATCATCTTGAGATATTGGCGGCGCTGGAAGCCGGCTATGCCGACAAAGCCGCAGCCTTGATGCTGCATCACTTGACGCAAAGCGCGTCGCAGTCACAGAAGGACGAGGCTGCTTAATGGTCATTTAGCGCGCGGCAAGCGCTAATAGATATCGCGCCGGTACAAACCGGCCTGCGTCAGCTGATCAAGCCGTTCCTCGCCCAGGATGCCGATCAGCGCATCCTGTACCCCGGCCGCCATGTCGAGCCCGCCGCACACCAGGATGGAGGCGCCGCGTTCGACATAGGTGGCGATCTCGCCGTGCGCATCCGCCACCAGATGCTGGACATATTTTTTCGGCCCCTCATCGCGGGAAAAGATCAGATCGGTGCGCGCCAGGGTGCCGTCGGCCTGGAAAGCGGCGATCTCGTCGCCATAATAGAGATCGCTCACCCGCGAACGTTCACCAAACAGGAGCCAGGCCTCGCCCAGTTTCTTCTTCTGCCGGTGCAACAGATGGGCGCGCAGGCCGGCAAAGCCGGTGCCGGCGCCAATCAGGACCTGCGGGCCATCGGCCGGCGGCTGAAAGTTGGGATTGGGGCGCAGACGCAGCTTGATCACGCCGCCCATTGCGCTGGTCTCGGTCAGCCAGCCCGAACCCAGCCCCAGGCTGCCGTCATCCTTCACGGCCTTGCGCACCAGCAGTTCCATGCGGCCGCTATCGGGCAGCGAGGCGATGGAATATTCACGCGCCCCGAAATCTTCCAGCCGCTCCACCAGCCATTGCACCGAAATTCCTTCCACCTCATGCGGCCCGGGCAGGCGCGAGTGGGCGATGATGTCGCGCAGGAAGGTCCAGTGGCCGCGCCATTTGAAGCTCAACGTCCCATCGAGCTGATGCTGGGCCAGGAAGGCATCGACCGCCGCCTCGCTGTTGCGCGGCCAGATTTCGGCAATGTCGCCTGCGCTCCAGTGCAGATGCGCGGGATTCTTTGGCGTCAGCGCGATATGCCAGGCTTCGCCGCCGGGGCTGCCGGGGTTGAGCAGCCGGCGTTGCGCCAGTATCCAGTCCTGCGGCGGACCCGGCATCAGCTGTTCGACGCTGGTTTCCGCGCCCAGCCTGGTCAGCTGTTCGCACCATTTCATCATGGTGGCGTCATCGTCATCGCCGTCCACGCACAGCACATCGAACAGACGCCTCGCCTTGGCCGATGCCAGCCAGCGATCCACGCTGCGGCCAAAGCCGCAAAAGGTGGCGTCGTATTTGCGGTCGCCCAGCGCCAGCACGGCATAATGCAAGCCCTTGAGCAGGGGCGTGGTGGTCATCTGCTTCTTCACAAAAGCGCGTGCCGAATCGGGTGCCTCGCCCGCGCCATAGGTGCTGGTCACAACCAGGAGTGTGCCCGCTTCCGCCAGGTCGGCCGCCGTTAGTCCGCCCAGGGCTGCGACGCGCACAAAGGAACCGCTGGAGGCCAGCGCATTGGCGCTGAGCCAGGCAATACGCTCGGCCGCGCCCGTCTGGCTGGCAAAGGCCACCAGAATCTTGCCGCCGGCCGGGGGCTTCGACCGAAAAAGGGAACCAAAAACCATGGGGCCAGCGCACTAACATGTGCAGGAAAGCGACGCAAACCCCGGTTTTCCAAAGGCTTTCACCACCCCACACAAAAGGTCGCACACTTCGGAACTTTTGTGCGACCGGGAACCTGGCTTGCGCGTTCTCACATCCGGACACGAAAAGGCCGGAGAGCCCATGCACGTCGACATCATCATGATTCAGCCCCTTCTGGCGCTGCTGTTCGGGATTCTGATTCTGATCCTGCCGCGATTGCTGAATTATCTGATCGCGATCTATCTGATCTTCGTCGGGCTGGTCGGCCTGTTTCCCAACATGTTCACCCACACGGTCTGAAGGAGCCCCGTCATGAGCGCTCATACCGAAAAGCCGCACGAGAAGATGCCCGAGCATCTTTCCACCGCCAAGGACTGCAACACCAAGGAAGAGAAGATCGACGCCCAGGTGGCGGACAGTTTCCCCGCCAGCGACCCGCCCTCCTATTCGGGCGGCAATCACATCATCGGCGCGCCATCCAACCGCGAAAGCGATGCGCCCACGCCCGATCATCCCGCGGTGGTCGAGGCGGAAAAGAAAGTGAAGCAGGGTGACGCGGCGGTGCCGCACAAATATTGAAAGGTCTGAGAAAAAACCGGGATTGCATAAAGAGTCCCGGTATCTTTTGACACGTCGTTAAGATGGCAATCCCTAGGGTCACCGTGCTGGGGGCGGTGTCAGGGAGCCGCTCATGAAAGTCGTTTCTGTCAAACAAGCCAACCGCACCGGAGCGAAAACTTCGGTCTTCAGCCCGGCGGCCTTGCCGCCGGTAACCACAAAAAGATGGGTTGCCAGCCGCAAGGCGGCCGTGGTCGCCGCCGTACAAAGCGGTGTATTGACCATGGCGGAGGCGTGCCATCGCTATGGCCTCTCCAACGAAGAATTCGTCGAGTGGGTGCGCCATTATGAGGCCAAGGGTCTTTCGGGCCTGCGCGCCGGCGTGCGGTTGCATCATCCGGACCATCCGGTTCACTAACGGCGCTTTAACCGCCGATCGCGCCCAGCACGCCCCTTTCCGTCAGGATCTGCGGCAGGATCACCGGCGTGCTGGCGCCTGGCGCGTAATAGAGATAAAGCGGCACGCCCGAGCGGCCATTCTCTTTCAACAGCTGGGTGATTTCCGGATTCTGGTTGGTCCAGTCGGCCACCAGATAGGCGATGTTCTTGCTGGTGAACGCGCCTTTGACCTGGGGCCGTGACAGCACCGCATCTTCGTTGACCAGACAGGTGATGCACCAGGCCGCGGTCGCATCGACAAAGACCGGCCGCCCCGCAGCACGCAAGGACGCCAGCCTGGCGGCGGTGTAAGGCTCGCCCGCCTTGGTGGCGGAGACCGCCGGTGCCGAAGCGGAAGCATCGCGCAGCAGGCTGACGCCATAAAGCCCGCCCAGCAGAACCAGCAACGCCACGGCCACGCCGATGACGCGCCCGCTGCCGGCAATATTGCGCGTGACGCTCCACAACCAGGCCGCCAGCGCCAGCGCGATGAAAGCGGCCAGAATGATCGCCACACTGCGCGGTCCCGCTTCCTGCGCCAGCACCCAGACCAGCCAGGCGGCGGCGCCGTACATGGGGAATGCCAGGAACTGCTTGAAGGTCAGCATCCAGGGGCCGGGCTTGGGAATGAAGGCCAGCAGGCGCGGCCACAATCCCAGCAGCAGGAAGGGCAGCGCGAAACCAAGCCCCAGGCTGACAAAGACCAGCAGCGCCAAGGGCGCGCTTAACGTCAAGGCAAAGCCCAGCGCCGCCGCCATGAAGGGCGCGGTGCAGGGCGCGGCCACGGCCACCGCCAATACGCCGGTGAAGAAGGCGCCGGTGAAACCGCTTCTCCGGGTCAGGCTTTCGCCCGCGGTGATACTGCCCACTTCAAACAGGCCCGACAGATTGAGCGCCACCGCAAACACCAGCAGGGCAAAGCCCGCCACC
>DASZVQ010000003.1:0-29397 GCA_035547275.1 Rhizomicrobium sp.
CGCCTTCGCCATCCCCCAGGGACTTGTCCAGCAGGTCCATCAGGAGATTGGTGCCATGTTCGCGCGCGCCGGCATCGTCATAACCGTCCAGAAAATCGCCATATTCGGTCAGCACCAGCCGGGTGCCCTGCCCCTCCGGCACAATTTCGATCGTGGCCTGGGAGACGGAAATCTTCCTGCCGTCCAGATGCATCACATAGCTGTAGATGATGCGCCCCGGCTCGCCCGCGGCCGGTTCCACGATATCGCGATAGATGCAGTCGAAGCGGCTGACCGTGCCGCTGGCATGGCGGCCCGACAGCATTTCGCGGCCGCCTTCGCGGAAATCGAAAAGCCTTTCATGCAGCTCCCAGCCCGGCAGTCCGCCGAACCATCTGGCCTTGGCTTCTTCCTGGGCAAAGGCATGGAACACGCGCATCGGCGCATGTTTCCAGTGCCGCGTGATGGTGAAGCTGGCACGAACGACAGAGCGCGACATCAGGGATTTTCCTTCACATAGTGCAAGCGGACGACGCCGTTATCGAACGGCTTGTGGGCGGCAAGCCCGAGTCTGGTTTTATGCGCCCCTTTCAGATAGGGGATGCCCGCGCCCAGAAGCACGGGGTTCTGGAAGATCCAGAATTCATCGATCGCATCCAGTTCCAGGAAGGCGTGCACCAGCCCCGGACTGCCGAAGATCAGAAGGTCTTTTCCCGGCTGCTGCTTGTCGGCGAAAATCTCCTTCGCGTCCCGGCGCAGATGCACATTGTTCCAGTCGCTGGACGTCATGCTGCGCGAAAAGGTCAGTTTGGGGATCTCTTCCACCCAGCGGGCATGACGCGCTTCCGGGGAATCCGGCTTGTCCAGAAATGCCGGCCAATAGCCCCTCATCATGTCATGGACGTTGCGGCCATAGACGGCGGCGCCCGCCTGGTCGATCACCTCGATGGCGTCGGCGAAGATGGTGCCGTTCATGCCGATCCAGTCCATCTCGCCCTTGGGCCCGGCGCAGAAACCGTCCAGCGACACATGCATCAGGGAAATCAGCTTTCTCATTTTTTCTCCTCCGTTTCGGTTTCATCCAGATAGGCGCCCAGCCGATTCAGATTGCGCTCCCACATCCGGCGGCGCTCGGCGACCCATTTCTCGGCCTGGCTCAGCATCTGGGGCTCGATGCGGCAGGTCCGGACCCGGCCGATCTTCTGACTGATCACCAGGCCGCTTTCCTCCAGCACCTTCAGATGCAGCAGGACGGCCGGCAACGACATGGGCAGCGGCCCGGCCAGTTCGCTGACCGTGGCAGGGCCTTGCGCCAGCCGGTCCACCATGGCGCGGCGGGTGGGGTCGGCCAGGGCGGCAAAGGCCTTGTCGAGTTGATAGTTAAGCATGTACTTAAGTATTAGGACGTAACCCCGCCTGTCAAGCTTTGTCCGGCAAGCAGGGCAGCCGCGATTATTTTTGAAACGCCAACTGGGGTATGTTGCGACGCCAAAGACGCAGGACGCCCCGGAGACCTCCATGTCCGTCCAGACCCAGCTCAAACGTGTCACGGTGCCGGAGATCCGCGCCCACAAAGGCAACAAGCCTGTCGTGTGCCTGACCTGCTATCACGCCCACACCGCGCGGCTGCTCGACACCTATGTCGACCTCCTGCTGGTCGGCGACAGCCTGGGCCAGGTGATGCATGGGCTTGAGACGCCGCTGGGCGTGACCCTGGACATGATGATCACCCACGCCAAGGCGGTGATGCGCGGTTCGTCCCGCGCGCTGGTCGTGGTGGACATGCCGTTCGGCACCTATGAGGAAAGCCCCGCGGTCGCTTTCCGCAATGCCGCGCGCATCCTGCAGGAAACCGGCGCCACCGCGATCAAGCTGGAAGGCGGCACGCGCATGGCCGAAACCATCGCCTATCTGACCGAGCGCGGCATACCGGTGATGGCCCATATCGGGCTGACGCCGCAGATGGTGAACATCAAGGGCGGCTTTCGCACCGTCGGCCGCAGCCAGGAGGAATGGCCGGCCCTGGAAGCCGATGCCCGCGCGGTATCGGACGCCGGCGCTTTCGCCGTGGTGCTGGAGGGCATGGCCGAACCGCTGGCCGCCAAGATCACCCGCGCCATCCCCATTCCCACCATCGGCATCGGGGCGAGCCCCGACTGCGACGGCCAGGTGCTGGTGCTGGAGGACATGCTGGGCCTGAACCCCAGCCCGCCCAAATTCGTGCGCCAGTATGCCCAGCTCGGACCGGCCATCGAGGCGGCGGTCAAGGCCTATGCCGAGGATGTGCGCGAGCGCCGCTTCCCGGGGCTGGAAAATGTCTATCCCATGAAAAAAGCCCAATAACCCGGGCTTTTTGCGCGCAAAACGCTGTCTTGACCGCCCCGAGCCCCTGGGTCCCCCGCCCGCGCGCCAATTTAATAGTGGGTACGCGCATTGCGCCTCCCCCCTGCGCGGGCTAATTAACGCGTCCCTTCAATGGCTTCGGCTTTCGGCCGAACCGCAGGGGCTGCCAAAGAGTTGAGCGAAGGACGAACCGCCCGTGACCGATATTTTCCGCGAAGTCGAGGAAGACGTTCGCCGCGAACGGTTTGAGAAGCTCTGGAAGGCCTATGGCAATTATTTCCTTGCCGCCCTGGTGCTGCTGTTTGTCGGCATCGGCGCCTGGCAGCTGTGGGACCGCCATGAACAGCAAGAGCGCGCCAAGGCCGGCGCCAGCTTCATTGCCGCCCAGCGCATCACCAATCCCCAGGCCGCGGCCAGCGCCTTTGTCGATATCGCCCGCAACGCGCCTTCGGGCTATGCCGCCGTGGCGCGGTTGTCGGAAGCCGGCGCCATGTTCGCCTCGGGCCAGACCGGTTCGGCCATCGACCTTTACAAGCAGATCGCCAAGGACGACAGCGGCCCCATCGACATGGTGGCGCGTCTGCGCGCCGCCTGGGCGCTGGCCGACAGCGCCCAGCGCGCGACGCTGGAAGACCTGCTCAAGCCGTTGAACCAGCCCGGCAGCGCCTGGCGCGAGAATGCGCAGGAAGTGTTGGCCTATGCCGACTATCGCGCCATGGACATGAAGTCGGCGCTGGCGAAATATTCCGCCCTGGCCGTCGATCCGGAAGCGCCCGATGCGCTGCGCCGCCGCGCCGAGGCGATGGCGGCGTTCCTGAAGAATGGCGGCGCGGTGTCCTATGGCACGGTGCCGGCGGATGCCGTTCCCGCCCCGCCCCAGGCCGGCGCCACGGCACGGCCCGCCCCTGCTCCGGCCCCGGCGAAGAAATAAAATGAAGGTCTCCCGCAGTCTCCTGCTCGTGCTGGTCGCGGCGTCGTTCATCCTGGGCGGCTGCTCGGTGTTCGACGAAATCGGCAGCTGGTTCGCCTCCAGCGGCAAGAAATCCAATCTGCGCGGCGTGCGCATTCCGGTGATGTCGGCGGAATCGGAGGTGAAGGCGGACCCGACCATCGCCAATACCCCGGTCGTGCTGCCGCCGCCCTATCGCAATCCGGAATGGCCCGAGCCCGGCGGCTATGCCTCCAACGCCATGTATCACCTGGACGCGCCCGGCCGGCTGCGCAAGATCTGGGACCAGGATGCGGGCAAGGGCTCCGACACCGACTCGCTGCTCACCGCCTCGCCCGTCATCGGCGGCGGTCTGATCTTCGCGCTGGATTCGGAAGCCCATATCTGGGTCTTCCGCGCGGGCGACGGCCATCCGGTGTGGAACAGGCGCCTGGCCCCCAAGAATGGCACCGACATGCCCACCCTGTGGGGCCTGCTCGGCAAGCCCAATACCGTGGAACCGCCCCAGGGCATGGGCGGCGGTGTCGCCTATGACGATGGCAAGATCTTTGTCACCTCCGGCTTTGGCGTGGTGCATTGCATCGATGCGCGCACCGGCCGCGAGATCTGGCAGAAAGACCTGGGCATGCCGATCATCAACGCTCCGGTGGTCAATGGCGGGCGCATCTATGTCTCCACCCATGACAATCATTTCTACGCCATGGCCGAGACCGACGGCCGCACCCTGTGGGAGCATCAGGGCATCACGGAATCGGCGGGCATTCTGGCCTCGACCAGCGTGGCGGTTTCCGGCGAAACCGTGATCGTGCCCTATACCTCGGGCGAAATCTTCGCGCTGCGCGCCCAGAACGGCCAGGTCGGCTGGAGCGATGTCCTGTCCAAGTCCGGCCATGTCACCGCTCTGTCCGCGCTGGATGACATTGCCGGACGCCCGGTGATCGACCGCGGCGAGGTCTATGCCATCAGCCAGTCCGGCATGATGGCGGCGTTCAGCGCCAATACCGGCGAGCGGATGTGGACGCGCGACATCGGCGGCATCCAGACGCCCTGGGCGGCGGGCGATTTCGTCTATGTGCTGGACAATAACAATCGCGTGATCTGCCTGACCCGCAAGGAAGGCCGGGTGCGCTGGATTCATCAGCTGCCGCAATATGACGATCCCGAACACAAGAGCGACCCGATCATCTGGGCCGGACCGGTGCTGGTTTCCAACAAGCTGATCGTCACCTCCTCGAACGGCTATGCCGAGGCGATCTCGCCCTATGACGGGCGGTTGACGGGCCGGGTGGAAATCCCCGCCGCCACCACCATCGCGCCGGTCGTGGCCAACGGCATCCTCTATCTCTACACCAACGACGCCGAACTGGTGGCACTCCGCTAAGGGGTTTTGTTGGCCTACCGCTTCGCTGCTTGAGGCCCTGTCTTATGCCGCTTGTCCTTGCCATTGTCGGCCGGCCCAATGTCGGCAAGTCGCGGCTGTTCAACCGGCTGGCGGGGCGCGCCGCCGCCATCGTGCATGACACGCCCGGCGTAACCCGCGACCGCCAGGCGGTGGACGCGGTCTATGACGGGCTTTCGCTGCGCCTGATCGACACGGCGGGATTTGAAGACGCCGCTTCGGGCACGGTCGCCCATCGCATGACCAAACAGACCCTGACCGCGATCGCGCAAGCCGAGGCCCTGCTGTTCGTGATCGACGCCCGCGCCGGCATCACCGCCGGCGACCAGCTGATCGCGGACGCGCTGCGAAAATCCGGCAAGCCGGTGATCCTGGCCGCCAACAAATGCGAGGGCCGCATCGCGCCGCCGGCGGAAGCCTGGGGCCTTGGCCTTGGCGAGGCCATCGCCATTTCCGCCGAGCACAATCTGGGCATGGCGGAGCTGGCGGATGCGATTGCGGCACATGCTCCCAAGGCGGAATTGCCGGAAGAGGAGGAAGACGAGGAAGAGTTCGACGAAGACGATGCCGAGGAAATCGAAGGCGAGGCTCCCGTCGTCGCCTATCTCGACCGTCCGCTGCGGCTGGCGCTGGTGGGCCGGCCCAATGTCGGCAAGTCATCCTTGTTCAACCAGCTGCTGGGCGAGGAGCGTTCGCTGGTGGGGCCGGAAGCCGGGCTGACGCGGGACGCCATCACCGCGCCCTGGAAAGCGGGCGAACGTGACGTGCTGCTGCATGACACGGCGGGCCTGCGCAAGAAGGCGCGCGTGGCCGGCGAGACGCTGGAGGAAATGTCGGTGGCCTCCACGCTCGACGCCATCCGTTTCGCCGACTGCGTCATCGTGATGATCGACGCCACCGCGCCCTTCGAGAAGCAGGACCTGACCATCGCCGACCTGATCGCGCGGGAGGGCCGCGCCATCGTCTTTGCCGTCAACAAATGGGACCTGCTGGAAAACAAGGCCGGCGCAATCTCGCGGATGCGCGAGAAGCTGGACCGGCTGCTGCCCCAGGTCGCCGGCGCGCCGCTGGTGGCGACGTCGGCGCGCACGGGTGAAGGGATCGAGCGGCTGGAAGCCGCCATCACCGAGGCCGACCGCGCCTGGAATACCCGCATCCCCACCTCGCCCCTCAACCGTTTCCTGGAAGAGGCGCTGCAGCGCCATGCCACGCCCGCCATTTCGGGACGCCGCGTGCGTATCCGCTATATGACCCAGCGCAAGGCGCGGCCGCCAAGCTTCACTTTGTTCGGCAACCAGCTCGACGCGCTGCCCGAAGCCTATCAGCGATATTTGCAGAACGGACTGCGCGAGACGTTCGGCCTGGCGGGCACGCCGCTGCGCTTTTCCGTGCGCAACTCCAAGAATCCGTACGCGAATAAAAAGAAATAGTCCCTCATGTCATGGCCGGGCCTGACCCGGCCATCCATGGATGGCCGCCTCAAGGGCGGCCATGACATCTACTTCTGAAAATTGATTATCGTCTCGTTGCGGTCGTAAGTCGGCGCCAGCATCTCGACCACCTTATAGGCCATGTCTTCCGGCTTCACGAGATAAGCGGGGTCCTCGCCCGGCATCGCCTTCTGGCGCATCAAGGTGCGCATCGGCCCCGGATTGATCAGATTGACCTTGATGTTGGTGGTCTCGCATTCCACCGCATAGGTCAGCGCCAGTATCTCCAGCGCCGATTTGGACATGGCATAGGCGCCCCAATAGGCGATGTGCTTCCTCGCCGCGCCGCTGGTGACGAACAGCACCCGCCCGGCATCGGACTGGCGCAGCAGGGGATCGAGCGAGCGGATCAGCCGCCAGTTGGCGGTGACATTGACCTCGACCACTTCCTGAAAGGTCTTGGGGTCCATATGCGTCAGCGGCGTGAGCTGGCCCAGCACGCCGGCATTGCCCAGAAACGCATCCAGCCTGCCCCAGCGCTCATAGATGGAGGCGCCCAGCCGGTCGATGGCCTCGAAATCGCGCAGGTTCATCGGCACCAGGGTCGCGGTGCCACCGAGCTTCTGGATCTCGTCATCGGTCTCTTCCAGACCGCCCACGGTGCGCGCGGTCAGGATGACATGGGCGCCGGCCTTGGCCAGCGCGATGGCGGATGCGCGGCCAATGCCGCGCGAGGCGCCGGTGACGAGCGCGATACGTCCGGAAAGATCGGGCATCATGGTGAAGACACTCGGGAAAGACCCGCGTCAATAACCCCATGCGCAACAATTGTCACCTGGATGGGCTGCATGATGCGCGGTCCAAGGAAAGGGGACCCAGGTCGTTGATCCCGTCACGGTGGCGTCCACCTGGGTCCCCTTCCCTTCGCATCGCTGATGCGATGCTCAGCCGAGGATGACAGGTTAGGCCACGTCCGCCAGCAGGGAAAGCTGCCGCGTGCCGCCGCTGATGTCGGTCAGCGAAATCGGATAATCGCCGGTGAAGCAGGCGTCGCAGAAACCGGGCGAGGCCGCCATCCGCTCGCCCTTGCCCATGGCGCGGTAAAGCCCGTTCATGGAGATGAAGGCCAGGCTGTCGGCGCCGATGAAGCGGCGCATCTGCTCCACATCCATCTTGTGGGCCAGAAGGTCATCGGTGTTGGGCGTATCCACGCCATAAAAGCAGCTGTGGGTGGTGGGCGGCGAGGAGACGCGGAAATGCACTTCCGCCGCGCCGGCGTCGCGCACCATGGCCACGATCTTCTTCGACGTGGTACCGCGCACGATGGAGTCGTCGACCAGGATGACGCGCTTGCCCTTGAGCTTGGCGCGGTTGGGATTGTGCTTCAGCCGCACGCCCAGATGGCGGATGGAATCGGTCGGCTCGATGAAGGTGCGCCCGACATAATGGTTGCGGATGATGCCCAGCTCGAAGGGGATTCTGGCGGCATTGGCGAAACCCAGCGCGGCGGGCACGCCGCTGTCGGGCACCGGAATCACCATATCGGCCTCGGCGGGCGCCTCCTCGGCCAAGACCGCGCCGATATTCTTGCGCGCCTCATAGACGTTGCGGCCTTCCAGGGTGGAATCGGGGCGCGCGAAATAGATGTATTCGAAGACGCAGAAGCGGTGTTCCTGCGGCTTGAAGGGGAAGTGGCTGGTGATGCCATTCTTGTCGACCACCACCATCTCGCCCGGCTTGACGTCGCGCACATATTCGGCGCCGATGATGTCGAGCGCGCAGGTTTCGGAGGCGAAGATGGTCGCCCCGTCCAGCGTGCCCATCACCAGCGGGCGCACGCCATTGGGATCGCGCACCCCGATCAGCTTCTTGGAAGTCAGCGCCACCAGCGAATAGGCGCCCTCGACCTGGCAGAGCGCATCCACCAGTTTCTCGACAATGCGCGGGCGGGTGCTGCGCGCGGTCAGATGCACGATGGTTTCGGTGTCGGAGGTCGATTGGAAGATCGCGCCCTGGGCCACCAGTTCCTGGCGCAGGGTATGGGCGTTGGTCAGATTGCCGTTATGGGCGATGGCCAGGCCCCCGCCCGCCAGATCGGCGAAAATCGGCTGGATGTTGGAGGCCCTGGAGCCGCCGGCGGTGGAATAGCGGTTGTGGCCGATGGCGAAATCGCCCTTGAGGTTCTTGGCGGCATTGGAGCCGCGGCCGAAGGCGTCGCCCACCAGGCCCATGTGACGCTCGGCGATGAAATGGCCCTGGTTATAGGTGACGATGCCCGCGGCTTCCTGGCCGCGATGCTGCAGCGAATGCAGCCCCAGCACCACCAGCGCGCCGGCATCGGCATGGCCGAAAACGCCAAACACGCCGCACTCCTCATGCAGCGTGTCGCCATTCTCAAGCGATGTGTCCCAGATCGTGTCGCGATCGCCGGTCATCGACTGTTCCCACCGGTCTCCACGAGCTTGTCTAGCGCCTGACGGTCGCTGGCGCCATAGGATTTCGTGACCTTGGTGGCGGTCTTGTGCTTCGCAGGTTCCCGCATGGTCCTGGAGACACTGTTCGTTGCCGGGACGGTGTTCGCCGCCTCATTCTTGCGGATCAGCTCTGCCATGGGGTCATGGCTGACACCCGCGGGCGGCAGCTGACGGACTTCTTCCTGATGCTTGGGGACATAGGCGTAATCGCCGGACGGCGGCGGGGGAACCACCGACAGCAGCACATCGGCGCTGGACTGCACCACCGGCAGAAGCCGCGCCGTCTTGAGCCAGCCGGGCTGATTGCGGATGGGGATGAAATAGGTAAAGGCCAGATAGGCCAGCCCCACGATCACCAGGCCACGCACAATGCCGAAGGCCACGCCGGCGGCCCGGTCCAGCGGGCCGATGGGGGACTGTTTCACGCTGGCGCTGAAACGGGCGGTTATGAAAGCCAGCGGAATGAACACCGCCAGAAACACCGCGGCATAGGCCAGCACCCAGGCCAGCCAGTCCTCATGCACCAGGCTGCGGGTCAGGGGGATGATGTAGGGCCCGAAATAAAGGCAGGCGAAAGCCGCCGCCGCCCAGGCGAAAATCGTCATCGTTTCCCACAGAAACCCGCGCCAGCCGGCATAGACGGCCGACACCAGAATGATCAGGACGATCAGGCAGTCCAGGAAGGTGAAGGAAAGACTCATTGCGCCAGTTTAGCACCAATTGACTGTTTTCTCGCGCAATCCGCGCAAGGGGCGCGCCTCATCGGGCGGCGGCCTTGCTTGCTTGCGCGCGGGGAGGCTGGGGCTCGGCCGCGAATCTCAGCAGGTCCACCACGCTGGTAACCTCGGTTAACGCCAGGCCGGCAGCGTCAGCCCGTGTGCCGGCCGGGACAAAGGCCGTCTTGAAGCCCAGCTTGGCGGCCTCCTTCAGCCGGGCGTCGGCCTGCGGCACCGGGCGGATATCGCCCGACAGGCTGATCTCGCCAAAGAAGACGCAATCGCGCGGCAAGGGCTCTCCACCAAAAGACGAAACCAGGGCGGCGGCGGCGGCCAGATCGGCCGCGGGTTCGCCGATCTTCAGACCGCCGGCGATGTTCAGATAGACATCACTGGCCCCGATTCCAACCCCGGCGCGGGCGTCCAGCACCGCCAGGATCATGGCCAGACGCCCGGTATCCCAGCCCACCACGGCGCGGCGCGGGGTGCCGTAAGCGGTGGGCGAAACCAGCGCCTGGATTTCGCACAGCAAGGGCCGCGTGCCTTCCAGGCCCGCGAACACCGCGGTGCCGGGCGAGGCCTGCTTGCGGTCGCCCAGAAACAGCGCCGACGGATTGGCGACTTCGGCCAGGCCCTTTCCCGTCATCTCGAACACGCCGATCTCGTCGGTGGCGCCGAAACGGTTCTTCACCGCCCGCAGCACCCGGAAGTGATGGCCGCGCTCGCCCTCGAAATAGAGCACCGCATCGACCAGATGCTCGACCGCCTTGGGGCCGGCGATCTGGCCGTCTTTCGTCACATGGCCGACCAAGAGCAGGGCCGCGCCCGACGATTTGGCATAACGCACCAGATCGAAGCTGGCGGTGCGCACCTGGGCGATGGTGCCAGGTGCCGCATCCAGCGCGCCGGTCCATAGCGTCTGGATGGAATCGATGGCGACGATGGCCGGCGGCTTGCCGGATTCCAGCGTCGCCAGAATGTCTTCCACGCAAGTGGCGGCGCCCAGCATCAAGGGCGCTTCGGACAGGCCCATGCGGGCGGCGCGCATGCGCACCTGCGCCATCGCCTCTTCGCCGGAGATGTAAACCGCATGGCCGCCATTCTGGGCGTATTTGCCCAGCGCCTGCAGGATGATGGTGGACTTGCCGATGCCCGGATCGCCGCCCACCAACAGAGCGGAGCCCGGCACCAGCCCGCCACCGGTGACGCGGTCGAATTCGGCGATGCCGGTGGGGCGGCGCTGGGGCGGCGCGTCCTCGGTTTTCAGGTCTTCCAACGTAATGCGGCGGCCTCTTTGTCTGCGGGTCGCTCCGCTCCCCAAGGGAGGCGCGATGCCTTCCTCGGTGATGGTGTTCCAGCCGCCGCAGGCCTCGCACTTGCCCGACCATTTGGCATGGGTGGCGCCGCAGGACTGACAGACATAAAAGGTGGAGGACTTGGCCATGGGTACAGGTCTTAAGCCGATTGAATCATCAAGGACATATAGAACCTCCTCTCCGCTTGAGGGAGAGGAAGAAAAATCATTGGGTTAGCGGAGCGGCAGCGAAGCTCAACCCATTGATTTTTCAGGTGAGGGGTGAGTGGAAACGGGAAATCACCCCTCACCAGCAAAATCTAAGCACTTGGCTTCGCGCGCGCTTCTCCAAGTGCAAGATTTTGCGTCCTCTCCCTCAAGGGGAGAGGAAAATTGCTCAAGGATTTGGCGATGATCCGATCATAGCATGGCCGTCAAGAGAGCAATTCCCTTGCCATTCCGGCCAAGCGCGAAGCGCACAACCTCCTTACCGTCATTCCCGGCGAGGCGGTCCATAGCGACAGCGTATGGACGCGCCGAGGGGCGACACCTATAGGCTCAACAACCTGGGTCCCCTTCCCTTCGCATCGCTGACGCGATGCTCAGCCGGGGATGACAATTGCTTACGCCTTCACCGCCATCTTTATCGGCCCTTCGGCGCGGCCGTGGATGAACTGCTCCACATAGGGATTGCCGGTATGGTCGATCGCGGCCGTGGGGCCGGCCCAGATGATCTTGCCGCCATAGAGCATGGCGATCTTATTGGAAATCTTCCGCGCCGAAACCATGTCATGGGTGATGGAGAGTGCGGTGGCGCCCACATCCTTCACCGTGGAAATGATCAGGTCGTTGATGATGTCGGCCATGATCGGGTCGAGGCCGGTGGTGGGCTCGTCGAAGAAGATGATCTCGGGATCGGCGGCGATGGCGCGGGCAAGACCTACGCGCTTCTGCATGCCGCCCGAAAGCTCGGCCGGCGACAGGAAGGCCACATCCTCGGCCAGGCCAACCTTGGCCAGTTTCTGGATGGCGATATCGCGCGCTTTTGCGCGTGGCACGCCATGCCCCTGAATAAGCCCGAACGCCACATTCTCCCACACCGGCAGGCTGTCGAACAAAGCCGCGCCCTGAAACAGCATGCCGAACTTGCGCATCACCTTGTCGCGGGCCGCGCCATTGATGTGGGTGATGTCCTCGCCATCGACCAGGATGGTGCCTTCATCGGGGCGGATGATGCCCAGGATGGATTTGATCGTCACCGACTTGCCGGTGCCCGAGCCGCCAATGATCACCAGCGAGGATTGTCTGTCGATGGTCAGGTCCACGCCATCCAGCACCACCTTGGAGCCGAAGCGCTTCTTGACGCCGATGAGCTGAATCTTGGGTGTGGAGGTGGAGGCGGTCATTTGTGGAACAGCAGCGCGGTCAGGACATAGTCGGCGGCCAGGATCAGGATCGAGGAGCTCACCACCGCATTGGTGGTGGCGTTGCCCACGCCCTGGGCGCCGCCCTTGGAATTGAAGCCGTTATAACAGCCCATCAGGGCGACGATGAAGCCGAACACGGCCGCCTTGATCAGGCCGCTGGTGATGTCGTCATGATGGGCGAAGTCGATGGTGTTCTTGAGATAGGTGACGCCGGTGAAGTTCAGGCTGTAGACCGACACGGCATAGCCGCCCATCACGCCGATGGAATCGCCGATGGCGGTGAGGATCGGCATGGAGATCACCGCCGCCAGGATGCGCGGCACCACCAGATATTTGACCGGATTGGTGGCCAGCGTGGTCAGGGCGTCGATCTGCTCGGTCACTTTCATGGTGCCGATTTCCGCGGCGATGGCCGCGCCCACCCGGCCCGCGATCATCAGGCCCGCGATCACCGGGCCCAGTTCGCGCGTCACCGCCAGCACCACCACCTGAGGCACGATGGCCTCCGCGCCGAAGCGATTGCCGCCCAGATAGATCTGCAGCGCCAGCACGCCGCCGGTGAAGAAAGCCGTCAGCCCCACCACCGGCAGGGAAAAATACCCGATGCGAATGATCTGGGTGAGGATCAGCCGGGTGTAGATGGGCGGCGAAATCACGCCCGCAAGGGCGCGGGCGGTGAACAGCGCCAGCCGGCCGATATGGGCCAGCACCGTCAGAACGGCGCGGCCGATGCTTGCAAAAGGATTCATTGCCCCTTCTCTACTCTCGGATCGCCCAGGCTCGCGCCTACGCGCCCTCATAATGTTTCGGCGCCCGGCGCAGCCGGGTCAGGATTTCATATTCATTGGTGCCGGCGCCTGCCGCAACCTCGCCCAGGCTGACATGATCGCCCAACAGTTCGGCAGGGTCGCCCACATGCGGCATTTCCGGCAGATCGGTTACATCCAGGGTGATCAGATCCATGGAGATGCGCCCCACGATCGGCACCCGCGCGCCGTTCAGTACCGCGACGCCCTTGTTGGACAAGGCGCGGGGAAAACCGTCGGCATATCCGAGCGCGATGGTCGCGAGCATGGTGGGCCTTTGGGCGCGGAAGGTGGCTCCGTAGCCAACGCTTTCCCCCAAGTCAATTCGGCGCAGCTGCAGCACCCGAGCGGTCAGGACGGCCACCGTCTGCATCAGGTTTGGCGCCGGGGCGCCCAAGCCTTCGCGCACCTGTGGGTTGGCGCCATAAAGCGCGATGCCCGGCCTGACCAGATCGAAATGATATTCCATGCCCAGCATCGCGCCGTGACTGGCGGCCAGGCTTGCGGGCGCCGGCGGCAGCATGGCCAGCGCCTGGCGGAAACGCGACAGCTGCCTGGCATTGAGCGGATTGGCCGGATCATCGCCGCAGGCCAGATGGCTCATGATCAGCACCAGATTGATGCCGGCAAGCCGCTTGCTTTTCTCGCCCGACAGCACCGACAGTTCATCGCCCGAAAGCCCCAGCCGGTTCATGCCGGTATCGACATGGACGACCGCGTCCAGAACATGCCGGCCCACATTGGCCGCGGCCGACCAGGCGGCGATCTCGCTCAGGCTGTTCAGCACCGGCGTCAGGCGATGACCGATCAGCGCCGGCACCGCATCGGGGTTCGCGCCATCCAGCACGAAGATGCGCGCGCGCGGATTGATCCTGCGCAAGGCCACGCCTTCTTCCAGGCGGGCGACAAAGAAACTGTCGCAACCGGCCTGCGCCAATGCGGGCACGACATGGGCCGCGCCCAGGCCATAGGCATCGGCCTTCACCACCGCGGCCACGGCGGTGGGACCGGCCAGACGGCGATAGGTGCTGTAATTGGCGGCGATCGCCTTCAGGCGCACGCGCAGGCGCGCGGCCTCGAAATCCGCCTGTCCGTCGTTCATGGGATGAGGATGGCCGGTGCGGGGCGTGGCGTCCATCGCAGATCCTAATTCTGGCCGGTGGCGTCGCGCATGCCCGGCGAGACATGCAGGCATGGCGTGTTCTGCAGGATGGGACAGCCGCCCTGCCCCGGAATGATGCCCTTCTGCAGATCGGACTGCATGCGGTCGGCGCCGGTATTGATGCTGAACTGCGTGTCGGGCACATCCGGCAGGCGCGGCAGCACGCTGCGCGGGACCATCACCAGCGAGCCGTTGGGCAGCTTCACCGCCCGCCAGGGATAGACGCCGCAGCGCGCGCGCTCGGCGCTGGTCAGATGCTCCCAGCTGCCGGCGCTGCAGGCCAGCTCGCGCCCCACCGCGCCCAATATGTCGGTCGGCGGCGCCGGATTGCCGGACCTCTCGCGCTGCTGGTCCGGCTGGATCGGCGGCGGCTTGGGGATCTGGATGGGGGCGGATTCGATGCGCGGCGGCGCGATCACCACCGGCTGCGGATTGATCGGTTTCTGCTCGGGCAGGTTGTTGCCCGGCAGGGGCAAGGTCAGGAAGGTCTCGACAATCGGCTTGCTGCGCATGTCGAAGGGATGCACGGCAAAGACGAAGAAGAAGAAGAACAGCACATGCAGCGCCGCCGCCAGCACCGTGGAGGTGGTGCGCGACAGCGCCTCGCGGCGGCGCTCCTTCTCGCTTTGTGGACCGGTCCCGGGACGCAGAAACGGATGCGTCAGGACGTTCTCGCTGGCCAAACCCTAAAATCCGTCAGAAACGCTTTTCCCGCCGCCCCCAACATATAGAAGCCCCCCGCCCGGCAAAACAGGGCTCAGATGGCGGAAAACAGGCAAAAATGCTAACGCCCCTGTCATGCGCATCTATCTGATCAACCTCGATCGCCGGAAAGACCGGCTTGACGCCATGATGCGGCAGGCAGCCGGCCTCGGCCTGGCGCTGGAACGGATCGCGGCGCTGGACGCGGGAACCGCGGACGAGACCGCGGTCAACCGCTGGTTCGCCAGCGGCGGCCCGCTGGGCGAGATTCCCGCCGGCGACAAGGCCTGCCTTTTGTCGCACCGCGCCGCCTGGGAGCGGTTCATCGCCAGTGGCGACGCGCATGCCGTGTTTCTGGAAGACGATGTGCGTCTGTCGCGCGCGGCCGGCGGACTGCTGGCATCCGGCCACTGGGTTCCGGCGGGCGCGGAGGTGGTGAAGCTGGAACATTATGGCCCGCCCGGGCAGCGGGTGCTGCTGACGGACATGCGCGCGGTCGAAGGCGGCT
Source organism: Rhizomicrobium sp. (assembly GCA_035547275.1). Classification (GTDB taxonomy): domain Bacteria; phylum Pseudomonadota; class Alphaproteobacteria; order Micropepsales; family Micropepsaceae; genus Rhizomicrobium. The sequence goes on from DASZVQ010000003.1 coordinate 15,190, forward strand.
TTGAGCTGGGCCGGATGCTGTCGCGTCACACCGGCGGCGCCGCCTATATCCTGTCGCGCCAGGCGGCGCAGTTGCTGCTGGGCGAGCAGCGCTTCGATCTGCCGGTCGATCACCTGCTGTTCAATCCCAACAATTCGACAGTGTTCGCCCGTCTTCGGCCCTGGCAGCTTCTGCCGGCCATCGCCCGGCAAGAGGAATTCGTGGGCGAGAAATCCGACATCGAACAGACGCGCAAGGGCCTGCGCCGCTTCGGTCTCACTTATATCCGGCGCGAGCTGGTGCGCTTTGGCTATGACCTGAAGTTGGTGCCGCGTCAAATCGCGGCGCTGCGCAAGGGCGCGAAATTCGTTTCGGTCAGAACAGCGCCTTAGCTCTACAGCGGCCGAGCGTGCGGGCGGGCCGCATCCAACATGTCATGGCCGGCCTCCGAGCCGGCCATCCAAGATGCCGCTTGCGCGATGGATGGGCGGGTCAAGCCCGCCCATGACAGGGTTGGCGTCGAAGCGACGCTCTCGCGGCGTTCGGCAGGGATGACGGTCAGCGCGCCGTCTGGTCTTCCGCCATATTGCTGAAGCGGGTGAAGCTGCCCTCGAACACCAGATCGATGGCGCGGGTGGCGCCATGGCGGTGCTTTTCCACCAGCACTTCGGCGCGGTTGGTGGCGCGGTCCAGCTTCTCCATCCATTTGGCATGTTCGGCGCTGCCCGGATCAGGCTCGCGCGACTTGAGGTAATATTCCTCGCGATAGACGAACATCACCACGTCGGCGTCCTGCTCGATGGAGCCGGATTCGCGCAGGTCCGACAGAACCGGCCGCTTGTCGTCGCGGGCATCGACGCCGCGCGACAGCTGCGACAGGGCCAGGACCGGGACGTTCAGTTCCTTGGCCAGGGTCTTGAGGCCCTTGGTCACCTCGGTGATCTCCTGCACCCGGTTGTCATGGCGGCGCGACGGCTCGATCAGCTGCAGATAGTCGATGATGATGAGCCCGATATTCTTTTCGCGCTTCATCCGGCGGGAACGCGCCGCGATCTGGGCGATGGAAATGCCGCCCGTGTCGTCGATATAGAGCGGCAGGTTGGACAGGTCCTGCATGGCAAGGACGAATTTCTCCCACTCGCTTTCGCTGAACTTGCCGTTCCTGATCTTCCAGACCTCCAGTTCGGCCTGTTCCGACAGGATACGGCCCGACAGCTGCTGGGCCGCCATTTCGAGGCTGAAGAACAGCACCGGCGCGCCCCGCGGATATTCGGCGCCCGTTTCCAGATCCTGCAGATAGGCCTTGGCGCAATGGAAAGCCATGTTGGTGCCCAGCGCCGTCTTGCCCATGCCCGGACGCCCGGCCAGGATCAGAAGGTCGGACGGCTGCAGCCCGCCCAGCAGATTGTCGATATCGGTGAAGCCGGAGGTGACGCCGGAAATGCGGCCGCCACGGGCGATGGCGCGCTCGGCGATCTCCACCGTGCGCCGCAGCGATTCATGGAAATCGATCGCGCCTTCGCCGTATTTGCTGGTTTCGGCCACCGCATAAAGCGCCTTCTCCGCTTCCGCGATCTGCTCCCGCGAGCTCTTTTCGGTGGGGGCGTCGTAAGCGGTGTTGACGATATCCTCGCCGATGCGGATCAGGCTGCGGCGGACCGCCAGGTCGCTGAGGATGTCGGCATAATCCTTGACGTTGGGAATGGCGGGGGCGGCGGCGCGCAACGCGTCGAAATAGGCCTGGCCGCCGGTCTCGATCACGCCCGGATCGGCCTTCATGGTCGCGTGCAGGGTCAGCGGCGTCACCACCACCCCGCCCCGCTCGATCATGTGCGACATGGTCTCGTAGATGCGCCCATGCAGCGGATCGTAGAAGACATCCGGCTTGATCAGCGCGCTGACGCGCTCCATCGCCCGGTTGTCGACCAGGATCGCGCCGAGCAGCGCCTGCTCGACATCGATGTCATAGGGGACGTGGCGATAGGCTTCCTGTTCCATCTTGCTTCCAGCGGCGGGGCGAGCAATCAACAGGCCGGTGCGGTATGGTTCAAGCGGCTTGTACATCCGCTCACAGGCACGACTCGGTCACGCCGGGTCAATTCTATACCTTGTAGCATCCCGGCGGGACCACACTATGCGGCAAGACTGTTTTCCTGCGCCAGCTTGCGGATGCGTTTGAGATCGCTGACAAACGCGCGGAAGGCCTCATCCCTGTCCTCTTCTGGCATACGCAAAAGAAAGGACGGATGGATGGTGACATAGCCGGGCCGCCCCTCGAAGACGAAAGGCCCGCGATTCCGGGCGATGGCGACCGGCTTGCCCGCCAGCGCCAGCGCCGCGGTCGCGCCCAGGGCCACCGTCATCCGGGGCTTGACCAGATCCAGCTCTTTTTTCAGCCACCAGCGGTAATGCTTCACCTCGCCGGCGTTGGGTTTGGAATGGATGCGGCGCTTGCCGCGCTGCTCGAATTTGAAATGCTTGACCGCATTGGTGACATAGACCTTCTTGCGGTCGATCCCGGCTTCGGCCATTGCCTTGTCCAGCAGCCGGCCCGCCGGACCCACAAAAGGCTTGCCGGCCAGGTCTTCCTGATCGCCGGGCTGTTCGCCGACAAAGGCGATGTCGGGATGACGCGGCCCCTCGCCCAGCACGGCGCGGGTGCCACCCGCGACCATGGGCGCAGCCGCCTGGATCAGCCGGTTCAGCGCCGCAAGTGAAGAGGGTTCCTTGGCCATTCCCCGTTAACGCGCGAGGACGCCAACGCGCGCCCAAGCGTATCAGGGAAAACTGGTCTCGCGGAAAAACGGCAGTTTTTCCGCCCGTTCCGAAAGCACCGCCAGGGTGGGGAAATCCGCCGCCGGAACGATCTCGCTGACCACATGCTGGGTGAAGCGCCAGGCCACGGCGCAGGTGATCTGGGGCTGCATCAGTTCTTCCCCGGTGAACCAGTCGGGCGAGACCTCTTTCTCCAGCGCGCGATAGGCCGCCAACAGCTGGCCGCTGACCCGGTCCAGCCAGGGCTGATGCTGCTTTTCCGCCGGCCGGTGGGTGCACTCGTAAATGATGGAGACGCTTTTCTCGCAAGCCGCCAGCGCCAGGCCGATCTGGCGCAGGGCACGTTCGTGACTGGCGCGGTCGGCCGGCATCAGCCGGCGGGGCGCGATCTCGGCGATATGTTCCAGGATCAGGCTGGACTCCATCAGCACGACGCCGTCATCGGTGATGAAGGTCGGCGCCTTCACCACCGGATTGAGGGAGGCGAATTTGTCGAAGTGGCGGAAGACCGAGACCTGGTCCAGATCGAACGCGATCCCCAACACCTTCAGCGATACCGCCACCCGCCGCACATAGGGCGAATCCAGCATTCCGATCAGTTGCATGACTTACTCCCCAAGCGCGGCGATGATGGCTTGCGCGGCGGCCGGATTCTTTTCCTTGGCGCCGCTGATCACGAACAGAAAAACATCCCGCTTCTTCTTCGGCGCCGGCGGCGCGACAAGCATGGCGGGTTTGGGGGAATTGCCCTTTTCCCAGTCGCGGGCGCGCTCGGCCCAGCTCTTCAGCGCGGCCGCCGAATAGCCCAGCTTCTCTTTTGCCTGCGTGCCCATGACGCGGACATAGACAAAATCCGCCGTCACGTCGCCGATGGTCGGAAATTCGCTGTCGGCGGCGAAGATCACGCCCACGCCATATTTGCGGCACAGCGCGATGAAGGCGGCATCCTTGAAACTGTCATGGCGCACTTCCACCGCATGGCGGATGGCAAGCCCGCCGACCTTCTTGGGCAGCAGCTTCAGGAAGGCCTCGAAATCCCGCGCATCGAATTTCTTGGTCGCCATGAATTGCCAGTTCACGGGACCGAGCTTTTCCTTCAGTTCGGTGACGCCGCTGTCGAAGAAGCGGCTGATGGAGTCGCCGGCTTCCGCCAGCACCCGGCGGTTGGTGGCAAAACGCGGCCCCTTGAGCGTGAAGACAAAACCATCCGGCGTCTCGGCGCGCCATTTGCGGAAGCTTTCCGGCTTCTGCGAACCGTAATAGGTGCCGTTGATCTCGATGGCGGTCAGATGCGTGCTGGCATATTCCAGCTCGCGTTTCTGCGGCAGCCCCTTGGGATAGAAATTATCCCGCCATGGCTCGTAGACCCAACCGCCGATGCCGACATAAATGCTCATACGCCATCAACGCATGGACATTCCGAGAAGACAACCCATCAGCGCAGCATTCCTGGCTGTCATTCCCGGCGGGGCGCGCGACCGCGCGCCGACGGAAGGGAGCCCAGGTATCAGGACCTTAAAGATGCCTGGCGCCTAGGTCCCCTTCCCTTCGCATCGCGTCCATACGCTGTCGCTATGGACCGATGCTCAGCCGGGGATGACAATTGCGCGTCTGCGCTACTGCGCTTCTCTTCAACCCTTTTTCGGTCCGACCAGAGCCCATTGCACGCCGAACGCATCCTTCACCTGCGCATAGCGGTCGCCCCAGAACATGTCCTGTGGCGGCATGTTGCCGGTCATGCCGGCATCGACCGCGCGCTGCCAGGCGGCATCGACGTCCTTGACCGGCAGCATCAGGCTGAAACCGGCAGCCGGTACATAGCCGCAGCCATGTTCCGGATAGGGATCGCTCAGCATCAGCGAGGCGCCATTGACATGCAGATGCACATGCATGGTGCGGCCCTGCGCGTCCGGCGGATTCACAAAGGCCTCGGTGGCGCCGAAAGCCTTTTTGTAGAGTTCGCCGGCCTTGATCGCCCCTTCGACACAGAGATAGGCGACAATGCCGCTCTTGATGAGGTCCGGGGGTGCCTTCACCGGAGCGTCTTTTACAGCTGCATCACTCATAATACCTCCATCGCGGTTGCATGATCCAAGGACGATCGCCCAGTGCCCATCCCGACAGGATGGCGGGAATTTATGACACGGCGTTGGAATGCCCCGCCGCTTTGCCACTTGAGGCCATCAATCTATCCAGGTGATGGCGGATATGGGCGGCTTCCGCCGGGGTGTTGGCCAGGGCGATGGCGCGGTCGAAATCGGCCCGCGCCTCCCGGTCGCGGCCCAGCTGCAGCAAAAAGGCCCCGCGCGCCCCAAAAAAATGGAAATACCCGGCGAGCGGCCGTTCCAGCGGCGCGATCAATTCCAGCGCCGCGGCCGGGCCATGCAGCTTGGCCACCGCCACGGCGCGGTTCAGCGTGATCACCGGCGAGGGCTGCATCCGTTCCAGCGCCAGATAAAGCCCCTCGATCCCCGCCCAGTCGGTTTGCGCGGCCGATGCCGCGCGGGCATGGGTGGCGGCGATCGCCGCCTGGACCTGATAGGGCCCGGGGCGGTTGTGGCGCATCGCCTTGTCCAGCAGCGCCAGCCCCTCATGGATCGCCTGCTGGTCCCAGAGCGAACGATCCTGATCTTCCAGCAGAACCACCTCGCCATCGGCGTCGAACCGGGCCGGCAGGCGCGATTGCTGCAACAGCATCAACGCGGCCAGCGCCATGATTTCCGGCTCGGTCTGGAACAGACGCAGCAGCAGCCGCGCCAGCCGTATCGCCTCGTCGCACAGGGGCGCGCGGCTCGCGTCATTTCCCGCGCTGTAACCCTCGTTGAACAGCAGATAGAGCATCGCCGCCACGGCGGCCAGCCGGTCGGCCCGCTCGGCCGCGCCCGGCGCTTCGAAAGGCACATCGGCCTTGGCGATGCGCTGCTTGGCGCGGGTGATGCGCTGCTCCATCGCCGCCTCGCTGACCAGGAAGAGGCGCGCGATCTGCGCCACGCTGAGGCCCGAAACGATACGCAGCGCCAGCGCGATCTGCTGGCTGGGCTGCAGATCGGGATGGCAACAGATGAACAACAGCCTGAGCACATCGTCGCGATAATGCGAGCCATCCAGCCGCTCGGCCAGTTCGCTTTCCGCATCGCCCAGGTCGGAGATCTGTTCGTCCGGCGGCAGTTCGGTGTTGCGGCTTTGCTTGCGCACCCCATCCAGCGCGGCGTTCCTGCCCACCAGGATCAGCCAGGCGGCGGGATCGCGCGGCGGCCCGTTCTGCGGCCAGCTTTTCAGCGCCCGAAGACAGGCATCCTGAAACGCCTCCTCCGCCCGATCCATGTCGCGGAAATAGCGCAGAAGCGCGCCCACGGCCTGCGGCCTTGCCGCGGTCAGGGCGCCGTGAATCCAGGCCAGATCGCTCATCAATAGACTTTGATCGCCTCCTTGGGGGCGTTGGCGCGCCCATCGGGCACATAAAGCGCGATGGGCCGCACTTCATAGGTGCTGGTGGGATTGGCGGCGGAAAGCTCTCTGGCCACGTCCAGCGCGTCTTCCAGATTTTCCACATCGACCACATAGAAGCCCAGCAGCTGTTCCTTGGTCTCGGCAAAGGGTCCGTCGATCACCAGCCCCGGCCCGCGCAGGGTGGTGGCGGCGGTGGTGGGCAGAAGGCGCAAGGACGGGCCCAGCTTTCCCTCCTTCACCAGCTTCTCATGCACCACCGACAGCCGGCCCATGACCGCGTCGTCTTCTTCCTTGGTCCAGGACCAAACGACGTCTTCCTTGTTGTAGCAAAGCAGGGTGTAGAGCATGGGCGGTTCCTTTGACTTCCTTTCAAGACGGCGAAGTATGTCCCGGTCCGACAGGCCCCGACAAAAATAAATCCACGCCCTTGCTGTCGGGCGGACGGGGACGCCGGCGTCCTTGGGTCAGACCTTGACGATATTGGAGAAAATCATGGCCCATGAAATGTCACTGACCCGCCTTCTGGATGCGCCCGCCGACAGGCTGTTCCACTGCTGGACCACGCCGGAGCTGCTGAAACAGTGGTTCGCGCCCAGGCCCTATACCGTCCCGGTCGCGGAGGTGGAACTGAAGGTGGGCGGCCGCAACCATATCGTCATGCGCGGCCCGGACGGCCAGGAGATCCCCTGTCCCGGCACCTATCTGGAGCTGGTGCCGAACCGCAAAATCGTCTTCACCGACGCCTTCACCGGCGACTGGATGCCCCGCGAGGGCGCGCCCTTCATGGTGGCGACCGTCACCTTCGAGCCGGAGGGAAACAAGACCCGCTATACCGCAACCGTGCGCCATTGGAGCGAGGAAGACCGCGCCCGGCACGAGCAGATGGGCTTCCACCAGGGCTGGGGCCAGTGCGCCGATCAGCTGGAAGCCCTGGCCAGGACCATCTGACCCAACGCGACGGAGGACAAAATGACGATCAAGAGCATCACGCCCTTTCTGTGGTTCGACAGCTGCGCGGAGGACGCCGCGAATTTCTATGTCTCGCTGTTTCCCGATTCCAAAATCACCCATGTCTCCCGCTATGGTGATACCGGCCCCGGCCCCAAGGGCAGCGTGATGGTGGTGGCGTTCCAATTGTGCGGCCGTCCCCTTCTGGCCCTGAATGGCGGACCGCACCAGAAGCTCAGCGAGGCCTTTTCCCTGTTCGTGGAGTGCAGCGAGCAGGCCGACATCGACCGGCTGTGGGATGCCCTGACCGACAAGCCCAATGTCTGCGGCTGGACCAAGGACAAGTTCGGCCTGTCCTGGCAGATCGGTTACGAGCGCCTGCCCGAGCTGTTGAGCGGCCCCAATTCCGACAAGGTGATGGCCGCGGTCATGAAAATGACCAAGATCGACGTCCAGGCCCTGAAGGACGCCGCCAAATGACCAATGATCGCTATCGCTGGGTGATTGTCATGACCGGCGGCCTTCTGGGCTGTATCGCCATCGGATCGATGTTCTCGCTGCCGGTCTTCCTGCGCCCCATCGCCCGCGACACGGGATGGTCCATCACCGGCATTTCCACCGCCATGACCATCGGCTTCCTGGCGATGGCGGTGGCAAGCCCGGCCTGGGGCAATCTGTCGGACCGCTGGGGCCCGCGCCGGGTGGTGCTGGCGGGATCGGTGCTGCTGGTCGTCGGCTTGGCATTGTCCAGCCTGGCGACATCGCTGATCGTTTTTCAGTTCGTCTTCGGCCTGGTGGTCGGCACGGCCTGTGCCGCGATCTTCGCGCCGATGATGGCGGCCGTCACCGGCTGGTTCGATACCCATCGCGGCCTGGCGGTATCACTGGTGTCCGCCGGCATGGGCATGGCGCCCATGACCATGGCGCCGGCCGCGGCCTGGCTGATTTCGGGCCATGACTGGCGCCTCTCGCTTGAGATCATTGCCGCTTTCGTCGCCGTCACCATGATCCCGCTGTCGTTCCTGGCGCGCAGGCCGCCGGCGCTGGAAAAGGCGCAGGCCGCCATGACGGCGGACGAGCCCCAGGGCGGGCTGTCGCTGGGCCAGGCGCTGCGCTCGCCCCAATTCATCGTGCTGGTGCTGACCAATTTCTTCTGCTGCGCCACCCATTCCGGCCCGATCTTCCACACCGTCAGCTATGCGGTGACCTGCGGCATTCCGATCATCACCGCCACCACGATTTACAGCGTGGAAGGCCTGGCCGGCATGGGCGGGCGCATCGCGTTCGGTTTGATGGGCGACCGGTTCGGCGCCAAGCGCGTGCTGGTCTCGGGCCTGCTGGCGCAGGCCTTTGGCGCGCTGGGCTATTTCTTCGCCCGCGACCTGGCGGAATTCTATGGCGCCGCGGTGGTGTTCGGCTTCATCTATGGCGGGATCATGCCGCTGTATTCGGTGCTGATCCGCGAGAACTTCCCCTTGCGCATGATGGGCACGGTGATCGGCGGCACCGCGATGGCGGGCAGCCTGGGCATGGCGACCGGACCGATCGTGGGCGGGCTGATCTATGACCGCTTCGCCACCTATAGCTGGCTTTACCTCTGTTCCTGGGGCCTGGGCATGGGCGCTTTCCTGATCATCATGATGTTCCGGCCATTTCCCAAAGCCCAATCGCGGGAAGCCGTGGCCTAGCCGAAGAGCTTCTTATACTCTTCGGGCTTGAAGCCGACGGTGAGCTTGCCCTTGGCTTCCAGCACCGGCCGCTTGATCATCGCGGGCTGGGCCAGCATCAGAGCGATGGCTTTCTTCTCGGTGAGGCCTTGCTTGTCGGCGTCGGGCAGTTTCTTGAAGGTGGTGCCGGCGCGGTTGAGCAGCACCTCCCAGCCCACCTTCTTCACCCAGCCTTCCAGCATGGGCCGGTCTATGCCGGCCGATTTGTAATCGTGAAAATCATAATCGACCTTGTGCCCCTCCAGCCAGGCGCGGGCGCGCTTCATGGTATCGCAGTTCTTGATGCCGTAGATTTTCACGCTCATCTTGCGCCTCGCCCAAGCTCGGCGCGTTCGCCGCTCAAATCGGTCCGCTGGACCGATTTGCCCCTGCCGGGTCGCTGCTCACTGTCACAATTCTTAATGCCGTAGATGATCGCCATGTGTGCTCAACGCCCGGAAACATCGACCTGGGCGGGCATGTCGGGCGACAGCCAGCGATAGACGAAGCCCGCGATCAGGGCACCCACGATGGGCGCGACCCAGAACAGCCACAGCTGTTCCAGCGCCCAGCCGCCCGCGAACAAGGCCGGCGCGGTCGAACGCGCCGGATTGACCGAGGTGTTGGTGACCGGAATCGAGATCAGATGGATCAAGGTCAGGCACAGGCCGATGGCGATGGGGGCAAAGCCCTGCGGCGCGCGGCCATGGGTCGAGCCCAGGATCACGAACAGGAAAGCGAAGGTCATCACCACTTCGCAGGTGAGCGCGGCGCTGAGCCCATAGCCGCCCGGCGAATGATCGCCATAGCCGTTGCTGGCGAAACCGGCATGGACATCGAAGCCCGCATGGCCGCTGGCGATCAGATAAAGGACGCCGGCGCCGGCGATGCCGCCCAGCACCTGGGCGATCACATAGCCCGGCAGATCGGAGAGCGGGAAACGCCCGCCCGCCCACAGGCCCATCGACACGGCGGGATTGAGATGGCAGCCCGAGACATGGCCGATGGCATAGGCCATGGTCAGCACGGTCAGGCCGAAGGCGAAAGCCACGCCGACAAAGCCGATCCCCAGCTGGGGAAACGCCGCCGCCAGAACGGCCGAACCGCAACCGCCCAGAACCAGCCAGGCGGTCCCGATGAATTCCGCGACAAGCTTGCGCGTCAAAAGCCCCTCCCCTTTGTCATCCGGAAGGGATGCTATGCCCGCCATGAGACGATGTCATCACGGCCGCCCCTGTTCAGGCGGCCGAATCCCGGGCCGCGAGGGGCGAGCCGCACAGCATCATATTGCCGTCGGGATCGACCAAAGCGAATTCGCGCATGCGGTAGTTAGTGTCGCGCAAGTCCCCAAGTCCCGCCACGCCGGCCGCCCGCCAGAAGGAATGCAGGGCATTGGCGTCGTCAACATAGACATAGACACAGGACGCCGTGCGCTTGGGATCGTGCTCGGGATTAAGCGACAGGAACAGCTCGACATCCTCGCGCCTGGTCATGACGAAATCGCCATGCACCTCCACCGAGAAACCAGCCGACTGGTACCAAGCCATAGTGCGGGCGACATCGGTGGTCGGCATGATCGGCGCGACGCTTTTGCAGCGGCCAGGATCAATGCGTGTCATCGCCATTCTCCCGCGCCTGTTTGCCCATCTCGATCAAGACGCCCAGCGTCTTGCGCGCCCCCGCCAGCGCCTCGGCACCGACCCGGCTGAGCAGTTCGGCATCAATGCGCTCGCGCGCCTCCCGCTGGACGGAAGCGGCATGCCAGCCCCGCTCGGTCAGGGCGACGGTGAAGCGGCGGCGGTCGGCCTCATCGGTCTCGCGCTTGAGATAGCCGCGCAGAACCAGGGTATCGACCAGCTGGCCCGCCGCCTGTTTGGACAGTTTCAATTCCTTGACCAGCACGCTGAGCGGGACATTGCCCGCCCCCAGCGCCAGGCCACCGATCACATACAGGCCATTGGGCGGGACATCGTCGCAGCCGGCTTCGGCCAGGGCCTTGTGCATGGCCTCGCCATAGGTGCCGCGGGCCCAGCGCAGCAGGGCGGGAAGCACAACGGTGTCGTACCAAGGGGTCTCGGGTTCGTCGGTCATGGGATCGCTCCGGAATTTTCTCCGGGACGGTACTATCCATCTACATGACAGTAAATACTATTTACTGTCATACTCCATATTTGTTGAAATCCCCGGATATTGACATTGTGTAAAGCCGGCAATGCCCGGTATGTTTACACGATGTCAAGCATCGGACCCACGGGCGACAGAATTCTGGATGCGGCCTTTTCCTGCGCGCAAGAGGGAGCGGACTTCACCATGGCCGATGTGGCGCGCGCCGCCGGCCTGTCGCGCCAAGGGGTCTATCTCCATTTTCCGGATCGCATGACCCTTCTGGTCGCGCTGGCGCTTCGGGCCAAGGAAGAACACCCCTCGCCCAAGGTCGAAGATGCCCCCAGCGCCCGGGCGGCACTCAATGCCATGGTCGCGCGCTGCGCCGAGATCTATCCCAAGGTCTGGCCGGTGGTACGCGCCCTGCGCGAGGACGCGATGGACCAAAACCCCACCGGCTGGCGCCCCGTTGCCACGGGGCCGCGCGAGCTGGCCGAGCGCTTCCGCCATGAAGGCGCGCTGGCGCCCCATCTGTCGCCGGCCGCCGCCGCCGATCTTCTGTCCACCCTGCTCTCGCTTTCGGTGTGGAAAGAGCTGGTGCTGGGCCGCGGCTGGGACAGCGCCCGCTACAAAAGCCACATCAGCTTTCTGGCGACGCGCGCGGTCACGCACTAATCGAAACAGGCTTCGCGCATGCATTCCACATGCGCGGGGCCATCGTCGGGGCGGATGGCGCGGGCTTCGGCGACCGGCATCAGCCTGGCGGCGACATCGGAGCCGCGCGCCAAGGTCAGGTGCACCGGGCAACGCTCCGCGATCTCCAGAATGCGGGTGCGCTGTTCGGCATCGATATCGCCTTCCAGCGCGATATCGAGTTCGAAACGGTCCCTGGCGTTCAGCCCGGCGCGGCAGTGGCGCACCGCGGTCTCCACGCGCTTGAGCGGCCAGCCCTTGTGATTGGCATAGAGGCGGATGGTCATGGTGGTGCAGGCGCCCAGCGCCGCTCCCAGCAGATCATAGGGATTGGGTCCCGACCCCAGCCCGCCGGCGGAAACGGGTTCGTCGATCAGCAGGGCGGAGGCGCCGACGCGCGCCTCGACCTGATATTTGCCCAGGCCGGTTTCGGCGACAGTGATGGTTTCGCTTTCCCTGTCCATGGCGTGCTCCCTTGCTGAGGCCCGCACACTAGCCAGCCCTGGGCGATTCCGCACCGTTGATCTTGGGACAACCCGTATGGCCGCAAAGCCGGACTGACGTTATGGTCTGCCGGACTCGACCAAGGGCCCAAGGGACATGAGAATTGCCGGTCTGCTGCTTCTTGTCGGCCTGATGCCGCTCGCGGGTTGCTCCTACACCACCTGGCTCACTGGCGCCGACGAGAATGGCGGCACCGTCAATGGGGTGACCCAGCTCAGCACCGACAGCGCCATCGAGAAAGCCAACGCCCATTGCGCCCAATATCACAAAGCCGCGCGCGTCATCCACACCGATCGGGCGAGCAGCACATTGACCTTCAGCTGCCAGGGACCTGACTAACCCAGCGTCCAGCGCGCAATGTCGATATGGCGCGAATGACCTTGCAGACTGGCGACCAGCACGAATTCGCGCACCGTCCAGCAGATCGGGGCCACCGGATAATCCTCCACGCAGCGGTCGGCCCATAACAGCGTGACATGCGGCGTGAAGCTTTGGTCCACGGCGAAGCCGGCGCGCTGCATCTGTATCCGCAACGTCGCGCGGAATTCCGACAACGGCTCCAGCCCCTCGCCGCCCCGCAGGACAAAAGGATGGCCGCGATCATGGCCCTGGAAGCTGCCGGTCCAGTCGAAGCGCACCGCGAAGCCGCGATGCCGCAGCCGGTCGCCGATGGCCTTGGCGCGCGCGATGTTCTCGCTGATTGCTCCGCTATCGTGAACCGCGGCCAGCGTATTGTGCAGGCGTTGTGGCGCGATGACGCGGCCGCGCAGGCGATGCGCGCTTTTCAGCCGCGCGCCCAGCGATTGAATGGCCATGGATGCTTCATCATCCGGACGGACGGCGAAGAAAAGCTTGACCGGCACGCGCGCCGGAAGCGACCAGAGCCAAGACTGCATGATAGAACGAAACAAGAACTTTCCGGCGGAGTCAATTCGCCTTCAGAACAGGCCGCCCGGATCGGAGACGGTGGGCCTGGCGCGGCGGGCGGCTTTCGCGCGTTCTTCCCGCGACATGCGCCAGCGCGCGCCATCGACCGTCTTCAGGCAGGCCTTCACCTCTTCAAGGCTGGCGGGTTCTTCGTCCAGCCAGAGCGCCCAATCATCCGGCGCGATGAATGCCGGCATGCGATCCGTTGGCAGGGTCGTCAGCAATGCGTTCGCCGGGACCGTGACCATCACGCAGGCGAACATCGGCTGCGGCTGGGCTTGCTGCTGATCTGGCACCGCGAACCGCCGCCACAGGAATGCGGCGGCCAGCACGCCGTCATCGCCGGGCGCGATTGTATGCTGGACCGTGGGACCTTCAACGTCGGGCGCCTCGTTGAAGGTCCGCATCAATACGATGCCGCGTTGCCCGTCGCGGAATGCATCGGCGAAGGCGCGTGTCGTATCAATCGTCTCTGAGCGTGCGTGCAGAGGTTGGGGTCGCCGCCAATCGTTGGGATGGGGAAAACCCCATCGCATGGGAACGACGCGCCGTCTGCCGGCACTTTTGTCGAACAGGATAATAGGCAGGTTGGTCATCACGCGAAAGGCCACTTCGCGGTCCTCGCCAACTTTATTTTCGTCGATGGCCGGCGGCTGAGGGATCGCAACCATCTCGGCCCAGCTCGCCATCGCCGTGAATTTACCGCACATGACGAAACGCTATCACGATGTTGACGGTGCTTGTGAAAAATCTGGAAAAGCTGCTAGCACGATTTTGAAGGCCGCGGAAAAATTTGGAAAAGCTGCTAGCACAGAGAAGAGAAGAGACAGAGAAGAATAGAGAAGAGAATATATTTTGTCCGCTGACGCGGACCATGGGTGTATTTGGATACTGGTCCGGAAGAAGTGCTTTCAGAGGGCTTCAGAGCTTCGCACAGCGGCATATTCCGTTCGCGTGAAGATGGGGTAAGCCAAAAATCGCGAGCCTTCCTGCGCCGTTAAAATGAGCGCGTCTTGTAGCCATGTGAATGCGAATTGATCGCGCCGATTCAAGTTCTACTTGTGGCCGGCCGCGCGCTTGCGCGCGCGGCGTTCGCCGCTCAAACCGGTCGTCGCATGGGTGC
>DASZVQ010000004.1:0-4850 GCA_035547275.1 Rhizomicrobium sp.
CATTCGCCGCCGAAGGCAAGGTGCGCGCGCATATCCATCGCCGCCGGCTGGAGGAAATCAACCAGATCTTTGCCGAGCTCAAGGCCGGCAAGGTCGATGGCCGCATGGTCGTGACTTTTGGAGAGGGTGCAGCATGAAACACATCCTTGCTTCGTTGAGCGGCATGCCGGGGGATCACGCGGTGTTGCGCACCGCGGCCCTGGTGGCCAAGGCGCACGACGCGCATATCGATGCGCTCTTTGTCTATGCCGGCCTGCAATCCATCCGGGAAATGACGGGCCTGAAGGCCGTTGGTGATCCTCTGGCGGCGATATCCGGGGAGTTTTCGCGCGAGGAGGCAGAGCGCCGCCACCATGCCCATGCCGTCTTCGACGAGATGAGCCTGCGGCTCGGCCTGCCGATCGCCGATGCCCCGCGTCCGGACCTGACCGGCCCGTCCATCGCGCGGGTAGACGTCGACAGTCTTGCTCTCGCGGAGGTGGCGCGGCGCGCCCGCTTCTACGACCTGACCGTCATGGCGCGCGAACCGACCATGCTGCCGTCGCGCGTCACCGATGTGGTCATGGCGTCTGGCCGCCCGCTTCTGCTGGCGCCCCAGGGCCCACGCCAGGAACTGGGCACCAATATCGCCATCGCCTGGAAGCCTTGCGCGGAATCGGCGCGCGCCGTGTCCATGGCCGCGCCGTTCCTGGCCAGGACTTCGCGGGTCACTTTGATTGTCATGCCGGAAGGCGGCGCCAGCCAGTCCGATACCATCGCCGCCGCCCGGCCGCTGCGCGAATGCCTGGAATGGCGCGGCATCCAGGCGCAAATCCTGGCCGTCGATCCTGGGCCCGAGCCGGGCCTCGCCTTGCGCGAGGCTGTCTATGCGCAGGAATGCGATCTGCTGGTGATGGGCGCTTACGGCCACAGCCGGATGCGGGAGGCGGTCCTGGGCGGCGTCACCCAGGCCGTGCTGGAGGAATGCGAGATTCCCGTGCTGATGGCGCATTAGAGGAGGGCAAGATGATTTCCTATGAGGATTGCGCCGGTCTCTGCGGTCTCAGCAAGGCGGAAATCGCCGCCATTGCCGAGCATGAACATGTGCCCGAGATGGTGGCCACCACGCTGGCCCAGTATCTGCTGCACAAGGACAAGGGCGCGCAGGAGATTTGCGGCATGATCGCTGACGATGTGCGCGCCGCGCTGGATGCCGGCAATATTGCCCATGCAGCGGCCCTGATGGCCGCGCTGCGCCACTTCTGCCATACCCACCCGGAGGCTGAAGCAGGGACCCGCCGCCATGGCTAGGCGCTTGGGTCTGGCGCTGCTGCTGGGGTTGGCGGGCTGCGCCACGCAGCCGGCCGCGCATGCCGGCCCCGGCTTCTTTCATGGCGTGCTGCATGGACTGATCGCGCCCTTCTCCCTGCTGGCAAGCCTGATCCTGCCGGTGCGGATCTACGCCTTTCCCAATTCCGGCTTCGGCTACGACCTGGGATTTGTCCTGGGCTTCGGGCTGTTCGCGGCGCTGGCGATGCTGCTGTCGGCCGCGCGCATTGGCGGCTTTTTGACTCGGGAAGGAAGGGATTGACGATGGATGCGCGCCTGGGTGGCAACATGTTCGAGACGTTGTTGAGTGCGGCGGTGGTCGGCATCGCGCTGGTCTTCGGCGGCTTCATGGCCTGGCAGACCGGCACCGGACATTTCGGCAGTTACAACCTCACCGCCCGCATGGACAATGTGGCCGGCCTGCGTGTGGGCAGCGATGTGCGCATCAGCGGGGTCAAGGTGGGCCGGGTTTCCGCGCTTGCGCTCGATGCCGGACGCAAGGCGCTGGTGACCATGCAGGTGCGCGATGATCTGGCCTTGCCGGCCGATTCCATCGCCGCCGTCGGCGCGCAAGTGATGAGCGACCCCGCGCTGATCATTACGCCGGGCCATGCCAAACAGCCCATCCCCGCGGGGGGAGAGATCGGGGCCTGGCACCCCAAGCTTCCGCGGCGCCCGTTCACGGGATCGTGAACGCCTCAGGCCATGTAGAGGCCACCGTTGATCGAGAGCGTGGCGCCGGTGATGAAGCCTGACTCATCGCCTGCCAGGAACAGGATCGCGCGGGCGATTTCCTCCGGCGTACCCAGCCGGTGCATCGGGACTTTTTCAAGAACGCCCGCCATCGCCGTGGCGGGAACCGCGCGCACCATCGGCGTATCGGTATAACCGGGCGCCACCGCGTTGACTGTCACGCCGTGCGAAGCCGATTCCAGGGCAAGCGACTTGGTGAAGCCGATCATGCCGGCCTTGGCCGCGGCATAGTTGGTCTGGCCGAACTGGCCCATCTGGCCATTCACCGAGCTGACATTGACGATGCGGCCGAAGCCGCGCGTGCGCATGGCGGTGATCACGGCGCGGCTCATGTTGAAGACGCCGCCCAGATTGACATCCAGCACTTCGCGCCATTGCTCGTGCGTCATCTTTTGCAACGTGCAGTCCCGGGTGATTCCGGCATTGTTGACCAATACATCCACCGGACCGGCCGTGGCGGTGATGGCCTCGATGGCTTTCTGGCAGGCCTCGAAATCGGCGACGTCCCATTTTCGGACCTCGATGCCGGTCTGGGCTGAAAAGCTGCGGGCGAGTTCATCGTCGCCGCAATAGGATGCGATCACCCGGTGGCCATCCTCGTGAAACAGCCGGGCGGTGGCGGCGCCAATACCACTGACGCCGCCGGTAACCAGAACCGTGCGAACCATCGATCTACTCGGCGGCCCGCTGGGCCGGAACGGCCATGTTGTCGGCGGCCAGGGTCAGCAGGCGCCACTCGCACTCGCGCATCAAGTCCTGGATGTCACGCATCTGGCCGAGGGTCCTTTCGGCGTTGTCGTGCCACTGTTCCAGAAAGCTGCGCATGCCGGAGCCGTTGGGCGCCTGCGGGGCGAAGAAATGGGCTGGCTGGAGCAAATCGGCCTCCTTGTCCCAGATCTCGCGCGCTGTCTGCAGCAGGATGCTGTTGCCCTGTGCCAGCAGCGAGATGCCGCGCAGCGATGCCTCGGCAAAGTTGACGGGGAATACGGGATCGAGATCGTCCTTCGCGGCGGGTTTGCGCGATGAAGAACGCGATGTTTCACTTTTCTGTGTCTCGGCCATGACAGGTTTCTCCTTGGGAGCGGCGTCGGAGAGCAAAGGAAGACACTGCCGGACAACTCGTTCCTTGATCAGCGTCAAAGCAGACGCTGTCTTGATCGGGTTAGGAAACATTATGTCGTCTGTCGATCAGGTTGTTGCTTCGGATACCCGGGACCGCATGCTGCATGCCTTGCAGGCGCGGATGACCGGTTCCTTGTCGCCGGCATCCCTGTATCTGGCGTATCTCGACTGGCTGCTGCACCTGGCCAATGCGCCCATGCGCCGGGCCGAGCTGGCACGCGCCGCGGTGGCGGCAATGGCCAGGCTGGCCTTGCCGGATCAATGGCTCGCGCCGGAACCGGCCGATCGCCGTTTCCGCAACGAGGCCTGGAGCCAGCCACCGTTCAACTTTCTCGAGCAGAGCTTTCTGTTGTGGGAGAACTGGTGGGGCAAGGCGACCGCGCCCCTGCCCGGGGTGACCCACGGCCATGCCGATATCGTCGCCTTTGTCGCCCGCCAGATGCTGGACATGGTGTCGCCGACCAATTTTGTCGCGACCAATCCGCAGGTGCTGCAAGCGGCGTTCCGCGAAGGCGGCATGAATTTCGTGCGTGGCGCCGGAAACTGGCTGGAGGATTTCTCGCAACTGGCGCGAGGCCATGCGCTGCAGCGGGAGGAAGGATTCCGGCCGGGCAAGGAGGTCGCGGTCACGCCGGGAAAAGTGATCTTTCGAAATGACCTGATGGAGCTGATCCAGTACACGCCGACCACGCCCCAGGTGCGGCCCGAGCCGATCCTGATCGTGCCCGCCTGGATCATGAAATATTACATTCTTGATCTTTCACCTTCTAATTCCTTCGTCCGGTTCCTGCTGGACCAGGGCTTCCAGGTTTTCTGCATCTCCTGGGTGAATCCCGACGCGTCGCTTCGCAATACCGGCTTCGATGATTATCGCCGGCTGGGCGTGATGGCGGCACTGGACGTTATTTCGGACATCTGCGTCGGCGCGCGCGTCCATGCCTGCGGCTACTGCCTGGGGGGAACGCTGCTTGCGGTGGCGGCCGCCGCCATGGCGCGCGACCGGGACGACCGGTTGGCCACCGTCTCCCTGCTGGCGGCACAGACCGATTTCACCGAAGCGGGCGAGCTGCAGCTCTTCACCGATGAGAGCCAGCTGGCCCTGCTGGACGACATGATGTGGTGGCAGGGTTACCTGGACAGCAGCCAGATGGCCGGCGCCTTCGAGATGCTGCGTTCCAATGAGTTGATCTGGTCACGCAACATCGAAACCTATCTGCTCGGCAAGCGCGAGCATGCCAATGACCTGATGGCCTGGAATGCCGATGCCACCCGGATGCCCTACCGCATGCATTCGGAATATCTGCACAGCATGTTCCTCGACAATGACCTGGCGGAGGGCCGTTTCCTGGTGGACGGCCGGCCGGTGGCGGTTTCGGAAATCGCCAGGCCCATTTTTGCCGTCGGGACCGAGACGGATCATGTCGCGCCCTGGCGCTCGGTATTCAAGATTCACCTGCTCAACCAGGGCGAGATAACCTTCGTGCTGACGAAGGGTGGTCATAACGCCGGCGTGGTCAGCGAACCCGGCCATGCCGGCCGGGCCTTTCGGATCGCAACCCGCAAGCCGGGCGATGCCTATGCCGCGCCGGATGTGTGGCGCGACACGGCGGCTGTACAGCAAGGGTCCTGGTGGCCAGGCTTCACCCATTGGCTGGAAGAACGTTCCG
>DASZVQ010000005.1:0-1609 GCA_035547275.1 Rhizomicrobium sp.
CTGAGCTTCCTGCTTTACAATCCGTTCGCGGTGGTTGTGACGCTCGCTCACGCCTGGGCGGCCTTCGCTATCCTGCCCATCTATGTGAGCCTGGAGAAAATCGATCGCTCGCTGCTGGAGGCCGCCAGCGATCTGGGCGATGGCGCGGTGCGGCGCTTCCTGCGCATCACCCTGCCCCTGTCGCTGCCGGGGGTGATCGGCGCCGCCATTTTGATCTTTGTGCCGACCACCGGCGATTATGTGACCCCGGCGCTGGTCGGCGGAACGGGGGGCACCATGCTCGCCAATCTGATCGAAGTGCAGTTCAACGGCGTCGGCAACTGGCCCTTGGGTGCGGCCCTGTCGCTGGTCTCGATGGCGATGGTGGCGGTCGTGGCCGGCCTGTTCGTGGCCGCCGCCCGCGCCGCGGCCCGGAAAATCAGATGAGCGCGGCAAGATGAAAAATCGCAGCCTTTTGATCTATGCCTTCGCCTATCTGGCCTTTCTGTACGTGCCGGTGCTGGTGCTGCCCATCTTCTCCTTCAACAATTCCGAATTCATCGCCTTCCCGCTGTCGGGTTTCACCACCCGCTGGTATGCCGCGCTCACCGCCGACACAGCCATGCAGCATGCGCTGGGCAACAGCCTCAGGGTGGCTCTTGTGACCGCGCTGTTCTCGACCATCCTGGGGCTGACGGCCGCGCGTGCCGTCACGCGCTACCGGCTGCGAGGCGCGAAGGCGGCGCTGGGCTTCATTTCGCTTCCCCTGTTCATACCCGACATCGTGCTGGGCCTGTCGCTGCTGCTGTTGATGGGCGCGGTCGCCCTTCCGCTGTCGCTGATCGCGGTGGCCGTGGGGCACCTGCTGATCTGCGTGCCGTTCGCCCTCACCGTGCTGATGGCCCGTTTCGAGGGCTTCGACCGCAGTCTGGAGGAAGCCAGCGCCGATTTGGGCGAAGATGCGTGGATGACCTTCTGGCGTGTCACCTTTCCGCTGATGCTGCCCGGTGTCGTCGCCAGCCTGCTCCTGACCTTCATCACCTCTT
Source organism: Rhizomicrobium sp. (assembly GCA_035547275.1). GTDB lineage: Bacteria > Pseudomonadota > Alphaproteobacteria > Micropepsales > Micropepsaceae > Rhizomicrobium. Next base: position 1,026 of record DASZVQ010000005.1, read on the forward strand.
TCGACGAATTCCTGCTGGCCTATTTCCTTTCCGGCACGCAAGCGACCCTGCCGGTCTATATCTGGGGCCAGCTGCGCTTTCCCGAGCGGTTGCCCATGGTGCTGGCGCTGGGCGCCATCATCCTGACCGTATCGGTGGGGCTGGTGATCCTGGCCGAATATGCCCGCAATCTGGGCACAAGAAGGCCGAGGCTGGGCGCATGAGTTTCCTCACCCTGTCGGCCGTTCGCAAATCCTTTGGCGCGCTTGCCGTCGTCAACGATGTCAGCCTGGAGGTCGCGCGGGGCGAGTTCTTTGGCCTGCTGGGGCCGTCGGGCTGCGGCAAGACCACCCTGTTGCGCATGATCGCCGGTTTCGAAACGCCCGACAGCGGCACCATCGCGATTGACGGCGAAGCGATGAACGCGGTGCCGCCACATCAGCGGCCCACCAACATGGTGTTCCAGTCCTATGCGATTTTTCCGCATCTGAATGTCTTCGACAATATCGCTTACGGCTTGCGCAAGCTGAAGCTGTCCAGGGACGCGCTTCACGCAAAGGTCGAGACCATGCTGGCGACGGTGCGGCTGGACGGTCTGGGCGGGC
>DASZVQ010000006.1:0-3765 GCA_035547275.1 Rhizomicrobium sp.
GGCATCGCCGCGCCTGCCGGCATTGTGCCGGCGCCGCAGCCGGCGATGACAGAACCGAAAACCCAGGCGCAACCTCACGGTCCTTCCACCTGCATCGACGGGATGGAGACGGAGCCAGACTACGACGATCTGGATCCGACGCCGGTGTCCGATACGGTGGATGGCGGTTGCCTGACCAGCCCGCAGCCGATCTCCACCTAATCCTGCGGGTCCAGCGCCTTGGCGACCTTCTGCTTCTCGCGCGCGGGCAGCAGTTTCATGGCCAGGATGAAGCCGGCCAGCCCCAGGCAGATGCCGTTGGAGATCATCAGCGGCCATTGGTGTTGGGCAATTCCATAGGCCAGCCACAGCGCGAAGCCGGTCACGGTCAGCAGATACATGCCCAGCGAAATGTCGTGGGTGCGGGCCGAGCGGATGATCTTCCAGGCCTGGGGCGCGAAGCTCAGGGTCGAGCACAGCGCCGCCAGATAGCCCAGCGCCTGAATCAGGCGTGACCCGTGATCAGCCACAGCAGGATGATGATGGGCAGGGGAACACCGAGTAGCCAGAGGCAGCCGGATCGCATGAGCTTGTCCTTATATTACCGGCAGGCACAACGCGGCGAGCGCCCGCGCGGTTCCGCAGGCGGGAACTTCCGCCTTCGGAGGCCGTTATTGCGCTGACCCAGAACCAATAAGGGGCAGCCCATGACCGTTCTTTCCGAAGGTTCCAACTCCGTCATCGTGACCACCCCCGGCTTCCGCTTCAACTGGAGCGCGGTGATTGCCGGCGCCGCGGTAGCCGCCGCCACCGGCTTTTTCCTCATCATGCTGGGCGCGGGCTTCGGTCTGATGCTCCGCTCTTCCACCGGCACCTTCCTGACGCTCGGTGCGATCTGGGTTCTGGCCGCCCAGGCCTTCGGCTTTGCCGCCGGTGGCCATGTCGCCGGCCGACTGATCGGGCCCAGGCTGGAAACCCATCGGGAAGAGGAATTCCGCGCCGGCGCCCATGGCCTGGTGATGTGGGCGATTACCGTCGCGGCCGGCCTGGTGCTGCTGGCGTTGGCGGCTGCGGGCGGCGCGGCCATGCATCGCGAGGATGTGCGTTCGGAAACCAGCGTCTCCGCCTACTGGGCGGACATGTTGCTGCATCCCGACAGCCCGCACGCCATGGCGCGCGGCGAGGATATCGCCCAGGACAAGGTGACGGCGGCCCGGATTCTTTCCGCCGACCTGCATCCCGGCAACCAGCAGCATGGCGCCAACCGCGCCGAACTGATCCGCCTGACGGCAATGGATGCCGGCCTGTCCTATGCCGGCGCCACCGACCGGGTGAACATGGTGGAAGATCGCATGCGCCAGGAGCTTGATACCGCGCGCAAGGCTGCCGGCTATGCCGCGCTGTGGACCGCGCTGGCCCTGCTGTTCGGTGCCGTGGTCGCGGTGGCTGCCGCCATCTCGGCCGGGTGGGAAGACGACAAGCTGAGCTTCGGCTTCGCCCGCCGTTACTGATTTTTGACAGGAGCCATTGATGACAGACAAGCCATTCCTTTCCGACGTGAAGACCCTGCGCGAGCGCGCGCGCCAGCATCTGGAGACCGGAGCGGTCGGCACCAATTATGTGGGCGATGTGAAAAAGACCGTCAGCATCCTGCAGGAAGTGCTGGCCACCGAGATCGTCTGCACCCTGCGCTATACCCAGAACGCGATTACCGCGCACGGCATCTCCAGCGAAGGCGCCAAGGCAGAGTTCGCCGAACATGCGCGTGAGGAATGGGAACACGCCCAGCAGGTGGCGGAACGCATCAACCAGCTGGGTGGCGAACCCAATTTCAATCCCGAAGGCATCCTCACCCGCTCCGCGGCGCAATATGCGATCGGCGGCAACCTGGTGGAGATGATCAAGGAAAACCTCATCGCCGAACGCATCGCGATCGACCATTACCGCGAACTGATCCGCTATTTCGGCGATGACGATCCCGGCACGCGGGTGATGCTGGAAGGCATCCTCACCACCGAAGAGGAACATGCCGATGATATGCACGATCTTCTGGTCGCGCATGAAGGCAAGCCGATGCTGAAGAACTGACGGTCCGGATCGGGACTTTGGAACAACGGCAACCAAGCCTCCTGTTGCAGGTTAAATATGCAACAGGAGGCTTTTGCCATGAAACCGATCGCCGTCTTCGTGCTGGTCGCGGTCCTTTCGGTCGCCACGGTGGCCGCCACCGCCAAGGTCACAAACACCCATCAAAGCAACCAGGACGAGCAGTCGGTGGTCGGCGTGGCCGGCCCCGCGCCGGCCGGTAACCGGCCGGTGGCCACGGACCGCAGCGCGCGCGCGGACCAGGCGGCCCAGCCCAGCAAGCGGTCGTTGAAGAAAGCCAGGATCACGCCCAAACCGGGTCTCAACGATCCGAATTAAGCTGCACCGCAACAAAGCGCGCCGCTTCGCGCTGTCATTTTCCTGCGCTATACACCTGCCAGTCACGGCCCAAGAATAACCGGCCGGCAGCGGGGAGGTTCAGGTGAAGGCATGTCTGGCGGCGGTGGCCGCTGTTTCCATTTTGCTCTCGAGCGCCTCGGCGTTTGCCCAGGCGGCGGCGAGCGCCTATGCGACCGCGCCCGATCTTCCCTACCAGGCGGTGCCTGGCATGTTCCAGGCGCCCGCGGGCGATACGCTGGGCGAGATGCAGGGCGTGGCCACCAACTCCAAGGGCCATGTCTTTTCCTTCTTCCGCGGGCCACAGACCCGGCTGTGGGAGTTCGGCCCCGACGGCAAGTTCATCCGCGAGATCGGCAAGGGCTTTTATGGCTTTGAATTCGCCCATTCGGTGCGCGTCGACCGCCATGACAATATCTGGACGGTGGACGAGGGCACCAATGTCGTCACCAAATTCGACCCCACCGGCACCAGGGTGCTGATGGTGATCGGCCACCGCCCGCTGATGGCCGACGGCCCGGTCGCCACCCCACATGGCCCCAATCCGCCGGACGACAATTACACCTTGTGCCGCCCGACCGACGTGGCTTGGGACCAGCACGACAACATCTTCATCAGCGACGGCTACTGCAACAACCGCGTGGTGAAGTATTCGCCGGACGGCCGCTTCCTGGCCAAGGTTGGCGGCTCGGCGCCGGGTAAGGGCGTGAACCAGTTCAACCTGCCGCACGGTTTGCAGGTCGACCACCAAGGCAATGTCTATGTCGCCGACCGCACCAACAATCGTTATGTGGTGCTGGACAACGACCTGAAATGGAAGACGACCTACGAGAATGTCGGCACCGCCTGGTCCGATTGCATCTCCGAGGGCGCGCATCAATATCTGTTCGTGTCCAACTCCAACCCCAACGGCAATCCGCCGGGCAGCTGGGCCAAGACGGGGCAGATCTACAAGATGGAACTGGACGGCACCGTGCTGGGCAAGTTCGGCCATGCCGGCAAGCTGGCGCCGGGTTTCCAGGTGGTCCACATGATGGATTGCCGCGATCCCAACCAGATCATCGTGGGCGAGATCGAATCCTGGCGCATGCAGAAGTTCGTGCTCAAAGGCACGGGCGCCGCCACGAAGGGGAGCAAGTAACATGAAGCGTATCGCAACCCTTCTGCTGGCCGCTGCCGCCCTTGCGCTGCCCGCCGCGGCGCAGGACATCGCCATCACCGGCTCCGAGCCGCTGCAACTGCCGCGCGATACTTTCATGGGATCGGCGATGGGCGTGGCGACCAATTCCAAGGGCCATATCTTCGTTTATACCAGGAACGGCAATCCCACCCTTACGCTGGGCG
>DASZVQ010000007.1:0-2507 GCA_035547275.1 Rhizomicrobium sp.
GTGGGAAGCGTCTGGCAATCATCCTGCGCCTGCGGCTCGGCCAGCGCCATGAAGCCGATATAGTCAGCCAGCGCGCCGATCTCATGATCGCGCAATTTTTCGGGATCGATCACGATGATCACGTGGAAGAAACTGGAATGCATCCCGTCTGCCAGCCGCATACCGTTGGTGTGATAGGTGGTGGGGCAGAAATCCGTGAGAGCGGCGCAGGTGCCATCGGACAGGAAGGTTTCCAGATGGGGAATGCCCAGATTGTCGATGATCTGGGTCGTGTACCAGGCCTGGATCGTGTGGGTGACCCTGGCAAGCGCATCGGCCTGATGCGAATTGTAATGGAACCCCAGATAGTAGCGGTGTTCCTTGCGCACATTGTCCATCAGCGCCTGGGGCGTGGTGGTAAAGACGATCTCGATATTGGCTCTGCAATGCGGATCGGCACTGACCGGCGCACCCACTTTCCGCGCGGTGTCTTTCAGGCGCTTGGTGATGAAATCCAGAAATTCGGGCTTGAGGCCAACGGCAACCGGACAGATACCCTCTTCCCAGCGCGCCAGCTTTCCCAGCCGGAATGTGGGCGCGACGCGGCTTTCGACAAAGCTTTGGATTTCGCTGTCCTGAACCCGGCGGCCATTGACGGTCACGGTCTCGACCGACTGCGCCCACGCCGGTGTCAGCACCGCAAACAGCAAAGCAAGACAAAGGGCCCACATCCCAGGCTCCGCAGCATTCAGCCCTGTTCTACTACTACAACTGTAAGAGTCAAGCCACCTTTTCGCGCAGGCGCGACAGCGCCACGATCTCTTCCCGCGCCCGCCCGCCGCCTTCGCGGTTGAGCGCGGTGGCGAGAAAGCAGAGCAGAATCGCGATCATGTTGTTTTCCAGGATCATCGAGGCCTCACCCGCGTTGGGCAGGGTCGCCTGGAACAGCACCAGCAAAGGCGAAAGCCACAGCCACCACAGAAAGCCGCGCAACTGCTGCTGATGCAGCAGCGACTGGCTGTAGGCGGCGCGCAGGGAGACGAAATCCAGTCCCGCCGCGCGGCGCGGCATATCCAGCACCAGCCACAGGGCGGCGGCCGCGAACATGGCCGCCAGCATCTCCCGCGCAGGATTGCTCACCGCCAGCGCGGGCAGCCATACCGCCGCCAGTGCCAGCAGCACCGCTTCCAGCCGGTTGCGGCGGATCACAGCGCGGCGATGGCCGCGCCACATCAGCCGCATCTCGGCCATGGAGAGGCGCGAGCCCAGCCATTTATCGCGCCGGTCACCGTCCAGGATCAGGCCGGTGCGCACCAGGCACAGGCACAGCGACAAGGGCGCGCCCAGCAGGAAACAGGCGGCGCCGATGAAATGGCCCTGGCGCACATCGGGCCAGCATAGCGGCAGAAGCAGAAACAACAGCACCCCGGCGAAGGACACCAGCACCGCGCCGCGCAGCGCCTGGCGATGCGAAGGCCGCGCGACAGGCGTCCAGGCCGAGCGCAGCAGCAATAGCGGCACGCAGGTCCCGGCAAGGACCGGCGCCATGCTCCAGAACAGCAGCCCCGTCTGCAGCACCAGCACAGGCAGATTGAGATTGCGCCGCATCTGGCTGAGGATGACATAAGGCGCGGCGCACAGCGCCTCGCGCAACATTTCGGCCTCGCTGGCGCAGCTTTCGCGCAAATCCCCCATCACGCTTTCGCGCGCGCCCGGCGGGATCAGACATTCCGCCAGCCGTTCGCACCAGGGATTCAGCGTGGCGGTTTCCATGCCGGTCCCCCGAGACCTTGTGCAATCGTCTGGATCAGGCGTTGGGCGGTCCTGGCCGCCTCGCGCAGCGCCTTTTCGCCGGATTTTTCCAGCCGGTAATGGCGGCGCGAACGGCCGCCGCGTTCGGGTGTGGGATCGGACAGCCAGGAGGCGATCAGCCCCTTGTCCTCCATCCGGTCCAAGGTGGCATAGACCGCGCCGCGGGCCACCTTGCGGGGCTTGCTGAGTTCCTCGACCTTGGCATGGATGGTGACGCCATAGGCATTGTCGCCCAGCGCCAGAATGGCGGTGAGAACGACTTGTTCGAACTGGCCCAGCGAGTCCATTTGTCCTACAGCGTATTAATAGCGCCGCTGCCGGTCAAGCAGGCAGGCGGGCCGGTCGAGGCGGGCGTCGCCCAGGCGCACGCTTTTGTCCCGGATGGTGACGGGCGGATATTCGCCGCAGAGAAAGCGCCCCCGTATCCGCACCGCCCCCGGGTTCAGATAGCGGACATAGAGGATCTCGTTTTCCCATTCGTCATAGACGCCCAGCGTACTGCGGTCGGGCCGGTGCATGTGCAGCCATTCGCCCTGGATCAGATCGAACAGATTGCGCCGGATGCGGAAGACCACACTGCCGTCACCGTCATAGCCGAAATCGTCGACCACCAACCCCTTGGGCGTGAGGGTCAGCAAAGGCCCCGAACAGCCCGCGACCTTGAACGGCGTGAACAGCGCCCTGCCCGTCTGGGCGATGCGGTCGGGCCCGACCGC
>DASZVQ010000008.1:0-6353 GCA_035547275.1 Rhizomicrobium sp.
AATCCGTGGACGGCATTGCGCTGATCAATGGTATTCAGGTCGAACCCGCTTTGGGTTCTCCATCGCGCGGCGGCCTGCCCCAGACGCTGGCCCGGCGCGAAGGCAATTCATGGCGGCTCTCAGGACATAAGCTTTATGCCACCGGTGCGCCGATCCTTAGCTGGTTCAATGTCTGGGCGATCACCGATGAAGCCGAACCCAGGGTCGGAAACTTCTACGTGCCCGCAGGCACGCCGGGCCTGACACTTGTCAAGACCTGGGAGGCGGTTGGCATGCGCGCTACCGGCAGCGATGATGTCGTTCTGGATAATGTGCGTATACCCTTGAAGCACGCGGTCGATCTCAAGCCCGCCGGCACGCCGCATCAGCGCAACGATGCGGGGCGAGGCTGGTACTTTGGCATGCTGGCGGCCGTCTATAATGGCGTCGCGGTTGCGGCACGCGACTGGCTGGTTGAATTCCTGAAATCGCGCGCGCCGGCCAGCCTGGGCGCGCCGCTCAGCACGGTGCCTCGCATTCAGGAGGCCGTCGGCAAGATCGAGGCGCTGTTGGCGGCCAATGCCGCTTTGCTGCGTGGCGTGGGAGAAGACACCGATAAGGGCAAGGTCTTAGGACTGGCGGGGGCGGGCCTGGTCAAGAATGTGGTGACCAACCATGCCATCGAAGTGACCTCATTGGCGCTATCGCTTTGCGGCAATCATGGCCTCTCACAATCCAATGCGTTGGAACGTCATCATCGCAATGCGTTATGCGGGCGTATTCACGCGCCTCAGGACGACACCATTCTCATGGCGGCTGGCCGGGCGGCGCTGGGCAGTTAGGCTGCGATGGCTTCGCGGAAACACCAGCGCCAAGCCAAAAGGACGTAGAGCAGGGCGCCCGAAACAAACATGCCCTGCAGGCCCAGATATTTGCTCAAAAGGCCACCCAGCATGGCGCCTAGAAATCCCCCGCCCATTGAGGAGAAAAGCTGAAGTGACGAGATTCGGCTTTTAGGTGCCTCACTGGCGCTGAGCCGGATGATGTTGATAAGGCTGGTGATGCCCAGGCCACTACCCAGGAACAGCGTGGCAAGCACCAGGGCCGGATAGGTGTGGGCCAGCGCCAGCATGCCGAAGCCGGACACGATCAGCATCAGGCTCAGGCGGTAGAACCAGACCAGCGGCCGGTTCTTTACCAGAAAACCGCCGATGGACATGGTGGCCACGGCCACCAGACCTTCAAACATCCGTACCGAAATTGCGGCGGGCTCTGACAGACCAATGCGCCGGATCGCTGTCACTACAATGAAGGCAGAGAAGAATGCGAAAACAATGCCGGTGGAGACTTCGATGGTGCAGATCGCCGAAACCACTGGATCGCGCAGCAGGCGGGCGGACTGTGCGAAGCTTTCCAGAAATCCGGGTTTGGGTCCGGGCGCTGGACGCTTGGCCAGGATGATGGTGCCACCCAGTCCCATCGCGGCAAAAAGCGACGCCACACCCAGATAGCCCGCGGTGGTGCCGTAGCGTGTGAGCAGAAACGTCGCCAATGCCGGGCCGGTCAACAAGGTGCCGACAGTACCGGAAGCGGAATACCAGCCCGCCTTCGAACGACCGATGGATTTCAGACGCTCCAGAAAGGAACTGCTGACCGAGACGATGCGAAAGGGCATGCAACTGCCGCCGATGCACAGGCCGGCGCCCAGAACGATCCAGGACAGGCTCCAAGGCACCAGGCAATAAACGCTGGTGATGATCAGGCTGGCGATCACATAGACCCGCCGCGGACCGTAGCGGCTGACCAGCACGCCAGCGGGTAGGGTCATGGCAGCCATGCCGAGGCTTTCCAATCCGGCGATGACGCCGATCTGGGCATTGGAAGCCCCTAGGTGGATTGCGAAAACCGGTGACAGCGCCCGCAACATGCCAGCGGTCGTGCCAGCCATCATCGACAGCGCCATATAGGGCAGGACATCGACGCGCGGCTCGGGCGGGCTGGCAGCGTCCAGAGTGGTCATGAAGAATCCGGAGAGGCGCTATGGGCGGCCGCAAGGGCCGCCCACACGCAAGATGCGTCAGGCCGCCAGGCGCGGCTGCCGGCCAAAGTAGGGATGGCTGGGATCATTAAAGCCCGGGGTCGAGGGGTGACCCGTCACCACCAGACTGTCCACAAAGGCTTCGTCGTCCTTGGTGAACTTGTAGCTCAGCGCCGGCACGTAATCCTCCCACTGCTCCAGGGTGCGCGGGCCGGTGATGGTGGAGGTGACGAACTTGTTGTTCAGCACCCAGGCGATGGCAAACTGGCCGGGCGTGATGCCGCGCGCCTGCGCATGCTGTTTCACCTTCTGTGCCAGGGTCAGCGACTCCGGACGCCATTCGGTCTGATGGATGCGCTTGTCGTTGCGGCCGGCGCGGGTATCGGGCGGCGGCGGCTGGCTGGGATCATATTTGCCGGTCAAGATACCGCGCGCCAGCGGGGAATAGGGCACCACGCCCACGCCATAATAATCGCAGGCCGCCAGATGCTCGATCTCGGGCTGGCGGTTGGCCAGATTGTAGCAGGGCTGGCTGGCGGCGGGACGGTCCACATTCAGCTTGTCGGCGATGTTGCTGAATTCCGCGATTTTCCAGGCGCGGTGATTGGACAGGCCAAAGGTGCGCAGTTTGCCCTGCTGGATCAGATCGCCCAGCGCGCGCACGGTTTCGGCCACGGGCGTGTTGTGGTCTTCGCGGTGCAGATAGAGAAGGTCGATATAGTCGGTGTTCAGCCGCTTCAGGCTGGCTTCCACCGCCTGGATGGTGTAGCGGCGCGAGGCGCCACGGTCGTTGGGCCCTTCGCCGCGTGGATTGACATACTTGGTCGCCAGAACCCATTGATCGCGCTTGGCGCCGATGATGCGTCCAACGACTTCTTCCGACTTGCCGCCGTTATAACCATCAGCGGTGTCAATGAAGTTGACGCCCTGTTCAAGGGCGCGGTCAGTGATCTGACGGGAAACCGCTTCATCCGTCTGTCCGCCGAACATCATTGTTCCCAGGCACAGCGGCGACACCTTGACGCCGGTCTTGCCCAAATTCCTGTATTCCATGTCTTCCTCGCGATTTTCTGCCAGCAACCCCCAGGGCTCCAGCCAGATGGTTCCATGTCCGCCGCCGTTGACAGGGAGGACAGGGCTTTATACTACTAAACCGATAGACTTTATCAACATGCAAGATGATAGGCCGCATGCCCCTGTCGCGCCGCCATTTTCTGGAAAATTCCGCTCTTTTAGGGCTCGCAAGTCTCGCGCCGGCGGCCGCAGCCACGCGGGGCGGCCGTCTGGTTGTCGCGATCGATTCCGAGCCGCCTGTGCTGACCAGCGCTCTGACCACGGCGGGGCCCGCCCAATATATCTCCGGCAAGATTTTCGACGGACTTCTTCGTTACGACAGTCACTACGCGCCACAACCGCAGCTGGCCCAAAGCTGGAGCGTCAGTCCCGACGGTCTCACCATCACCTTCCGGTTGCGGCCCGGTGTGCTGTGGCATGACGGAAAGCCCTTTACATCGGCCGATGTCGCTTTCTCGGTGCTCAATATCTGGAAGAAATATCACTCCCGGGGCCGTTCGACCTTCGCCAATGTTGTCACGGTGGACACGCCCGACGCGCTGACTTCGGTCTGGCATCTTTCCGGCCTGGCGCCCTATATCCTCAGTGCTCTCGGCTCGCCCGAATCCCAGATTCTTCCTAAACACCTCTATGACAGCAGCGATGTCCTCACAAATCCGCACAATGTTGCGCCAGTCGGAACCGGCCCGTTCCGTTTCCGGGAATGGAAGCGCGGTGAATATGTCGCACTGGATCGCAATCCAGCCTATTGGGACAGAGGCAAGCCTTACCTCGACCAGCTGATCCTGCGCGTGCTGCCGGACGGCAGCGGGGCGATATCGGCGCTGGAAACCGGCGAAGTGCAACTGGTGGTAGATCCGCCACCCGCCGATATCGCGCGTGTCTCGCGGTTGCCGGGCATTGTCGCTACCAAGTCCAGCGGATTCACTGCGGCGCTGGCCGCCTTTGAGTTCAATCTCGACAAACCCTGGTTCAAGGATGTCCGGGTACGCCAGGCTTTCGCCCATGCCATCGATCGCGACTTCCTGCTCCGCAATGTCTGGTATGGCTATGGCGAGGTCGCGGACTCCCCGATACCGGCATCGCTGTCGCCCTTTCATGCCGCCAATCTGCCGTCCTATGCCTATGATCTGGGCAAAGCGGCGGCATTGCTGGATGCGGCAGGCTTCAAGCGTGGCGCCGATGGCGTGCGCTTCTCGATAACCCATGATCCCCTGCCGGTTGGCCAATCCTATACCCGCGCCGCCGAGACCATTCGCGCTTCGCTGGCCAAGATCGGCGTCCGTATGGATATACGCCGGCAGGATTTCGCCGCGTTTGTGCGTCGTATCTATACCGAGCGGGATTTTGACACCTTTCAGTATGCCGCCAGTGCCGGCCCCGACCCGGCTATCGGCACGCAGCGCTTCTACTGGTCAAAAAACTTCCAGCCGGGTGTCGCCTTCTCCAACGGCTCCCATTACAGCAACCCCGAAGTTGACCGCTTGCTGGTCGCGGCCCAAAGCGAGAGCAATCCAGCCAAACGCCGGGATCTCTATGCGCGCTTCCAGCAGATCGTTCAGACCGATCTTCCCAAGATTCCAACCGTGTCGGTTGCCCCGGTTTTGCTGAGCAAGGGGCTCAATGCCTGGTCGGTCGACGCCTATGGCGTGATGGGGAATTTCGCGGACGCTTTCCTGGTGGCCGCATGACCTTGCATATTTCCAATGTCGAAAAGGTTCCTGTTGAAAGACCGTTCAACGGTTTCGTGCGGCCCTTCATCCGTTCACGCAGGCACGGCTATCTGAAATTCCTGGTCCGGCGCGTGGCGCAATCGGCCTTGCTGTTCTTTCTGACCGTGCTTTTGACCTTCACCGTCATCAATATCGCGCCAGGCGACATGGTCGATGTGATGGCGGGGGATTCCGGGGGGGCTGATCCCGGCTATGTCCAGTTGCTGCGCGAGAAATACGGTCTCGACAAGCCGCTACCCGTGCGCCTGTACAACTATGTCGATCAGTTGGCGCATCTCGACCTCGGTTATTCCTTTCCCCAGAATGCAGAAGTCAGCGACCTGATTGCCGATCGCGTCGGGCCCACAATGCTGTTGATGGGGTCCTCGCTCATCATTGCTGTCATTGGCGCCTTGATACTGGGGACGCTGGCGGCCTGGAATGTTCACCGGGCAACGGACGGCATCATATCGGTGCTCACCCTGCTGGCTTACGCCACACCGGTGTTCTGGGTCGGGTTGATGTTGATCCTGCTGTTCTCGGTCAAGCTCGGCTGGTTTCCGTCCAGCGGCATGGAGACTCTGTTCTCCGGCTTTACAGGCATTACGCGCATCAAGGACGTCGCGTGGCATCTGGTGCTGCCGGCGCTGACGCTAAGCCTGTTTCATCTCGCGCTGTTTACGCGGCTGTTGCGCGCTTCACTCCTGGAAGTGCTGCACCAGGATTATGTGCGCACGGCGCGCGCCAAGGGAATCGGTGAATGGCGCGTTTTGGGCATCCATGCGCTGGGTAACGCGCTTTTGCCGCTGGTGACCATGGTGGGCGTGCAGATCGGTGCGTCGCTAGGCGGTGCGGTGGTTGTGGAGTCCGTATTCGCTTGGCCTGGCCTTGGACGCCTCGCTTTTGAAGCGCTGGGCGCGCGCGACACCAACCTTCTTGTCGGCATCGTTCTGTTCAGCGGTCTGGTCGTGATCTCCGTCAATCTGCTGGTGGATCTGCTTTACGGCTGGCTCGACCCGCGTATCGAGAATGTCTGAGATGAAACGGGCCGCTACTTTCTGGAAACGATATTGCCGCAATCGTCCGGCCGTGGCCGGGCTCGTCATCGTCGTGACGGTGCTTGCACTCGGTATTCTGGCGCCAGTGCTCTATCCCGGCGATCCCTGGTCGATCGTTGCGGCACCATTTTTGTGGCCTGGCGATCCCCACGCGCCGCTCCTGGGGACCGATGTGCTGGGCCGCGACATCGCCAGCGGCATTCTGCATGGCGCGCGCGTGTCCTTGCGCGTCGGCCTGTTCTCGGCACTCTTCGCCGGCCTGATCGGCACTCTGGTCGGTTCGGTCGCCGGCTATTACGCAGGTTGGGTTGACGACATCCTGATGCGTATCACCGAGGCGTTCCAGACCGTGCCGTCTTTTCTGACGGCGCTGATGATCGTGGCGCTTTTTAAGCCGTCCGTGACGACCATCATCGTTGCGATTTCCATTGTATCTTGGCCGGCGGTGGCGCGGCTGGTGCGCGCCGAGGCGCTGCGCGTGAGGGGCAGCGA
>DASZVQ010000009.1:0-22370 GCA_035547275.1 Rhizomicrobium sp.
ATGTTCGCGGAGGTGGGCCGGCGGATGGGCTGGGGCGAGAATTTCTCCTATTCTGGCCCGGCCGACATTTTCCGCGAACACGCGGCCCTGTCGGCATTCGAGAATGACGGTGCGCGGATGTTCAATCTGGGAGCGCTGGCCGAGCTGGACGACGCGGCTTACGACCATCTGCCGCCGGTGCAATGGCCGCTGCCCAAGCCGGGGCGCGGGCCCGGCGGCGCGCGGCTGTTCGCCCGTGGCGGCTTTCCCACACCGGATGGCCGGGCGCGCATGTTGCCGCTGTCGCCCCGCGCCGACGAAGAAAGCCTGGACTTCCCCCTGATCCTGAACACGGGCCGGGTGCGCGACCAGTGGCACACCATGACCCGCACGGGCCGGGTGCCGCATCTGATGACTCATATCGCGGCGCCCACACTGGCGCTGCATCCGCGCGATGCGACCGCACGCGGCATCGCTGATCGCGGACTTGCCAGAATCGAGAGCCCGCAAGGCGCAGTGGTCATGCGCGTGTCGCTGGACGATGGCGTGCGGCCGGGCGATGTCTTTGCCCCCATGCACTGGACCGACCAGTTCTCGTCTTCAGGTCCCATCGACAGGCTGGTACATGCCACCGTCGATCCGGTCTCTGGCCAGCCCGACCTTAAGGGCACGCGCGTGCGGGTTTCGGCGGTGGCGGAAACCTGGCGTGGCAACCTGTTCCGGCTGGCCGGCGGCACGCCGGAATTCAGTGACCATGTCTGGTGGGCCAAGGCCCAGACCGGCACGGGCTTCGCCTTCGAGCTTTCCGGATATTCACCACTGGCCGAGGAAGTCCATTCCGAAACCGTGCTGCGCCGGCTGCTGCATATCCCCGCGGAAGCCGAGCTTGTGACCTATTCCGATGCCCGCAAGGGCACCTTCCGCTATGCCGGCATCGTCCATGGCCGGCTGATGGCCTGCGCTTTCTTCGGCCCGCCGGGCACCGACTTCCCGGGCCTCGAACAGGCCAAGGCGCTGCTGGGCAAGGAAATCTCGGCGCTTGACCGGATCGCGCTGCTGGCGGGGCTGGATTCGTCCGGTAGCAGGAAGGCGGGCAAAACGGTCTGCTCCTGCTTCTCGGTCAGCGAAGACAAAATCTGTGCCGCGATCCGCGAGGATGGCCTTAAAACTCCGGCGGAGATCGGCAGGGCGCTGAAGGCGGGAACCAATTGCGGTTCCTGCATCCCGGAGATCAAGAAGCTGATCGCCTCTCAACTCACAGCGGTGGTGTGATGGCGGCGCTGGACCACTTGAGGGTCCTGGTGCCCGAAAGCCGGGAACTGGATCTTTTTGCGCGGATGCTGGAGGACGAAGGCGCGCTTACCTTGCGCTGCCCGCTGGTGCAGATCGCCGATCTGGATGACACGACCGAAGCCCAGGCCTGGATCGGCCAGCTGATCGCGTCCCCGTTCGATTTCACCGTGCTGATGACCGGCGAAGGCCTGCGCAAGCTAGTCGGTCTTTCTGGAAGCCGCCGCGACGATTTCATTCGCGCCTTGGCCAAAAGCCGGATCTTGACCCGCGGGCCCAAACCGGCGCGCGCCCTAAGAGAGATCGGCCTGGTGCCGGCACTGACCGCCAGCGAACCGACATCGGCCGGGGTTCTCGAAACATTGAAAAAAGAGGCGCTGGAAGGTCGCCGTATCGGGGTTCAGCTTTATCCCTCCGACAATCCGTTGCCGCTGGTCGAGAAGCTGCGCGGCCTGGGCGCCCAGGTTTTTCCGGTGACGCCCTACCGCTATGTCGCCGAGGCGGATAGCGAACAGGTCATTCATGCCATCGACGATCTCGCCGCCGGCAGGATTGACCTGATCGCCTTCACCTCATCGGCGCAGATCGAGCGGCTGTTCGCGGTGGCCCGGCAATCGGCGCGCGAACAACAGCTCAAGGATGCGCTGGCCCGCACGCCCATCGCCGCGATTGGCCCGGTGATGGAAGAGGCACTGAAAGCCAAGGGGCTTTCCAGTGTGATCCACCCTCCAAGCTTTCATCTCAAACCGCTGGTGCGCGCGATCGCCGCCTGGCGGCGTTAGGCGAAACCCTGGCTGCGGCTGGTTTCCTCGTGCGAAAGACTGGCCCGCACCTTCAACAGGTCGCGCCGCGATACCAGCCCGACCAGCCTGTTGCCGGCACGCGACAGGATCGGGACGCGCCCGACATCCCGGGCGATCATGCGATCCGCCAGCGCTCCCACGATCTCATCCTCATAGCCATTCAGCAGCGCCGCGCTGTCGAGCGCTTCCGCCAGTGTCTGGTCCTGCGCCTCGGGATCGCCGGCCCAGCTCAGCGCGGCGGCGCGGGAGATCATGGCCAGAACCCGGCCCTTGTCGTCGACCACGGGATAGCTTTTGTGACGGGGAATGTCGCCGGAATAGAAGCGCACCGCTTCGCGCACCTTCATGGTCGCGGGCAAGGTGTCGACCGTGCGAAGCATGATGTCGGCGACCCTGGTGTTGAGGAAAGGATCGACGCTGTATTCGCGGGTCAGATGCAGGCCGCGCCGGGCGATCCGTTCGGTCAGGATCGAGCGCTTCATCAGAAGGACGGTGACGGTGAAGGCGGCCACGGTGGCAACCAGCAGCGGCAGCAGGATATGGGTGTTGCCGGTCAGCTCCACCGCGAAGAAGGTTGCGGTCAAAGGCGCGCGCATGGTGCCGCCCAGGATCGCCGACATGCCGAGCAGCGCCCAGAAGCCGGCATCGGCGAAGGGAATGAAATGGCCTTCCACCGCGCCTAGCGCTCCGCCCATGATGAGGAGCGGCGCCAACACGCCGCCGCTGGTGCCCGATGACAGGGCGATCAGCCAGATCGCCATCTTGAGCAGCAGCAGCATGGTCGCCGCGTGCATATCCAGATTTCCGGCCAGTAGCATGCGGATATTGTCATAGCCCACGCCCAGCGCCGCCGGATCGAAATAGCCGCCAATACCCACCGCGATGCCGCCCAGCGCCGGCCACCACATCCAGTGGATGGGAAGGCGCAGGAAGGCGTCCTCGATGCCATACAGCAGGAGCGTCATTGCCGCGCTTTGCAGGCCGGCCAGCACGCCGACCCCGATGCACAGGGCAAGCCCCCACCAGGGCAGGACCGGAATGCCGGCATAAGGAAAGAGCGCGCCCGAGCCGATCAGAAAGGGCCGAAACAGCGCCGCGACCACGCTGGCCACCACCACCGGCACAAAGCTGCGCGGCTTCCATTCGAACAGCAGCAGTTCAACCGCCAGCAATACCGCCGCGATGGGGGTGTTGAAGATCGCGGTCATGCCGGCGGCCGCGCCCGCCACCAGCAAGGTTTTGCGCTCGGCCGAGCTCAGGTGAAACAGCTGGGCGAACAGCGAACCCAGCGCCCCGCCCGTCATGATGATCGGACCCTCCGCGCCGAACGGACCGCCGGTGCCGATGGAGATGGCCGAGGACAAAGGCTTCAGGATCGCCACCTTGGGCGCGACTTTGCTCTGGCCGATCAGGATGGCCTCGATCGCCTCGGGAATGCCATGGCCGCGGATCTTCTCGGAGCCGTAGCGCGCCATCAGTCCGATGATCAGGCCGCCCGCCACCGGAATGGCGATGGTCCAGGCCGGCAGATGGGCCGGGAAATCCCGCATCACGGTCGAGACTGTCTGGTAGTAGGCCAGATTGGTGCAGAGCGCGATCAGCTTCAACAGCAGCCAGGCCGCGACCGTGCCTCCAAAACCGGCAATGGCGGCCATGCCGGCCAGCATCAGCAGCCGGGGGCTGGCGGTGAAGTCGCCCAGATGATCTTGGAATGCGGCAATAGGGGGTTTAGACATAGATGCTCCTTCGCGGGAGGCGACATATATCGTGCCACGACATATTGCAATGCGGCATCCCGGAAAGGTTCAGCTTGGCCAAATCGCGTAAATCATTGACGGAAGCCGATTACCGGCACCTGGCGGAATTCCGCTATCTGCTGCGGCAGTTTTTGGCTTTCAGCGAAGAGGCCGCGCGGGATGCGGGCCTTTCCCCCCAGCATCATCAGGCGCTTCTGGCGATCCGGGGCTATGGCGGCCGGCTGACCGTGGGCGAATTGGCGGCGCGGCTGGCGATCAAGCCGCACAGCGCGGTGGGGCTGGCCGACCGGCTGGTCGAGGCCGATCTGGCGGTGCGACAGACCAGTGACAAGGACCGGCGGCGCGTCGAACTGACCCTGACGGCGGCGGGCAATCGCAAGCTGGCGCAGCTGTCCCAGTCGCATCACGAAGAGCTCAAGCGTCTGATGCCATCGCTGGTGCCGTTGCTGAAAAACTGGGGCAGGACGTAAAGCCGGCCCGACGGGACAGTTGACCAATGTATAACCATATGGTTATACATCAAATCAATAACCGTTGAGTTATTGATTTCCATGACCAATGCCCATGACGTGCTGTTCCGCACCCTGGCCGATCCGACCCGGCGGGCCATCTTTGAACGTCTCTGCCGCGACGGCGAGCAGACGGTGGGAGCCCTGACCGCCCGCGCCAAGGTCTCGCAGCCGGCGGTCTCCAAACATCTCGGTGTGCTGAAACAGGCCGGCCTGGTGCGCGACCGCCAGGACGGCCGCCAGACCCATTACAGCGCCCAGCTTGGCGCGCTGGCGCCTTTGATCGACTGGACCAGCCAGATGGCCGGCTTCTGGCAAAACCGTTTCGACCAGCTTGAAGATCTCCTCAAAAGGATGGACCAATGACCGATACCGCAACAGAAACCCGTTCCGTCATCGTCGAGCGCGAAGTCCCCTTCCCGCCGGAAAAAATCTGGCGCGCCCTGACCCAGCCGCATCTGATCGCGGAATGGCTGATGCAGAATGATTTCCAGCCCGTGAAGGACCATCGTTTCCAGCTTCGTGGCGATTGGGGCTCGGTCGATTGCAAGGTTCTGACGATCGAGCCGAACAAGATCCTGTCCTACAGCTGGGACGCGATGGGGCTGGAAAGCACCGTCACCTGGACGCTGACATCGACAGGCACAGGCACGCGTCTGCGCATGGAACAGAGGGGCTTCAAGTCGGACCAGAACCAGGCCTATCACGGCGCCAAATTCGGCTGGCAGACGTTCTTCGAGAAACTGCAGACGGTCCTGGAGAAAGAGGCGTAAAGCAAGAAGCCTCGCGCCACTTTCACGCGGCGCGAGGCCTTTATCATCTGCTCGTCTAGAAGGTCACCCAGACGCCGCCGCGCCAGTAACCGCGGCCTTCATGATATTCGCGCCAATGCCGGCGATCGTCGGCCCAGCTGCGATGGAAATACCAGTCATCGGGATGCCAGACATAACCGGTGCCAGGATAATCCCAGCGGCGGTCGGTGTGCCAGCAGTCGCCTTCGCGGTTGCATACGACATAGGCGGAGGCTGGCGACGCCAGGGCAATGGCCACGCCTGTTCCGACAAAGGCTGAGACCGCCAGCGCTTTCATGGTTCTGGAGATATGCATGGTTTTCAGCTCCATTAAAAACCCTCCTCACAGAAAACGTGGCAGTCCGGTTTTCGTGCCCCGTTCCGTGATCCTGCCCGTTCAGTGATCCTGTCTGTGCCCCTCATCGTGATGTTCCGGCCGGGGAGCATGACTGGCTTGCGGATGCGGCGCGGACCGGGGCGGCGGCTGGCGCTGAGGCTCGGGCCGCGGCGGACGGATTGCCTTTTCCTGCGGCTGGCGCATGGCACGCATGTCATCATGCGCGGCGGGGACCGGACGATTGGCGGGCGGCGGAATCGGCCCGCGATCGAGCGGAGCTTGCCGCGTCTCATGCGACCGCGGCGGTTGGCGCCCTGGCGGTTGCGCCTGGAAATTCGGCCGCGCCGCTTCCGGCTGCATCCTGTTTTCGCGGGGCGGAGCCTGTCGCGGCGCGCCGGCCGGACCCTGGAAGCCCGGATTGTTCGGCGCCGGCGCGGCCGGCCTGCCCGGCATGTTGTCCAATGCTGCGCCTCCGGGCCTGCGCCCCTGGACCTGGGCGGCATTGGCCTGATTGAACAGATGATGGGCGCCGCCCGCCGCCGGACCATGCGCCGGAATGGGGCGGGTGGAAAGCCCGCCAACCTGTTGCGGCGTGGGTCGCGGCGCGCTGCCCGCCAGACCGTTGCCGCGGGGATGAAGCTGGTGCATCCGCGCCTGAATCTGCTGGCCCCGATTGACCGGCATCACCCAGCGGGTCGTATGCAGCACCGCATTGGCATGCACCGGCGCCAAAGGCCGGCCACCCGCGCCCCGCACCAGATTGATGTTGACGCTCTTGTTGATGATGACGTTGTTTATCACCGTATAGTTGGTGATGTTGCGCGAGACCCGCACGATGTTCACCACCTGCGGCCGCGGCACGACATAATTGCGATAGGCCGGATCGGCGACATGGACCGAGGGCACAAAGGTCCACAGCGAACCGAAACGATTCTCGTCAAAGCGCGGACCGTACCAGCGGACATAGCCATAATAGCCGCCAATATCGTCCCAATCGCCGAAACTGACATGGACGGAAAGGTCGCCATTGCCGAGAAACGCATCGTCGGGCGGCATCGGCATCCAGCCGACATTGGGACCGGCGCTGCGCCACACCACCCAGGCGGGTGACCACACATAACCGCTCAGCCACAACCAGCCGTCATCGGGATCGAAGACC
Source organism: Rhizomicrobium sp. (assembly GCA_035547275.1). Classification (GTDB taxonomy): domain Bacteria; phylum Pseudomonadota; class Alphaproteobacteria; order Micropepsales; family Micropepsaceae; genus Rhizomicrobium. The sequence goes on from DASZVQ010000009.1 coordinate 6,626, forward strand.
CAGCGGCCATAGTGATAGGCGATATCACCCCATGGACCTTCATCGGAAATCCAGGTCCAGCCATATTCATCCGTATAGACCCAATGTCCGACCGAATAAGGCCGCCAGGCGGCATCCCGGTCCTGCTGCCAGGGACGCCAAACCTCGCCCCAGCGGTCGCTATACAGCCAGTCGCCGTAATTGCCGAGCTGATCGTGGAAGGAATCAAAGCTGATATCGAAGGGCTGGGCCTGAGCCGCCGCAGGCATCAGAATGGATGGCGGTATGGCCAGAAGAGGTGCCATGGATGCAAACAGCAGCCCCCGGACAAAACGGTGCATGGCAGTTCTCCCAATTCTGGTATGAAATGTTTCGACGCTCCACATCGCAAACGACCGCATCTTTCGTTGGTTCCATCACAGCATCGCGCACGTGAACCGCGCATGAACGCCACGCGTTCATGCTGTAAGCCAGGTGTAAGGGAGACGAATCGGTGTCGATAAAGAACTACAGCGATCATGCCGCCAACGAGCGCACCTTTCTTGCCTGGGTGCGCACATCGATCGCCGTCACCGCATTCGGATTTCTGGTGGAGCGCTTCGATCTGTTTTTGAGTCTGGCCAATTCCGCCGCGCTTGATCGCCACATCGCGGTCAACCGGCCAGACTTCGGCCGCGTCGCGGGGCTGGTACTGATCGTCGCGGGTATTGCCATGGTGGTGCTGGCGGCCTTGCGCTTCATCAAGACCGCAAAGGAGATCGACAATCCCACCAGTATGCCTGGCACCGGCTCGCGGCTGGACATCGCGCTGACCGCATTGCTCGCGGTTCTGGGCATCGCCCTCTTTTTCTATCTCTCACATGCGGTAATGGCGAAGGCGTGACCGTCAACCGCCAGACTCGCATATGGACTTTCACCACTACCTTTCATCGTGACAGGGGTTCGCTCGGTCAAGTGTGGAAAGCCGCAACGAACATCGGCGGACGGACTGTACCGATCAGCTGGTCAGCGATGCCAGATCCACCGCCGGCATGGCGGTCGATCAGCCGCCGCGCGCTTTGCGCCGCGTGGCGTGCCCCGAGCCGCCCTTGGCCTTGAGGCTTTTCTTCAATGCCGCCATCAGGTCGATGACATTATCTTCTTCCACCGGCTCGGCGGTGACCAGCTTTTCGCCCTTCTGTTTCCTGCGGATCAGGTCGCGCAACGCATTTTCATAGCGGTCCTCGAATTTCTCCGGCTCGAAGGCGCCTTCCTGCTGCTCGATGATCTTGCGCGCGATCTCCACCATCTGCTTGCCCGGATGCGTGGAGGGAATGTCTTCAAACGCATCCTCGGGCCTGACCACTTCATCGCCCATGCGCAAGGTGTAAGCGATGATGCCCTTGCCGCGCGGCTCTAGCGCCACCAGCCGCTCGCGGCCATGCATCACCACCCGGCCCAGCGCGATGCGCCCGGCTTCGGACAAAGCCTCCCGAATGACGCTATAGGCTTCCACCCCGCCCTTTTCGCCGGGCAGCAGATAATAAGGCACGTTCCAGTAAAGCCGGTCGATATCCTTCACATCAACGAAGCGTTCGATTTCGATATTCCGGGTGGTTTCCAGCTTGACTGCGTCCAGCTCTTCGTTGCTGAGCACGACATAGTGATTTTTGGAAATCTCATAGCCCTTGACCAGTTCGGAACGCTCCACCGGGCCGGTGTCGGGATCGGTGGGAATCATGCGGATACGGTTGCTGGTTTCCGGATTGAGGAGGTGGAAAGAGACATCGGCGGAGCGGCTGGCCGCCCCATAAAGCGCCACAGGACAGGAGACCAGCGACAGCCTGAGATTGCCTTGCCATATGGGACGGGCGGAAAGATGCGGCTCGTTGGAATTGGCCGGCTTGTGGTGGCCATGCGCCACGGCCGCCCCGTGGGAGGTCTTCGAGCGGCTGGAGCTGGTTTTCTTCTTCGCGGCTTTTTTGGCGGCCATCGGACTTTTCCTTGAGGGAACCGGAACGGAAACGCACCCGAAGGAACTATGTTTCCGGGAAGGAACCCTGCGTCATGGCCGCGATGAAAAAGACCGCCAAAAAGAAGACCCGCAAAGCAGCCCAAAAAGCCGCGCCCCACAAAGCGGCGGCCAAAAAACTCCAGAAATATCAATCCATGCGCGACTTCTCGGTCACGGCCGAACCCAGCGGCCGCCGCGCTGTCGCCGCCGGCAAGGCCTTGCGGTATGTGATCCAGAAACATGCCGCGACCCGGCTGCATTACGATTTCCGGCTGGAATGGGCCGGCACCTTCAAAAGCTGGGCGGTGACGCGGGGCCCCTCGCTGGACCCCGCCGACAAGCGGCTGGCGGTGGAGGTGGAAGACCATCCCCTCGACTATGGCGATTTCGAAGGCACCATTCCCAAGGGTCAGTATGGCGGCGGCACGGTGATGCTGTGGGACCGCGGCACCTGGGAGCCCGAGGGCGATGCGGAAAGGATGCTGGCCAGGGGCGACCTGAAATTCACCCTGGATGGCGAGAAGCTGCATGGCGGCTGGGTGCTGGTGCGAATGAAGGGCGACAGATTCGGCGGCAAGCGCACCAACTGGCTCTTGATCAAGCATCACGACAAGTTCGCCAGGGAGGGCAATGGCGACGCCATTCTGAAGAAGGATCATTCCGTGGCCTCGGGCCGCGCCATGGACGCGATCGAGGCCGGCATCGGTAAAAAGCCCAAGCCTTTCATGCGGGCAAAGGCGTTCAAGGCCAACGCGATCTGGAATTCCAAAAGCCGCAAGGACGAAGACGAAGAGCCCGAACCTGTGGCCAGGGCAAAGAAAGTCTCGAAGCTTCCGCGCTTTGTTGAACCCCAGCTCACCCAGCTGGTGGAACAGCCGCCTTCCGGCCCTGGCTGGGCGCATGAAGTCAAGTTCGATGGCTATCGCATGCAGCTCCATGTCGAAATGGGCAAGGCCAGGCTGCTTACCCGCAAGGGGCTGGACTGGACGGCAAAATTCTCGGCCATCGCAAGGGCGGCGGCGAAGCTTCCCGATTGCATCCTGGATGGCGAGGTCTGCGCCCTGGACCATAATGGCGCGCCGGACTTTGCCGCTTTGCAGGCTGCCTTGTCGGATGGCAAGTCGGAAGGTCTGATCTATTTTGTCTTCGACATGATGTTTGCGGGGCATGAAGACTTGCGTCCCCTGCCCCTGTCGACGCGCAAGGCCCGGCTTCAGGAGTGGCTCAAGCCGGCCGGACGCGATCCGCATTTGCGTTTCGTCGAGCATTTCGCCAGCGGCGGCGAGACGGTGCTGCAATCGGCCTGCCGGATGAATCTGGAAGGCATCGTTTCAAAAAGGCTGGACGCGCCCTACGCCGCCGGCCGCGGCGACAGCTGGACCAAATCCAAATGCCGCGCCGGGCATGAGGTGGTGATTGGCGGCTGGAGCACAACCAACGGAAAATTCCGCTCGCTGCTGGTGGGCGTCCATCGCGGCGATCACCTGATCTATGTCGGCCGGGTGGGGACCGGCTATTCCGCCGGCAAGCTGAAAGGGTTGATGCCGCGGCTGAAGGAAATGGCGGCGGAGCGTTCGCCCTTCACCGGCAAGAATGCGCCCCGGCAGGAACGGGGCGTGCATTGGCTGACGCCGCAGCTGGTGGCGGAAATCGAATTTGCCGGCTGGACCGGCGATGGCATGGTGCGTCAGGCTGCCTTCAAGGGCCTGCGCGCCGACAAGCCTGCCCGTGAAGTGGAAGCCGAGATGCCAAAGATCAAAAAGAATTTGGCCACGCCCAAAGTGAAAAAGGCCCGCCTGGACAATGTGGTGATGAATATACCCATCACCCATCCCGACAAGGCTTTGTGGCCCGATGCCGGCGACGGCGAGCCGGTCACCAAGCTGGAACTGGCGCGATACTTCAAGGAAATCGGCGATTGGATGCTGCCGCACATCAAAGGCCGGCCTTGCTCGCTGGTGCGCGCGCCCGACGGCATCCAGGCCAAGGAGCGCTTCTTTCAGCGCCATGCCGGCCCTGGGCAGTCCAATCTTTTCACCCAAGTGAAAGTATCAGGCGACCGCAAACCCTATCTGCAGATCGACCGCATCGAGGCCTTGGCGGCGGTGGCACAGGCCGGCGGACTGGAACTGCATCCCTGGAACTGTGTGCCCGGCAAGCCGGATATGCCCGGCCGCTTTGTCTTCGATCTCGATCCTTCGCCTGGCCTGGATTTTGGCGATGTGATCGCCGCGGCCAGGGAACTGAAAGAACGGCTGGAGGATCTGGGTCTGGTGCCCTTCGTCAAGACCACCGGCGGCAAGGGTATCCATGTGGTCACGCCCTTCGACGCCGGCAAGACCATCGGCTGGCCGGAAGCCAAGGCCATTGCGCGGGAAATCTGCGCCCGCATGGCCGCCGACAGTCCGGACAAATATCTGATCAACATGTCCAAGGCCAAACGCAGCGGCAAGATCTTCCTCGACTATCTGCGCAATGACCGCATGGCGACGGCGGTGGCGCCGCTTTCGCCCCGCGCGCGGGAAGGCGCCACCGTCTCCATGCCGCTGGAGTGGAGCGCGATCAAGAAAGGTCTGGACCCCAAACGCTTTACCATACGCACCGCCCCGGCATTGATCGCCAAAAACAAGGCGTGGAAAGATTATGCCAGAGGCGAACGGCCGCTGCTGCCGGTGCTGAAGAAGCTGGCACTCAAATAACGGTGGATTCAGCGCCCTCACCTGTCATGTCCGTGAAAGCGGATATCCATTTTCATGTGAGAAAGTGGCTCGAAGCCGGATTCCCGCGTGCGCGGGAATGACAACCCTTTTCTACCCCCTCTTCCAGACCGCGAAATAAGGCTGGTTGGACAGCGTGGCGTCGAAGCCCGGATAGAGCGCGGCCTGTGCTCCTTTCTCCAACACAAAGTAATATTGCAGCGGATAGGGCGAATTTGTGTAGGCGGCGGCAATGGCGGCGCGGAAGCTGTCGCCCTCCTGTGACATGGCCATCGATTGCCAGCGCTCGCCATGATTGACATGGCGAAAGAACAGCCGCACCGAGACGTCGCCCGCGCCATCCAGCGTGACCGGGAGGTCGGCGCCAGGCGCGAAATGCTCCGGCGGAATATGATGAGCTTCGGTCGCCAGCCGCGCCGGCGGCGCCGCCACCATCAGGACAGCCTGTGATTCCGCGCCATTGTCCGGCTGGGTGGCAATCGCCGTTTTCATCTGTGCCAGATCGGCATCGATCGCCGCCAGCCGGTCGGACCAGTGACCGCGCCGCTGCGCAATCGCGCCGTATGAGACATCGGCGGCGTATACGCCCTTGGCGCGTTCCGCCAGCTGCGCCCAGGCATCGCGCGCCTCCTGATACGCGTCCAGGGCGCGCGTGCCGGTCGCACGGCTTTTTGTCTTCTGCCAGAGCGCGAAATAAAGTCCGGCCCGCAATTTCTCCGAAAAGAAGCGGCCCAAACCGCCCAGCAAGGCCGCATCCTCCACCAGCCGCCGGCTGTCTGGATCGGTTGGCGCGCCCATCGTCGTCAGCGCACGAGCTGACTGCTGCGCCAGCTCGTCCAGCCAATGAGCCACTTCGGCCGGCGAATATTTGGCATTGGCGCGCCCGGCCAGCAGATCATCGACATGCTCGCTGATGGTGGAGAAGAGTTGCGGGTCCAGCGGGCTGACATTGGCGAACACGCGCGGTTTCGGCGTGTCGGTATAAGGCACAAAACCGGAATCGCTGACGATCGGCTGGTTTGTGTACATCTCCGGCCAATAGGCATGGTTTGACGCAGACGCCATGTGCGCGCTGGTGAGCAGCGGAAGGATGCGGCTGGCGGCCGAGAGCGCGTCCTCTGCGGCTTGCGCCTTGTCATCGAACTTGCGTTTCAGGCTCTTGCGCCAGCTGTCGGGCGTAGCCTGGGGATTGTAGAGCAGCCGTCCCCAAAGCCGGTAACTCTCCGCGAACTTGCGCCAGTCCTTGGCGGTATCCGCGTCCAGATAGGCGTTGCGTCCCCCCGGGTGACCGGAGCCTTCGCGGCCCTTGAAGGTCAAAGGCTCGCAGATCTCCAGACCATCGGCACCGCAGAAATTGGCCGCGCGCCCGATGGCCGAAGCCCAGGCGGGATCGACGGAGAGCAGATGTCTCTGCGTGCCCGGCCACAGGCGATAGAGAATGCCATAGGCGCGGCCCTCCTGATAAAGATCGGCATAGCCATAGCGGGTAAAGCGCCGCGCGCCATTGGAAACGGCGAATACACCCTGCTCCATCCGCTCGGGCGTGGGGACTTCCAGCTCGCGAATATCGGCCTGGTGATAGCCCAGGCTCTGATGCTCGGCAGAGAATTTCGGCCCCACCTTCACCGTCTGGCCGGTCTTCACCGCCATGTCGATCATGATCTGGTTGATGCCCTTGGCGTGCATCTCGATCTCAAGCTTGCGCCCGGCGTTCGTGAGAGCCTCGAACAGGGTCCGCCAGAAATCATAGGTCCCTTCCGGCACACCGCTTTCGCCATGCACGCGCAGCGTGACGCCGGTGATCTGCGGACATTCCTTCAACAGGATCGCCAATGCATCGCGGCTGTAACGCGCGCCCAGCTTCCAGTCCGCTTTGCCGTCAGGGCCATCGAGGCCATGGATCACATGGTCGGAACGCGGACTGTCGGTCCATTGCCAGGCATGGGTCCATAGCCCGAGCTGGAATTCCAGCCCCCGCGCGCCGGTTTCCCGCGCGATGAATTTCAGGGTTTCGAGATTTTTCTTCCGCTCGCCTGCGGCCAGCGGCGGGTCGATGGAGACAGCATAGCCCGGGACATCGATCAGATAGGGATAGGGGAAGTGCAGATAGTCGCCGGTGACGCCTTTGGGAAAGTCGTAACCGAAGCCCAGCGCGAAGTTGAAACGGTTGAACCGCGCCGCCACCAGCATGTCGAGATAGGCGCGCCAGCCCTCGCGGTCATAGAACCAGGCCTTGTCCTCGATCTCGCTGAGGAAGGCGCGCGCCATGCTGCGCACGCGGTTGGGCGAAGTCTCCTCGATATGCGCATCCAGATGCAGCGCCAGCGGACCGCCAAATTCCACCCGCTCGGCCAGCTCGTGCAGGCCATAGACGAAGCCCCGCGCATCCATGGCCGAAACCAGAAGTGCGGAATGGCCACCGGTCTGTCCCGGCACCAGCCTGAGACTGTCGGGAGCGCCCCACCCGTCGGCGGCGGGCGGAAAATCCGCCACCAGGGGCGTGCGCGGCGGAGCAACCACGATCAGAAGGCCCTTGGCCTGTTTGACATCGGTGATGACATGCAACGCGCCACCCTGCGCTTTCAGCGCCGCCGCCAGTTTCGCCACCGCCAGCTTCACCGGCGCGGCGCCCGACCGATCCAGCAGCGATACCTCCCCCGACGCCGCCCAGGCGGGCGCAACGCCGGCCGCCGGCACCGCTCCCATCAGCTTGAGAAAATTGCGGCGCTGCAAATGCGAGATCTTGTTTTTCATGGATATCTCCCGGCCGCCGGGAGACTATCGGTGCTCTCCTCTGCGCGCTACAAGGACCGTATGTGGCGATATGCTTTTGTCGGAGTTTTTTTGCTGTGCAGTGCAGCACAGGCGGGTCCGGCGCATCAGGACTGGACGGTGACACATCAGCCGGACCGTTTCGTGGACCGGGTGCTGATGGAAGCCTGGGCCGACGCCGACAAGGGACCAGCCCGGCTGGAGCTTTATTGTGATACTGAAAATGGCTTCCGGGTGATGTTTCTGCCGCATCGCGACCTCATCCCTGAAGGCCCCAGCCGCGTGACCCTGATGATCGACGATGCAAAGCCTGTCGTGCTGAACGCCGATGCCTTTGGCGACGACGATACCGATGTGGTCACCGTTCACGATACCGACAGGATTCAACGGGCGCTGGCCACCGCGCATCACGTGACGGCGCATTTTCTGGGCGGCGACGGCAAGACCGGCGACGATGCCTTCACCTTCGGCAATCTGGCGACCCAGCGCGACACGCTGATGAAAGTCTGCCCATTGGCTAGGGCGCGATCCGCGCCCTAGCCAATGCCGAGCGACGCTAGATGACCAGGGAAAGACCCAGGCACAGCAGCAGTCCCATCACCGCAATGATGGTTTCCAGCACCGACCAGGTCTTGAACATATTGGGCAGGCTCATGCCCATATATTCCTTCACCAGCCAGAAACCCGCATCGTTGATATGGGAGAAGAACAGCGACCCCGAGCCGATGGACAGCGCCATCAGGGCCGGGCTGAGATGCGGATTGGCGGTCACGGTCGCCGCCATCAGGCCGGAAGCCGTGACGATGGCAACCGTGGCGGAACCGGTGGCGAGTCTGAGGATCACCGCGGTGAACCAGGCCAGCAGGATCGGCGACAGGTTCACCATCTGAGAGGCATGCGCGATCACCGCGCCCAACCCGACATCGATCAGCATCTGCTTCAGCGCGCCGCCGGCGCCGATGATCAGCATGATGGAGGCGATCGGCGGCAAGGCATCGCCCAGAAGCTTGCCCACCACGCGGGTGTCCTTGCCGATAAGGAAGCCGAAGGTGAACATGGACAGGATCACCGCCAGCAGCAGCGCCACCATGGGATTGCCGAAGAAATCGAAGGCAAGACGCAAGGGATGGCCGACGGGCGTCATAAGGTCCACCACCGCTTTGCCCAGCATCAGGAAAATCGGAAACAGGATGGTCAGGATGGTGCCGGCGATACCGGGCGAGCGGAACTGGTCATCGCGGTGCGTGAGCCGCCCCACCAGATCCACCGACGGCGAGGCCGAGGCGCGGGGCGCGATCCAATAGGTATAAAGCGGACCCGCCACCACCGCGATGGGCACCGACATGATCAGGCCCAGGATCAAGGTCGTGCCCAGATTGGCTTTCATCGCATCGATCGCCACCATGGGACCGGGATGCGGCGGCACCAGCGCGTGCAGCACCGAAAGGCCGGCAAAGACCGGCAGTCCGGCCAGGAGATAGGGATTGCCTTTCAGGCCGCCGGCGTCCTTGGCGACGCGCGCGCCCACATTCAGGATAATGGGCATCATCAGCACCACGCCCGCTTCAAAGAACAGCGGCAGCCCCAGGATCATCGCCACGGCGCACATGGTCCAGGGGACCAGGCGCGTTCCACCCACACGCAGCAACGCATTGGAGACACGCTCGGCGCCACCGGAACTGGCCAGGAGCTGGCCGAACATGGCGCCCAGCGCCAGCAGGATGCCGACATTGGCCAGGGTGCTTCCGAAACCGGCGCCGAAGCTTTTCAACACCTGGTCGGGCGGCGCGCCCGTCCAGAGCCCCAGCACCAGGGCCCCCACCACCAAGGCGGGGAAAGGATGCACACGAAACCGCGCAATGGCGAACACCACCGCCAGAATGACGATGAGCGCGACGGTAAGCAGAAACATATCGTGCTGCGACATGGTCCCCCCGGACACGACTCAGCCGGGCGTTCCCGGTCCTGCCGAATACGCTAGCACAATAGTTGCCCGGGCAAAGAGATCGTGCACCGCAAACCGTAGGGACGCCGTGCCGTGGACCTAACCCCGGCCGCGGTACGGCTGTACGCCGGGATCGGGTAGCCATACACCCGACGGCAGCCGGCCATCCTGCCAGAAAATATCGATGGGCATGCCGCCGCGTGGGTACCGCCTAGCTTTTCTTATGAGCGAAGCGAATTAGAAAAGCTGGCGTCCCCGCGAAAGCGGGGACCCATCAGCCACGGCCCCTGTAAGGAGAAACACCGGTTTCCGGCAACCAGATACCTGATGGAAGCTTGCCCGATTGCCAGAAGATATCGATCGGCATGCCGCCGCGTGGGTACCAATAGCCGGCAACGCGGATGAATTTGGGCTTGATCGCCGCCTTGATCCGCTTGCCGATCTTCAGCGTGCAGTCCTCATGGAAGGCGCCCACATTGCGGAAGCTTGCCAGGAACAGCTTCAGCGATTTGGATTCGACGATCGATCTCGCGGGCGCATAGTCGATCACGAAATGCGCAAAATCCGGCTGACCGGTGATGGGGCACAGGCTGGTGAATTCCGGCGCGGTGAAGCGCACCAGATAATCGCTGTCCGTATGCGGGTTGGGCACCGCATCGAGTTCGGCTTCCTCCGGCGAGGCGGGAAGCGGGACGGAACGGCCAAGCTGGAGCTTCTGCCTTGCCATCGTCAGTCTCCGTAGGTGCAGGTCTGACCATAAGACGGCCGGCGCAATTTCACGCGCGCCACTTCGGGCAGCGCCTGCTTGGCACGCACGTATATATATCTGGCCAGGTTCTCCAGCGTGGGCACACCAAGCGCCTCGATCTCATTCAACAGCCGGTGGTCCAGGGTCTCGCGGATGGCCTTGAGCGCGGCATCCACCTCGCCGAAATCGCGCAGGAAGCCGGTGGCAGGATCGGGTTCTCCGCGCAGGGTGACTTCGGCATAAAAGGAATGGCCGTGCAGGCGCCGGTTTTCCGCTGCGCCATTGCCCAGGTAATGGGCCGCGTCAAAGCCGAATTCCTGCGAGATCTCGATCATGGGCCTCAGGTAGAGAGGGAGGGAGCCGGTTTAAAGGCGGGCATATCGGCTTTTGGGCCCCCAAGGTCAAGAACCGGCCCTGGATCGACGCAGGATTAACGCGAAAAGCACTTGCCAACTGGCCCTCGCGCACCACAATGCCGCCATGCGCAAACAGCCCCCAGTTCATCCCTTGTCCCGCCGCCTGATCAACTGGCTGATGGAGCCCCTGGCCGCCATCCTGCTGACGGTTTGCGCCACCACTGCGGTGGCCCAGCCCTTCTACATTCCGTCGGGCTCCATGGAGCCCACCATCCAGATCGGCGATGCGCTTCTGGGCAGCAAATTCGCCTATGGCTACAGCCGCTGGTCCCTGCCTTACGGCCTGGGACCGGCGTCGGAAAAACGCCTGTTCGGCAAGCTGCCGGCGCGCGGCGACCTCGTGATCTTCAGGAAGCCTGGCGACACCAGCACCATCCTGATCAAGCGGGTGATCGGGCTTCCCGGCGACAGCCTGCAGATGGTCCATGGCCGTTTGATCATCAACGGCAAAATGGTGCCGTTGGAAGCCGCGGGGATCGGCAAGGTCGAGCAGGCCGATGGCCGTCTGGACGAAATCGGCAAATTCACCGAAGTCCTGCCCGGCGGCGTGCGGCATACCATCTTCAAGGCCGGCTGGGACGGGCCGCTGGACGACACGCCTCTTTATAAAGTGCCCGCCAACTGCATTTTCGCCATGGGCGACAATCGCGACAATTCCGAGGACAGCCGGGTTCCGCAAGACGAAGGCGGGGTCGGTTTCATTCCGGCCGAGAATCTGATGGCGCGGGCCGATGTGATGCTGGGCTCCTATGACTTCCTGAATGCCCGCAGCCCGATCAGCTGGCTGGGCCAGCTCCGCCTGTCGCGTTTCCTGCGCCTGATTTAACGATATTCAGGCTGAATTTTGGTCATCTGGCAGCCGCTCGCCAAAGCGCGCGGCATTTGCCGCTTTCGCAGAGCGACCGGACCCGCTCACCCGCTTTGCGAGCCGCGGTTCACGGGCCAAAAGGCAGTGTCTGTGGAACTGTGACACTTGGCGCGGTGGTCATTATTGCGTCGCCGTCAGCGCCCATGCTAACTGGCGGGCGCGTGAGCGGGGTGACTCGCGTCTGCGCGTAAAATAACAGCTAATTCAATAGCTTAATCAACAATCAGCCGGCGGATTGGCGCAACTTTGCGCCTTCGCCCGGCAAGAGGATCACGAGTGGCAAAGGAATCGGCCGAAGGCGGACTGGCAGAGCGTTACGCCCATGCCCTGTTTGAGCTGGCCCAGGACGGGGGCGCGGTGGATGTGGTGAGCGCCGATCTGGCCAGCCTGCGCCGCGCCACGGAAGCGAGTTCGGATCTGCGGCGCCTGGTGCGTTCGCCCGTCTTCAGCGCGGAGGACCAGGCCAAGGCCCTCAAGGCGATCCTCGCGGAAATGGGCGCCAACGCCCTGACCACCAAATTCGTGCTGCTGCTGGCGCAGAAGCGCCGCCTGCCGGCCCTGGCCCCGATCATTCAGGCCTATGAGCATCTGATCGCCACTTCGCGCGGGGAAACCGAGGCGGAAGTCACCGCCGCCCGCAGTCTGAGCGACGCCGAAATCGCCGAGCTCAAAAATGTTCTCAAATCCCGGCTGGGCAAGGAGCCCCGCCTGCATTCCAAAGTCGATCCAACCCTGCTCGGCGGCCTCGTCGTCAAGGTCGGCTCGCGCATGATCGATTCTTCGCTTCGCACCAAGCTGGATGGCCTGCGTGCGGCAATGAAAGGGTGAGGAGCGATTTGCGAAGCAAACAAAACGGTCCAGTGGACCGTTTTGAGCGACGAACGCCCGGAGCGTAAGCGAAGGGCAGGAATGGGCCGGCAAACCGGCGAAACGCCCGAGCGTAAGCGAAGGCCGGAAGAATCCGCTTCCTCACCTCAATCTGGTGAGGCAATAGAATACGAATAAAGGAGCCGTAGTATGGACATTCAACCCGCCGAAATCTCCGCCATTCTCAAGCGCGAGATCCAGAACTTCGGCGCCGAAGCGCAGGTCAGCGAAGTCGGCGAAGTGCTCAGCGTCGGCGACGGCATCGCCCGCGTCCACGGCCTCGACAATGTCCAGGCCGGCGAGATGGTCGAGTTCCCCGGCGGCATCAAGGGCATGGCGCTGAACCTGGAAACCGACAATGTCGGCGTGGTGATCTTCGGCTCCGACGCCACCATCAAGGAAGGCGACGTCGTCAAGCGCACCGGCGCCATCGTGGAAGTGCCGGTCGGCAAGGGCCTGCTGGGCCGCGTCGTCGATCCGCTGGGCAATCCCATCGACGGCAAGGGCGAACTGACCAATGTGGCGGAGAAGCGCCGCGTCGACGTCAAGGCTCCGGGCATCATCCCGCGCAAGTCGGTGCATGAGCCGGTGCAGACGGGCCTCAAGGCCATCGACACCCTGATCCCCATCGGCCGTGGCCAGCGCGAGCTGATCATCGGCGACCGCCAGACCGGCAAGACCGCCGTGGCGATCGACGCCATCATCAACCAGAAGGCCGTCAACGCCGGCACCGACGAGAAGGCCAAGCTCTATTGCATCTATGTCGCGATCGGCCAGAAGCGCTCGACCGTGGCCCAGATCGTCAAGACCCTGGCCGATGCGGGCGCGCTGGAATACACCATCGTCGTCACCGCCACCGCGTCCGAGCCCGCGCCGCTGCAGTTCCTGGCGCCGTTCGCCGGCTGCGCCATGGGCGAATGGTTCCGCGACAACGGCATGCACGCCCTGATCATCTATGATGATCTTTCCAAGCAGGCCGTCGCCTATCGCCAGATGTCGCTGTTGCTGCGCCGTCCGCCGGGCCGCGAAGCCTATCCGGGCGACGTGTTCTATCTGCATTCCCGTCTGCTGGAGCGCGCTGCGAAGCTGAACGAAGACAATGGCGCGGGCTCCCTGACCGCCCTGCCCGTCATCGAAACCCAGGCCAATGACGTGTCGGCCTATATTCCGACCAATGTGATCTCGATCACCGACGGCCAGATCTTCCTGGAAACCGACCTGTTCTATCAGGGCATTCGTCCCGCCGTGAACGTCGGTATCTCGGTGTCGCGCGTGGGCTCCTCGGCTCAGATCAAGGCGATGAAGACCGTCGCCGGACCGATCAAGGGCGAACTGGCCCAGTATCGCGAAATGGCGGCCTTCGCCAAGTTCGGCTCCGACCTCGACGCCGCCACCCAGAAGATGCTGGCGCGCGGCGAGCGCCTGACCGAGCTTTTGAAGCAGCCGCAGTACAAGCCTTTCGCGGTGGAAGAACAGGTGGCGGTGATCTATGCCGGTACCCGCGGCTATCTGGACCCCTTCCCGACCAACAAGGTCCAGGCGTTCCAGGATGCCCTGCTGTCCAAGCTCAAGGCCTCCTACCCGCAGTTCCTGGAAGGCATCCGCAAGGAAAAGGCGCTGACCCCGGACCTGGAAACCACGCTGAAGAAGGCGCTGGACGAAGTGTCCAAGTCGTTCGCCTAAGGGCTCGCTCTTTAAAAGGAAGATTGGACGCCCATGGCATCCGTCAAGGAAATGCGAACCCGGATCGGAAGCGTGAAGTCCACGCAGAAGATCACCAAGGCGCTGCAGATGGTGGCGGCGGCGAAGCTGCGCCGTGCGCAACAGGCGGCCGAAGCGGCGCGCCCCTATGCCCGCGGCATGGCGAATGTGATCGCCAATCTGGCGGCCGGCGTGTCGGGCCCGTCTGCCCCGCTGCTGCTGGCGGGCACCGGCAGCGACCGGCGTCACCTTGTCATCGTGGCGACATCGGACCGCGGCCTGGCCGGCGGTTTCAACTCCAGCATCATCCGCGCCGCGCGCGAGAAGATCGCGGGACTGATCGCGGCGGGCAAGGACGTCAAGATCATCGCCATTGGCAGGAAGGCCCGCGACGGCTTGCGCCGCAGCTATGGCAACCGGCTGATCGAGACCTATGAAGTCGGCATCAAGGCGCCGACCTTCGCGCTGGTGAAGCCCATCGCCCAGAAGGTGCTCGCGGCCTACACCAATGGCGAATTCGATGTCGTCACCCTGGTGCATTCCTCCTTCAAGTCGGTGGTGACCCAGACGCCGCGCGTGCTGCAGCTGATCCCCGCCCAGATCGAGACCAGCGGCGGCCCCGCGCCGTTCTACGACTATGAGCCCGACGAGGATGCGATCCTGGGCGAGCTTCTGCCGCAGAACATCTCGGTGCAGCTGCTCACCGCCCTGCTCGAGAACCAGGCCGGCTTCTTCGCCTCCCAGATGACGGCAATGGACAACGCCACCCGCAATGCGGGCGACCTGATCAATGCCCTCACCATTCAGATGAACCGTACCCGTCAGGCGCAGATCACCAAGGAGCTGATTGAAATCATCTCCGGCGCTGCCGCCGTTTAAGAAGGAAATCCAACATGGCCAACTCCAAAGGCAAGCTCATCCAGGTCATCGGCGCCGTCGTCGACGTGGAATTCGAAGGCGAACTGCCCGCCATTCTCAACGCGCTGGAAACCACCAACAAGGACGCCAAGACCGGCAAGAACGTCCGCCTGGTGTTCGAAGTCGCCCAGCATCTGGGCGAGAATGCGGTGCGCGCCATCGCCATGGACACGACCGAGGGCCTGACCCGTGGCCAGGAAGTGATCGACACCGGCGCCCCCATCCGCGTTCCGGTCGGCCCGGCCACCTTGGGCCGCATCATGAACGTGATCGGCGAGCCGATCGACGAAGCCGGCCCGATCAGCCAGGAGCATGTCGCCTCCATTCACCGCGAGGCGCCGACCTTCTCGGAACAGGCGGGCGCGGCCGAAGTGCTGGTCACAGGCATCAAGGTCATCGACCTGCTCTGCCCCTACACCAAGGGTGGCAAGATCGGTCTGTTCGGCGGCGCCGGCGTGGGCAAGACCGTGACCATGCAGGAGCTGATCAACAACATCGCCAAGGCGTATGGCGGTTATTCGGTGCTGGCGGGCGTGGGTGAGCGCACCCGCGAGGGCAATGACCTCTATCACGAAATGATCGAATCCAACGTGAATGTCGACCCCAGAAAGGCGGGTTCGTCGGCGGGCTCCAAATGCGCCCTGGTCTATGGCCAGATGAACGAGCCGCCAGGCGCGCGCGCGCGCGTCGCGCTGACCGGCCTGTCCGTCGCCGAATATTTCCGCGATCAGGAAGGCAAGGACGTGCTGCTGTTCATCGACAACATCTTCCGCTTCACCCAGGCCGGTTCGGAAGTGTCGGCGCTTTTGGGCCGCATTCCC
>DASZVQ010000010.1:0-12232 GCA_035547275.1 Rhizomicrobium sp.
GGGCGAGGGGATGCAGCGCATCGGCCAGCCGGCACTGATGGGCACGTTGCTGGCGGGCATCGTTCTGGGACCTTCGCTGTTCGGCTGGCTGTGGCCAGACGCGCAGCATTTCCTTTTCCCTGGTGATGAAGCCCAGAAAGGAATGATCGACGGCCTGTCCCAGATCGGCATCCTGATGCTTTTGCTGCTGACCGGCATGGAAACCGATCTCAAGCTGGTCCGGAAATCCGGCGCCGCCGCCATAACCATCGCGCTGTGCGGCATCGCTTTTCCCTTCGTCTGTGGCTATCTGCTGGGCCAGTTCGGGCCCGCGCTGCTGTTCGATGGCGCCGGCCGCGGCAGCCGGCTGGTGCCGTCGCTGTTTTTGGGCACCGCGCTTTCCATCTCCTCCATCAAGATCGTGGCGATGGTGGTGCGCGAAATGAACTTCATGCGTCGCAATCTGGGCCAGATCATCGTCGCCACCGCGATCATGGAAGACACCTGCGGGTGGGTGATCATCGCCATCACTTTTGGCATCGCGGGCGCCGGCACAGGCTCCGGCCCGGAAGGCATCGACTGGCCGGGTCTGGCCAAGACGGTGATGGGCGTGATGCTGTTCCTGGTCTTCTGCTTCACCGCCGGACGCTGGCTGGTCTTTTCCATTATCCGCTGGGTGAACGACAATTTCCGCAGCGAATTCGCCGTCGTCACCGCCATTCTGGTGATCATGGGTGTGCTCGCCGAGGTCACCCAGCTTCTGGGCGTGCGCACCGTGCTGGGCGCCTTCATGGCCGGGGTGCTGATCGGGGAATCGCCCATCCTGACCGACCATATCCAGAGCCAGCTGCGCGGCATGATCACGGCCTTCTTCATGCCGATCTTCTTCGGCCTGTCGGGCCTGGCCGCCGATCTCACGATCCTGAAGGACGGGACGCTGGTCGCGCTGACGGCGCTTCTGGTCCTGATCGCATCGGTGGGGAAATTCTCCGGCGCCTTTGCCGGCGCCATGCTGGGGCGGCTCAGCTGGCGCGAGGGCGTCGCGCTGGGCTGCGCCATGAACGCACGCGGTTCCACTGAAGTGATCGTCGCCTCCATCGGGCTTTCGATGGGGGCGCTCAGCCAGAATCTCTACACCATGATTGTCACCATGGCGGTCATCACCACCATGGCCATGCCGCCCATGCTGCGTTCCGCGCTGCGCGATCTGCCGATGAGCAAGGATGAGGAAACCCGCATCGCGCGCGAGACGCTCGACAGCCACGGCTTCCTGCCACGGCTGGAACGGCTGCTGCTGGCGGTGGATGACAGTCCGGTGGGCCGCACGGCGGCGCGTTTTGCCGGCCTTCTGGCGGGCGCGCAAGGGATGCCGGTCACGATCCTGAAACTGGGCGCCGATCTGCGCCGCGCCGGCAACACGCCGCCCGCGGACAAGGCCCCGGCGGAAACCGACACGGCGACCCATGTCGAACAGCCCGACGACGCCGGCACCCGTCAGCGGGAGATGGCCGGCGCGCAGTCGCGCGTGGAAAGCGCGGCCGACCTAAAGGCCGATCCACTGGCGCGGGAAGTGAAAGTGGGCGCCAGGAAAAGCGCGGCGCGGGTGAAGGACGACGAGGCCGAACCGGAACCTGAGAAGGTGCATCTGACGGCGCGAGTGCCGGTGGACCCGCCGGCCGAAGTGGTCAGGGACGAAGCGCGCAAAGGCTATGACCTGATGTTCATCGGCCTGGAGCACAGCATCGATGACGAAGGGGGCTTTACACCCGAACTGGCCCAGATCGCCGCCGGTTTTCAAGGCCCGCTGATCATGTTCGCCAACTGCAAGGAAACGCTGGGTCCCAAAAGCCGCATCCTGGTGCCGGTCAATGGCAATCAGCAGTCGCGCCGCGCCGCCGAGCTGGCGCTGGCACTGGCGCGGGCCACGGGGGCGCGGGTGCATGTGCTGTTCGTCTCCCAGACCGACGGGCATTCGCGCACGCGGTTGCGGGAAGAGCGCGTGTTGAAGGACATGACCCAGCTGGGTGAGCGTTATGGCGTGACGGTCAGCACACACATCTCCGCGCGCTCGGCGGCGGCTGACGCCATCCTCAAGGAAGCGCGGCACAGCTACAGCATGATCATGATGGGGGTTGCGGCGCGGCCGGGCGAAGACCTGTTCTTCGGCAACACCGCGACCGCGGTGCTGAAGGGCTGGCGGAAGCCGATCCTGCTATTGGCGACTTAACGCGACTCCAGCCAGTGGACCGAGAAAAGCCGCTCTTCATCGGTCCATACCGCGCGGGGCGTGAAGCCGGCGCGTGCCGCCATCTCGCGGAAGCTTTCGATCGTGTATTTGTGGCTGTCTTCGGTATGCACCGGCTCGCCCGCCGCGAAGTCGAAGCGCATCTCCCCGATGGTCACGCTCTGGCGCTTCAGGCTGACCAGATACATTTCCACCCGATGGGCGGTGGCATTGTAGGGCGCATAATGGGCAAAGGCATCGGCGTCGAAATCCGCCCCCAGCTCGCGATTGGCCCGCACCATCAGATTTTTATTGAACAAGGCGGTGATGCCGGCGGCATCGTTATAAGCGGCATGCAGCCGCGCGGGGTCCTTGACCAGATCGACCCCGATCAGCAATCCGCCGCCATCCAGGCTGGCGCGCATGCGCCGAAGCAGGCTTGCCGCCGCCTCCGGCCTGAAATTGCCGATGGTGGAGCCGGGAAAGAATCCAGCACGGCGCGGATTGCCGGACAGCGCCGGAATTTCCAGCGGGTTGGTAAAATCCCCGATCAGGGGCCGCAAGGTCAGCATAGGATAATCGGCCGCCAACTGGCGCACCACATCGCCCAGATAGTCGCCGGAAATATCCAGGGGCGTGTAGGTATGGATGTTGGGTATGGCATCCAGCAGAATGCGTACCTTGCGCAGCGAACCGGCGCCGAATTCCACGATCTCGACATTCTCGCCCATCAGGGCCGCGATCTCGCCGGCATGGCGGGTCAGGAGCGCCATCTCGGTGCGGGTCTGGTAATATTCCGGCAGCGCGCAGATCTGCTCGAACAGATGCGAGCCCGCCGCGTCGTAGAAATATTTGCAGGCGATCTCCTTGGGCGTCTTGACCAGGCCGGCGATCAGACTGTCGGCGAAGCTTTCATTCGCAACCTGGGAGCAGGGCTGAAGGCGTGCGAGAGACGTGTCCATCAAATATCCTCAACCAATCAAATGACGCGGCGCGCTCATAGATCCTCCGCCAAGCGGATTCCGGAGAATTGCCAGCGCGCCGCCGGCGGAAAGAAATTGCGATAGGTGGCGCGGATATGACCGGGCGGGGTGGCGCTGGACCCGCCCCGCAACACCATCTGGCCGATCATGAACTTGCCATTGTATTCCGCCGCCACGCCTTCAAAGGCCTTGAAGCCCGGATAGGGATCATAGGACGAGCGGGTCCATTCCCACACCTCGCCATGGGCGAAAAGCGGCGCGGCCACTTCCCACTCAAACTCGGTCGGCAGGCGCGCGCCCGCCCAGGTGGCATAGGCCGCGGCTTCATAGAAGCTCACATGTTCGACCGGCGCATGGATATCGAGAGGCTGAACGCCCGACAGGGTAAAGACGCTTTCACTGCCGTCATCGTCCTTGAGCCAGTAGAGCGGGGCTTCCCAATGTTCTTCCTGCACCCTGGCCCAGCCGTCCGACAGCCAGAATTCGGGCCGCCGGTAACCGCCATCGGCGATGAAGGCTTGATATTCGCCGTTGCTGACGGGGCGCGAGGCGATGCGGAATGGCTTGAGCAACACCTGATGGCGCGGGCCTTCATTGTCGAAGGCAAAGCCGGAGCCGTCATGACCGATCGATGACACGCCGCCGGGAATGGAAAGCCTGTCCAGCGGCTGGGCTTGGCGCGGCGCCGGCGCCGCGCCGCGATAGGCCGGCAGCAGCGGATTGGAAAAGAAGGCGTGCTTGATGTCGGTGAGGATCAGCTCCTGATGCTGCTGCTCGTGATGCAGCCCCAGCACGATCAGCTCATGCAGCGCCGGATCGGTGCACGCTTGCGCCATCGCGGCATCGACATGGGCGCGATAGGCATAGACTTCTTCCAGGCTGGGCCGGGAAAGAAGACCACGGCGCGGACGAGGATGGCGCGGACCCAGGGCCTCGTAATAGGAATTGAACAGATAGGCCAGGCGGGGATCGAAAGCCTTGTAGCCGGGCCGGTTCGCCAGGATCACGGTCTCGAAGAACCAGCTGGTATGGGCCAGGTGCCATTTCGCGGGGCTGGCGTCCGGCATGGATTGCAGCTGGCTGTCTTCCGCCGATAAAGGCCGGGTGAGCGCTTCGGTATGGGCACGAACCGCGGCATAGGCCTGGGCCAGGCTGGACGTCGGCTGCAAGGCGGCTTTCATGAAGCTCCCCGTTCGACAGGCTTATTGGAAATTATGCCGGCCCTGAAGAAACAGAGACGGTGAAAACAATAACAACCGGAGCCGAAGCAAGTTCCCCGGTCAACATCCCAATACTTCACTGACTTTGGCCATTTTGGAACCCCGCCCCGCCTGCGGCGTTGAGGCTGATGGTCGGGAGGGAGTGCCGTGGACTGTCACCGGGTATGAACGTCATCCAAGTCAGATCCCTCGTGCATAAATCGCCGCCGGAATTCCTGGCCGGTGGTGGAGAGATGGGCGCGGCCATCCGCGCTTTCAACTGGGCGGCCACCTCGCTGGGCCCGCCCGAAAGCTGGCCCCGCGTTTTGCGGACCTGCCTGCGCATCATGCTGGCCTCGCGTCAGCCCATGTGGGTGTGGTGGGGCCCCGAGCTGATCAATTTTTATAATGACGCCTATCTGCCGATCATCGGCGGCAAGCATCCCGCCGCCCTGGGCCAGCCAGGCCGCGAAGTCTGGCCGGAGATCTGGGACCAGATCGGCGAGCGCGTCCATGCCGCGATGATGGGCGAGTCCAGCTATTCGGAAGCCGAGATGCTGATCATGCAGCGCCATGGCTATCCGGAAGAAACCTATTACACATTTTCCTTCTCGCCGGTGCCGGCGGAGGATGGTTCGATCGGCGGACTGGTTTGCTGCAACACCGACGACACCGACCGGGTCATTGGCGGCCGGCGTCTGGCGCTGTTGCGCGAACTGGCGTCGCGCACCTGGGATGCCGATACGGTGGGCGACGTTTTTGCCCTGTCGGCGCGCGCGCTGGCCACCGATCCACGCGATATGCCTTTCGCCCTGATTTATCGCTTCGAGGAAGACGGAGCCCGCGCCACCTTGCGCGGCACCACCGGCATCGCCGCCGGCCATGCCGCTGCCCCCGATAGCATCACACTGGACGGCAACACACCCTGGCCGGTGAGCGAGGTGATGCGCGGTGGCGCCAGGCGGCATGTCACCCGGCTGGCGGAAAAATTCGGCGACCTGCCCAGCGGCCCCTGGGCGGATGCGCCGGATGAGGCGATGCTTCTGCCTTTAACCATCAGTGCCGACGCCGCGCCGCGTGGGGTGCTGATCCTGGCGGCCAATCCCTATCGCCGCCGTAACGACGAGAGTTTCGAGAACTTCGCCGCCCTGGTGGCACGCCAGATCGCCTCGGCGGTCGTCAACATCGAATCCTTCGAGGCCGAGCGCGAGCGCGCCAAATCCGCGGACAGCCTGGCCCTGGAGATCGAGCATCGCCGACGCATCGAGCGGCATCAGAATCTGCTGTTGGACGAGTTGAACCATCGGGTCAAGAACACGCTGGCCACGGTGCAGGCCATGGCGATCCAGACCATGAAGGGTGTGGATCTGGGGGCGCGCGACGCCTTTCTGGCGCGGCTGTTCGCGCTCTCCAGCCAGCATGACCTGCTCACGCTCGACAATTGGGAGGGCGCCTCGCTGGAAGGCGTGGTGCGCCGCGCGCTCAGGCCCTGGCGCGAGGACGGGCATATGCGCTTCCAGGTCGAGGGACCGGCCGTCCATCTCAATCCCAAACGCGCCCTGGCGCTGGGCATGGCCTTTCATGAATTGGCCACCAACGCCGCAAAATACGGCGCGCTTTCCAATGCCACCGGCGTGGTGCATGTGCGCTGGGCCGTCCTGCCGGACGGCAAGACCTTGCAATTCACCTGGGAAGAACAGGGCGGGCCGCCCGTCGTCCCGCCCCGGCATCGCGGCTTCGGTCTCAGACTGATCGAGCATGGCCTGGAGCGTGAAATCTCCGGCAAGGTCTTGCTGGAATTCCGTCCCGAAGGACTTGTCTGCCAATGGGATATGAAACTGACATGAGCGGATGGCCGGGATGAACCAGAAGCGGCGCGTATTGATCGTGGAGGACGAGATCGTCGTCGCCCTGTTCCTTGAGGATCTGCTGGCGGATCTCGGCTATCACGTGGCCGGCGTGGTCAGCCATCTCGATGACGCGCTGACGCGGGAGACCGATTATGATCTTGCGGTTCTGGACGTGCATATCAACGGCCGCAATGTCTTCGATTTCGCCGATATGCTGGCGGGACGCGACATCCCCTTTGTCTTCGCCACCGGTTATGGCGAGCGCGGTATTCCCGAACGCCATCGCAGCCGCCCGGTGCTGCAGAAGCCGTTCCAGCCCGGTGACCTCAAGCGTCTGCTGGAGGAGATGAGCGCGTCCTGGGATGGCCGCAAGGTCAGCGCGGCTTAGCGGGAAAGAAATTCTTCCATTGCGGGAAACGCGTCGCGGTCTTCCAGCATGAACAGGTGGCCGCCATCGAAGAAGCGCAAGACCGCACCTGGAATGCGCGCCGCAAGCGCCTTCACCACCTCCGGTTCGGCAACGCCGTCATGGCGCCCGCCCATCACCATCACCGGGCAGGTGATTGTGGCCAGGCGTTCCCAGGTATCGTGCTGGGCACGGGCGGCAAGCTGGCGGGCCGCGCCTTCCTTATGTCCGGGTTCATCCCGGAAGGGATCGGCCAGCGCCATGGCCAGCAGCATCCGCCAAGCCGCGGCATTGTCCTGAATCCAGGCCTCGTCGCGGCGCATGTCGAAGCGCTTCACTTTCAGCGCCGCCATCTCCTCGGCACGCATTTTGGGAAGCGCGTGATAGGCGAAGGACGATCCACCCGCGCCGCCCGCTGCCGTACAGCACAGGACCAGCCGCCGGACCCTGCCGGGATGGCGCAGCACCAGTTCCTGCGCCACCATGCCGCCAAAGGAGATGCCCACCACCAAAGCATCGGTCCAGCCGGCCGCCTCCATCAACCGGGCGGCGTCATCGGCATAATCGGCCATGGTAAAGGGGCCGTCTCCCTTCCAGCTTTGGCCCAGCCCGCGCTGGTCATAGGTGAGAAGGTCGAAATGTTGGGGCAGGGGACCGGAAAATTGGGTCTCCGGCCGGCGCAGGTCGCCGCCCGTGCCGCCGATCAGCAACAGGGGCGCTCCGGTCCCCTGTCGCGCGTAAAAGAAGGGATGGCCCCCCAGATCAATGAATGGCACGATGATGTCTCGGCTTTGAAATATTATTATAAAAAGCCTTTGCCAAGCGGAAACCTTGCCCGCATTGCGGGGCTTCGGTGTGGCTGGAAAGCCTCAGAAAAACGGCAGTTTCACTTGGATTCGGAACCACCCGTCTGGTATTTTCTTGCCAGTACCAGAGGGGCCCCCGTCAAGGGGTTCGAAGATGAGCAGGTTCAAGCGCGCTGCGGTTTCTGCCGCGGGGTTTGCTGCCGTGTCTGCGGTGGCACTGCCCCTGCTTGCGCGTGCCGTGCTGGCGGCCGATCTGCCGCCGAGCCTGCAATCCTTCGGTGCGGCCAAGGCGCTCTCGGCTTATGAGTTGTCGGCGCCCGGTCTGACCGATGGCGGGCTGCAGAACAGTTTTGCCGGCGCCTTCACCGGCAACGGCCTGGCGCTCTCCACCGGCAATCCCACCTTTGCCGCCAGCACGCTCTTGGCCTCGAACCTGGCGCTGGATTCCGGCAGCGGCCTGGATGTGGCCTCGCGCTTCCTGGCCTATAACGGCGAAGTCCAGCCTTTCCTGGCGCCGGTTGCGGCGCCCTATCTGTCGCTGGCCAATGGCGGCCGCTACAGCGGCGTCACGTTCATGCCGGCCGCCAATCTGCGCCTGCGCGCCGGCGTCGCCATCAACAGCGAAAGACTGGATCGTTTCAGTTTCGATCCCGCGGCGCCCACCGGCCCCCTGGCGCTGACCTATGACGCCAGCCAGAGCAAATCGCTCCTGGGCGGGATTTCCTGGGATGCCTCCAGCGCGCTGGGCCTGGATGTCACCGCCATCACGTCGCAGCGCAATGGCGTGCCGCTGGGCTTCGACAATGCCGCCGCGATCGCCCCCAAGGCATCGACCCAGGCGCTGGGCTTCTCCGCCCATATGGACATCGGCCAGGGCTGGGTCACCACCGCATCCTTCAGCACGGGCCTGACGCAGCTCGACCAGCGCGACACGCCCAGTCCGGCAAGCCTGCATGAACAGGCCTATTCTTTCGCCATCGCCAAACATGGTTTGTTCGGCGATGACACGCTGGGCCTTTCCTTCTCGCGCCCCGCGCCCAGCATGGCCGGTTCCTTCGCCACGGGTCTGACCGTTTCAGACGATCTGCCGCCGCTGATCGTATCGCAGGGCCTGGCCGGCAACCGCGCCGCTGAAAGCGATATCCAGCTGGGTTATGTCACCAATTTCCTGAATGGCGCGGTGGCGCTGCAGACTCATGCCGCCTATCAGACCAATTTCCAGGGTCAGCCCGGCGCCACGTCGGTGTCGGTGCTCAGCAACGTGAAATACAAATTCTAGAAGCCTCGGCGCGCGCCGGAGCGCACTTTAAAAAGCCCTGGATAGTGGGCTAAAACCCCGCCCGTCTCTCTAACACTTGCCGAAGGAACCCAGCATGGCCGGGCCGCAGTTCGTTTATGTGATGAAGGATCTGTCCAAGACCTATCCGGGCGGCAAGCAGGTCTTGAAGGGTATCTGGCTCTCTTTCTATCCGGGCGCCAAGATCGGCATTGTCGGCGTCAACGGCGCGGGCAAATCCACCCTGATGAAGATCATGGCGGGGATGGACAAGGATTTCACGGGCGAGGCCTGGGCCGCGGATGGCGTGCGCACCGGCTATCTCTCGCAGGAACCGCAGCTCGATCCCACCAAGAATGTCCGTGACAATGTGATGGAAGGCGTGGCCAAGAAGAAGGCGCTGGTCGACCGTTTCAACGAGATCGCCGCCAACTATTCCGACGAGACCGCCGATGAGATGGCCAGGCTGCAGGACGAGATCGAAGCGCAGGGCCTGTGGGATCTGGACAGCCAGGTGGAGCAGGCGATGGATGCGCTACGCTGTCCCGATGGCGACGCCAATGTCGAAACCCTGTCCGGCGGGGAGCGCCGCCGCGTGGCGCTGTGCAAGCTGTTGCTGGATGCGCCCGACATCCTGCTCCTGGACGAACCCACCAATCATCTGGACGCGGAGTCGGTGGCCTGGCTGGAGCAGACCCTGCGCGAATACAAGGGCTGCGTGATCCTGGTCACCCATGACCGCTACTTCCTGGACAATGTCACCGGCTGGATACTGGAGCTGGACCGCGGCAAGGGCATTCCGCACGAAGGCAATTATTCGTCCTTCCTGGTGGTGCAGGAAAAGCGCTTGAAGCAGGAATCCAATGAGGAAGCGGCCCAGCAGCGCACCATCGCGCGCGAGCGGGAATGGATTTCCCAGTCGGCCAAGGCGCGCCATGCCAAGAGCCAGGCGCGCATCAACCGCTATGACGAACTGGTGGCCAAGAGCCAGGAACAGCGTCAGGCCACCGCCACCATCATGATCCCGGTCGCCGAACGGTTGGGCGGCGTGGTGGTGGAAGCCGAAGGCCTGGCCAAGGGCTATGGCGACCGGCTGCTGTATGAAGGTGTCAACTTCAAGCTGCCGCCGGGCGGCATTGTCGGCGTGATCGGCGCCAATGGCGCGGGCAAGACCACGCTGTTCCGCATGCTCACGGGGCAGGAAAAGCCCGATGCGGGCACTTTGCGTATCGGTGAAACAGTACAGATAGGTTATGTCGACCAGTCACGCGACGCGCTGGACCCCAACAAGACGGTGTGGGAGGAAATCTCCGGCGGCACCGACATCATCGAATTCGGCAAGACCAAGATCAACTCCCGCGCCTATACCGGCGCCTTCGCCTTCAAGGGCGGCGACCAGCAGAAGAAGGTCGGCCAGCTTTCTGGCGGCGAGCGCAACCGCGTGCATCTGGCCAAGATGCTGAAGTCGGGCGCCAACCTGCTCCTGCTCGACGAACCGACCAACGATCTGGACGTGGACACCCTGCGCGCGCTGGAAACGGCGCTGGAGGATTTCGCCGGCTGCGCCATGATCATCAGCCATGACCGCTGGTTTTTGGACCGCATCGCCACCCACATGCTGGCTTTCGAGGGCGACAGCCATGTCGAATGGTTCGAGGGCAACTTCCAGGACTATGAAGCCGACAAGAAGCGGCGCTTGGGCGTGGATGCCGATCAGCCGCACAAGATCAAATACAAGCGTTTTGCTCGAACTTAAGCAGAAGATCTGAGCGCGAGAGATTTTGGCCGATGAGCAGGAGCGGGCGCGGAGCGTACCTAGCGTACGTGACCACCCGCGACGCACTCAGCGGCCAAAAGATCCGCGCGATCAGTTGGCGGGCTTGCCCAGATTGGCGGCCAGATCGCTCAGATGGGCCACCAGGCTCCTGACATTGCCATTGTTCTGGCCCAGGAAGGCGACGAACTGATCACGCTGTTCCAGCGACAGCCAGATGCCCTGATAGGCCACATCCACCAGCACCGGCTTGCCGGTGTCGGTGCGCACCCGGAAGTCCACTTCCGCCGGGGGCTGGTTGCTTGTGGGATCAATCAGCTGGGTCTGGACGATGAAGTCGGTGGGCGTGCGTTCGGTCGAGCCGACCACCTTCAGGGTCTGGTTGGTATATTTGGAGAAATAGGACTGATATTCGGCGGTCGCGTAATTCTTGAACGCGGTGACGAAAGCTTCCACATCATCGGGCGAGGCGGTGCGGCGATACTGGCCCAGGGTGAACAGCGCGATGCGGCGCACATCCACCAGCGACAGCAGCAGGCCCTCGAACTGATCGCGCCGCTGCACGCTGGAAAGCCGCTTGTCCCGCAGGATATCCAGGCCCTTGTGGATGTTCTCGTCCACGAAACTTTCCGCCACATTGGGCACGGCGAAAGCGGGACCAGCCAGCAGCGCGGGACTGGCGGCCAGCGCGGCCATCACCAGAAAGGTGCGGCGCATCAGGGGCTTTGAAAGGCTCATCGGTCTTCTTTCCTGTTGGCTATGATGTTCGCGGTTTGCAATGGCAAGTTCAAGGCGGCTTGACGACGGATTTTCCATCAAAAATCGGGGAGATCCTGGCCTGGCGCGCGGCCATTGCGGATTTCCCGGTTGCGCATCTGGCGATACAGGCTGCGCAGGGATGAATAATAATCCACGGAGCTGCGCTGGATACCCTGGATGGTCTGATAGGTCTGGGCCCGCAAATCCAGCAAAGTGAAATAAATGCGGCCGCCATCCCACCAGATATGCTGCTTGAAATGAATCTGGTTGGTGGGGTCCATGGCAACATCCACGGCCAGGCCCGCAGCGTCGCGCGGATTGGATGGTCCCAGGAACGGCAGCATCAGATAGGGTCCTTCATCCACGCCCCAGACCGCCAGGGTCTGGCCAAAATCCTCGCCATGGCCGGGAATGCCGATTTTGGTCGCCGGGTCCAGAAAGCCCCCCAATCCAACAGTGGTATTGAGGAACAGCCGCCAGATCGACTTGCCGGCGCGGCTGAATTCCCCTTGCAGCATGTCGTTCACAAAGATGGTGGGCAGCTCAAGATTTCCAAGGAAGTTGTGCACCCCGCGACGTCCTGGCTCAGGCACCAGCAGGAAATAAAGGCCCACCGTGGGAACGACGAAATATTTGTCGATCTTGCCATTGAGCTTCAGGGTTTCGCGGTTGGTCTGTTCATAAGGGTCGTTGTTGGCCAGGGCTTCGGCCGAGGGAGCGGTGGTGGCACAACCCGCCAGGGCCTGGCAAAGAACCAGGCCGATAATTCCCCAAAAAAGCGCCCGCACCCCGCGCATAACCCCTTCCCAAGCTTGCCGAATTTGGGCGGGTTCTGCCGGTTTTCAAGGGCGTGAGTCCAGCCCCTTGCGATTGCCTTCTGCTTGAGCATATAAAGATATGTTTATATGTGAGACAAGGCCTTGGACAGACTGGTTTCCATGCTGCGCGCCGCCGGCGACCCCACGCGGTTGCGCCT
>DASZVQ010000011.1:0-7125 GCA_035547275.1 Rhizomicrobium sp.
AGGCCTATGGCGCTGGCGAGCACGCCGATCACGGCGGGGATCACCAGACCGGCTTGGATGGCGGCCAGGAAGACATAGAATTTGGCAAAGAAGCCAGCCAGCGGCGGCAGGCCCGCCAGGCTGAGGAACAGCACGGCGAAGACGCTGGCCAGCTTGATGTCATTGCGCGCCAGACCGGCCAAGTCGGAAATGGTCTCGACCGCCTTGCCCTTGCGCTGCATCGCCTGGATGGCGGCAAAAACGCCCAGATTGGTGAAGACATAAATGGCCAGGTAGATCAGCACGCCCTGCGCGCCCAGCGACGTGCCCGCCGCCAGCCCCAGGAGCGCATAACCCATATGGCCGATGGAGCTGTAGGCCATCAGGCGCTTGATGTTCTTCTGGCCGATGGCCGCGATGGCGCCCAGGGCCATCGACAGAATGGAAATGAAGATGATGATCTGACGCCACTGATGCAGCAGATCGGGGAACGGCGTCAGGATGGCGCGCAGGAACAGGCAAAGCGCGGCGACCTTGGCCGCGGTGGCGAAATAGGCCGTCACCGGGGTGGGCGCGCCCTCATACACATCGGGCGTCCACATATGGAAGGGCACGGCCGAAACCTTGAAGGCCAGCCCCGCGATCAGGAAGACGATGCCGAACACCACGCCCAGGCCGGATACGCCGGCATGGGTCACCTGGGCGATTGCAGAGAATTGGGTGGTGCCGGTGAAGCCATAGATCAGCGAGATGCCATAGAGCATCATGCCCGAGGACAGCGCGCCCAGGACGAAATACTTCAGGCCGGCCTCGGTGGAACGCAGATGGTCGCGGTTGAAGGCGGCCAGCACATAGAGCGACAGCGACTGCAGCTCCAGCCCCATATAGAGCGACAGGAAGCTGGCCGACGACACCATCAAGAGCATGCCCAGGGTGGCGATCAGCATCAGCACCGGCAGCTCGAAGCGCGACAGCTGGACGGACGAAAAGAATTCATCCGCCAGCAGGATGGACAGCGCCGCACCGATCAGGATCAGGATCTTGGCAAAGCGGGCAAAGCCGTCGGCGACGAAGGCGTTGTGGAAGGCGGATGCATGGTCAGGCCCCATCACGGTGGCGGCGGCCGATGCCGCCAGCAGCGCGATGGCGCCCCAGGAGACGGCGGGCGCGCTTTTCTCGCCCGTGACGGCGCCCAGCAGCAACAGCGCCATGGCGCCAATGGCCAGGATCAGCTCGGGCAGAAGAACCAGAAGATCGGCTTGCAGGTTCACCGGCCCACTCCCTTGTTCAACTCGGCAACTTTTGAAGTCGTCGCTCCCGCTCTCGCGAACGCTCCATGGACGTGTTCCAACGCCAGCGCCGTCTTGTTGTCGCTGATCAGCTTGGCCACGGCGGGCGTGGTCACATCCAGCACCGGCTTGGGATAGACGCCCAGCGCGATGGTGATCACCACCAGCGGCGCCAGGATAGCGATCTCGCGCGCGGTCAAATCCTGAATGGCCTGCAGGCTCGGCTTGACCAGCGCGCCGAAGATGATGCGGCGATAGAGGAACAGCGCATAGGCCGCCGACAGGATCACGCCGGTGGCGGCAAAGATGGCGATCCAGCTGTTATGGATGAAGGCGCCCAGCATGGTGAGGAACTCGCCGATGAAACCCGAGGTCCCCGGCAGGCCGACATTGGCCAGGGTGAAGACCATGAAACAGGCCGCATAGATCGGCATGCGGTTGACCAGGCCGCCATAGGCCGCGATCTCGCGCGTGTGCATGCGGTCATAGACCACGCCGACGCAGAGGAACAGGGCGCCCGACACCACGCCATGGGAGAGCATCTGGAAGATGCCGCCTTCCACGCCCTGATGGGTGACGGTGAAGATGCCCATGGTGACAAAGCCCATATGCGCTACCGACGAATAGGCAATCAGCTTCTTCATGTCCTCCTGGGCCAGCGCCACCAGCGAGGTGTAGATGATGGCGACGATGGAGAGGGTGAAGACTAGCGGGGCGAACATTTCCGATGCGGAGGGGAACATGGGGAGCGAGAAGCGCAGGAAGCCGTAACCGCCCATCTTCAGAAGGATACCGGCCAGGATCACGGAACCAGCGGTGGGCGCCTCGACATGGGCGTCCGGCAGCCAGGTATGGACCGGCCACATCGGCATCTTGACCGCGAAGCTGGCAAAGAAGGCCAGCCACAGCCAGGTCTGCATCGCGGCGGGGAAGTGCACACCCGACAACAGGGCGGCGATGTCGGTGGTGCCCGAATACCAGTACATGCTCATGATCGCGAGCAGCATCAGCACCGAGCCGACAAAGGTGTAGAGGAAGAATTTGAAGCTGGCATAGACACGCCGCTTGCCGCCCCAGATGCCGATGATCAGGAACATCGGAATCAGGCCGCCTTCAAACAGCACATAGAACAGCACCAGATCGAGCGCGCAGAACACCCCGATCATCATGGTCTCCAGCACCAGGAAGGCGACCATATATTCGGCGACGCGGGTCTCAACCGATTCCCAGCTGGCGGCGATGCAGAAAGGCATCAGGCCGGCGGTCAGCACCACGAACAGCATGGAAATGCCGTCCACGCCCATGTGATAGGAAATGCCGCCACCCAGCCAGTTGTACTTCTCGACCAGCTGGAAGCCGGGATTTGCGGGATCGAAATTCGCCCATACCAGCAGCGACAGGGCAAAGGTCACGATGGTGGTGATGAGCGCGATCCAGCGGGTGTTGGACGGCGACGGCATCAGCAGGATGGCCAGCGCGCCGATCAGCGGCACGAAGGTGCAAAGCGAAAGCAGCGGCAGGCTCACAGCGCACCTCCGGAAACCATGAACCAGGTGGCGAGCGCGACCACACCCAACAGCATCGCCAGCGCATAATGATAAACATAGCCGGACTGCAGGCGCACCGCGCCGCGGCTGGCATCCAGCACCCGCGCCGCGATCCCGTCCGGCCCCAGCCCGTCGATCACCGTGCCGTCGCCACGCTTCCACAGGAAGCGGCCCAGCCACAGCGCGGGACGCACGAACAGCAAGTCATACAGCTCGTCGAAGTACCACTTGTTGTAAAGAAACAGGTAGAGCAGGCCGCGCCGCGCCGCGATCTTCCTGGGCAGCTCGGGATGCAGGATGTAGTAATAAAAGGCGATCAGGAAGCCGATGATGGTGACGGTCAGCGGCGCCAGCTCGACCCACATGGGCAGTCCGCCTTCCGCGCCCTTGCCCACAAAGATCGACGCGTTCCAGAAAGCCTGGGCGCCCTCGCCCAGGAAGTAATGGGTGAAGGCCATGCCGGCGAAGACCGCGCCCAGCGCCAGCACACCAAGCGGCACCAGCATCACCAGCGGGGATTCATGCACCTCTTCCAGCTTGGGGGCATGGTGTCCATGATCGTCATGGCCGTGGGCGTGATCGTCATGGCCATCCATCGGTTCGTCATGGGCATGGGCAGCTTCATCCGCATGTTCCAGATGCTGATGATCCAGCCCGCGATAGCGGCCATGAAAAGTCATCAGGAACTGACGCCAGGAATAGAAGCTGGTCATGCCCGCCGCCACCACCAGCAGGGTGAAGGCATAGGTCGCCATGCCATTATGGCCCACATAGGTGGAATTGATGATGGCATCCTTGGAATAGAAGCCGGCCAGGCCGATGCCCAGATAGGGAATGCCCACGCCGGTCAGCGCCAGATTGCCGATCAGCATCATCGCCCAGGTGAAGGGAATGGCCTTGGCCAGGCCGCCCATCTTCCGCATGTCCTGTTCGTGATGCATGGAATGGATCACCGCTCCCGCCGACAGGAACAGCAGCGCCTTGAAGAAGGCATGGGTGAAGAGATGAAACATGGCGGCGTTGTAGGCCGACACGCCGGCGGCGGCGAACATGTAGCCCAGCTGCGAGCAGGTCGAGTACGCAATCACCCGCTTGATGTCGTTCTGGAACAGGCCGACGGACGCCGCGAAGAAGGCGGTGGTGGCGCCGATGAAGGTGACGAATTCCAGCGCCGTGGGCGAGAGCTGGAACATGGGCGAGCAGCGGCAGACCAGGAACACGCCCGCCGTCACCATGGTGGCGGCATGGATCAGCGCGCTGACCGGCGTGGGGCCTTCCATGGCGTCGGGCAGCCAGGTGTGCAGGCCGAGCTGCGCCGACTTGCCCATCGCGCCCACGAACAAAAGCAGGCAGAGCGTGGTCAGGATGTCGACGTTATGGCCGGCGAAGACCATGGTCTTTCCGACCATGTGCGGGGCGGCGGCAAACACCGCGTCAAAGTCCAACGTGCCGAAGATCGCCCAGACGCCAAAGATGCCCAGCGCGAAGCCGAAGTCGCCCACGCGGTTGACGATGAAGGCCTTCATCGCCGCGGCATTGGCGGAGGGGCGCGTATACCAGAAGCCGATCAGCAGATAGGAGGCCAGGCCCACCCCTTCCCAGCCGAAGAACAGCTGCAGGAAGTTGTTGGAGGTCACCAGCATCAGCATGGCGAAGGTGAACAGCGACAAGTAGGAGAAGAAACGCTGGCGATGCGGATCTTCCGCCATATAGCCGATCGAATAGAGGTGCACGAGCGAAGAGACGCCCGTCACCACCACCAGCATCACTGCGGTGATGCTGTCGATCCGCACCGTCCAGTCGGCAACGAAGGCGCCGGAATGAATCCAGGGCAGGATCGGAATAATGTATCTGTGGCCCTCTAGCGCCACGTCATTGAAGGCCACCACCGACAGGGCGGCGGAGACGAACAACAGACCGGTGGTGACCAGCTCGCTGAGGCGGGCCCCGATCACGCGGCCGAACAGGCCGGCGATGGCCGAACCGATAATGGGAAGAAAGACGATCGCGGCGTACATTCTCAGCCCTTCATCAAATTCACGTCTTCCACCGCGATGGTCCCGCGGTTGCGGAAGTAGACCACCAGGATGGCAAGACCGATCGCCGCCTCGGCGGCGGCGACCGTCAGAATGAACAATGCGAACACCTGGCCGACCAGATCGCCCAGATAGGCGCTGAAGGCGACAAAGTTGAGGTTCACGGCCAACAGGATCAGCTCCACCGACATCAGGATGATGATGATGTTCTTGCGGTTCAGGAAAATGCCCAGCACGCCCACCGTGAACAGGATGGCGGCGACCGTCAGGTAATGCGTCAATCCGATTTCCATGTCACGCACCCCGTCTCATGCCCCTTGGCCCGGCTTGATGTCGACCATATCGACCGCCATGGCGGCGGTGCGCGCGTTCTGCACCGCGATCACCTGGCGGCGCACGCCCGGCCGCGAGCGCAAGGTGAGCACGATGGCGCCGATCATGGCGACCAACAGCACCAGCCCCGCGATCTGGAAGTAATAGACATAATCGGTGTAGAGGATGCGCCCCAGCGCGGCGGTGTTGGTGACGCCAACCGGCGTGGCATTGGCCAGCGCCATCCTGGCGGCGGGCTTCAGAACCCATACGCTGCCGGCCATGAAAAGCTCGGCCACCAGGATCAGACCGATCAAGACGCCGAAGGGCAGATATTGCAACGTGCCCCGCTTCAGCTCGGCGAAATCGATGTCGAGCATCATCACCACGAACAGGAACAGCACGGCGACGGCGCCGACATAGACCACGACCAGGATCATGGCCAGGAACTCCGCCCCCGCCAGTACGAACAGGCCGGCGGCATTGAAGAAGGCCAGGATCAGGAACAGCACGGAATGCACGGGGTTCCTGGCGGCGATGACCATGACCGCGGAGGCAATCAGGATCGCGGCGAAGAGATAGAAGGCGAGCGCTGCAAGCATCGGTTTCTCGTTGGCCTAGCGGTAAGGCGCGTCCAGTTCCAGGTTGCGGGCGATTTCGGGCTCCCAGCGGTCGCCATTGGCGAGCAGCCGGGCCTTGTCATAGTAAAGTTCTTCGCGCGTCTCGGTGGAGAATTCGAAGTTCGGCCCCTCCACGATCGCATCCACCGGGCAGGCTTCCTGGCAGAAGCCGCAATAGATGCACTTCACCATGTCGATATCGTAGCGGGTGGTGCGGCGCGAGCCGTCTTCGCGCGGCTCAGCCTCGATGGTGATCGCCTGGGCCGGGCAGATCGCCTCGCACAGCTTGCAGGCGATGCAGCGTTCCTCGCCATTGGCATAACGGCGCAGCGCATGTTCGCCGCGGAAGCGCGGCGACAGGGGGCCCTTCTCGAACGGATAATTCAAGGTCGCCTTGGGCGCGAAGAAATAGCGCATCGTGAGCACGAAGCTCTTGATGAACTCCACGAAGAAAATCTGGCGCGCGGTGCGGTCGAGCGAAGCCATGGGGTGCCTCTAAAGCAGCGGTCTGACAAAGGCGACCCAGACCGCGGTCAGGACCACCCAGCCAAGGGATGTCGGAAGGAAGATTTTCCAGCCCAGCCGCATCAGCTGGTCATAACGGTAGCGCGGCACCATCGCCTTCACCATCGCCATCATGAAGAAGAAGAAGGCGGTCTTGGCGAGGAACCAGAAGATGCCCAGAACCGGAATGTTCAGCGGCCAGATGTTGATGGGCGACAGCCAGCCGCCCAGGAACAAGATGCTCATCATGGCGCAGAGCATGATGACGTTCATATATTCGGCCAGGAAGAACAGCAGGAAGGGCCCGGAGGAATATTCCACGAAGAAGCCGGCGACCAGCTCGCTTTCCGCTTCCAAAAGGTCGAAGGGCGGGCGCTGGGTTTCCGCCAGCGACGAAACAAAGAAGATCACCAGCATCGGGAACAGGATGGAGAAGACGTTCCAGTGCAGGAACCCCAGCACTCCCCCCGTCTCCTGCGCATGCACGATCTGGGAAATGTTCAGCGAGCCGGCGAACAGCAGCACGGTGATCATCACAAAGCCGATGGAGACTTCGTACGACACCATCTGGGCCGCCGCCCGCAAGGCCGACAGGAAGGCGTATTTGGAGTTCGACGCCCAGCCCGCCATCACCGTGCCATAGACGCCCAGTGACGAGACCGCGAACAGATAGAGGATGCCGACATTGATGTCGGCGATCACCCAGCCCTTGTTGAAGGGGATCACCGCCCAGGCGATGAAGGCCACCATCACGCTGACCAGCGGCGCCAGGAAGAAGATCACCTTGTTGGCGCCGGCCGGAACGATCACTTCCTTGAACAGGAATTTCAGCGCATCG
>DASZVQ010000012.1:0-1563 GCA_035547275.1 Rhizomicrobium sp.
AGAAGCTCGCCAGCTGCTCATGCACCATGGTGTGCCGGGTGATGGAATTGTCGAATTTCTCCATCTGCTGCGCGGTGGGCAGATCGCCGTACAGCAGCAGGTAGCAGGTCTCCAGGAAGTTGGAGTGTTCGGCCAGGTCGCCGATATTGTAGCCGCGATATTGCAGGACGCCCTTGTCGCCATCGATGAAGGTAATGGCGGACTCGGTCGAGGCGGTGGAGGTGAAGCCGGGATCGTAGGTGAAGATGTCGGCCTGGTCGTAGAGCTTGCGGATGTCGACGGCATTGGGCCCCTGGCTGCCGGCATAGACCGGATACTCGTAATCCTTGCCCTCATAGTTCAGCGTGGCTTTGCCGGCCGGCTTGATCTTGCTCTCTCGCATTTGGTGAATCTCCCCTTATCCCTCGGGTATCTTGCGCTGCAATATGACGGGGTTTTGAAGGCCCGTCATCCTCATTTGCGGCATTGCGTCATAACAAATCTCTAAGCCGTGTAAGCCCTTAGCCGCGTTAAGGATTCTTGCCGACCAAGCAGTGCCAACATGTCGAACAAGGGCGGGCTGGAGGTCTTGCCGGTCAGGGCGGCGCGCAGGGGCTGGGCGACGGCGCCCAGCTTCAGGCCCTTTTGCTCGGCAAAGGCGCGGGTCGCGGCTTCCAGGGCAGGCGCGGTCCAGTCGGTGGCGTCCAGCGCCGGCAGCACGGCGGCCAGGTTGGCGCGCGCTTCCGGCGTCAGCAGCTTGTCGGCCGCGGCGTCCAGCGTGCGGGGACCGTCCGTGAACAGAAATTCCGCCCCCGTCGCCAGTTCGACCAGGGTTTTGGCGCGTTCCTTCAGTCCCGGCATCGCAGCCTTGAGGCGCTGGCGGGCGGTGGCCGACAGCAGCAGAGGCGGGGTGGCCCGCTCCAGGAAGGCGGTGACCTCGGCCGCCAGCACCTCGTCGCTGGTCTCGCGGATATAATGGCCGTTGAGATTGTCCAGCTTCTTATAGTCCATCCGCGCCGCCGACTTGCCGATGGATTCCAGGTTGAACCATGCGATCGCCTGCGCCGTGCTGATGATCTCGTCATCGCCGTGGCTCCAGCCCAGGCGCAGCAGATAGTTGCGCATGGTCTCGGGCAGATAGCCCATGTCGCGATAGGCCTCGACCGCCAGGGCGCCGTGGCGCTTCGACAGCTTGGCGCCGTCGGGACCATTGATCAGCGGCAGATGGCCATAAACCGGCACCGGCCAGCCCATCGCCTCCAGGATCTGCATCTGGCGGGCGGAATTGTTCAAGTGATCAGCGCCGCGGATCACATGGGTCACGCCCATGTCGTGATCATCCACCACCACCGCCAGCATGTAGGTCGGTGTGCCGTCGCTGCGCAGGAGCACCATGTCGTCCAGCTGGGTGTTCTCGAAGCGCACATCGCCCAGCACCGTGTCCTGCACGATGGTCTCGCCGTCGTGCCGCGCCTTGATGCGCACGACAAAGGGCTTGCCATCCTCGGCCGGGCCGGGCGCGCGATCGCGCCAGCGGCCGTCATAGCGCATGGGTTGGCCTTTGGCCTTCTGTTCCTCGCGCAT
>DASZVQ010000013.1:0-3381 GCA_035547275.1 Rhizomicrobium sp.
TCACCCAGGGCCTGATGTGGCGGGCTTATAACGAGTACGGCTTCCTGGAATATTCCTTCGTCGAAGCCGTGCAGGCGATGCATCCCTACTACATCATCCGGGCGATCGGTGGCGGGC
Organism: Rhizomicrobium sp.; assembly: GCA_035547275.1. GTDB lineage: Bacteria > Pseudomonadota > Alphaproteobacteria > Micropepsales > Micropepsaceae > Rhizomicrobium. The sequence goes on from DASZVQ010000013.1 coordinate 118, forward strand.
TGTTCCTGCTGGGCACTCTGATCATGGTCTTCAACCTGTGGCGCACGGTCCGTCAGGGCGCGCCCGTTGTCGCCGCGCAGCCTGCTGCTCTCGCGGTGGAGGCCGCACAATGAAGCACGAGATCCTGGAACGGAATTCCATCCTGCTGCTGATCGGCATTCTGATCGTGGTTGCCATCGGCGGCGCGGTGGAAATCGCCCCGCTTTTCTGGGTGGGCGGCACGGTGGAGAAGGTCAGCGGCGTGCGGCCCTATACCCCGCTCGAGCTCGAAGGCCAGAAAATCTATGTCGCCGAAGGCTGCACCGTCTGTCACAGCCAGATGATCCGCTCGCTGCGCGACGAGGTCGAGCGCTATGGCCATTACAGCCTGGCGGCGGAAAGCATGTACGACCACCCCTTCCTGTGGGGATCGGAGCGTACCGGCCCGGACCTGGCCCGCGTCGGCGGAAAGTATTCCGACGAGTGGCATCGCCAGCATCTGGCCGATCCGCGCTCGGTGGTGCCGGAATCGATCATGCCGCCCTATGCCTTCCTGGAGAATACCGACCTCGACTATCGCGACGTCCAGGCCATGCTGAAGGCCAATCGCGCCGTGGGCGTGCCTTACACGGACGCCCAGATCGCCCATGCCAGGCAAGACCTGGAAGCGCAGGACGATCCTGATGCTGATGCCGTCGCGGAATTCAAGAAGCGCTATCCCACCGCGGCGGTTCGCGACTTTGCCGGCCGCACGGGCCACATCACCAAGGCCGATGCGCTGATCGCGTATCTGCAGGTTCTGGGCACCATGGTCGACTTCAAGACCTATCGCGCCAACGCGCCTGAGAACCGGAGATAGAAATGGAACGCTGGGCTTATGAAGATGTGCTCGCCTTCGCGCAGAGCTGGGGCGCCGTCTATTTCACCCTGATGTTCGCCGTCGTCTTCGTCTACGCGCTTTGGCCCAAGAACCGGGCCAAGTTCCAGAAGGCGGCGCGCATTCCTCTTGAAGACGAGATTCTGTGATGGCCAGGAAGGACATTGACGAAGTTTCGGGCACCGAGACCACGGGTCATGAATGGGACGGCATCAAGGAGCTGGATACGCCCATGCCACGCTGGTGGGTGGGAATTTTCCTCGCCACCATCGTCTGGGCGGTCGGCTACTGGATCGTCTATCCGGCCTGGCCGGGGATCACCGGTTATACCCATGGCCTTCTGAACCATTCCCAGCGTGACGAGGTCACCGCCAATGTGGCGGCGCTGAAGACCGCGCGCGCCGGACGCGAGCAGGCTTTGTCGAATGCCTCGCTGGCGCGGATTCAGTCCGATCCGGCGCTGTTGCAGTTCGCCATGGCGGAAGGCAAGGCGGCTTTTGGCGACAATTGTGCACCCTGCCATGGCTCGGGTGGGCAGGGCGCGCATGGCTATCCCAATCTCAATGACGATGTCTGGTTGTGGGGGGGCAGCCTTTCCGACATCCAGCACACCATCACGGTGGGCGTTCGCGCGGGCGCGGAAGATACCCGCAAGTCCCAGATGCCGTCCTTCGGCCGCGACGGCATGCTGAAGCCGGAGCAGATCAGCGACCTGACGGAATATGTCGTGCATCTGTCCGGGCGGCCGGCCGATCTCCGCGCGGTGAAGCGTGCGGCCCAGCTTTTCGCTGACAATTGCGCTGCCTGTCATGGACCGGCTGGCAAGGGCAATCGCGCCTATGGCGCGCCCAACCTGACCGACAATGAGTGGCTCTATGGCCCGCGCCGCGAGGATATTTCCGACCAGATCTGGAACGGCCATGGCGGCGTGATGCCGACCTGGCGCGGGCGATTGTCGCCCGAGACCATCAAGTCGCTGGCGGTCTATGTCCATAGCCTGGGTGGCGGCGAATAGGCAAAGGCATGGGCATGCATACCGTCATCAAGATGCGCGAGACGGAAGAACAGGCCGCCGAAGGCGTGGCCCGTTCGGACGCCACCGCGACGAACAGCGCCGCGAACCGCAAGCTCTACAAGTCGCGGGTGCCGATCTATCCCAAGGAGGTCGGCGGCCTTTACCGCAACCTCAAATGGGCGGTGATGGCGGTCACCCTGTCGATTTATTATCTGGTGCCCTGGATACGCTGGAACCGCGGCCCTTCACTGCCGGACCAGGCGGTTCTGGTCGATTTTGCGCATGAGCGCTTTTATTTCTTCTTCATCGAGATCTGGCCGCAGGAAACCTTTTACATCACCGGTCTGCTGATCCTGTCGGCGGTGGCGCTGTTCCTGGTCACTTCGCTGTTCGGGCGCCTGTGGTGCGGTTATGCCTGTCCCCAAACGGTCTGGACCGACCTGTTCATCTGGGTGGAAGCCCGCATCGAAGGCGATCGCGCCGCCCGCATCCGCCTGGACGCGGCGCCCTGGACGGCTTCGAAAATCCTCAAGCGGACGGCCAAGCATGCGGTCTGGCTGTTGTTCGCCGTCGCCACCGGCGGCGCCTGGGTATTCTATTACAACGACGCGCCGACGCTGCTGCATCAGCTGGTCACCGGCACGGCCAGCATCTCCGCCTATGCGGCCATCGCGGGGCTGACCTTCACGACCTATGTGTTCGGCGGCTTCATGCGCGAGCAGGTCTGCACTTATATGTGCCCCTGGCCGCGTATCCAGGGCGCCATGATGGATCGCGAATCCCTGGCGGTGACCTATCGTTCTGACCGGGGCGAGCCGCGTGGCCCGCACAAGAAAGGTCAGCCCTGGGCAGGCCGCGGCGACTGCATTGATTGCAACCAGTGTGTTGCTGCCTGCCCGATGGGGATCGATATCCGCGATGGGGCGCAGCTGGAATGCATAAATTGCGGGTTGTGCGTCGGCGCCTGCGACGACGTGATGCGCCGCATCGGCCGGCCGCTGAGCCTGATCGCCTATGATACCGACGCCAATATCGCGCGCCGCCGCCGTGGCGAGCCGACCGGCTTCCGTTTCCTTCGTCCGCGCACCGTCCTGTATGCCGTGGTGCTGGCCATTGTCGGCTCGGTGATGCTGTATTCGATGGCGACGCGCCGCACCGTGGAACTGGATGTGATCCGCGACCGCAACCCGGATTTCGTCACCTTGGCGGACGGCGCGGTCCGCAATGGCTATACCATCAAGGTGATGAACCGGGTCGGCATCGCGCGCGACCTGCTGTTGGATTTTGGGGGCGTGCCCGCCCGGGTGGTCAAGGTGATTGGCGTTCCGGGCGACAAGTTGCCGGTGCGCCTCGATGTGCCCGCCGACAAGGTGCGCACCCTGCGCGTGCTGGT
>DASZVQ010000014.1:0-3208 GCA_035547275.1 Rhizomicrobium sp.
CCATCTGCAAATCGGTTTCGACCTGTCGCTGACCGGGCTGTTCACGGCGATGCTGGTATTCGTGCTGGCGCAGATCTTCCGCCATGGCGCCGAGATGCGGGCCGAGCTGGAAGGCACCATCTGATGGCGATTGTGGTGAAGCTGGATGACATGCTCTACCAGCGGCGCATGACCCTGACCGAACTGGCGGAGAAGGTGGACATCACCCTGGCCAACCTGTCGGTGCTCAAGACCGGCAAGGCCAAGGCGATCCGGTTCTCAACCCTGGAAGCGATCTGCGCGGCGCTGAACTGCCAGCCGGGGGATATCCTGACGTTTGAGACCTAGCTCTTCCAGCGTAACACACGCCCCTGCACGGGGTTAACGAACGTCGTCCCGTTCGCCACCGACTCCGCCCAGGCCTTCTTCACCCGGTGATACCAGATGGCCGGCTGGTCGGCGTCCTGGATCAGCATCAGGTTGGGATCGAACTTCAGTCCCTCGCGCTGCAGTTCGACCATCTTGCGGTCGTCGGCGATGAAGGTCCGCCCCGCCAGGTCGAAGAACAGTTTCAGGAAGCCCAGCCAGCGCGGCCAGTAGAATACCTGGATGGTGTCGGTGGTGTGTTCGTCGCGCGGCGTGCACACCGTCAGCCCGATCACCTTGAATGGCTTGCCGAACAGCCTGCCTTCCACGGTCTCGAACCGCGTTGACGGCAACTCGAACGTGATCTCGGTCGAGACTTCGCCCAGCAGGGAATAGAAAGGCTTGGACGGCGCGTGTTTGCTCATCACGAAGCCGTTGGGCAGGGCCTCGTATTTCTTCTCCTTCACCCGCGGCGTGCGCTTCCACCACCAGTGGTCATGCACGAACGCCGCATGCACCGGGTCCATCAGTCCTATCACGGCGTGATCGACCGAACAGTGAAAGGTCTGTGTCTCGTGCCAGCGCACGCGGGGATCGGCATGGCTCACCTTGGGCGGTTCGCTGCGCGGTTCAGCCCCCGGCCTGGCCGCCATATAGACCCACACCAGCCCGTCCTGCTCGCGCACCGGATAGCTGCGCACCTTGATCTTTTCCGGCTCGAAATCCTGGCCCGGCACCAGTGACGGAATCGCGCTGCACACGCCATCTTTGCGGAAGCGCCAGCCGTGATAGGGGCATTCCACCGTCTGGTCGTTCTTGATCCGCCCGGCCGACAGCGGCACCCCGCGATGGGGGCAGATGTCGCGCAGGGCGAATACGGTGCCGGCATGGTCGCGGCCCAGCAGCACGGGCTCGCCCAGCAGCATCTCGCGGCGCATCTGGCCCCGGCCCAGCGACGAGCCCAGCGCCGGCATGTACCAGAGATCGCGCAGGAACATCTCGTCCGCCATGGGGGCCTGCTTAGAGAAATCGCCATTTTCCCGCAAGTTCGGGGCGTGGCCAGGGCGGGTTAACCGCGTTACCCTTCACGCCATGAAAGAAGGGCCATGAAGAAGATCGCAAGGACATTGATCGACATCAAAATCCTCGACCGCGCCCTGGTGGTGGGGATCGTGCTGGAAGCCGCCTTCATGACGGCGGGACATTACCGCCCGGTTCTGGACATCCATTTCGGCCTGTTCGGGGTGATGATGATCGCCGGCACGGCGGCGCTGCTCTACGCGCGCGATCTGGCGCGCGGCTATGTCAAAGGCGCGCTGGGCGGGCTGGTGATCGGCGCGGCCTGTGGCCTGACGGCGGTGGGCACGGCCAATTTCCTGGGCGATCATCCTGACCGCTTCCTGCCCTGGGGGGTGATGGTCGCGGCGCTGATCGGCGCGGTGGGCGGGCTGTTCGGGCAGTATGCGGCCTGGATACGCGAATTTGTGAACTCGCTTCGCCGCTGATTCTCGATTTTGGGAAACTGTCGGTTGGCGGATGCGACCCGGAAAGGGGCTGGGGGGCTTGTTAATCCGAACCGCCTCACGCCAACCGACGATCGAAGGATCGGCCCCGAAAGCGGCCAGCGCTTGACCCAATCGTGACCATTTCAGGGCAGGGTTGCATGACAGCGGCGACAGGATTTCTGTCACATAACCCTTGCGCACGGCTAACCATCGGCCTCATCATCGCTTTCGGATGGTGGAAGAACCCATATCGCTCCACGGCCTGGCGCAGACCCAGGCCGTTACCCCGGCAAGCCTGCCGCAGATCACCTTCGACCGCCCGGAACTCAACCGAATCCTCACCGTCTATGGCCGCATGGTCGCGGCCGGAGAATGGCGTGATTACGCGCTGGATTTCCTGGAAGAGGTAGCGGTTTTCTCGGTTTTCCGTCGCGCCAGCGAAATGCCGCTGTTCCGAATCGAAAAGCGCCCCAGGCTGCGAGCCAAACAGGGCCAGTACAGCGTCATCGCCGCCGGCGGACTGATTCTCAAGCGCGGCCACGAGCTGGCCCAGGTGCTGAAGGTCTTCGACAAGAAGCTGCTGAAGGCGACCGGCGACTGATGCCGGCGCCCGCCGCGTCAGTCCTGTGGCTCAGACATCGAAATAGCCCGGCCGGCTGATATCGGCGATCATCCCGATCTGGGTGGGCTTCCATCCCAGCCATTGCTGGGTCAGGGCGCTGGATGCGGCGCCATCCAGGCCGGCGAACATCGCCATCATGCCGAAATGTTCGCCCGCCTGTTGCGGCGTGATTGAGACCACCGGCAGGCTGGCGGTGCGGCCGATGATTTCGGCGATGTCGCGCGCGGTGACGCCTTCATCCGCCACCGCATGATAGCTGGTCCCGTCCTTTCCCTTCTCCAGCGCCAGCCGATACAGCCGCGCCACGTCCAGACGGTGCGCGCCCGACCAGCGGTTACCGCCATCGCCGATATAGGCCGAGACGCCTTTCTCCCGCGCGATATTGAGCAGGTATCCGACCAGGCCGCATTTGCCGTCACCGCCATGCACCTGGGGCAGGCGCACCGCCATGGCGCGCACGCCGCGCGCGGCGAATGCCAGCCCGGCGGATTCCGATACCCGCGGCAGCCCCGGCATGACGCTGTCTTTTTCCGTCGCCAGCCGCCCCGGTGCCAGCAGCAGCGTGCCCGAAGTGACGATGAAGGGCTTGCCCGTGCCTTCCAGCGCCGCGCCCATCGCCTCGATGGCGTGCTTGTCGAGCTGGCCGTTCTCGGCGAATTTCGAGAAATCGTGGTTGAAAGCGAGGTGAATGATGCCGTCGCTCGCCACGGCGCCCTTGCGCAGGCTGTCCAGGTCT
>DASZVQ010000015.1:0-13857 GCA_035547275.1 Rhizomicrobium sp.
CTATTTCCGCACCACCGACGTGACGGGCATCGTCAAGCTGCCGGCGGGCACGGAAATGGTGATGCCGGGCGACAATGTGTCGGTGGAAGTCGAGCTGATCGTGCCGATCGCGATGGAAGAGAAGCTGCGTTTCGCCATCCGCGAAGGCGGCCGTACCGTCGGCGCCGGCGTCGTGGCGAAAATTCTGAAGTGACCGCGTAGCGGTCATCCCCGGCGAGGTTCGCGTCAGCGAACCGAGGGAAGGGGATCTGGTGAAAGAAGAAGTTGGATGGCCGGCTCAAGGCCGGCCATGGAGAGTGTAGAATGCAAAGTCAGAATATCCGCATCCGGCTCAAGGCCTTCGATCACCGGATTCTCGACAATTCGACGCGGGAAATCGTCAACACCGCCAAGCGCACCGGCGCGCAGGTGAGGGGCCCCATTCCGCTCCCCACCGGCATCGAGCGCTTCACCGTGAACCGGTCCGCCCATGTCGACAAGAAGAGCCGCGAACAGTTCGAAATCCGGACGCATAAGCGTCTGCTCGACATCATCGAGCCCACCCCGCAGACCGTCGATGCTTTGATGAAGCTCGACCTGGCTGCCGGTGTGGACGTCGAGATCAAGTTGTAAGGAGCGTCAGGTGCGCACAGGCGTCATCACGCAGAAGGTGGGCATGACCCGTCTGTTCTTGGCAGACGGCACCCATGTCCCGGTCACGGTCCTCAAGCTGGACGGCTGCGCCGTCACGGCTGTCCGTACCCAGGAGAAGGACGGCTACACCGCCATCCAGCTCGGGTCGGGCTTTGCCAAGCCGAAGAACGCCAACAAGGCGGAACGCGGCCAGTTCGCAAAGGCTGAAATCGAGCCCAGAAGGAAACTGGCAGAGTTTCGTGTCGATTCCGCGAACCTGCTGGAAGTCGGCGATCAGCTGCAGGCCGACCATTTCGTCGCCGGCCAGAAGGTCGACGTCACCGGCGTCACCATCGGCCGCGGTTTCACCGGCGCGATGAAGCGCTGGAACTTCCGCGGTCTGGAAGCCAGCCATGGCGTGTCGATCAGCCACCGTTCGCTCGGTGGTACCGGCGGCCGCCAGGACCCGGGCAAGACCTTCAAGAACAAGAAGATGCACGGCCATTATGGCGTCGACAATGTCACCACCCAGAATCTGGAAGTGGCCAAAGTCGATGTCGAACGCGGCCTGATCATGATCCGCGGCGCCGTGCCGGGCTCCAAGGGCGGCTGGGTGATGGTGCGCGACGCCGTCAAGCGCCCTCACAAGGATGTGCCGATGCCGGCTTCCGTGAAGAAGCGCGCGGGCGCGGCTGCGGCTCCTGCTGCTGAAGAACCGAAGGCCGAGGCCTAAGATCCATGAAGACCAAAGTCCTCAATCTCGACAACAAGGCCGCCGGCGACGTTGAACTCAACGACGCCATCTTCGGCCTGGAACCGCGCCAGGATCTGATCCAGCGCGTGGTGGTATGGCAGCTCGCCAAGCGCCGCAGCGGCCAGCACAAGGTGCTGACCCGCGGCGAAATCAACCGCACCAAGAAGAAGCTCTACAAGCAGAAGGGCACCGGCCAGGCTCGTCATGGCGCCCGTTCGGCTCCGCTGTTCGTGGGCGGCGCCAAGGCCATGGGTCCGGTCAACCATTCTCACGAATTCGACCTGCCCAAGAAGGTGAAGGCGTTGGGCCTGCGCCACGCTCTTTCCTCCAAGGCCAAGGACGGCGCCATCGTGGTGCTGGACGAAGCCAAGTCGAAGGATATCAAGACGGCGGCGCTGGCCAAGCAGTTCGGCGCGCTGAATGTCGGCCGCGCGCTGGTGGTGGATGGCGAGTTCGACAGGAACTTCCAGCTTTCGGCCCGCAACCTGGCTGATGTGGCGCTGCTGCCCGTGGCCGGCATCAACGTCTACGACATCATGAAGAGCGACAAGCTGGTTCTCACCACTGCCGCCGTCAAAGCGATCGAGGCGCGCCTGGCATGAGCATCAACTATGACGTGATCCTGGCCCCGGTCATCACCGAAAAGGCCACCCGCATGACCGAAGCCAACCAGGTCGTGTTCCGCGTGACGCTCGACGCCACCAAGCCGGCGATCGCCAAGGCCGTGTCCGACCTGTTCAAGGTCAAGGTCAAGGCGGTGAACACGGTGATCGTGAAGGGCAAGCGCAAGGCGTCGCGCGGCCGCGCCTATACGCGTTCCGACATCAAGAAAGCGATCGTGACCCTGGAAGAGGGCCACCAGATCGACATCACCACGGGTCTCTAAGCCATGGCTCTGAAAACCTACAAGCCCAATACCAATGGCCAGCGCCAGCTGGTGCTGATCGACCGTTCCAGCCTGCACAAGGGTGGTCCCGTCAAGTCGCTGACCGAAGGCAAGACCTCCAAGGGCGGCCGCAACAACACCGGTCGTGTGGTCGTGCGCTGGCAGGGCGGCGGTCACAAGCAGCGCTATCGCCTGGTCGACTTCAAGCGCGCCCGCTTCAACGATCCGGCGGTCGTGGAACGCCTGGAATATGACCCAAACCGCACGGCCTTCATCGCGCTGATCAAGTACAAGGACGGCACCCAGTCCTACATCCTGGCGCCGCAGCGCCTGAATGTTGGCGATACGGTCGTGTCGGGCGACAAGGTCGATGTGAAGGTGGGCAATGCGATGCCGCTCGGCGCCATGCCGGTGGGCACCATCGTCCATAATATCGAGATGAAGCCCGGCAAGGGCGGGCAGGTGGCCCGTTCCGCCGGCGCCTATGCCCAGTATCTGGGCCGCGACGCCGGTTATGCGCTGGTGCGTCTCAATTCGTCGGAAGTGCGCAAAATCCCGCTGACCTGCATGGCCACGGTCGGCGCGGTTTCCAATCCCGACCATATGAACGAGATCCTGGGCAAGGCCGGCCGCAATGTGTGGAAGGGCCGTCGCCCGTCCGTGCGCGGCACCGCCATGAACCCGATCGACCATCCCCATGGCGGCGGCGAAGGCCGCACCAAGGGCGGCCGTCATCCGGTCACGCCCTGGGGCAAGCCCACCAAGGGCGCGAAAACCCGCGTCAACAAGCGCACCACCAAGTTTATCGTGCGCACCCGCAAAGGCAAGGCAAGCACATGACCCGCTCAGTCTGGAAAGGCCCGTTCGTAGACGGCTATCTGCTCAAGAAGGCGGAAGCCGCGCGCTCGTCCGGCCGCAAGGATGTGATCAAGACCTGGTCGCGCCGTTCCACCATCCTGCCGCAGTTCGTGGGCGTCACCTTTGGCGTCTACAACGGCCACAAGCACATCCCCGTGCTGGTCACCGAGGACATGGTCGGTCACAAGCTGGGCGAATTCTCGCCCACCCGCACCTTTCACGGCCACACCGGCGGCGGCGACAAGAAGGCGAAGAGGGCCTAATGGGTAAGCAGTCTCGCGCGCGCATTCTGGGCGACCATCAAGCGATGGCGATTGCCCGCAATATCCGCGTCTCCCCCCGCAAGCTTAATCTTGTCACCCAGCAGATTCGCGGCAAGAAGGTCGACAATGCGCTGAATGTGCTGACCTTCTCCGAGAAGCGCATCGCCGGCGTGGTCAAGAAGACCCTGCAGTCGGCCATCGCCAATGCCGAGAACAATCACGACCTGGATGTGGATGACCTTGTGGTCAAGGAAGCCAGCGTCGGCAAGAACCTGGTGATGAAGCGCTTCCATGCGCGCGCCCGTGGCAACGCCGGCGGCATCGAGAAGTTCTTCAGCCAGATCACCATCGTGGTCGAGGAAAAGCGCGAGGAGAAGGCGGAAGACGCCAAGCCTGAAACCAAGGGCAAGGCCGCTGCCAAGAAGACCTCCGCCAAGAAACCTGCTGCGGCCAAGAAGGCCAAGAAGGAAGCTGCCTAATGGGTCAGAAAGTCAATCCGACCGGACTGCGCCTCGGCGTGAACCGTACCTGGGACTCGCGCTGGTATGCGGGCAAGAAGGAATACGGCAAACTGCTGCAGGAGGACATCAAGATCCGCGAGTATCTCAGCGACAAGCTGAAGGCCGCTGGCGTCTCCCGCATCGTGATCGAGCGTCCTCACAAGAAATGCCGCGTCACCATCCACTCGGCCCGTCCGGGCGTGGTGATCGGCAAGAAGGGCGCCGACATCGAGAAGCTGAAGAGCGATGTGCAGAAGTTCACTTCCGATGAGGTGCACCTGAACATCGTGGAAATCCGGAAGCCCGAAATCGACGCCAAGCTGGTGGCCGAGAATATCGCCCAGCAGCTGGAACGCCGCGTCGCGTTCCGCCGGGTGATGAAGCGCTCGGTGCAGACCGCCATGCGTCTGGGCGCGTTGGGCATCCGTATTACCTGCTCGGGCCGTCTGGGCGGCGCGGAAATCGCGCGCGTGGAATGGTATCGCGAGGGCCGGGTGCCGCTGCATACGCTGCGCGCCGACATCGATTATGGCATCGCCACCGCCTTCACCACCTATGGCACCTGCGGCGTCAAGGTCTGGATCTTCAAGGGCGAGATCATGGAACATGATCCCTTCGCCACCGAGAAGCGCCAGGCCAGCGAAGCCGAGGGCGGCAATCGCCCGTCGCGCGAGCGTGAGCGCGCGCCGGCTGCCGCGGAGTAAAAGAGAAGAACCATGCTGTCACCCAAGCGCACAAAATTCCGCAAGCAGTTCAAGGGCCGCATCCACGGCGCCGCCAAGGCCGGCACCAAGCTGAACTTCGGCGCCTATGGCTTGAAGGCCTTGGAACCCGAACGCCTGAACGCGCGCGAGATCGAAGCCGCCCGCCGTGCCATCACGCGCGAGATGAAGCGCGCCGGCCGCGTCTGGATTCGCATCTTCCCGGACGTTCCGGTGTCCAAGAAGCCGGCCGAAGTCCGCATGGGCTCGGGCAAGGGCGCGCCGGAGTTCTGGGTCGCCAAGGTCAAGCCGGGCCGCATCCTGTTCGAGATCGACGGTGTGGATCTGGCGACCGCCAAGGAAGCCATGCGTCTGGGCCAGGCGAAGCTGTCGATCGCGACCAAGTTCGTCACCCGCACGGGGCTGTGAGGATATAGAGATGGCAAAGAAAGCAGCAGCCAAGAAGCCCGCCAAGAAGACGACCGCCGCCAAGGCCGCGTCGAAGGCGGACGACTTCCGTGCCAAGAGCGCCGACGAACTGGACACCCAGCTGGCGGGCCTGAAGAAGGAGCAGTTCAACCTGCGCTTCCAGCGCGCCAACGGCCAGGTCGAGAATACCGGCCGCATCCGCACCTTGCGCCGTGATATCGCGCGCATCCAGACAGTTTTGACCGAGCAGCGCCGCGCTGCCCAGGCGAAGGGTTAAGCAACATGCCGAAGCGAATTTTGCAGGGCACTGTCGTCAGCGACAAGAATGCCAAGACCGTGGTGGTGAAGGTGGAACGCCGCTTCATCCATCCGGTGATGGGCAAGACCGTGCGCCGCTCGAAGAAGTATCACGCCCATGATGAGAAGGGCGAGTTCAAGATCGGCGATGTCGTCCGCATTCAGGAATGCCGGCCCCTTTCCAAGCTCAAGACCTGGGAAGTGCTGGAACGCGTCGGCAAGTAACCGGCGCTTTGAGGAGTTGAAGTCATGATTCAGATGTCCACGGAGCTCGATGTCGCCGACAATTCCGGCGCCAAGAGCGTGATGTGCATCAAGGTGCTGGGCGGTTCGCATCGCCGTTACGCCGATGTCGGCGACATCATCGTGGTGTCGGTGAAGGAGGCCATTCCGCGCGGACGCGTGAAGAAGGGCGAAGTGCTCAAGGCCGTTGTCGTGCGCACCGCCAAGGGCGTGCGCCGTCCCGATGGCAGCCTGATCCGCTTCGATGGCAATGCCGCGGTGCTGGTCAACGCCCAGGGCGAGCCGATCGGCACCCGCATCTTCGGACCGGTCACCCGCGAACTGCGCAACAAGAACCAGATGAAGATCATCTCGCTCGCCCCGGAGGTGCTGTGATGAGCAACAACATTCGCAAGGGCGACAAGGTCATTGTCATTTCGGGCAGCGACAAGGGTAAGAAGGGCTCGGTGCTGAAGGTGTTCCCCAAGGACGACCGCGCGCTGGTGCAGGGCGTCAATCTGGTCAAGCGCCATCAGCGCCAGACCCAGACGCAACAGGCCGGGATCGTGACCAAGGAAGCGCCGATCCATCTGTCGAATATCGCGCATGCCGATCCCAAGACGGGCAAGGCGACGCGCATTGGTTTGAAGACGCTGGGCGATGGCCGTCGGGTCCGCTTTGCGAAGAAGTCTGGTGAGGTCATCGATGTCTGAGGCTGGCAGCAAGAACCCGAAGGAAGCCGCCCGCGCCGACGCCAAGGCCGCCAAGGCTGGTAAGCGCCGCGAGGTGAATACCGGCACCAATGTGGCGCTGGGCGAGCATGCGCGCGAGGCCGGTTATGTGCCGCGCTTCAAGAAGCGCTACAACGACACCATCAAGCCGGCGCTGATGCAGAAGTTCGGCTACAAGAACGCCATGCAGGTTCCGAAGCTGAACAAGGTCGTGCTGAATATCGGCGCGGGCGAGGCGGCTTCCGACGGCAAGAAGATTCAGCAGGCGGTGAACGACCTGACCGCGATCGCCGGCCAGAAGGCGGTGCAGACGCGCGCCAAGAAGGCCATCGCGACCTTCAAGATCCGCAAGGACCTGCCGATCGGCGCCAAGGTCACGCTGCGCGGCGACCAGATGTATGAATTCGTCGACCGCCTGATCACCATGGCGCTGCCGCGCGTGCGCGACTTCCGCGGCATCAATCCCAAGTCGTTCGACGGCCGCGGCAACTATGCCATGGGCATGAAGGAGCATGTCGTGTTCCTGGAAATCGACTACGACAAGACTGAAACCGTGTGGGGCATGGACATCGTGTTCAACACCTCTGCGAAGACCGACGAGGAGGCCAGGGCGCTTCTCGAAGGCTTCCAGTTCCCCTTCACGAACTAAAGGCGCTGACACATGGCTAAGACGAGTCAGATCAACCGCAACAAGAAGCGCGAAAAGCTGGTGGCCCAGTATGCCGCCAAGCGCGCCGCGCTGAAGGCCAAGGCGGACGACATGAAGGTGCCGGCCGAGGAGCGCTTCGAGGCGCGCCTCAAGCTGGCCAAGCTGCCGCGCAATTCCTCGAAGGTGCGCATCCATCACCGCTGCGAGCTTTCGGGCCGCCCGAAGGGCTATTACCGCAAGCTGAAGCTGTCGCGTATCGCGCTGCGCTCTCTTTCGAATTTCGGCCAGATCCCCGGCATGACCAAGGCGAGCTGGTAAGGAGAAACCATGATCATCGATCCGATTGGCGATCTGATTACCCGCATCCGCAACGGTCAGCTGCGCCGCAAGAACAAGATTTCCTCGCCCAACTCGCGCCTGCGCATCCGTCTGCTCGATGTCTTGCAGGAAGAGGGCTTCATCCGCGGCTATGCCGAGGTCGAGGTGAAGGGCCACAAGGAACTGGAAATCGAGCTCAAATATCATGAAGGCCAGCCGGTGATCCGCGAGTTGAAGCGCATCTCCACGCCGGGCCGCCGCGTCTATTCCTCGGTCAAGGACTTGAAGCCGCATCGCTCCGGTCTGGGCGTGTCCATCCTGTCGACGCCGCAAGGGTTGATGACGGACACTTCCGCCCGCGAGAAGAATGTCGGCGGCGAAGTCCTCTGCCAGGTGTTCTAAGGAGCCGTCATGTCCCGTATTGGCAAGAAAGCAATCGCGCTGCCCAAGGGCGTCACAGCCTCGGTTGAAGGCCAGACCGTCAAGGTCAAGGGCCCCAAGGGCGAACTCAGCGTCAAGCTGGTGCCGGAAGTGGCCGCCGCGGTGGACGAGCATGGCATTCATGTGACCCCGCGCAAGGAAATGGAAAAGGCGCCGCAGATGTGGGGCCTGTCGCGCACGCTGGTCAACAATCTGGTGACCGGCGTCACCCAGGGCTTCACCCAGAAGCTGGAAATCCAGGGCGTCGGTTATCGCGCCGCCGTCCAGGGCAAGGTGCTGAACCTCCAGCTCGGCTTCAGCCATGACGTGCCATATGCGATCCCGGCCGGCATCACCATCACCACCGAAAAGCCCACCATGATTTCTGTGTCAGGTATCGACAAGCAGCTCGTCGGCCAGGTCGCCGCCGAGATTCGCTCCTGGCGTCCGCCGGAGCCCTATAAGGGCAAGGGCGTGCGTTATGAGGGCGAATATGTCCGCCGCAAGGAAGGCAAGAAGAAGTAATGACCCAGCCCCTCTTCAAGAAGCGCCAGTCGCGCAACCGTCATCGTCTGACCACCCACGGCACGCGTCCGCGTCTGTCGATCTTCCGTTCGGGCAAGCATATTTACGCCCAGGTGATCGACGACAGCACCGCGGTGACCGTCGCCTCCGCCTCGACCAACGAGAAGGACGGCAAGGAAGCCAAGTCGTGGAACGTCGATGCGGCCAGCAGCGTCGGCAGGAAGATCGCCGAACGCACCCTGGCCAAGGGCGTCAAGCAGGTCATGTTCGACCGTGGCGGCTACATCTATCATGGGCGCGTCAAGGCGCTCGCAGACGCGGCCCGTGAAGGCGGCCTGGAATTCTAAGGGTTCATAGCGACAGCGTATGAACGAATCGCTGGCACGCGTTAGAAAGTAAGGAACGGAATATATGGCAACCGAACAGCAGGGCGAACAGCAGCGCGAAGGCCGCGGCCGCAGTGAACGTGGCGAGCGCGGTGGACGCGGCGAAGGCCGTGGCCGTGGCGAGGGCCGTGGCCGTCGCGACCGCGAGGAAAAAGACAGCGACCTGATCGACAAGCTGGTGCACATCAATCGTGTCGCCAAGGTGGTGAAGGGTGGCCGTCGCTTCGGTTTCGCCGCGCTGGTGGTGGTGGGCGACGGCAATGGCCGTGTCGGTTATGGCCATGGCAAGGCGCGCGAAGTGCCGGAAGCCATCCGCAAGGCCACCGACGAGGCCAAGAAGTCGCTGATCCGCATTCCGCTGAAGGACGGCCGCACCCTGCATCATGAAGTGCGCGGCCATCATGGCGCGGGCAAGGTGCTGGTGCGTCCGGCGCCGGCCGGTACCGGCATCATCGCTGGCGGTCCGATGCGCGCGGTGTTTGAAGCCCTTGGCGTGGGCGATGTGGTGTCCAAATCGCTGGGCACCTCCAACCCCTACAACATGGTGCGCGCCACCTTTGACGCGCTCATGAACCAGCAGAGCCCCCGCATGGTGGCCCAGCGCCGTGGCCGCAGCGTGTCGGAAATCCTGGCCCGCCGCGAAGACCAGACCGCGGAAGCGGGCGCCTAACGCAAGTTGCCCAATTCAAGCAGTTAAGAGAGAAAAGTCATGGCCGAGAAGAAAGCAAAAGCCGGAAAGACGGTCCCTCAGAAAACCGTGACTGTGCGCCAGATCCGCAGCGCCAACCGCAAGCCGGAAATTCAGGCCGCCGCCCTGCGTGGCCTGGGGCTGGGCAAGATCCGCCGTACCCGCACCCTCGAAGATACGCCGTCGGTGCGCGGCATGATCAACGCGGTCAAGCACCTCGTCGAGGTGGTGGAAGAGAAGTAATTGGATGGCCGCTCTCGCGCTTCGCTGCGCCCGTTGCCCGGCCATGACAGGAGATTAGGATGAAGCTCAATCAGATCGCCAACAATCCCGGCGCTCACAAGCGCAAGGACAAGCTGGGCCGCGGTTCGTCCTCGGGGCTGGGCAAGACTTCCGGCCGCGGCGTCAAGGGCGCCAAAGCCCGTACCGGCAATCAGGTGCATGGCTTTGAAGGCGGCCAGATGCCGCTGCACATGCGCATGCCCAAGCGCGGCTTCCGCAATATCTTCGCCAATGACTTTTCGGAAGTGAATCTGAACCGTATCCAGAAGGCGATCGACGACAAACGCCTGAAGGCCGGCGAAAAGATCACCGAAGAGGTGCTGCGCAAGGCGGGCCTCGCCCACAAGAGCCGCGACGGCGTGCGCCTGCTAGGCAAGGGTTCCATCACCGCCAAGATCGACATCGAAGTGGCCGGCGTCTCGGCCAGCGCCCGCGAGGCGGTCGAGAAGGCCGGCGGTTCGGTGACCACCACCTTCCAGAAGAAAGTTTACAGCAACAAGAAGGGCCAGCCGGGCAAGCGCCAGACCCGCCGCGCGGAATCGGCCAAGAAGCGGGAAGCGCGCAAGGCATAAGATCGGGATTTGCCCCGCTCGCAAGGGCGGGGTGCTATCCCCATATAAGATCGGCGCGTTCTTCCCAGGAGCACCTGATGGCATCTGCAGCCGAACAGCTGGCCGCCAATTTCAATTTCAATAACCTTGGCAAGGCCAAGGAGCTGCGCAGCCGCATCTTCTTTACCCTGGGCGCCCTGATCGTGGCGCGCATCGGCACCTATATTCCCATGCCCGGCATCGATCCGGCGGCGCTGGCGCAGCAGCTTCAGCAATCCGGCGGCGGCCTGATGGACGTGTTCAACACCTTCTCGGGTGGCGCCGTCCAGCGCATGGCGATCTTCGCCTTGGGCATCATGCCCTATATCTCGGCCTCCATCATCATTCAGCTGATGACGACGGTGTTTCCGGAACTGGAAGCGCTGAAGAAGGAAGGCGAGGCGGGCCGCAAGGTCATCAACCAGTACACCCGTTATTTCACCGTGGCGCTGGCCGTGGTCCAGGCTTACGGCATCGCCATGGGACTGGAGCATTTCGGCGGACAGTCCCATATCGTGCTGCATCCCGGATTCATGTTCCGCATCGGCGCGGTGATCACGCTGACCGGCGGCACCATCCTTTTGATGTGGATAGGCGAACAGATCACCAGCCGCGGCGTCGGCAACGGCATTTCGCTCATCATTTTCGCCGGCATTGTCGCCCGCTTTCCCGTTCTGATCGGCCAGACCCTGGAACAGGCCCGCACCGGCGCCACCAATCCGCTGATCATCATCTTCTTCGCGGTCTTTTCCGTGGCGCTGGTGGGCTTCATCGTCTTCATGGAGCGCGCCCAGCGCCGGCTGTTCGTCACCTATCCCAAGCGGCAGGTCGGCAACAAAATCTATGGCGGTGACTCATCGCATCTGCCGCTGAAGCTCAATGTGTCCGGCGTGATCCCGCCGATCTTCGCCTCATCGATCCTGCTGTTGCCCACCACGGTCGCCAGCTTCAACGCCCAGAATCTGCCGGGCTGGCTGCAGACCCTGGTTACCTATCTCAGCCGCGGCCAGCCGCTCTATCTGGTGCTTTACGGCGCGCTGATCCTGTTCTTCACCTTCTTCTACACCTCGATTGTCTTCAATCCGGAAGAGACGGCGGAGAATCTGAAGAAGTATGGCGGCGTGTTCCCTGGCATCCGTCCGGGCAAGCGCAGCGCCCAGTTCATCGACTATACCCTGACCCGGATCACGGTGGTGGGCGCGCTGTATCTGACCTTTGTCTGTCTCATTCCGGAATTCCTGTTCTATAAATACAATGTCTCTTTCTCGCTGGGCGGCACCTCGATTCTGATCGTGGTCTCTGTCACGATGGACACGGTCGCGCAGATCCAGAGCCATCTGGTGGCGCAGCAATATGAAGGGCTTCTGAAAAAGTCACGGTTGCGAGGAGCGCGCAGGTGAATCTGGTTCTGTTCGGGCCCCCGGGGGCGGGCAAGGGCACCCAAGCCAAAATCCTCACCGGAAAACGCGGCCTGCCGCAGCTTTCGACCGGTGACATGTTGCGGGCCGCCATCGAGGCGGGAACCCCGCTGGGCCTGGCGGTCAAGGCCACCATGGCCAAGGGCGAACTGGTCTCGGATGAGACCGTCATCCGTATCATCGCCGAGCGCTATGACCAGCCTGACTGCGCCAATGGCGCGGTTTTTGACGGCTTTCCCCGCACCATCCCGCAGGCGGAAGCCCTGGACCGGATGCTGGCCGAACGGGGCAAGAAGATCGACCTGGTCCTGGAGCTGAAAGTGGATGACGCCGTTCTGCTCAGCCGGGTCGAGGCCCGGATCAAGGCCGGTGGGGTCCTCAGGTCCGATGACACGCCGGAGACCCTGGCCCACCGTTTGGGCGTCTATTACAAGAATACGGCCCCGTTGATCGACTTTTACCGGGGGCAGGGCAAACTCAAGACCGTGGACGGCATGGCCCCGGTGGAGGCCGTGACGGCCCAGATCGCGGCGGTGCTGGATGGGGTTCCGGCCTGAATGACCCATGCGACAATAAATCCCGGCCGGGAGTTGACGGGCGGGGGGGCATTCCTATAATCCGCGCCCTCGCGACAGATTTTCCTGTCATTTCCGCGTTTTGGGGTGTTTGTGAACACCGCCCGGGCCCGGTTTTGGCTGAAGCTTTGCCGTCTACAGATTTTTTAACAAGTTCAATGGCTTAAAAGCCCTCGGAGACACTCAGTGGCACGTATCGCCGGCGTCAATATCCCGACCCAGAAGCGAGTCGAAATCGGCCTTCGCTATATTCATGGAATCGGTCCGCATATCGCCCATCAGATCATCACCCAGCTGGGGATCGATCCGGCGCGCCGCATCAGCGATCTGACGGAATCCGAAGTGATCCAGATCCGCGAGATCATCGATCGCGACTATCTGGTCGAAGGCGATCTGCGCCGCGACGTCGCCATGAACATCAAGCGTCTGATGGACCTGGGCTGCTATCGCGGTCTGCGTCACCGCAAAGGCCTGCCGGTTCGCGGCCAGCGCACCCACACCAACGCCCGCACCCGCAAAGGCCCCGCCAAAGCGATCGCCGGCAAGAAGAAAGTCACGAAGTAAGCCATGGCTGAAGCTGCATCCAAGGGCGCCAAGGGCGCCGGTCGCGCCCGTAAGAAGGAAAAGAAGAATGTTGTCGTGGGCGTCGCCCATGTCGCGGCGACCTTCAACAACACCATCGTCACCATCACCGACGCGCAGGGCAATGCCGTGTCCTGGTCGTCCGCCGGCATGATGGGCTTCAAGGGGTCGCGCAAGTCCACGCCCTATGCGGCGCAGATGGCGGCCGAAGATGCCGGCCGCAAGGCGGTTGAGCACGGCATGCGCACCCTGGAAGTGGAAGTTTCCGGCCCCGGTTCGGGGCGCGAGTCGGCGCTGCGCGCGCTGCAGGCTGTGGGGCTTGTCGTCACCTCGATCCGCGACGTGACTCCGATCCCTCACAATGGCTGCCGCCCGCCCAAGCGCCGGCGCGTATAAAAAGTTTCGGACGTACCACTAACCCGTCGCACGTATGGGCATGGTCCGACATGCCTGGGACACGATGAGGAAAACACATGTTTCAGAAGAATTGGCAGGAACTGATCAAGCCCGGCAAGCTGAAGACCGAGGCCGGACATGACGCGGGCCGTATCGCCACCATCACCGCCGAACCGCTGGAGCGCGGCTTTGGCCTGACGCTGGGCAATTCGCTGCGCCGCGTGCTGCTGTCCTCGCTGCAGGGCGCCGCGGTGACCGCCATCTCGATCGAGGGCGTGCTCCATGAATTCTCGTCCATCCAGGGCGTGCGCGAAGACGTCACCGACATCGTGCTGAATGTGAAGATGATCGCGCTGCGCATGCATGCCGAAGGTCCCAAGCGCGTTTCGCTGCGCAAGCAGGGGCCGGGCGAGGTGAAGGCCGGCGACATCCAGACCACTGCCGACATCGAAATCCTCAATCCCGACCTGGTGCTGTGCACCTTGGACGAGAAGGTGGACTTCCGCATGGAGCTCACCATCGCCACCGGCAAGGGCTATGTGCCCGCCGACCGCAACCGTCCCGAAGACGCCCCCATCGGCCTGATCCCGGTGGATTCGCTGTTCTCGCCGGTCAAGAAGGTCTCCTACAAGGTCGAGAACACCCGCGAGGGCCAGATCCTCGACTATGACAAGCTGACCCTGACCGTCGAAACCAACGGCGCGGTCACTCCGGACAATGCCGTGGCCTATGCCGCGCGCATCCTCCAGGACCAGCTGCAGGTCTTCATCAACTT
>DASZVQ010000016.1:0-1730 GCA_035547275.1 Rhizomicrobium sp.
TCCATGGCGATGGCGCGCACGGTGTTCTCGCCCAGATGCTGGGCGACTTCAAACACCAGGCGGACTTCCTTGCCGGTCTTGGCGTCGGTGTTCTTGGTCTCCAGCGCGTTCAGGATCGCGGGCAGTTCACCCTCGAATTCCACGTCGACGACGGCGCCGATGACCTGGCTGAGGCGGCCTTTTGCGTTGCTCATGTCGTTCTCTCTTTCTGCTAGACGGCCGAAGCGCCGGAGATGATTTCAATCAGCTCCTTGGTGATCTGCGCCTGGCGGGTACGGTTCATCTGGATGGTAAGGGCTTTGATCAGTTCGCCCGCATTGCGGGTGGCATTGTCCATCGCCGTCATCTGGGAGGCGAAGAAGCCGGCCTGGTTCTCCAAGAGCGCGGTCAGCAGCTGGACGGAGATGTTCTGCGGCAGCAGCGCCTGCAGGATGGTGTCTTCATCCGGCTCATAGTCGTAGAACGGCGCCGGGCCGTCGCTTTTCTCGACATGGGCCGGGATCAGCTGCAGCACGCGTGGGGTCTGGGTGACCACCGACTTGAAGGAGGAGTGGATCAGCGTGACCACGTCGAATTCGCCGCCCATATAGGCTTCCAGCACATACTGGGCGATGGGCTTCACCAGCCCGAAACCCGGCGCCTTGATGCCGACCTCGAAGCTTTCGATGATGCGATTGCCATAAAGGCGGCGCAGGCCGTCGCGGCCCTTGCGGCCGATGGTGAGGATCTTGACGTCCTTGCCTTCGGCCAGCAGCGCGGCGATGCGCTCGCGCGCGGCGCGGATGATGGAGCCGTTGAAACCGCCGGCCAGGCCGCGGTCGCTGGTCGCCACGATCAGCAGATGACGCCTGTCGCTGCCGGTGCCCGCCAGCAGCAGCGGGGCGGATGGTCCCGACACGCCGGCCGACAGGTTGGCGATGACATTGGCCATGCCCTTGGCATAAGGCTTGGCGGCTTCGGCAGCCGTCTGCGCGCGGCGCAGCTTGGCCGCCGCCACCATCTGCAGCGCCTTGGTGATCTTCTGCGTGGACTTCACGCTTCCGATCCGGGTGCGCATTTCCTTGACGGAGGCCATGCGGGCGTATCCTTACGCGAAGCTCTTGGAGACTTCGTCCAGCGCCTTCTTCAGCGTGGCTTCCAGGTCAGGCGTCAGCGCCTTTTCCTTGCGGATGCCTTCCAGGAACTGCGGATAGCTGGCCTTCAGCTTGGACAGCAGCGCATCCTGGAACGCCTGCACCTTGTTGGTAGGGAAGGGATCCAGGTAACCGCGGGTGCCGGCATAGATCGCGGCAACCTGTTCTTCCACCGCGAAGGGCTTGTACTGCGGCTGCTTGAGCAGCTCGGTCAGGCGCTCGCCGCGCGCCAGCATCTTCTGGGTGGCGGCATCGAGGTCTGAGCCGAACTTCGCGAAGGCGGCCATTTCACGATACTGGGCCAGTTCGCCCTTGATCGGGCCGGCGACGGTCTTCATCGCCTTGATCTGGGCCGAGGAGCCCACGCGCGACACCGAGATGCCGACATTCACCGCGGGACGGATGCCCTGATAGAACAGGTCGGTTTCCAGGAAGATCTGGCCGTCGGTGATCGAGATCACGTTGGTCGGGATATAGGCCGACACGTCATTGGCCTGGGTTTCGATCACGGGCAGGGCGGTCAGCGAACCGGCGCCATTGTCTTCATTCAGCTTCGCGGCGCGCTCCAGCAGGCGGGAGTGCAGGTAGAAGACGTCG
>DASZVQ010000017.1:0-9055 GCA_035547275.1 Rhizomicrobium sp.
TTCCCACCATTTTCAATCTGCTGGCGCCGGATTGTGCGGCCGGCGCATCGATGCGGGAAATGAGCGCGGGCGACATGGGCTATCTGCGCGGGCTTTATCACATGACGCCGGATGCGCCGCTGGCGCGCCAGGAAAACGAGATCGCTTTTCGGGTGAAGCTGGCGCTGCAAGGCCGTTGAACGATTGCGCCTGCGAAGACTTCAATCCGACACAATCGGCACAATCCCGCCGGTTTCCATTCAGTCCCGGTTCAACGCGCCCGCGATAGGCTTTCCTCAACGGATGCGGAAATCCCTTCCGCTCCGGCTGTCGAAAGGAAACGACCATGTTGCGCAAGACTGTCATTGGGGCCCTGGTTCTGGCGCTCACCCCGGCGCTGGCCCTGGCCGCGCCCGCCACCATGACGATGAAGACCAGGATGACGGCCAGGCCCGCCGTCACCCACACCATCACGCTGAAGAAGACGCATGCGGTGAAGAAGGCCGAGAAGATCCGCCTGATCCAGAAGCACCGCGCCACCGTCAAAAAGATGAAGGTGGTGACGCATCTGAAGGCGCGCCGCGCCCCGGCGCACAAGATCTGATCGGGCATACGGAAGACGCGCGCCACACGCGATTTCCGTGCCTGGCCGAGGGACCGGAGCGTCCACCCACGCTCCGGTCCTTCCGGTCACGTCTCCTTGTGATAGGCGTCGGCCTTGATCACTTCGACGCCCCGCCAGCCCCAATAAACCCGATGGATCTGGATCAGGCCGCCGGCGATTTCCATGACTTCGAAGAAATCCATCTGCTCGCCGTCGGGCGTGGCTCTTGGATATTCCCACACCAAGGTTGCGCCATCGGTGAAATACCCGCGGCGATAAAAGGTGCGTTTGCCCGGCTTGCGCGGCGCGGCCTTTTCAAGCAGCGCGCGAATTTTCTCCCGCCCCCGCAGCACGCCGTCATGGCCGCCGAGGAGATGGGGAATGAGCGGGCTTTCCAGGACCGCATCCGGAGCGTAAAGCCCGATCATGGCGTCAAGATCGTCCTGGGACCAGGCACGATCCCACTCCCGATAGATCCGCTCCAGGTCATCGCATGCATCGGCGGAAATCCTTTTCTGCGACAGATTGGAACTCATCGCGATCTCCGTCATGTGAAGCCGTTGGGGAGATAATCCGTCAGCATCCGCGATGTTCCAGATAGCCTGGCCCGGCTCAAAACGACCAATGCAGCCAGTGACCCGCCGCCTTGGCGATGAAGTAAAGCCCCAACCCCGCGAACAGCAGCGACGCCACGCGATGGATCTGTTTGATCGGCAGGCGGGTGGCGAAAGCGGTCCCCAAGAACACCACCGGCACATTGGCGGCCATCATGCCCAGTGTCGTGCCCGCCACAATGGCGGGCAGGTTGGAATAGCCCGCCGCCAGCGCCACGGTGGCGATCTGGGTCTTGTCGCCGATCTCGGCCACAAAGAAGGCGAATAGAGTGGTAAGGAAGGCGCCGCGGCTGGCAATTTCGGTGTCGCCATCCAGCCTGTCGGGGATCAGCGTCCAGCCCGCCATCGCCAACATGCTGACGCCCACCGCGGCATCCAGCACCGCCGCCGTCAGGTAATGGCCTAGCCACACACCGGCCAGGCCCGCCAGGGCATGGTTGGCCAGGGTGGCGACAAAAATCGCGGCGGCGATCGGCCAGGGCTTGCGGAAATGCGCCGACAGGAACAGCGACAGAAGCTGGGTGCGGTCGCCCATCTCGGCGATGGCGACGGTGGAGAAGGCGATGAGAAAGGCGTCCATGACGATCCCGGGCCGAGCGGCGTGAACAACGGATCGGACCCTGGCCGTCGGCACGCCCGGGTCGAACCGTTGGTCTCGCCAATGCCTCTTAAAGGCCCCGCGCGCCATGGCGTTGCCACCCGATGTGACAAGCCAATTGTGTTGACGCGCGGCTCAGTCAGGCTGAGCGGCTACTCCCCAATGGAGGACGGCTGGTTAACATGGCGAGGGGGACCTGTCACGCCCCCGCTCGTCCGGGCCATGGCCATGCCCGTCCGCTTCTAGGTAGTTTCCCCTAGGTGACAGGCCGGGGGGCCGGCGGTCTGGTCCGCTGCCAGCAAGGTCTTCCCACCCCAAGGAGTCCGGTGTGCCGACACAAGGCGCCAAAGAGGGATTGGCCGGTGCCGAAGCCGAGCCATCCCCGTATGAAATCGGCGATATCACGGTCCTTGGCCTGGGTCTGACGGCGCGGCTGCGGATGGATATGTTTCCCATTCTGCTGGCCCTGTCGTGCGGGCTGATCGCGCGTTCGCTGTCGAGTCTTTTTCCCGCGCCCTCGGTGCTTCCGGTCATGTGGGGGCTGGGCGCGCTTCTCTCCGCCTTTATCGCCGGCAGGTCGCGCTACTGGGCGCTGGCGCCCGTCGTTCTTTTCCTGGGCTTTCTGCCCGATCCGCCGCCCGTCAGCCTGCCCGAACAGCTGGCGCTGGCGGCGGCGGTGGCGGCCGGCGGGCTTGTCATCGACCGGCTCCGGTCCAGGCTTGCGCCCGACATCCGCCCGGGCATGACCGCGAAACAGATCGCCACCGTCTCCTGCCTGGGTTTCCTGGCGGGGCTGGTCACCACCTGTGTCTGGGCCATTGGTTATGCCCTGGCGCGCAAGGTCTTTCCGTCGCCCGGCATTTTCGCGGGCGCGCTGCTCCGGCTGAGCCTGAGCGTGCTGGTCTGGCTGCCGCTGTTCGTGGCCTGGATGGACCCGCCGCGCCGGCCCAACTTGCGGCGGCTGCTGCATTTCGCGCTGGTGATGCTGATGACGGCCGCCAATTCGGTCCTTGTCTATCTTTGCGGCCTGCATGAAGCCCTGGCCTGGACGGCGCTGCCCTTGCTGGTCTGGGCGGCGCTGGCCTTCCGTGCCCGTGGCGTGAGCGTGGCGATGGTGATCGTCTCCTGCATCGCGCTCTATGCCACCACCCACGGGCTGGGCGTGTTCTATCCCCATGATCTGGGTCATGTGCTGATGATGGAATTCTTCGCCGCCACCGTGACGGTGACGATGCTGCTTGTGGCGCGGCTGGCGGACAAGCGCCAGACCGAGGAAGCCTGGGCCGAGGCGCGGCGCGAGGCGGTCCAGGCCCGCCATGCCGCGGAGGAAGCCACCGCGCGCTATCGCGCCATCTTCGACCAGACCCAGGTCGGCATCGCCCGCTCGACCCTCGAGCGGCGGTTCTTCGATGTCAACCGGCCGGCCTGCATCATCGCCGGCCGCTCGCGCGAACAGATGCTGTCGATCGGTCCCGAGGACATCACCGCGCCGGAAGACTGGGCGGTGATGCAGCAGGCCACCCAGGAGATGCTGGCGGGCAAGCGCATGTCGATCGAACGGGAGGAGCGCATCGTGACCGGCGACGGCCTGCGGCGCTGGATCAGGCTCAATGTCAGCCTGGTGCGAAGCCCCGGTGGCAAGCCGCTGGAATTCGTGACGGTGGTGCAGGATATCACGCCGCGCAAGACCGCCGAATTCGCGCTGGCCGAAAGCGAGGCGCGCTGGCGCCTGGCGCAGGAAGTGGCCGGGGTCGGCGCCTGGGAATTCCATGAGAGCAGGGGCACCAGCTATTTTTCCGCCATCAGCCAGGCGCATTTCCGGCTGGAGCCCAGGCCGTCGGGCCTTTATTCCTTCGCGGATGTCCGCGCCCAGATGGGCGCGGCCTTCGATGCCTTCAACAGGGAGCTGCTGCGCGCCATCATCGGAAGGTCCAATTTCGATTTCAAGCTGGCCGTGCCTTCGGGCGAAAACGACGTGCGCTGGATACGCGTCCTGGGCGGTTACGATGGCGGACAGGCGGATGGCCCGCTCCTGGGCCTGACCATGGACATCACCGAACAGATCGAGGGCGAAACGCGGCTGCGCGCGGCGCGCGACCAGGTGCTCCGGGTCTCGCGGCTCAGCGCCATGGGATCGATGGCGTCCACCCTGGCGCATGAACTGAACCAGCCGCTGGCGGCCATCGCCAATTTCAGCGCCGCCGGCCGCCACATGCTCCTGGGCCCCAACCGTCCCGGCGACGACAAGATCATCGATCTTCTGGATCGCACCGCCGTTCAGGCGCGGCGGGCGGGCGAAATCATCCGCAAGATGCGGCAGTTCACCGTCACCGGCGAGGTGTCGCTCAATCCGGAGGATCTGGGCGAGATCCTCGCCGCGGCCTGCGAGATGGTGCGGGAGCGCAAGGACAGCGCCGGGGTCCGCATCCTCTGCGAGGCCGACGCCGATTTGCCGAAAGCGATGGCGGACCGCATCCAGCTGGAGCAGGTGGTCGGCAATCTGGTCGCCAACGCCGCCCAGGCGACGGCGGGCTGCGCGGTGCGGGAAGTTTCGGTCAAGGCGGCGCGCGACGGGGACCATATCCTGGTCTCGGTCGCCGACAGCGGCGTGGGAATCCCCGCGGATGTGCGCGAGAATCTGTTCGAGCCTTTTCGCACCACCAAGGAGAAAGGCATGGGCCTTGGCCTTCCCATCTGCCGCACCATCATCGAGGCGCATGGCGGCAAGCTGTGGGCCGAGGACAACAGCCCGCGCGGCAGCATCTTCCGCTTCACGCTCGCCATGGCGGAAGATGGCGGATGAGGGCAAGCCGTCGCGGGCGCCGGCGTGCCTAGTCAGGCGATATTGTCGAAGCTGGGCGAGGGACGTGGCGTGGGCGCGCGATATGGCAGGGGAAAGCGCACCACATTGCTGGCGGCATCCAGGGGGCGCTCATTCATGCGCATGACAAAGCCCTGATCGTGATGGCGCACCACCAGGCCGCTCACCTTGCCCAGGCTGACGCGTTCGCCCAGCGGCGGGCGCGTATCGGTGCCCAGCAGCATGCCCTTGGGCGACATGTCGAGAATATCGCATAGAAGATGGCTGCCGTCGGCGCGGGTCACCATCACATTGCGGGTGGCCAGCCGCTCGCCCCGGCGGATCGGCGCCGGCTGGATCATCTGGCGGTCGCCCAGCGAACGCAGCGCGCGACCGATCACGGCGCGGGTCTCGCTGCTGGCGTCGAACACCAGCCGCGCGAATGGCCCAGCGAAATGAAAGCGGGTGACGGCCAGCTTGCCGGTTTCGTCGCAGCCGAAGGCGATGATCGGTTGGTCACCGCCACTGTCCAGGTTGATGGCGGCGCCCGCCAGCGACAGATCCGCCGTCGCCCCCAGGCTGAAGCGGCCATTGGCGTGATAGAGCCGGGCCGACATGGCGATGGCGAAGCGGCGATGTGTGCGCCGGTCTCCCACGTGATAGAAATCCAGGAAATCCATGAAAGCGCCCCACGCCTTTGGACAGACCTGACATTTCTAACCCGGGGCGCTTTAACACCTCGTTTGGAATTGTGTCGAAATCAGGATTGTATCTTTACCTCCGGCTAACCCTGAAAAGCGGTGGCGCGCGCGGTTTCTTCCCATGCAGCCAGATCGGCGAGCAGTTTTTGCGCATGGGCGCGGATGGCATCGACGGCGTCGGCGCCCAGCGCCAGGCGCAGCGGCGTTGCATCTGACGCCAGCGCCGCTTCGATGGCGGCGGCAGCCTTCGCCGGATCGCCGGCCTGGGTCTGATGCATGGCCTGGGCGAAGGCGCGGGTGGGGCCGACCACTTCGGCATAGGCCGCGATCTCAGGCATCTGGCGCATCGCCAAACCCACCAGATCGGTGCGGAAGGCGCCGGGTTCCACAATCATCACCTTGACGCCGAAAGGCGCCATCTCCTGCGCCAGGGCTTCGGTGGCGCCTTCCAGCGCGAATTTGCTGGCCGAATAAGCGCCGAAGCCGGGAAACGACATCTGCCCGCCCATGCTGGAGATATTCACGATGGCGCCGAAGCGCTGCGCGCGCAACAAGGGCAAGGCGGCGCGCGTCACCGCCATGGCGCCGAAGAAGTTGGTGTTCATCTGGGCGCGCAGGTCGGCATCGCAGGTTTCCTCGACCGCGCCCAGCACGGCGAAGCCGGCATTGTTGATCAGCACGTCGATGCGGCCGAAACGGGCGCGCGCGGCGGCGATTGCCGCGTCCGCATCTTCCGGCCGGTCCACATCCAGCCTGAGGGCGGCGACGCGGTCCGGCGCCTGCGCCACCAGCTCGGCCAGCCTGACCGGATCGCGCGCCGTGGCCACGACGTGATAGCCGCGGTCGATGGCGTGGCGGGCGAAGGCGCGACCGAAGCCCGAAGAGGCGCCGGTGATGAACCAGACCTTGTTGGATGTGCCGGCGGTGTCGGACATGAGGCGCTCTCCTGTTTGAAGGGATGAGTATCGCACCCAAACCATGGGCGATGAAGCTATCCACCGGCTGGCCTTCATGCGCCTTCGGCCTGGAAAACGTCAGGGCTGGATCACCTTGTCGGCATGCGAGCCAGGGGCTTGATCGGGATCAAGGTCACGTTTTCCCGGCCGTCTAGTCTTGTCATCACCAAGGAAGGAGCATCGCATGCGCAGGAATATCGGACAGCTGGACAGCATTCTCCGCTCGATCGTCGGGATGGCCCTGATCCTTTTTGCGCTCGGGCTGGGATTTCCTGAAACAGGCTGGAACTGGATCGGCTGGATCGGCATCATTCCTCTGGCGACGGCGGCGGTGGGCAACTGTCCGCTCTACACCATCCTTGGCTTTTCCACGCGCCGCAAGCACCGCGCGCATGGCTGACGGATTTGAGGCTTTGATCGGTTGAAAGCGGCGGTGTAGCCTCGCGGCGCTTGCCCCCGCGAGGACTGCGCCATGACACCTGAAGGACTTGTCGTCTCGGCCAGCAGCCGCGATCCGGCCGAAACCATGCGCCGGCTGATTGCCGCCGTCACCGAAAAGGGGCTGATGGTGCTGGCCCATATCGATCATGCGGCCGCGGCGGCCAAGGCGGGGCTGGTGCTCGCTCCCACCGATCTTCTGATCTTCGGCAATGCCCGGGGCGGCACGCCCCTGATGCAGGCCCAGCAGACCATGGGCATCGACCTGCCGCTGAAGGCGCTGGTGTGGCAGGACCCGGATGGCAAGACCTGGCTGGGCTATAACGATCCGGGCTGGCTGGCCCAGCGCCATGGCGTGCGCGATGACAAGGCGGTGGGCGCGCTGCGCGGGATGTTGGCGGCGGTGGCCGCCAGGGCCGTCGGCTGAGCGTGACGGACTGGCAGAAGTCCCGCCGCAGGTAGTCCCCTCCCACAAGGGACTTTGCATATTTATCCAAAACCGGGCGCATTTTTTGCAGGAACGGGGATTTGTGTGCAAGGACGGTGCCGAGTGCTGATAGGCTTCCCTTGAGTAATCAGGTTTGGCGATGGCGGCCTGCAGCACTCGAAATACCTCGCTGCCCATCTTTGTCCGCCTCTGGCCGTAAGCGGCAATTTCTTCCTCGAGAACGGGCTGCAACCGTTACGGCTTTCACGGTTCCGCGTCGATACCTTGCGGCTGTCCGCTGACGTACAACCTTTTCTCGCCGAAGGCGAAATACAAATGTAGTTTTCGCAAGACGTCCATTCCGATGGTGATGTCAGGCGTGACCGGATCGCCGGCCTTCCGGACCCCCATATCGACCGGCTTTACGACAAAGAGTGGATTGACAACTGTGACGCCTCCGAACCTCAGGTCGTGAAAGCGGTACTCCTGGCGCAGACCGGTGACCGTGACCGCCTCTATGCCCGTCTGCACAGGCTGGTCTGACTTTGCTGCGACACCCTCGGGCTTGCGTTGTTCCGGCATCACGCCGAAATGATCTCGCGCCGCTTTGCTGTTGATGGTGGAGTTGTCCAGTCCTGTATCAATGTTGGCGGTAAATTCCTGGCCGTCCAGCAGAACCTTAGTGCGGATGTCTGTGCCCAGCACCGAAACCCCCGGCCCGGGCAATCATGCCTTGCAGAACGTCCGTCGGCAGATCGAGCGATCCACTCGGAACCATCGCTGGAGGATAGTCTCTGGCGCGCGCCCGAATGGTAATCGGAACCTCGGTCACCGCATTGCTGGACCAGTGCAGGATGTGCGCCGGACAATGGTCCTGCGAAAAGTAGGTCAGCCTTTTTTCCGCAAAATCCATTTCAACGTCATAACGAACCATCAAGTCGGGCCCTATCGTCCCCGCGACGCGCTCATCTTCAGCGGCAATATCCTGCAGGAAGGGAATGTTCCTAGCGATCAATTTTCCGACCTGAAAGCTGTCCGCGATATAATATCCATTAATTGTGGTGCCGTCCTTGTCCACTAGGTGCACGGCTGCGCTGCTCCGTTTGCGGACGTCCAACATCTCGGCGGCAGCCTTGGTTAGGCTGCTCATGCCTGTGCCGGTATCAACCAAAAGGTTCGCTGACTTTCCGTTGATGATGAGGGGCACGCTGACCCGCGATCCGTCGGGCAGCAGGCTCATAGGCAGCGTGGCGATCTCGTGCAGGGGGGCGCAGGCGCCTGTTTTGGCTTCGGTGTCCGACAACAAAGCGCCGAGTAAAGCAATCACGGTCAGCGCATATGACCCTTTGCGCATTTGTCCAGCCGTGTAGCACAAGCTAGCCAAGCGTGCATGTAAAGGCTGCGTCGGTCAACCGCTTGTCTTGACAAATACCTATGCGTAGGGGCTGGCTTTGGGCCAATCTTCGCAAAAGGTGCACAAGGAGGCAGGATGCGGATTGCGTCGGGTGGAATCGCCTTTCTGCTGATGTGCGGCTTCATCACCGCTCCTACAACCACGGCTTCCGCCGTTGATGTGGCGCGGATGGAACAAGTCCTCCAAGCCGCAGACCCGTTTACGCGTCGATTCGCTGGCGAAGCAGTTCACGGCGGCTGCGATCCTTCTGCTGGAGGAACGCGGCAGGCTCAAGCTGAGCGATCCTGTCAAAGCTTACATACCCGAAGCTCCGGCGAGCTGGGACAAGGTCACTATGTTCGACCTGCTCACCCAAACATCGGGAATCCCGGATTTTACCGGCGCGCCGGACTTTGGCGTCACGATGAAGCTGCGCAAAACACCGGAAGAGCTAATCGCCACAGTCCGCGACAAGCCGCTCGATTTCCCGGCGGGAGAAAAATTCAGTTATTCAAATACGAATTATGTGCTGCTGGGCCGCACGA
>DASZVQ010000018.1:0-5215 GCA_035547275.1 Rhizomicrobium sp.
GGCCAACTGCCTGAAGAACGACAACATCGTCTATATCGGCGACCTGATCCAGAAGACCGAGGCGGAGATGCTGCGCACCCCGAACTTCGGCCGCAAGTCGCTGAACGAGATCAAGGCGGTCCTGGCCGAGATGGGCCTGCATTTGGGCATGGAAGTGCCCGGCTGGCCGCCGGAGAATATCGAAGATCTCGCCAAGCGTTACGAAGACCAATACTGAGAAGGAATGGATGGCCGGCTCGCGCTTCGCAGGCCGGCCATGACAGGAGTTAGAAATGCGTCACGGTAATCAAGGCCGCAAGTTCAACCGCACCGCCTCTCATCGCAAGGCGATGTGGGGCAACATGACCGCCGCGCTGATCAAGCACGAGCAGATCAAGACCACCTTGCCCAAGGCGAAGGACCTGCGTCCCGTCATCGAAAAGCTGGTGACCCTGTCGCGCCGCGGCTCAGCCGACCTGCACGCCCGCCGCCAGGCGTTGGCCCAGATCAAGGATGCCGATCAGGTGACCAAGCTGTTCGACGTGATCGGCCCCCGCTACAAGGGGCGCCCCGGCGGTTATACCCGCGTGTTGAAGGCCGGCTTCCGCCATGGCGACAATGCGCCGATGGCGATCATCGAGTTCGTGGATCGCGATGAGAACGCCAAGGGCCAGGATTCCGGTCCGGTGGAAGTCGAGACCGAGGCGTAAATTCCGCGCACTTTGCAGTGCAAAACGAAAAAGGGCGGCAGTGATGCCGCCCTTTTTCGTTGTGGTTTGCGAGATGATCTGCCCGGTTTCCTTTTTGTCATCCAGGCGTTGTGACCTTGATTTGGAACTTCTCGGAAAGGTTATGATCATGCGCAAACATTGGATATTGCTGCTAGCTCTCCTGCCAGCCGCCTGCCACAAGGAAAACACCGTGTCCGGCGCCGATACGTGCCAGGCCCCGGCCCAGCCCAGGCTCATTACCGTTGCCGGCCTGACCACCGACCAGAAAGCCGACGCCATGGGCATCCCGCCCTCCCAGGTCCCGCCCGATGCGGTCGGCGGGCCCGCTTTTGACGACTATGTCGCCCGCCATAATGACGCCGCGCGGACTGGCTATTGCGTGGAGAACGAGGCTTATAAAGCCCGCGCCATGAAGGACGAAATGGGTAATGTGGCGAAGGCGATCATGGCGACCTGCCACGAAGGGGCAGAGCCGGATACACTGGCCACGATCTTGAAATACCGCAATTGTGCGGCTGGAAATAAATAGGAACGGTACTGTCGGAAGGCTGGGCGTGATGAAGAAGATATCGATGGCCGCGGGGCTGGTGGCCCTGGCGGCGGCGGGCGTTTATGCATTGCCTGCCTTGACGGCGGACAACAAGCCGGAGCCCCTGCGCGCCGCGCCTGCGGCGCCGCGCGCGCTGCCCGCGGCTCCCTTATCGATGGGACAGGTGCAGCTCACCTTCGCGCCGGTGGTCAGGCGCGTGGCGCCAGCCGTCGTCAACGTCTATTCCAAGTCGATCGTTCAGGCCCAGACCAATCCCTTCTTCAGCGATCCGCTGTTCAGCCAGCTCTTCGGCACGCCCGAAATGCGCCAGCGCGTGCAGCAGAGCCTGGGCTCGGGCGTGATTGTGCGCGGCGACGGGTTGATCGTCACCAACAATCATGTGGTGGAAGGGGGCAGCGAGATCACCGTGGCGCTGTCGGACAAGCGCGAGTTCAAGGCCAAGGTGCTGCTGGCCGATCCCCGTACCGACCTGGCGGTGCTCAAGATCGACACCCATGGCGAGAATCTTCCCGTTGTGCCCTTCGCCAATTCCGACGCGGTACAGGTGGGCGATCTGGTGCTGGCGATCGGCGATCCCTTCAATGTCGGCCAGACCGTGACCATGGGCATCGTCTCGGCCCTGGCGCGCACGCAGGTCTCGGCCAGCGACTATCAGTTCTTCATCCAGACCGACGCCGCCATCAATCCCGGCAATTCCGGCGGCGCGCTGGTCACCACCGATGGCAAGCTGGCCGGCATCAATACCGCCATCTACTCGCGTTCCGGTGGCTCGATCGGCATCGGCTTTGCCATTCCGGCAAACCTGGTGCGCCGGGTGGTGGAGGGCGTGGAGGGCGGCCTGAAAAGCGGTGGCACGGCCAATGTGCAGCTGGCCTGGGTGGGCGCCAACGGCCAGCCCGTCACCAGCGAGATCGCGTCCAGCCTGGGCTTGTCCAAGCCGGGCGGCGTACTGCTGAAGGAAGTGTATCCCGGCGGCCCATTGGGCAAGGCCGGGGTGAAATCCGGCGATGTCGTGCAATCGGTCGATGGCGCCGCGGTGGATGACATGCAGTCGCTCAACTACCGCACCGCCACCCATCGTCCCGGCGAGACGGTGCGCATGCATATCGCCTCGGGCAAAAACAGCCGTGATGTCACCGTGACGCTGGCGCTGCCGCCGGAAAATCCACCGCGCGAGGCCCAGACCATCGGTGGGCGCAACCCGCTCACCGGCGCGCGGGTGGAAAATATTTCACCGGCCACCGCCACCGAGCTGCAGATCGAGGTGATGTCGAAGGGTGTGGCCATCGTCTCGGTGAATTCCAACGGCATTGCCGCCCGTTATGGCTTTCAGCCTGGCGACATCGTGCGCAACATCAATGGCGCCGCGATCAACCGGGTCGGCGAGCTGGTCCGTGTCCTGAATAGCGCCGATCGCTGGGACATGGTGATTGAGCGGGACGGGCGCAGACTTACCCTATCTGTCGAAGGCTGAGCTTCGGCCTGCCTCCCTCGCGGCTGCGCCGCTCGAAGAGGCGCCAGCTTTTCTAGTTCGCGTTGCTCACAAGAAAAGCTAGGCGAGCGGGATGGGCGCAGACTTACCCTGTCTGTCGAAGGCTGAGCTTCGGCCTGACGTCTCGCATTGGCGCATCCACCGCGCCGAACCTTTCCGCAGACGGACGAAACATCA
Organism: Rhizomicrobium sp.; assembly: GCA_035547275.1. Lineage (GTDB taxonomy): Bacteria > Pseudomonadota > Alphaproteobacteria > Micropepsales > Micropepsaceae > Rhizomicrobium. Next base: position 2,930 of record DASZVQ010000018.1, read on the forward strand.
CATTTGATGTCATAACATTTGATAGCGCTGCGCCAATCCCGGCGTAACAGCGGCGAAATCATGGCGTCCGCGTTCACGACGCGCGCGAAATGTCTTTCAGAAAACTTTGTTACGCAGTGTTGCCTCGATCAATTCTGACTGCTTGTCGGTCTTGTAACGCGACCGGCGGTGACTATCTGCGTTAGTGCTTGGGTTGCTGAGGGGCACTATGCAAAGGGACGTGTTATGAAAACTGTGTTTGCTGCTTCCGCCGTGGCTGCGGCTCTCGGCATATCCGTGTTGAGCATTGGTGCGGCGCAGGCCGATTCATATGTTTCGGTTCTGGGTGGTCCGACATTTGATCCCGGGCTGAATGTGAGCGGCAGCAAGAACGGAATGGACACCGGCTTCAATGTCGGCGCCCGTTATGGCTACTATCTGAACGACTGGAATCTGCCGAACGTGTCGGTGGAAGCCGATGGTCTGTTCAGCCAGTCGACCTATTCCGGCACCAGCAATGCGCGGCTGCAGTCCAGTTCCTACATGGCCAATGCGATCTATCATTTGCCGACCGACTCGCCGTTCGAACTTTATGGTGGCGCCGGTCTTGGCCTGGTGCACACCAACATCGACAATGGCGCGGGCAATCATGGCGGTTCGGATGTGCTCGGCTGGCAGGCGCTGGGCGGCGTGGACTATCGTGTCTCCGACCAGGCCAGTATCTTTGCCGAATACCGTTATCAGAACGCCCATGACGTCAATGCGGGTGGCCTGACCGGGATCAGCAATACCAGCAACAATCTTTCGTTCGGCGTGAAGTGGCGTCTGTGATCCCATGTCCGCATTCCGCGGGCGTTCGGCCGGCGAAGGGCCACTGGGCCTTTGCCGGCCACACCGGGTAAGTAGCGCCCCTTAAAAGGGCCAGTCCGAAGCGGAAAGAAGGCCCTGCGGGAAAATCCTCGCGGGGCCTTTATTTTGTTATAACGGACCGGTGAGCGATCTTTTCGAATCCAGCGGTCTGGCCGATGCGGCCCCGCGGCCCCTGGCTGACCGGCTGAGGCCCGGCAGCCTGTCCGAGGTGGTGGGACAGGACCATCTTCTGGGTCCCGAGGCGCCACTGGGCCGGATGGTGGCCAATGCCCGGCCCCATTCCATTATCCTCTGGGGTCCGCCCGGCACCGGCAAGACCACCATCGCCCGGCTGCTGGCGGGCGCTTTTCATCTGCATTTCGATCAGTTGTCGGCGGTGTTTTCCGGCGTCGCCGACCTGAAAAAGACCTTCGAGGCGGCGCGCGCCCGGCGCCGGACCGGGCAGGGCACACTTCTGTTTATTGACGAAATCCATCGCTTCAACCGCAGCCAGCAGGACAGTTTCCTGCCCGTGGTGGAGGATGGCACCGTGGTGCTGGTGGGCGCCACCACCGAAAATCCGTCCTTCGAGCTGAATGGCGCGCTTCTGTCCCGCGCCCAGGTGCTGGTGCTGCGCCGGCTGGATGACACGGCGCTGGAGACCTTGCTGCAAAGGGCCGAAGCCCATTATGGCGAGAAGCTGCCGCTGACCGATGATGCCCGCGCGTCCTTGCGCGCCATGGCCGACGGTGATGGGCGCTATCTGCTCAATCTGGTGGAAGAACTGTCCGGCGTGAAGACGGCCAAGCCGCTGGACCCGGCCGGACTGGTGGGCGCGGTCCAGCGGCGCATGCCGCTATACGACAAGTCGCGTGAAGAGCATTACAACATCATCTCCGCCTTGCATAAGTCGATCCGGGGCTCCGATCCCGATGCGGCGCTTTACTGGCTGGCGCGGATGCTGGCGGGCGGCGAGCAGCCGCTTTACATCGCCCGCCGCCTGGTGCGCGCCGCCATCGAGGACATCGGTTTGGCCGATCCACAGGCCGTGCATCAGGCGCTGGCCGCCAAGGATGTGTTCGATTTTCTGGGAAGCCCGGAAGGCGAGCTGGCGCTGGCGCAATGCGTGCTCTATCTGGCCAGCGCGCCAAAATCCAATGCGGTGTACAAGGCTCTGGGCGCCGCCAGGCGCGTGGCGCAGGAATCGGGTTCGTTGATGCCGCCGGCCCATATCCTGAATGCCCCCACCAGGCTGATGAAGAATCTGGGCTATGGCGCGGGCTATCAGTACGACCATGACGCCGAGGACGGCTTTTCGGGGCAGAATTATTTCCCCGACGACATGGAGCGGCAGCGTTTTTACACGCCCAAGGACATCGGCTTCGAGCGCGAGATCGCCAAGCGGCTGGAATACTGGGCGCGTTTGCGCAAGGACAAAGCCGACGACGATCAGGCCTG
>DASZVQ010000019.1:0-87451 GCA_035547275.1 Rhizomicrobium sp.
GTCGCGGGCCAGGCATTCCAGCGTTTCGATGGTCAGCGCGAAGATGTGGGAGCTTTCGCGCTCCGACAGGCCAGGCATCAGCCGGCCAATCTTGACCGCGAGCTCGGCGCGCACATCCTCAGCATCATCATCCGCCAGGAGCCGGTTGGTGACGGCAGGCGCGGCCGGATTGGCGGCCACGGCGGCGCGCACGGCGGGGGTGCCGTTTTGCGCCAGATATTGCAGCACATCGGCGCCCGCATCGGTGCGGCTGGCGAGTTCAGCGGTGCCCCCGCCCATCTGTTGCTCGCGGCGGGTGCGGATGTCCAGTATGTCGAGCGCATCGCGCGGATCGAGCCCAGGACGGCCTGACGTCTGATTCATTATTGCCTTAGCCTTCCCCCTGCCACAGTCCCCATCATCGCGCCGACCGCTTTAACAGGCGCTAAAGATGGATGGTGCATGGCCGTTAACGGTGCTTGCGCGTTTATCCCCGTCACGCCATGTTCTGGCCCATGGAAAGCCTGAATATCGCGGAAAATGACCAGGCGGGTCGCGGACCGATGCCGGATTTCCGCCATGTCAGGGCTTGGATTTTCGATCTGGACAACACGCTTTATCGCGCTGACAACGGCATCTTCGCCCAGATCGAAGCCCGCATGACCGAATATGTGATGGCATTTCTCAAGCTGCCGCGCGAGCAGGCCTATGCGCGGCAAAAGGAACTTTACCGCCGCTATGGCACCACCTTGAACGGGCTGATGAGCGAGCATGGCGCCGAGCCCGATGCCTATCTGCATTATGTGCATGACATCGATCTTTCCGATCTTGGTCCGGACCGGGCGCTGGCCGAGGTGATCGCGCGCCTGCCAGGCCGGCGCTTTGTCTTCACCAATGGCTGCCGCGATCACGCCGCGCGCATCCTGGACCGGCTGGCGATGACCGATCTGTTCGAGGCGGTGTGGGACATCCGCAGCATGAATTTCGCGCCCAAGCCCGAGCCGCGCGCTTATTCCCAGGTGGTTGAGACCGCCGGGGTAACCTGTGGCGAGGCCGCCATGTTCGACGATATCGCCCGCAATCTGGTGCCGGCCCGCGCCCTGGGCATGACCACGGTGTGGCTGAAGACGGATTCGCCCTGGGGCAAACACGGCCCCTTGATGGATGCCGCCGAGGGCGATATCGACCATGAGACCGATAATCTGACCCAGTTTCTGAACAGCATCAGGATTTGACCATGAGTGATTTGAGCGCCGTCATCAATGCCGCCTGGGAAAAGCGCGATCAGCTGGGCGTCACCAGCAAAGGGGCGGAGCGTGAGGCGGTGGAAGCCGCGCTGGAGGCGCTGGATAATGGCAGCCTGCGCGTGGCCGAGAAGATCGACGGCCAGTGGCAGGTGCATGAATGGCTGAAGAAGGCCGTGCTGCTGTCCTTCCGCCTCAACGACATGAAGCTGATTTCCGGCGCGCCCGATGAAGCGGTGTGGTGGGACAAGGTCGATTCCAAATTCCTGGGCTGGGATGAAGCCAGATTCCGCGCCGCCGGCTTCCGTGCCGTGCCGGGCGCGGTGGTGCGCCGTTCCGCCTTCATCGCCAAGGGCGCGGTGCTGATGCCCAGCTTCGTCAATGTCGGCGCCCGCGTCGGCGAAGGCACCATGATCGACACCTGGGCCACGGTCGGTTCCTGTGCGCAGGTGGGCGCGCATTGCCACATTTCCGGCGGGGCAGGACTTGGCGGCGTGCTGGAACCCCTGCAGGCCGCCCCCACCATCATCGAGGACAATTGCTTCATCGGCGCGCGCGCCGAAGTGGCCGAAGGCGTCATCGTGGGCGAAGGCAGCGTGCTTTCCATGGGCGTCTATCTGTCGGCCTCCACCAAGATCGTCGACCGCGCCACCGGCGAAGTGCATTTGGGCAAGGTGCCGCCCTATTCGGTGGTGGTGTCGGGCTCGCTGCCAAGCGCCAGCGGTCCGAACCTCTATTGCGCCGTGATCGTCAAGCGGGTGGATGAGAAGACCCGCGCCAAGACCTCGATCAACGAACTGCTGCGCGACTGATGGCGATCGCTTCCATAGACGCGCTGGCCCTGGCCCAGGCCCTGATCCGCAAACCTTCGGTGACGCCGAAGGATGCGGGCGCGCTGGACATATTGGAAGCGGTGCTGAAGGAGCTGGGCTTTGCCACCCATCGCCTGCCCTTTGGCGATGTCGACAATCTCTATGCCCGGCTGGGCGACAGCGCGCCGCATTTCTGCTTTGCCGGCCATACCGATGTGGTGCCGGTGGGCGAGGGCTGGAACGCCGATCCCTTCGCCGCCGAAGTGCGCGATGGGCTGCTCTATGGTCGCGGCGCCGCCGACATGAAATCGGCCATCGCCGCCTTCGTCGCGGCAGTGGCGCGGCTGCGCGCCCCCAAGGGTTCGATCAGCCTTCTGATCACCGGCGATGAAGAAGGCGTTGCCGTCAACGGCACCGTCAAACTGCTGGAATGGCTGAAGGCACGCGGGGAAAAGATCGACCATTGCGTGGTGGGCGAGCCCACCGGCGTGGCCCGCGCCGGCGACACCTTGAAGATCGGGCGCCGCGGCTCGATCAATTTCCGCATCACCGTCACAGGGGTGCAGGGTCATGTCGGTTATCCGCAGAAAGCCAAAAACCCGATTCCCGTGCTGGCCGAACTGGTGACCCAGCTGGCCGCCCACAAGCTCGATAAAGGAACCGAGCATTTCGATCCTTCGACCCTGGCCTTCACCACCATGGATGTGGGCAACGGGGCCACCAATGTGATCCCGGGCGAGGCGCACGCCGGCTTCAACATCCGCTTCAACGACAAGCACACGCCCGAAAGCCTGACCAACTGGGTGTCGGACAAGGCCCAGCGCCTGTCCGAGGAGACGGGCTGCCGCATCGATGTCACCGCCAAGACCAGCGGCGTGGCGTTCCTGACCGCGCCGGGGAAATTCACCCAACTGGTCAGCGACACGGTGGCCATCATCACCGGCCAGGCACCGTTCTTTTCCACCAGCGGTGGCACGTCCGATGCGCGCTTCATCAAGGATATCTGCCCGGTGGTGGAGCTGGGCTTGGCCGGCGCCACCATGCACAAGGCCGATGAATGCGTGGCGGTCAGCGAGATTCACGCCCTGACCGACATCTATGCCGCAATCCTGTCGGCCTATTTCGCGAAGCCCCCGCTTTGAACAGCGCGGCCGTAGGCATTTTCGATTCCGGCATGGGCGGGCTCACCGTGATGCGCGCGCTGAAGGCGCGGCTGCCGGGTGAATCCTTTGTCTATCTGGGCGATACCGCGCGCCTGCCCTATGGCACCAAGAGCGCCGACACGGTGACGCGCTATGCGGTGCAGGCAAGCGCCGCGCTGATGTCGCACGGCATCAAGCTGCTGGTGGTGGCGTGCAACACCGCCAGCGCCGCCGCGGTTCCGACCTTGATGGAAAAGCTCGCGCCCTTGCCGGTGGTGGGGGTGATCGAGCCGGGTGCGCAAGCCGCGGTCGCGGCGGCGCCGGACGGCCCCATTGCCGTGATCGCCACCGAAGGCACGGTGAAAGGCGGGGCTTATGTCCGCGCCATCCAGGAACGGGCGCCCCACATGCCGGTAGTGCAGCAGGCCTGCCCCCTGTTCGTGGCGCTGGCGGAGGAAGGCTTGCGCGACGGGCCCATCACCGAGCTGGCCGCCCATCGTTACCTGGACCCGGTGCTGGCCACCATGCCGCGGCCGCGCGGGCTGGTGCTGGGCTGCACCCATTTTCCCGTGCTGAAAGAGACCATCGCCAAGGTCGCGGGACCCGATCTGGTGCTGATCGACAGCGCCGAAACGACCGCGACAGCAGTTGAAAATATCCTGCGCGAGAAATCGCTGCTGAATGATGGCGGCGCGCGGCCGCCACGCTTTCTGGCGACCGATGCGCCAGGCCGCTTTGCCCATCTGGGCGAGATCTTCCTGGGCGAGCCGATCGATCCGGGCAGCGTGACGCTGGTGGATCTCTAGTAATCCACCCGCACCAGATAAAGACCTTCCGGCGGCGAAACCGGGCCACAGGCCGAACGGTCGCGCGCCTCCAGCGCCTTCTTCACATCCGGCGGCGTCCATTTGCCTTCGCCCACCAGCTTCAAGGTGCCGGCAAAGGAACGGATCTGGTGATGCAGGAAGGAACGCGCCGAGGCCTCGATATGGATTTCATCGGCGCGGCGACTGACATCCAGGCGATCAAGCGTCTTGACCGGCGACTGGGCCTGGCATTCGGCGGCGCGGAAGGTGGTAAAATCATGCTGCCCGACCAGATATTGCGCGGCCGCATGCATCGCCTCGGCATCCAGTTTCGGCGAGACATGCCAGACGCGGGCCTTTTCCAGGGCCGGCGGGCTGCGGCGATTGAGAATCCGGAACAGATAATGCCGCGCCGTGGCGGAAAAGCGGGCATGGAATTCATCGCCCACCGCCGCCGCGTCCAGCACCGATACCGGATCGGGCCGCAGATGATAATTCAGCGCATCGCGCACCTTGCCGGGCTCGAATTCCTTCACCAGGTCGAAATGCGCCACCTGGCCCAGGGCATGCACGCCGGCATCGGTGCGGCCCGCGCCCGTTATGGTGACGCGTTCGCCGGAGAGCTTCCCGATCGCGGTTTCCAGCGCGCCCTGCACCGACGGGCCATTGTCCTGGCGCTGCCAGCCGACAAAGGGCGCGCCGTCATATTCGATCGTCAGGCGATAGCGCATTACGAAAAGTGCGTGCCAGGCGGCAGCGCAAAACCTTTCAGCAGCTCGCGCGCCTCCATCACACCCTTGCCGGCGCGCTGAACCTTGAGCAGCTTCAGCGCGCCATCGCCGCAGCCCACGGTCAGCTCATCAGTAATGACTTCACCCGGCTCGCCGCGATCGCGGACCGGCATGGCGTACAGCACCTTCAATCGCTCGCCCTTCACTTCCGTATAGGCGCCGGGCGATGGCGCCAGGCCCCGGATCAGGCAATCGATCTGGCGCGCGCTTTGCGACCAGTCGATGCGGGCCTCGTCCTTGGTGATCTTTTTTGCATAAGTCACGCCATCGGCGCTTTGGGGCTGGGGCGTCACCCCGCCGCGTTCCAGCGCGCCCAGGGCACGCACCATCAGATCGGCGCCCAGCCGCGACAGCTCGCCGGTCAGATCGCCGCTGGTCTTGCGGCCGATGCGGACACGCTCGGCCATCAGCACGGGGCCGGTATCCAGTCCCTCATCCATCTGCATCACCATGACGCCGGTTTCTTCATCGCCGGCCATCACCGCGCGCTGGATGGGCGCGGCCCCGCGCCAGCGCGGCAGAAGCGAGCCATGCAGATTGAAACAGCCCAGCCGCGGCGCGGCCAAAATCGCCTTGGGCAACAGCAGGCCATAGGCCACGACAATGGCGGCATCCAGATCGAGCGCGGCGAATTCTTCCTGCTCGGCCGCGCCTTTCAGCGACACCGGCGTGCGCACCGGCAATTTGGCGCTTTCGGCGAATTTGTGGACGGGCCCGGGCTCCAGCGCCATGCCACGTCCCTTGGGACGCGGCGGCTGGGAATAGACGGCGGCGATGTCATGGCCCTGAGCGATCAGCTCCGCCAGCGTGGGCACCGCGAAATCGGGTGTTCCCATAAACGCAAGCCGCAGGGCCATACTCAGGCCGTCTCTTTAAGCTTCTTGGCCTTGGTCAGCTTCTTGATCGCCATGGAGCGCTTCAGCCGCGACAGATGATCGATGAACAGGATGCCGTTCAGATGATCCATCTCATGCTGTAGACAGGTGGCCAGCAGACCGTCAGCCTCCAGCGTTTGCTTGTTGCCATCGCGGTCGAGATATTCCGCCTTGATGCGGGCAGGACGTTCCACATCGTCCCAGATTTCGGGCACCGACAGGCAGCCTTCCTCGAACACCGCCATCTCTTCCGAAGCCCAGGTGATCCTGGGATTGATGAAGGCGCGTGGGTTCTTGTTGCCCTCTTTCTGGTCCAGGTCGATCACGATCACCCGCTTGGCCACGCCGATCTGCACCGCCGCCAGGCCGATGCCTTCGGCCGCGTACATGCTGTCGGCCATGTCGTCCACCAGCTTGCGGATGTCCGCATCCACCGTTTCGACATCGGTGGAGACGGCTTGGAGCCGCGGATCGGGGGCGGTTAGAATAGGGCGGATGGTCATGGGCTGGAGATAAGGCCGCCCGCACCGGGGGTCAAGGATTCATGGATCTGGCGTTGATGGTGTTGGCGGCGGCCGTGGTTATTGCGGCGCTGATCCTGGCTTTTGCGCGGCCAAAACCGCCGAAAGGGGAACCTGCCCCGCCCGATCCGCGGCTGGATGCGCTTTTGGCCAAGCAGGGCGAGATCGGCGGCCAGTTCACCCAGACCGTGGCGGCGCAGGAAGCCCTGACCCGCACCCTGGGCGAACGGCTGGAAGCGCTGGAAAAGCGCATGGGCGAAAACCTGACCGACACCGCCACCAAAACCGCCGCCAGCATCGCCGGCATCGGCGAGCGGCTGACCGTGATCGACGAGGCGCAGAAGAATATTTCGGCCTTGTCCGGACAGGTTGTGAGCCTGCAGCAGGTCCTGGCCAACAAGCAGGCGCGCGGCGCCTTCGGCCAGGCCCAGATGGAAGAGATCGTGCGCGACGGCCTGCCGGCCACGCTTTACGATTTCCAATTCACCCTCTCCAATCGCAACCGGCCGGACTGCGTCATCCGCATTCCCGGCAACAAGGCGCTGCTGGTGATCGATTCCAAATTCCCGCTGGAGGGGTTCGATGCGCTGCGCCGCGCCGCCAGCGAGGATGAAAAGAAGACGGCGCTGGCCCAGGTGCGCGCCAGTGTCGGCAAGCATGTCAGCGACATTGCCGAGAAATATCTGATCCCCGGCGAGGTGCAGACCCCGGCGATCATGTTCGTGCCCTCGGAATCGCTCTATGCCGACCTGCATGACGGCTTCGCCGATGTGATCCAGAAAGCCCATCGCGCCAATGTGATCGTGGTGTCGCCCAACATTCTGATGCTGGCGATCAGCACCATCCAGACGGTGATGAAGGATGCGCGCATGCGCGAACAGGCCGATCTGATCAAGAAGGAAGTCGGCGCGTTGCTTAACGATGTGCGGCTGCTGAGCGAGCGGGTGCAGAAGCTGCAGACCCATTTCAACCAGGCCGATGGCGACATCAAGAACATCCTGATTTCCACCGGCAAGATCACGGGCCGGGCGGAAAGAATCGAAAAGGTCGAGCTGGCCCCGCCGGAGGGCGCCAAAAGCCTGACTTGACAGCCGCATCCAACCAGCCGTTCGGCGGCCAATAGGGGACAGAAAGGGCGTAACCCATGGACCATGATTCCTACTGGATGTTTTCCCATTTCTGGTGGCTGATCTTTCCCTTGTTCTGGATGATCATGGCGCTGGCCTGGGGCTGGTCGCGCCACGCCCGCGCCAACCGCGCGCTCGACATCCTCAAGACCTATGCCGACCAGGGCAAGGACCCGCCGCCCGAACTGATGAAAAGCCTGCAGAACGGCATGGACGGTGGATGCGGATATGGCCCCTATTCCCGCTATTCCCCGCTGGGCCGGTTGCACCGCGGCTTCGTGTTCCTGGCCCTGGCTATCGCCTTTGGCTTCCTCACTTTCTGGAATTACGACGATGGCGATCACTGGCATCACCATGGCGGCCTGCTGATCCCGACGGTGGTCTTCGCTGCCCTGGCTTTCAGCAACTTCCTCTCTTTCCTGTTCATGCCGCGCGGCTGGCCGCCCTATGACAAGGACGGACGGTGAGCCAGGACAATGCCGAACCGGCTCTGGTGCTGCGCGCCAGGGCCGGTTCGGCCGATGCCTTTGGGCGCCTGGTCCAGATGCACCAGCAGGCTTTGCGCGCCTTTCTCAGGCGGCTTTGCGGCAACGCGGCCGATGCCGACGACCTGGCGCAGGAAACATTCGTCTTTGCCTGGGAACATATCACCCGCTTCGATCCCGCCCGCAGCTTCCGGCCCTGGCTGTTCGGCATCGCCTGGCGCAAATCGCGCGAGCGCAAGCGCGGTTTCCTGCGTCTGATCCGGCGAGAAGCCCGCGCCGCCGAGGCGGTGGAAACGGTTACCCAGTGCGATCCGGGCCTGCGGCTGGATCTGGAAAAGGTCACGGCAAGCCTGCCCGCGGAACAACGGGCCGCCCTGCTGTTATGCCTGGGATGCGAATTCTCCCATGCCGAAGCCGCGGAGGCCTTGGCCCTGCCGCTGGGCACGGTAAAATCCCATGTGGCGAGGGGCCGGGAAAAGCTGATCGCCGCGCTGGAAGGTCATGATGGATGAACAGTTGAAAGCTCAGTGGGGCGCCGATGTGCCGGCGTCCGATCCGCGCTTTGTGCTGGCGGTGATGACGCGCATCGAGCGGCGCCGCTTCATGCGCGAAGTGGCGATGACGGCTGGCCTTTCTGTCTGCGCCATGGTGCTGCTATGGCTGATGGCCCCGACCGTTGTGGCGGTGTGGCACGATGGCATCGCCCCCCATGCCAGCAATGCCGCCATCCTGCTGTCGCTGATGGGCATCACTATCGCACTGCCGCAGTTCTTTCCGGCGCGGAGTTAGAGCGCCCGGCGGGCCTTGAAGGCCGCAGAAAGCGTCCCTTCGTCGAGGTAATCGAGTTCGCCACCCACCGGCACGCCATGCGCCAGCCGCGTCACTTTCATATCGCCCAAAAGGTCCATCAGATAATGCGCCGTGGTCTGGCCTTCGACCGTGGCGTTCATCGCCAGGATCACCTCGTCCACGCCCTGCCCACTTCCCTTTATAGAGACCCGGTCGAGCAGCCTGGCCACATTCAGCCGCTCCGGCGTCACGCCATCCAGCGCCGACAGCGCCCCGCCCAGCACATGATAGCGGCCACGGAATACACCGGCCCGCTCCAGCGCCCAGAGATCGGCCACGTCTTCGACCACGCACAGGACATGGGGATCGCGCCGCGCGTCGCTGCAGATGGCGCAAGGCGATTGGGTATCGAGATTGCCGCAGACGTCACAGGCAAGGATGGCGTCAGCCGCCTCGCGCAGGGCATCGGCCAGCGGCTCCAGCAAGGTGTCGCGCTTCTTGAGCAGGGCCAGCGCGGCGCGGCGCGCCGAACGGGGCCCCAGGCCCGGCAGCTTGGCCAGCAGCTGGATCAGCCGCTCGATCTCGGAACCGATGGCGGCCATGCCTTAAATCCTGTCATGGCCGGCCAGCGTCAGCGCGAGCCGGCCATCCATGACTGGGCGCGAGCGCGCGCCAAAAATAGCGATAGGATTCATTCTTCGTCTTTGTCCGGCATGGCGGGCGCGATGTCATCCTGCACCGCGTCCCGCACCGCCACGATCTCGGCGCCGGGAAACCGGTCCAGCACGGCGCGCACCATCGGCTCCTGCGCCACCGCTTCAAAACGCGCCGTCTTGGCGGCCTGTTTCTGTTCGGACAGGGTCGGCGCGCCGCCCTGGCTGGCAATGGAGACGGTCCAGCGCTCGCCGGTGGCGGCACGCAGCTTGGTCTGCAGGTCATTGGCCAGGGTACGCGGCGCGCGCGGGGTGGGGCGGATCTCGATCAGCCCCGGCTCCAACCGCACCAGATGGACATTGTGTTCCAGATTCACGCGCAATTCCGAACGCGGCTCGCACAATGCAACCACATCTTCCAGGGTGCGGATCGAGGCCGTGGGCGCGGATTCGTTGACTTGGGCGGCGGGCATCGCCGCGCGCGCCGGCATCGCGCTGCCGGACGCAACCGGGGCGCGTGCGGACGAACCACCCGCGGGCGCGCCGCCGCGCGGCGCCGGCACGGCGCCACCATCGAGCAGGTCCTTGACCAGCTTGTCGGTGGGCGGCAGGTCCGCGGCATAGGCCAGGCGGATCAGCGCCATCTCACAGGCCGAAATGGGCCGCGTGGCGTCGCGTACCTCGAACAGGCCTTTCAGCAGAATCTGCCAGGCGCGGGTCAGCGCGGGGACCGACAGCTTGCCCGCCAGATCGGCGGCGCGCATGGCTTCGCCCGAGCCGCCATCAAAAAAGCCCTGCGCCGCGGGGGCGACCTTCACCCGGGTGAGGAAATGCGTGGTCTCCAGCAGGTCCTGCATCACCGCCAGCGGATCGGCGCCGGCATCATACAGGCCCTTGAGATCGGTCAGGGCATCGGCAACCCTGCCGCCCATCAGTTTCTCGAAAATATCCAGCACCCGGCCGCGATCGGCCAGGCCCAGCATCTGGCGCACGGTCTCGGTGGTGATCAGCTCGCCCTCACCATGGGCGATGGCTTGATCCAGAAGCGAAAGCGAATCGCGCGCCGAACCTTCCGCGGCGCGGGCGATCAGCGCCAGCGCCCCTTCCTCGATCTTGACCTGTTCTTTTTCCGCCAGCGTTGCCAGATAAGCAGCGAGTTCGGCGCTGTCGATGCGGCGCAGGTCGAAGCGCTGGCAGCGCGACAGGACCGTGACGGGAACTTTGCGGATTTCGGTGGTGGCGAAAACGAACTTCACATGCGGCGGCGGTTCTTCCAGCGTCTTGAGCAAGCCGTTGAAGGCCTGTTTGGACAGCATGTGCACTTCGTCGATGATATAGACCTTGTAGCGCGCCGCGACCGGGGCATAGCGAACGCCCTCGATGATCTCGCGGACGTCGTCGATGCCGGTGCGCGACGCGGCGTCCATTTCCTGCACATCGACATTGCGCGATTCCGAGATCGAGACGCAGGGCTCGCACACCCCGCAAGGATGGATGGTGGGCGCGGTTCCCTTGCCGTCGGGCCCGATACAGTTCAGCGCCCGCGCGATGATGCGCGCGGTGGTGGTCTTGCCCACCCCGCGCACGCCCGTCAGCATGAAGGCATGGGCGATGCGGCCGGTGGCGAAGGCATTGGACAGGGTGCGCACCAGCGCCTCCTGCCCGATCAGGCCGGTGAAGTCGGTGGGGCGGTATTTGCGCGCAAGCACGCGATAGGGCTGGGAGGGCGCGGAGGTATTGGCCATGGGCGGACTATAGCAAGGCGAGCGGACGGGCCCACGCCATTTCGGACGGTTTTTGTGGAAAGGCGGAAGCCGGCGACCCGCAGCAGATTCGGTATGGCTGCTACCTTCCGGTCCTGACCAGGTTAGCGAGAGCTACGCCCGCCGACTTCCGGGCCGGGATATAGGCTTTTGACCGGCAAATTGCGAGTCGGTACTTAGGGCGCGCCATGAAACCCATCGCCTTTTCCGGCAATCCGCTTGACCGCGCCAGCTATGCCAGAGCCGATCCGGCCTGGCTGGCCGGCCAGCGCGCCGGCGGCCTGTTCCTGCCCTTCTGGCAGAACCGGCCCTTTGTCAGGGAAGGTCGCGTCGGCCTTATGTCGATGCGGGCGGAATGGGAAACCGCGCTCTGTGTCTTTCTGGGCCTGGACGGTGCGCAGCCGCTGTTCGCGCTGGATCTGCCGGGCGAGACCGAACCGGCGCTGGAGGGAGGCAGCTTCGCGGAGATGCGGGCGGCGGCCTTCACCTTGCCGGCGCGCGACATCGCCATCGCGGGCCAGGCCAAGGCGCTGCTCGACTGGCACAAACGTCACGGCTTCTGCCCCAATTGCGGCCATGCCACCGATTTCGCCGAGGCCGGCTACAAGCGCAGCTGTCCCCAATGCGGCGCCGAACATTTTCCCCGCACCGATCCGGTGGTGATCATGCTGCCGGTGTTCAGGAATGAAGAGGGGATCGAGGAATGCCTGATCGGGCGCAACCTGCGCTTTCCCCCGCAGCTATTCTCGGCCTTTGCCGGTTTTGTCGAACCGGGCGAGACCATGGAAGAAGCGGTGCGCCGCGAGCTTCTGGAGGAAGTGGAACTGAAGGTCGGCGCGGTGACCTATCACGCCACCCAGCCCTGGCCCTTTCCGTCGTCCCTGATGCTGGGTTGCTATGCCAGCGCGCTCAGCCGCGACTTCCGCATCGACGGCCATGAAATCGAAGCGGCGCGCTGGCTGTCGAAAGACGAAGCGCGCGCGCGGCTGGACAACAAGATCGAAGACGAAATGCGGCTGCCCGCCCCCATCGCCATCGCCCATCGCCTGATCCGCGACTGGGCGCGCAGATGACGGCGGCGCTGCTGCCGCTTTGCCTGGCCATCGTGGCGGCGTTCTTCGCCGCCGTGGGACAGGCGGGCGCGCCCGGCTATGTCGTGGTGATGGGCCTGTTCGGCTATGGCCCCGCCATCATCAAGGCGACCGCCCTGGCGCTGACCACCCTGGTCGCCGCGATTGGCGTGACCGGATTCCACCGCGCCGGTCTTTTGAAGACGCGCGACTGGCTGCCCTTTGCGATATTGGGCATGCCCCTTTCGGTTGTCGGCGGCCTGATAAACCTGCGGCCCGCCACCTATCATGCGGCCATGACGGTGATCCTGCTCTTGGCGGGATTGCAGATGGGCTGGGCCGCGCACATGACCCAGGTGCTGGACAGCAGGGCGCGGGAAGAACCGCCGCTTTGGCCGGCAATCCTGTGCGGCGGCGTCAGCGGACTTCTGGCGGGCCTCACCGGCATTGGCGGCGGATTGTTCGTCGCGGTCGCCATGCTGATCCTGGGCTGGGCGCCGACCAAACGCGTGGCAGCGGTGGCGCAGACCAGCAACCTCTACACGGCGGCCGCGGCCTTCGGCGCGATCTGGTCCACCCATCCCGCCTTGCCGGCCGCCTTGCCCTGGTGGGCGGTGGCCGCGAGCCTTGGCGGGCTGATCGGCGCCTGGGCCGGGGCAAAACATCTGCCCGCGCATATGCTGCGCTATCTGCTGGCGGCGATACTGGTCACATCGGGATTGCGGCTGGCGCTGACCTGATAGGCCCAGCGACGGCTCAGGGCATGTCTTCGCGGTAAGGATGCGCGGGATACACGCCCATGATGGTGTGACGCGCGGTATGGAAAGCCAGCTCCTCCAGCGCCCGATGCACCGCCGGATCGTCGGGATGGCCCTGGATGTCGGCATAAAACTGGGTGGCGTTGAAGGAGCCGCCCAGCTGATAGCTCTCCAGCTTGGTCATGTTCACGCCATTGGTGGCGAACCCACCCATCGCCTTGTAAAGCGCGGCGGGAATGTTCTTCACCTGGAAGACCAGGCTGGTCACCACCTTGCCGCTGTTGGGCGCGCGTTCATCGTCGCGCGACATGATCAGGAAACGGGTGGCGTTGTGATGCTCGTCTTCGACATCGGCCTTGAGCACTTTCAGGCCATAAATCTCGCCCGCCAGGGTCGAGGCGATGGCGGCGGCGCTTTTGTCGCCCAGTTCGGCAACATGCTTGGCCGAGCCGGCCGTGTCATACCAGTTGTGCGCCACCAGCTTGCGTTCGCGCAGCAGGGTTCGGCACTGGGCCAGCGCCGGCAGCTGGCTGTAGACATTGGTGATGTCTTCCAGCGTCGCATCCTTCAGCCCCAGAAGCTGATGGCGGATGGGCAGGAAATGCTCGCCCACAATATGCAGACCGGACTGCGGCAACAGATGATGAATGTCCGCGATACGGCCGATCAGCGAATTCTCCACCGGAATGATCACCAGATCGGTGTCGCCGGATTTCGCCGCTTCGATGGCATCTTCGAATGTGGGCCTGGGAACGGCCTCGGCATGCGGCACCGCCTGACGCGCCGCCAGATTGGCATAAGCCCCCGGTTCGCCCTGGAAGGCGATGCGTTTGGCGGTGCGGATGGCTTTGATCACGACAACAACTTCCTGGCCCGTTCCAGATCGGCGGGCGTATCGACAGACAGAGGTGTGGCGTCCACGCGCGCCACGGCGATGCGCATACCCGCTTCCAGGGCGCGAAGCTGTTCCAGCTTCTCGCGTTCCTCCAGCGGCGAAGGCGGCAGGGCGACAAAGCTTTCCAGCGCTTCGCGGCGGTAGGCATAGAGCCCGACATGGTGCCACAGCGCGCCTTCACCGGCTGGCGCGGTGGCGCGGGTGAAATACAGCGCCCGGCCCAATTTTTCCTCCGCGTCCCAGGCGACCACCGCCTTGACCACGGCCGGGTTGGTTTCTTCCGCCTCATCCGTAATGGGCGCGGCCAGGGTGCCGATATCGGCGCCCGACTGTTCCAGCGCCCAGACCGCGGTTTTCAGCTGCTCGGGGTCCAGCGCCGGCAGGTCGCCCTGCAGGTTGACCACCACGTCATGGGCCTCCTTAGGGTCCACTACGCCCAGGGCCTGCCAGATACGATCTGAGCCCGAAGGCAGGTCCGGCTGGGTCAGGACCGCCCGGCCGCCCGCCTTTTCCACGGCTGCGACAATTTCTGGCTCGCCAGCCGCCACCACCACGGGACCGAGGCCCGATGCCACAGCCCGGGCCCAGACCCGCACGATCATGGGAACGCCGGCGATCTCGGCCAACGGCTTGTTTGGCAGCCGGGTCGAGGCCATGCGGGCCGGGATCAGCAGGATGGGGTTCATGCGTGTTCTTGGGCGGTTCCTTCGACGCGCTCCTCTTTAGGCTGGCTTTTGTGCTAAGGCCAGCTACCGCTTACTTTTTATGCGACGCTTCGCCGCAATGACGGCAGGGCGGCGGCGGGTAATGTCGCCCCGTATTTCCGCCGGGGTCACCCGGTTTTTTGATCGTCTCGCGCGTCCTTGTCGGGCAGCGCATTTGGGGAGCTTGGCCGCAATGGATTCCTTTGAGTGGAACAAGATCATTGGTGCGGTCTTGGGGACGGCGATCTTCATCTTCGTCGTGCGCCTGGTCGCCGAAACGATCTATGAGCCCGAAAAGCCCGCCAAGCCCGGTTATGTCGTCGAAGGCGTGGTCGAGAACCCCACTGGCGGCGCGGCCGCGCCGGTCGAGGAAGCCTTGCCCGACTGGGGCACGGTGCTGCCCAAGGCCGATGCGGCCCAGGGCAAGTCGATTTCCGCCAAGTGCGAGGCCTGCCACGACACCTCTTCCGCCAAGACCATCAAGATCGGTCCGCCGCTGTTCGGCGTGGTGGACCGTCCGCGCGCGTCCATCGCCGGCTTCTCCTATTCGGGCGCGATGAAGGCCAAGGGCGGCACCTGGACCTATGACGAGCTGTTCAAGTTCCTGAAGTCGCCAGGCGCCTATATCCCGGGCACCAAGATGAGCTTCGCCGGCCTTTCCAAGGCGGAAGACCGCATCAACCTGATCGCCTTCCTGCGCACCAATGCGGATTCGCCCGCGCCGATCCCGGCGCCCAAGCCGGCCGCTGCGGCCGCGCCTGCCGCGCCGACGCCTGCGGAAGGCAAGCCCGCTGCCGCCGCCGGCTCCGCGCCTGCCACGCCGGAAACCCAGAAGGGCGCCTCCACGCCGGTGCCGGCGGCCTCCGACACCGCCAAGAAGGCCGCGCCGGCGACCAACCACTAAGCATCCATGGCCAGCCAGGCGGGCAAGCCGAACGTTCTGTTCCTGCTGCCGCCGGGCTGGGATGCGCTGAGCAAGGCGCTGTTCGGGCATGACGCCTTCAACAGCTTCCTGCATGGCAAGGACCATTACGCCCCGCAGCAGATCGACTATTTCGTCGGTTTCCGGCCGCCGCACGGGTTTCTGAAAACCTTGCCGCGGCTGAAGGCGATCTTCAGCCTTGGCGCGGGCGTGGACGGCTTCCTGCGCGATCCGGAATTTCCCCGCCATCTGCCGGTGGTGCGATTCGTCGACGAAACGCTGCAGCGGGAGATGGCGCAGTATGTGACCATGCACAGCCTGATCATCCATCGCCATCAGCGCGCCTTCGACGCCGCGCAGAAGGAATGCACTTGGCGCCAGCGGATGCTGTCGCGGCCCTCGCGCGATGTGCGTATCGGCATATTGGGCATGGGCGACATCGGCGCGGTGACGGCCGAGCGTCTGCTGATGTTCGACTTTCAGGTGTTCGGCTGGAGCCGCACCCGGAAAGATGTGAAGGGCGTGACCAGCTTTGCCGGTCCGGAAGAGCTGCCGCGGTTCCTGTCCCATTGCGACATCATGGTGTGCATGTTGCCGCTGACGCCGGAAACCGAAGGCATTCTCAATGCCAAGCTGTTCGCCGGGCTTCCGGAAGGCGCCTGGGTGATGAATGTGGGCCGCGGCGGCCATTGCAAGGAGGAAGACCTGATCGCGGCGCTGGACAGCGGGCATCTGGCCGGCGCGGTTTTGGACGTCTTTCAGACCGAGCCGCTGCCGCCTGACAATCCGCTCTGGACCCATCCCAAGGTGACGGTGACGCCGCACATTGCCGGCATCACCGATCCGCGCAATGCCGCGGCCTTTGTGGTCGATTGCGTCACCCGCGCCGAAAGCGGGGCGCCGTTCAAGAATGTGGTGGACCTGAACCGGGGTTACTGAGGCATGGGCAAGCTGGCCAGCCGGATAAAGGACGCCGCCGCCGAACTGTTCATCGGCGCCGAACGCCGGGGCGTGTTCGCGAAGCTGCCCGCCTTTGAGCGAAACTTGCGCGAATATCCGGAGCTGGCGGTTCTGGCCCAGAACCACGCCGTAATCCGCGCCGAATGCGAGGCATTGATCCATGGCCAGGTGCGCATTCCGGGCATGGAAGAACTGACCAGCTACACGTCAGGCGGCATCCACCAGATCGCCTGGAAGAGCTTCATGTTCAAATCCGGCACCTTCATCGAAGAAAACTGCGCGCTGGCGCCGAAGACCGCTGCCCTGCTACGCGGACTTCCCGGCGTTTATACCGCCTTCTTCTCGGTCCTGGAGCCCCATCAGCACATCAAGGCGCATTGGGGCTATTGGAAGGGCTTTGTGCGCTATCACCTGGGCGTGGTGGTGCCAAACAACAACCGCGATCACAAATGCTGGATACGGATCAATCCGGACGCCCAGTCCCGTGATGGCGATCGTGCCGCAATCGAGCGGGGTGAGAAATATTTCTGGCATGAGGGCGAGGCGGTCTTGTTCGACGACACCTTCCTGCATGAGGCCGCCAACGAGACCGATCAGGTGCGGGTGGTGCTGTTCCTGGATGTGGCGCGCAAGATGGTGTGGCCGCTGGCGCTGCTGAACCGCTTCTTCCTCTGGATCGCGCACAAGGACAAGTCGGTGCGCGAGATCCGCCAGAACGCGAAGATCAAAGCCGCTTGACGGACGTCACAGGCCCGGCCATCGCGTCAATGCGGACAATGGCA
The DNA here is from genome assembly GCA_035547275.1 of Rhizomicrobium sp. Taxonomy (GTDB): domain Bacteria; phylum Pseudomonadota; class Alphaproteobacteria; order Micropepsales; family Micropepsaceae; genus Rhizomicrobium. Next base: position 17,079 of record DASZVQ010000019.1, read on the forward strand.
TCGGCCAGCGGTTCGGTCGCCACCATCATGTGAAAGGCGTTGGCGTGCAGCAGGCGGCGGTCGTCCAGCATCACGCCCATATGGCCTTTCCAGAAGACCAGATCGCCGCGTCGGACCACGCCAAGCGCGATGGCTTCGCCCAACGCCTTTTCCATCATGTCGGTATCGCGCGGCGCGGCCTTGCCCACGGCCCGCAGCGCGGTCTGGACAAGGCCCGAACAATCCAGACCCGCCGCGGTCTTGCCACCCCAGACGTATGGCACACCCAGAAAACGTTCGGCGATGGCGACGAAATCCTTTTCCGATTCCGCCTGCAGATGGCGCTGATGCACAAAGCCCGGGCCGACATGCGCATAATCGCCAACATGGCCCAGCACGGGCACGGTCGCATTCATCGGCAACAGATCGCGCACCGGTGTTTTGAGATCGGCGGCGGAGAAAACCGGCGCCAGCAGGGCGCTGACCCTGACCGCGCCCGCGAATGGTTTTGCCAGGGCGCTTTCGCGCGCATAGCCGACATAGAGATCATTGGCCGCCTGGCCCCAGACCCAGCCGTCGGCGCGGTCATAGACGGTGAAGATTTCGCCAAACAGCAATTCGCTGTCCTGCGCCGCATCGTCCGATGGCCGCGACTTGAGGCTGGCGCGGCCAACGCCAATCGAAAATTTCTCGCCCTCGGCAAAGCGCGGCGCATCCACCTTGCCCTTGAGATGCGCCGCCGCCAGATCGGGGCGCGCGGGTGTTACACGTAGATCGGATTTCATTGGCCCCCTCCGCCCTTCGCAGCGGGACCGCTGCTACGGGCACCTCCCCCTCCAGGCGCTGCGCGCCGAGGGGGAGGCGAGCCATAGCGTTCCTTCAACAGAGCGTAGATCGCGCGCGCGGCATTGGCTTCGCCGCCAATGGGCCGGCCCGGCTTGGGCCGGTCGATCCAGGCGGGAATATCCAGATGCACCCAGGCCCGCGCCTTTTCGACAAAGCGGTTCAGGAACAGCGCCGCGGTGATGGCGCCGGCATAGCCATAGTTGGGATTGTTGTTGAGGTCGGCGACACGGCTGGACAGCGTATCCTCATAGCCGCGCCATAGAGGAAGCCGCCATAGCGGGTCCTGCACCGCCGTGCCCAGGCGCATCAGGTCCTGCGCCAGCCGTTCGTCATCGGTGAAGAAAGGCGGCACTTCCATGCCGGTGGCGGCGCGCGCCGCGCCCGTCAGCGTGGCGATGTCGATGAGCAGATCGGGCTTTTCCGCATCGGCATCGGCTAGCGCGTCGGCCAGGATCAGCCGGCCTTCGGCATCGGTGTTGCCGATCTCGACCGTCAGGCCCTTGCGGCTTTTGAACACATCGCCGGGGCGCATCGCCGTGCCGGAGACGGAATTCTCCACCGCCGGGATCAGCATGCGCAGCCGCATGTCGAGCCTGGCCCCCATCGCCATGCCGGCGACCGCCAGCGCACAGGCCGCCCCGCCCATATCCTTCTTCATGGTCAGCATGCCGGCGGACGGCTTGATGTCGAGACCACCGGAATCAAAACACACGCCTTTGCCCACCAGCGTCACGCGCGGCGCATTGGGACGGCCCCATGTCAGATCGATCAGGCGGGGCGCGCGCGGCGAACCAGCGCCCACCGCCGCGACCAAGGGATAGTTTTTTGTCAGGGCCGCGCCGCTGACGACCGACACTTTCGCATCATGGGCGCGGGCGAGCGCGCGCACCGCCGCTTCCAGTTCCGCCGGTCCCATATCATTGGCCGGGGTGTTGACCAGGTCGCGCGCGAGAAACAGATGGTTGGCGATGCGCGAAATCTCCGCGCCATTGACGCCCTGCGGGACCATCAGTCTGGGCGCCGGCCTTGTCTTTTTTTTGTAACGGTCGAAGACATAGCCGCCCAGTATCCAGGCCAGCGCCGCATGGGCGCCGCCGCAGCCCTCCGGCACATCTGCCAGCTTGTATGTTCCCGCCGGCAGCTTTTCCGCCGCCAGCGCCAGCGCGAACGCATCCTTGCCATCGCCCAGGCCCAGCACCCAGGCCCCCACCGCGCCCTTGGCATTGGGCATCGCCATCAACTGGCCCGCGGCGCCGGCAAAACCGGAGGCGGCCAACAACCGTCTTTGTTTGTCCTTGGCCAGCCAGGCGCGCGTATCCCTGGCGGTGACGGCGTGGAGGGGAATGGCGGCCGCGGCGGCGGATGCAAGGCTGGGATGCATGATTGACTCTTACCCTTCGGCGGCCCAACGGTGCTTAGATACCGCAGGCGTTATCGCAAAGAGATCCTCCATGGCGCAATATACCCTGGTTGTCGGCACTCGTAGCTGGTCGAGCTGGAGCCTGCGTCCCTTTGTGGCGCTGAAGGCCACCGGCGCCGCCTTTGAGACGGTCGACATCCGTCTGCGTCAGAAGACGCCTCCTACCAGCCGCGAGCAGATCCTGAAATATTCGCCCTCGGGCAAGGTTCCGGTCCTGAAGATCGAAGACGGTGGCAAGACGCTGACGGTGTGGGACAGCCTGGCCATTTGCGAAACCCTGGCCGAGCGTCATCCCGAAGCGAAATTGTGGCCGGCCGATGCCGATATCCGCGCCCTGGCGCGCAGCTATGCGGCCGAGATGCATTCCGGTTTCCCGGATGTGCGCGATCAGCTGACCCTGGATTTCGCCCGCAAGAAACCGATGCCGGACTTGCGCGAGGATACCAAGCTTCAGATTGCGCGCATCATCGATGCCTGGCAAAGCGCCTTGGCGACACACAAGGGCGATTTCCTGTTCGGCGCCCTGTCGGTGGCTGATTGCATGTATGCGCCAGTGGTTTCGCGCTTTGAGACTTATGGCGTGGACGTTCCGGCGCCCGTGCGCGCCTATATGGACCGCGTGCTGGCGCTTCCGGCGATGCGGGAATGGCGTATGGTCTGCGAGCGGGAAATCGAAGCCGGCCTGCCCGCGAACATGCCTTAAGAAGGCAGCTTGCCGACTTCGCGATAGAATCGCGCCGCGCCCGGATAGGAGCGTTTGCGCGAGCAAGAGCGACCAAAGAAAAGCAATTCATCCGGGCGTTTAATTCAATTTCCCCGTTTCCCGGTAGAAGCGCGCGGCGCCCGGATGAATTGGCGCGGGCGGATTGACGGCGGCACTGTCCAGTGAAATCCCCTGCGCGCTGGGATGGCTGGCGACCAGGCCCGGATGATTGGCGGGATTGAACAGCGCCCGCGTCAGACCATAGATCAGCGGATCGGGCTCGCCCTCACGCGTCACCCACCAGGCGCGGGTGGCCACGGTCTCGACCGCGGGCTGGCCCGGATAGGCATTGGCCGCGATCGTCGCGGGGGAAAGCTGCGGCACCATATGGATCAGCCGGTCGCGGCCTTCGCCATCGATCGGCGCCAGCCGCGCCACATGATGCACGATCAGGTCCTTGACCGAATCCAGCGGCACGCCGGCCACGGCAAAATAGGCGTCGATCTTGCCGTCGCGCATCAGCTGAGCCGGCGGATCGGCAGAGACGATCTCTCGCGCGCGCACGCGATAGGCCGAAAGGATGGCGCGGGCCCGCACGATCCCGCCGGAATTGGAGGCGCCGATAAAGACGCGCTTGCCGCGCAAATCGCCGACCGACTGGATATTGGAATTGGCCGCCACCACCAGATGCGCTTCTTCCGGAAACAAAGCCGCGATGACGCGCAGGCGCCTGGCGGGGTGGCGGAAAGCGCCTTCGCCGGCCACGGCCTCGGCGATGACATCGCCATCGGCAAAACCGGAATCCACCGCGCCGCCGTTGACGCTGCGCAGATTGTCGGCGGCGCCATCACTGGTGCGCGCCGACAGGATCACGCCCGCCGGGCCGCACACGGTAGCGGTGTCGCAGCGGCCCACGCCCAGGGGATGGCTGATCAGGCCCGCCATGGCCTGCCCCACCGGAAAATAGACGCCTTCGGTCGAGCCGGTGGCGATCTGGAAGGAAATGCGGGCCGGACTGGAATCAGCCAGGCCCAGCCGTCCGCCCGTCACCAGCGCGCCCATCACCAGCGCCACAAAGGCGGCCAGAGCGATGATGGCGACAACACGCTGCGACATGAGATTTGTCCGTTAATCCCTTATTGCGTCAGGACTGCGGCGTTAACCAGGCAAATCCCTGGTGCTTCTATATGAGCCGATATGCTTAAGGGTTTGTTGACTGGGCCCAAGGCAAATTGACGGCAGCGTTTTTCAAGGCTGTCCTCGATGCCGAAAGCACTTCGTTTCGCGCCCCCGCTTGTCGCCCTTCTGCTGGGATGCAGCGCGCTCGCCAGCGCCGCGCAGGCGGGCTGGTTCAGCCCCGATCCCAAGCCGGCCGCCAAGGCGGATGACAAGGCCAATGCCGCGCCACCACCCGCCGCCACGCTGGAGGACAGCATCCGGCAGGCGCAGATGCTGCGGCTGGCCGGAAATTATGACGAAGCGATCAATCATCTGTCGCAGCTGATGCTGGTGGCGGCCGATGACGGGCGGGTCGTCAGCGAATATGGCAAGGCGCTGGTGGCCAAGGGCCGTGCCGATGAAGGCGAGAAATTCCTCACTCGCGCCCAGCAGCTGCTGCCGAACGACTGGAGCGTCTATTCCGCGCTGGGCGTGGCCTTTGACGAGATCGGCAATCCAAAAGAAGCACAAATCAATTACGAACATGCCCTGATGCTGAAACCAGGCGAGCCCAGCGTGCTCTCCAACTATGCCCTGTCGCACATGCTGGCCAGAGACCCCGCGACGGCCCGCCAATTGGCCGATCGCGCCGAGGCGGCCAATGCCGCCGCCCCGGACGACAAGATCGCGCGCAACATCGCCATGATCCGGTCCATGGCGCCAGACGCCCGTGAAGGCGTCGCGGCCAACAACCCGGCCCCCTCCGCCACTCCGGTCAGCGCGCCGCGCACAGCGGTGGCCACCGCCACGCTCACGCCCGCCAGCAAGCCCATTCCCGCCCCGGTAACCGCAACCGCCGCACCCCATGCCCTGACCAGTCCCCCGGCTCCCCAGCCGCAGGCCGGCCAGGCGCCGCATGGCGTGGTGATGCAGCCTGTGCCGGTGGACCCGCTGGCTGGCCCGGTCGACAAAGCCGCCACCCATGCGCCGCGCAGTCTGCAGCCCAGGCCTGCCCAGGCTGACAGCGAAGCGCCGACGAAGACCCCGGCCAAGACCGAATTGCCCAAGTCCGCCCCGGAAGTCGCCAAAGCAGAAGCCAAAACGCCGATCAAACCGGTTCCGGCCAAGCCCGCGGCGCCCAAGGTTGAAGTGGCCAAAGCAACGCCGCCTGCCGCCCATGTATCGCTGCCCGTGAAGGCGCTGGACGTAAAACCCGGCGCGATCCAGGCCGCGCCCAGGGTGCTGCCGCCCGCCCCGGTCAAGGCCGCCGACGCCAAGCCGGCCGCGACCAAGACCGCGGCAGCCGTCAAGGATGCATCCAAGGACGCGATCCCGGGCCTGCGCCTTTCCGCCAACGCCTATTGAGGCCGCTCACAACAGATAGCAAAAAGGCGCGGATGCCTGTCCCGCGCCTTTTTATTTCGTTCAACAACCACCGACTATCTGGCGCGAGCAATTTCGCGGCGTGAGCAGGAGCGTCGCGCGGAGCGTGCTGATAGGCACGTGAGCACGCGCGACGAACTCACGACGCGAAAGGGCCGCGCCTTCTTTAGTGCATCGCGTGGCGGATTTGGATAATCGCAGGCCCCAGGATCACGATGAACAGGCAGGGCAGGAAAAAAAGGATCATCGGCACGGTCAGCTTGGCAGGCAGTGAGGCGGCCTTGCGCTCGGCTTCCTGCATGCGCATTTCCCGGTTTTCATTGGCGGTGACGCGCAGAGCAGAGCCCAGGGGCGTACCGTACTTTTCCGCCTGGTTCAGGGCGGTGGCCACCGCTTTCACCCCAGGATGACCGCAGCGCCTGGCGAGGTTGTCGAAGGCCTGGCGGCGGTCGGGCAGATAGCTGAGCTCGGCGGTGGTCAGTGCCAGTTCCTCGGCCAGTTCGGTCGACTGGCTGCCGATCTCGCTGGCGACGCGGGTGAAGGCGCTTTCGATCGACATGCCCGATTCCACGCAAATCAGCATCAGGTCGAGCGCATCGGGAAAGCCGCGCATGATCGACTGCTGGCGGCGCTGGATCATGTTGCCCACGAACATGTCGGGCACATAGAAGCCGATCAGCGCGCCGATGACGGCGACGCCAAATTTCTCCAGCGGGGACCAGGTCAGATGCAGGACCACAAAGGTATAGAACAGCACCACGACGAGCACGATGAACGGCATCACGAAACGGAAGAACATGAAGGTGATCAGCGGCGCCTGGCCGCGGTAGCCGGCCTGTGCCAGCCTTTCCCTCGTGTTCTCGCCTTCCAGCGCATTGCCCAGCTTGAAGCGGTCCAGCGTCGCCTTCATGTAGGAGGTCGGCTCGACCCTGAGCGTGCCGCGCTTGGCGTTCAGCGCCGCGTGATGGCGGGCGCGCAGTTCCTCGCGGCGGCGCGCCACCGCCTTGAGACGATCGTCCAGCCCATTGCGTTCCAGTAGCGGCAGGCCCAGCGTCACCACCGTGGCGAAAGCCAGAATGCCGACGAACAGGGTCGCCAGGAAGTTCTTGTCGAACAGGAGGTCCAGGATGCCGCTCATGCGCCCGCTGCCTCAGTGCTTGAAGTTGATCATCTTGCGCATCACCATGATGCCGATGCTCATCCAGAACACACAGATCGCCAGCATGATGTTGCCGGCGCGCTCGGTGAACAGTTTCATTATATAGGCGGGGGTGCTGAGATAGACCAGCAGCATCACCACCGGCGGCAGCGAGCCGATGATGCCAGCCGACGCCTTGGCTTCCGACGACATCGCCTTGATCTTGCCCTGCAGCCGCTTTCTGTCGCGCAGCACAAAAGCCAGATTGCCCAGCGCCTCGGAAAGATTGCCGCCCGACTTGCCCTGGATGGTCATCACGATGGCGAAAAAGCCCACCTCCGCGGTGGGCATCGATTCCATCATCCGCTTCAACGCCTGTTCCATGGTGACGCCGACCTTCATGCTTTCCACCAGGCTGTGGAACTCGCTGCCCACCGGATTGGGCACCTCGCGCGCCACGATGCGCAGCGCCTCGTTGGTGGGCAGGCCCGACTTGACCGAACGCACGATCACGTCGATGGCGGTGGCGAAATGCTCGGTGAACTTCTTCCTGCGCCGCGCGGTGAGGAAGGACAGCACCCAGCGCGGCAGGCCCAGGCCGATGGCGAATGCCGCCAGCATGACCACCAGCGGCTTCTGATGGGTGAGGATGGCGATCGAGGCGGCGACGCATCCCACAATGCCGCAAAGCATCCAGAAGCTTTTGGGACTGGTCTTGGGAAAGCCCGCCTGCTCCAGGCGGCGGCGCATGGTGGGCTTTTCCTTTTTCGCGGCGCGGTTCTTTTCCACGTCCTTGAGCAGGACGGCGACATTCTTGCGCTTCTGGGCCGCTTCCTGGGCGGATGTCGGCCCGCGTTCGCGCGCCGGGCCGGCGGGCCTGGCCAGCTGGGAAACGCGCTTCTTGGTCTTTTCGTCGCCGCCGGTGAAGGCGAACGCCACGCCCCCAAGGGCGAGCGCGAACAGGACGGCCAGCACGATGGTCATTGGTTGACCTTGTCGAGAGCGTCCGCCAGTTCCCGCTCCAGATTGTAGTAGCGGGCGCGTTCCCAGAAGTTGGGGCGCACGATGCCAGAGCCCACATGCTTGCCCTTCAGGCGGCCGGTTTCATCCTCTCCCTGGATCTCGTAGGAGACCAGGTCCTGGGTGATCACGACATCGCCTTCGGTGCCCACCACTTCGGTGATCCTGGTGATGCGGCGCGAGCCGTCACGCATGCGCTCGGCCTGGATGATGACGTCGATGGAGCCCACGATCATTTCGCGGATGGTCTTCATCGGCAGGGAGAAGCCGCCCATGGTGATCATGGATTCCAGACGGCTCATGGCTTCGCGCGGGCTGTTGGCGTGCAAGGTGCCCATGGAGCCGTCATGGCCGGTGTTCATGGCCTGCAGCAGGTCGAACGCCTCGGGTCCGCGCACCTCGCCCACGATGATGCGTTCCGGACGCATACGCAGGCAGTTCCTGACCAGGTCGCGCATGGTGATCTGGCCCTGGCCTTCCAGATTGGGAGGGCGGGTTTCCAGGCGCACCACATGCGGCTGCTGGAGCTGGAGTTCGGCGGCGTCCTCGCAGGTGATGACGCGCTCCTCGGTATCGATATAGGCGGTCATACAGTTCAAGAGCGTGGTCTTGCCCGAACCGGTGCCGCCGGAAATCAGGATGTTGCAGCGGCAGCGCCCGATCACCTGCAGCACGCGGGCCGCATCGGGGCTGATGGAGCCGAACTTGACCAGGTCGTCGAGCTTCAGCTTGTCTTTCTTGAACTTGCGGATGGTGAGGGTGGGGCCGTCCAGCGACAGCGGCGGCCCGATCACGTTGACGCGGGAGCCGTCGAGCAGGCGGGCGTCGCAGATGGGCGAGCTTTCGTCGACGCGGCGGCCGACCTGGCTGACGATGCGCTGGCAGATGTTCATCAGCTGCGCATTGTCGCGGAAGCGGATATTGGTGAGCTGCACCTTGCCCTGGACTTCGATGAAGACCCGGTTGGCGCCATTGACCATGATGTCGGCGATGTCGTCGCGGGCCAGCAACGGCTCCAGCGGACCATAGCCCAGAACGTCGTTGCAGATGTCCTGCAGCAGATGTTCCTGCTCGGCGATGGACATCACCACCGCCTTGATCGAGATGATCTCGTTGACGATGTCGCGGATTTCCTCGCGCGCCGAATCTGGGTCGAGCTGGGCCAGCTGCGCCAGATCGATGGTGTCGATCAGGGCGTTAAAGATGGTGGATTTGATCTGGTAATAATCTTCCGACCGGCTGTCGGTCAGCACCTTGGTGGCTGGCTTGGACGCCTGCGGCGCGAGCTGGGCCGGCTTGGCGCCCGCAGACGGCACCGCGGCCGGCGCCGGCGGCTCGGGCGTGATGCGCGGCGGCGCATTCGCCGTCTCGCGCTGGGCTTGCGCGGGCTTGCCGAAAGCAGGTTCAGAAACGGTACGCTTGCCGAACATCGCTTAGGCCTGTTTCTTTCCCTTCAGGAAGGAAAAGATCGAGATACTCTTGTTGGCGTCCGCCTGCGCCACGCGTCCGGTCAGCGAACGGCACAACCGGCGCAGCGCTTCCGACACCGGCGCCTTGGGCGCCAGCTCGATCACCATCTGACCATTGTTGGCGGCCTGGCCGAAGGTGGCGGGATCGAAATTGATGATGGCGACCGGGTCCACCCCCATGGTCTCGGCGAAGTCCTTGGCGGGGATTTCCGGGCGCTTGGGCACGCCGACCTGGTTGATCACCAGGCGCGGCGGCGTGTCGTTGGGACGCGCGCTCTTGACCAGTTCGATGATGTTCTTGGCGTTGCGCAGGCTGGTGAGATCAGGCGTGGCCACGATCACGATATCGTCGGCGGCAAGCAGGCAGCCCTTGATCCAGGGTTGCCAGCCGTGCGGCAGGTCCAGCACCACGCAGGGCGTGGACTGGCGCACCGCATCGACCACCGCCTCGTAGGATTCCGGGGTCGCGTCATAATCGCGTTCCAGCGCCGCCGGCGCCGTGAACAACGACAGATGATCGCCGCGCTTGAGCAGCAGCCGGTCCAGCAGAACATCGTCCAGCCGCTCGGGCGCCGATAGGGCATCGCAGACGCCCTGGCTGGCTTCATCATTGAAGTCCAGGCCGACCGTGCCGAACGGCAGATCGAGATCGACGATGGTGGTGTTGATATGCAGCTCCTCGGCGACGCACCAGCCGATATTGTGCGCCAAGGTCGAGGCACCCGCGCCGCCCCGCGCCCCCACCACCGCCACGACACGGCCGATGGGCGCCGCGCCCGGGTCCAGGTAAAGGCCGGAAATCACTTCGATCAGCTGCAGCGGCGACAAGGGCGCCACCAGATATTCGGAGGCGCCGCGGCGCATCAATTCGCGGTACAGTTCCACGTCATTGACGCGGCCGACCACGATCACCTTGGTGGCCGGATCGCAGACTTCGGCCAGGCGGTCCAGTTCGGCCAGCGCTTCCGCGCCGCTCAGCTTGGTTTCGACAATCAGCAGATTGGGCGTGATCTGGCCGCTATAATGCTCGATCGCCGCATCGATGCCGCCCAGCTGCACGGCGAGATGCGCCTTGGACAGCCGGCGATCGGCGCCGGCGCGCTGCAGGGCGGCGCCGGTATCGGGGAATTCGCAAAAGGCATGGATGGAGATGCGCGGCACCGGCCGCTCATGCGCCGCGGCTCCGAAGCTTTCCACTTGAGGCGGTTTGGCCATTGCTTGCGTCCTGCTACTTGTTCACGTCAGACACAGCGGCGGACTGGTCTTGCGTCTTCTGGGCCGCGGTCGGCTTGCCTTGCTCGTAATTGTCGATGACGGTGGCGGCGCGATTGCCATCCGCGGTATCGAACGGGCGCGGGCTCACCAGATCGCGCGGATCGGCGATCATCGCGGCGATATTGTGCTGCACCGCGCAGCCGAAGTTCGGCATGGTCTGGTTTTCGGCGGTGAAGGCCAGATTCTCCGACCAGTCGCCACAGCTGTCGGCATGGGCGGAATAGGCGATGTAGCTGATATCGACCCGGTAATCGCCGCTGCTGGCGCCATGGGTCGAAACCAGGATCTTGTCGCGACTGATGCCGCTGGCCGCGGCGCGTTCGGCGAAGAAGGTGATGGCGGCGCGGCTGGCCGCGCCATCCGGCACGCTGATGCCCAGGCTGCCATTGCCATGGGCGCGATAGTCGGCCACGAAGGCATCGAACTTGACAGCGTCCTCGGGGTTCATGCCCTCCGTCTCGCCGGCAAACTGGACCTTCAATTCGCGATAGCTCGGTTCGACCATGATGGGATGGTTGCGGGCGCCATCCTCGGAGATGGTGGCGCCGTCATTGGCGACCGAGCAGCTGCCGGCCACCAGCATGGAAAGGACTGCGGCAGTCCGAAACAGGGCATCCAGTTTCATCGGGACCTCCTAGCGCACGACAAAGCCGACAGGCGCCGACGCCACGGGGGTCAGCGGCTTGTCGTCTTTCTTCTTGTAGACCGCGTTCAGGCGGCCCAGCAGCAACGTCTCCGGATCGGTCGGCGCCACAAAACCGTCGGTGGGCGCGGAAAAGGCGCTCGCCGCATTGGGCTCGACCAGATAGGCGCTGACCAGGACAACCAGTTCGGTTTCGTCATTCTGGAAATCGCGGCTGCGGAACAGCGCGCCCAGCACCGGCAGATCCTTCACGCCGGGGAAGCCGTCGATCACCTGCTTGGTGTTATGCTGCATCAGGCCGGCGACCGCGAAACTGCCGCCGGAAGGCAGTTCCACCGTGGTTTCGGTGCGGCGCACCGACAAAGCGGGAATGACCACGGCGGTACCGGCGCCATTGGCGCCCTGGAGCGTAAAGGACCCCGTATTGGTCAGTTCGCTCACCTCGCTCGAAAGCTGCAGGCTGATGCGGCCGGGCGAAAGCACCACGGGGGTGAAGGACAGGCCGACGCCGAACTGCTTGAACTGGATGGAGATGTTGCCCTGCTGGTCGCGGCCGGCCGGCACGGGGAATTCGCCGCCGGCCAGGAACTTGGCGGTTTCGCCGCTGACCGCGGTCAGATTGGGCTCGGCCAGCATATGCACCAGACCGACCTGCTCCAGCGCATTCAGAATGCCTTGGGCATTGTTGGGGGCCGCGCAGGTGTTGGCGGTGGTGGACGTCGTGATGCCGTTGGCGGTGCCGTTCGGCAGAATGGCGGGATTGGTGCTGACATTGTTGGTCACCTGGGTGGTGATGGTGCCGGTCACGTTCGCCACCAGCGCCGAGCCGCAGGTCGAGCCGATCTGCGCGCCGGAAAGATTGCTCAAGGCCGCGCCCATCAAGCCATAGGGATTGGACGTCTGGGCCACCATCGGAACACCGTTGATATTGGCGGCGGCCGACAGATTGAGACCAAACTGCTTGGCGACACTGCGGTCCATTTCGGCGACGCGGACTTTCAGCATCACCTGGGCGCCCCCCGCCACGGTCAGCATATTGACCACCTTCTTGGGATCGCCGGCGAAGCGAGCCGCCAGATCGGTGGCGCGGGTGGATTCCAGGGCGCTGGAAACCGAGCCGGTCAGGACGACATTGTCGTTCATCGCCTGCACCTGGATGGAGGAGTTCGGCATGCTGCTTTTGATCAGGCTGGCCAGGTCGGCCACATCCTTTTCGACGCGGATGTCGAGGGCGAGAATCTGCTTGCCCTGGGCGTCAAAGAAGAAGGCGTTGGTCTGGCCCACCTTGGTGGCCAGCAGGAAGATGCGGCGCGGCGTGCGCACCACCGCGTCCACCAGGTCGGGATTGGACACCAGGACGTCGCGCGCGTCCTCGTCGAGCTGGACCACGGCGGCCTTGTCCAGCGACAACACCAGGCGCTGATGGCTGCTGCCGCCATGGGTGGAAATCGAGATGACGCGGGCGCCGGCTTCATCCATCGCGGGCTTGGCGACGGCATGCGGGATCGCAAGCGGCGCGGCCAGGGCCAACGCCAGGGTAACAATGCGCCGATAATGAGTCGCTGCGATCACTGCGGTTTCTCCTGCAGCAGAGACCTGCCTGCATTGGGGGCCATGCCGTAGCGGATCACCGCCACCGGGCCGATGTCCTTGGCATTTTTGAGCTTGTCTTCCAGGCTGGCCACTTCGCCCACATCGCCCAGCGGACGCAGCGCCAGCGACAGGTTGCCGGCCGCCGCCGAACGGGAGATCATCTCGGCCTGAACGGGTGTCAGCTCCAAGGTCGCCGACTTGGCCGTCACGGCCTTGGCGTCCTTGTCCTGCTTGTAGGTCTGATCGACCGCCAGGACGCGCACATTGGAAAGAATGGTCTGGGAGACGACCAGCGGCGGGTCGGTCTGGGTGAATTTGCGCGTCAGGATGACGTCGACGCGGTCATTGGGCAGGATGAAGCCGCCGGCGCCGCTATCGGTGCCGATCGTGATGGAGACCGCGCGCATGCCGGGCGTCAGCATCGCCGCCATGAAACCGGCGGCATCGGCGTGAACGATGGCCGTGTTGGCGATGGGCTGGCCGGCGACGATCGGCGAGCGCACGACCACGCCTTTCACCGCGGCGTTTTCGCTGCCCGCCGCCTGATGGGTGATAAAAGAGGAATCCACGGAAGCGGCCGGCCATTTTTCCCAGCGCACCTGATCGACGGTCAGCTGCTGGCCCGGCGCGAGATTGGCGCTCGCCACCAGAACCTCGCTCATCGGAATAACAGGCGCGGTTTTGGCTTCAACCTTGGGCGTGCCGCCGCCCAACATGCCGCGCACCAGCAAGGCTGCACCGCCGGCCGCGACCAGCGCGAGACCGAGCACAATAAGGCGTTGGGTGTTCATCGCAGAGCTTGCTCCCTTTGCGATAATTCACCATGCAACCCTTTAGAATTTGCTTAATTCCGCAGTCGGCAATTTGCGTACGTATGCGGATGTTTCGCGTCGAACTTTGTTAAAAACGCGCAGACGCGCCGGTATGCGCGATTAGGCCTTCGTTAAGCCGACGCGGCAAGACGGAAAATTTCCGTCGAAGGCAGGAGAATGAAGGCGCCGGCGGCCAGCGCCGCGCCATAGGGAATGCCCGAAGCCGTGTCGTGCAACTTCAAGATCCAGGCATGGCGCGCCAGTATCCGTGGAAGCGGCAGTTGCCGGAGCCCGAGCAGCCCGAGCGTCAGCGCGCCGCCGCAGAGGCTGGCGATCAGCGCATAGGACATCACGTCCTTGAAACCCAGCCACAGCACGGTCGCCGCGAACAGCTTGGCATCGCCCCCGCCGATATAGCCCAGGGCAAAAAGCGTGAAGCCGATCCCAAGACCGGCAAGACCGGCCAGCAGGTGCCAGCCAATGGCGGGAAGGCCAAGCCCCACCGCGAGCGCGAAGAGGAGGAATGCCGCCGACAGCGCCGCGCTCAGGAAATTGGGGATGGTGAAGCTGGTCAGATCCCAGCCGGCGGCGGCCGCCAGCAGGAGGGGCAGGACCACAAGAACAAGAAGCTCCGCAATCATCCGCTATCCCGGAAGCAGGAACGGCCGCCTTTTCAAAGAGGCGGCCGTTCCCCAAGACAAAGGCAAAGACCTTACTTCAGGCCATTCGAGACAGCAGTGAACTTGGCAGTTAGAGAAGAGCCGACTGTGGTCAAAGCGGTAATGATAACGACGGCGATGAGGGCGGCAATCAGGCCATACTCGATGGCGGTGGCGCCGGATTCATCGCGAACGAAACGCGAGATGAGGTTCATATTCGTCTCCAACTTAGTGACACCCTAGGATGTCCAGCCCCGGTCGAAATGCTTTCGCACGATGTGGACGAGGCGAGTTTAGGAGAAGCCGCTTAATTTCGGCTTAATCGCAACCGGCTCGTGCTCGTCTTTCTGTTCCGGGGTGATACGGAAAATGCCTTTGGGAACCTGCCATAATGCATTTTTTTGGGCTTTATTTACCTTGCTGTTGGTTTTGTCTCACGGCGCGTTGATAAATCAGTGTCAGGCAAAAGGCGATCAGAGGGACCGCCACGGGAATCCGCGTACAAGACGCAAGGTTGCGCGCGGCTGCGGGCATGATCCAGAGGCACGCGAGGACAAGCCGCTCATAATCGCAAAATCCCCGCGCGCTTCCCTGCGCAATCAATAGCGTGATCGCTGGCGCCAGCAGCATCAGGTCATAATCGAGGCTGTACGGTGTTATAAGCAGCGCGCCGAGGCACAGAGCGGCGCCCTTGTAGCCCGGCCCGATCTGGCTGCGCCAAATCCTGACCGTGCCGACGAGTACAAGAACTGCAACAGCGGCCTGTCCGGCATAAGCCAGTGTCACGCCGCCACCCCACAACCTGATCCATGCGAACGCGCTCTGTATCTTGTTGAAGCCGGTATTTCCCTCCTCAAGAATGAGGCGCCGCGTGAACTGCGAGCCCGCGACAAAGGCGGACCAGACATCGAAACCGAACAACATCGTCACTATAGCCGTCATCGCAACCACGGTGGCGGTCGCCATGGCGAGAATGCGCCATCGCCCCATCAGAACAAGCACCAAGGGCACGATCACGGCAAATTGTGGCTTGTAGCAAAGCAGGCCGAACAGAAGACCGGACAGCAAGGGGCGAGGTTCTAGCAGCGCCAGCGCTGATCCAAACAATGCTGCCGTCAGAAAGCCGTTCTGCCCATGAGTGAGGTTTACGAGAACCGCGGTAAATCCCAACGCCAGCAGGAGCCAAAGCGGATCGCGAGCAAGATGGGGGGAAGCGCTGTTGCGCAGGAGAAGCCAGATGGAGCCCAGATAGAGCAGCAGGGTCGACACCTGCCACAGTATCAGTGCCGGTATATAGGGCAGCAGCGCCAGACCCGCCGCGGCTAACAAAAAGAAGGGGGGATAGTGCCAGCCATAAAGTGGCGTGGACGCGCCGAATATCCTGCGCTCCTGCTGCTGCTGATGCAGGATGTCGAACGGCGCCGTTGGGTCGCCATGCAGGACGGCCACCCCGGCCGCGTAGACGTTCGAGAAGTCGGTCCCCAACGGACGGCCGGCATAATCGTTCAGGCCATGCGCGGAAACGCCCAAATAGAAGATGCAGACCGCAAAGCCCAGGATGAAGCAGCCGGCCCACAGGCTCATCCGCTCACGTGTCAGGAAATCGCCGCTGCGCAACAGTTGGACAAGCTTGCTCATGAAACACGGCGCAGGGTTCGCGCGACGCTATCGCAATCATGCTTAAGAACCGGTTATTTCCGCTGACTCGCAGGAACAGCCTGGCAAAGCTTAAGGCTTCTTTTACAGGAGAAGCGCCAATATCGCGCCAGACCTTCCGATGGGCTGCACCATGCGCCGTATCCTTCTCGCCACCACATTCCTCGCCTGCGCGGGATATGCCAACGCGGCCCCCAAGAGCAGCGATGTCGCGCTGGCGCTGGACGAAGTCCATACCCTGACCTTCAAGAATCCCATCGCCACGGTCTATGTCGGCAATCCTTCCATCGCCGATGTGACCATGATCGATTCCCGCCACGCCTTCGTGCAGGGCAAGGGCTATGGCCGCACCAATATCGTGGCCCTGAATCACGACAATGCCCAGGTGTTCAACGCGCACGTCACCGTCACCGGCGGCGAGGGCAGCGGCACGGTCATTCTCAACCGCGGCGCCCAGCGCATCACGCTGAACTGTGCCGGCGGCCGCTGCCAGCCCACCCCCATGCCGGGCGACGACCAGAAAGCCTATGAAGCCACGAATGGCGAGGTTTCGTCGCATCAGAGCGCGGCCCGCGGCATGGCGTCGGCCGACGCCGGCAAATAGCCGAAAGTCCTGAAAAATCGGGCTTAAACCGCCGGCTTGGCCAGGGCGGACTGAGCGGTTTCGCTCTGTATCAAGGGATAGACGGTCTGGGCCAGAAGGCCTTCCGGCATCATCGGATCATCGATGCCATAGACCCGCGGCAGCACGCCGGCCGGCATATATGCCGTGCCGAACATGAAATCCCAGAGCGAAAAAGTGCTGGCGAAATTCGTATCATGGACATCGGCGGCATGATGCCAGCGATGAAACACCGGGCTCGCCAGCAGATAGCGCAGCGGACCGAAGGTCCAGTTCAGATTGGCATGGACCAGACAGGAGGTGATGACGTTGAACGGTCCGATCACAATGAAGATATCCGGCGAAATGCCGAATAGCAGAAACGCGACATCGACGCCCGCGGCGCCCAGCGCCAGATTGAGAGGGTGAAAGCGCGACGCGCTCGTCCACTCCACATCTTTGGAGGCATGATGCACCGCATGATATTTCCACCACATGCCGCGATGGTATATCCGGTGAATCCAATAGAGGATGAAGTCCGACGCCACCAGATAGAAAACCGCCTGCAGCCACAGCGGCATATGCGAAACCGGGCCATGGCCATGCTCGTAGAAATCCACGATCTGCTGGCCATCGCTGATGTGCAGCAGCCATATGGTCAGCAGGACCGTCACCCCGATGCGTAGATAGCGCGTGAAGAGCGGAACAAAGATCCAGTAGGCGAGATCGGTGGCAAGGCCGCGCTTTTTCCACCATGGCCGTCCCTGATTGCAGGGCGAAAAGTGTGACAGGCCGGCAAATACGACGCCGGCGCCCGCCAGCCAGGGCAGCACATGCCATAGCGTGAGCAGGATCTGGAACAGAATATCGTGCGCCAGTTTCACAAAATGCTCCTAATGGCTCACGCGCACATCGGTGATCTGCTGCGCGATCTGATTGAAGGTGGTGACGATGGCCGTGGTCGATGTCAGGACGAAGTATTTCGAACTGTCGCTGGCGCAATAGGACAAGGGAGCCGAAGGGGACTCCGAGCCGGCCGGGATATCGAGCAGGATGGTATAGATGATCACCCCGTCCGCTTTGGCATTGTCACAGGTCTTCTCCAGGCGCGCATCGATACTGGCGTCCTGCGTGCTGCGTTCGACGGAACCATTGCCGTACCAGCGATCCATCGTGTTTTGACCGTCGCTGAGCAGGATGATGTAGCGCGCGGTATTGGCGGGCACGGCGGGCGCGCCATAGGGGAGGCCGGGGGTGATCGACTGCCAGCCATGCTCGAAACCGATGGCCTGGTTGGTCGCGCCGTAAGGCGACATCGCGTTGATCTGGCTGGTCAGGTTGCTCCAGTTGTAGCCCAGCGGCGTCACTGTCGCGACGGCGCAATATTGCATGTTCTCAGCCTCAAACAGCGTATAGCCGCTGGAAGGCGTGGTGTTGGTTTCGTCATAATCGGTGCCGGCGGCCGAGGCCCATTCCCGGTCCCACACACACCCGTCCCAGGTGCTGGTGCTGTTGGCGACCCAGGTATGGGCCCAGTTCTTGGCCTTGCAGGATTTGGTGCTGCCCGACCCCGTACAGCTGCAATTGCTGCTGCTATGGCCGCTGCAGGTCGCGCTGCTTCCGGTTTCATAGAGCCACGGCGTGGTCGTGCTCTGGGTCGTGCTTTGCCAACAGCCATTATAGAAATGATAAGGCATGCCGTCTGTCGTGTCGCGGTCGTGCATGCTGGGGCAGATATAGCCCGCGGTGGAACCGCTGGATGCAATGGTGTTGATGCACCCTGAGCCGTTGGGTGTATCGGGGCTGCAAGCGCTATTGTTAGTGGAATTGGCGTTGCAAATATAATGGTTGTTGCTCTGGGTATAAGGACAGGAATCACCCGGGCCGAACGATCCCAGCGGCCAGCCATAGATCTCGATCGTGCCGTCGCTCTCATGGGTATCGGTGTTCTGGTTGATCACCGGCGAGTTCGCCCAGTCCTGGGAGAAATCGATCCAGCTGGCGCCTGCATTCGACTTTCCCACATTGACGTCACTCACAAAGGGCGCCACCGAAACCTGCACATCGCCAGGGCTGGCGGAGGCGTTTTGCAGGATCGTCAACAGCTGGTTGGACGCGTTCTTCAACGCCGTCATCTTGGAACCGCCGGAATCGCCATTGGCCATGGAGCCGGAATTGTCCAGCACCAGCGACACCCACAATTTGCTTTGGCCCCACACCACGGTGGAGGACGCACTGACCGGCAGACTGTTGAAACCAGCCAGCTTCATCAGAACAGTCGGCATATTGCTGGTCACGGAAATGGTCACCGAGCCGTTGCTGTTGTAGGTCACCGTCGGCGTCGATGGCGTGCCGAAGGATGTCTGATCGACCTGGTAATTGGCGTTGAAATAGCTGTTGGCCATGGCCTGGGCCGTGGACTGGCTGAGCCCCGGGGTCGAACCGATCGCCAGCGCCGCGGCGTCCAGCGCTTCGTTCATCTGCTGACGCACCAGCATGGCGCGGGAATAATCCAGGCCCGCGCCCGCGGCGATGGTCAACGGCACCATCGCCAGCCCGAACATCATCGCAACATTGCCGCGCCGGGCGCGCAGGAAGGCGCGCGCGCGGGCGGCGAGCATCGTCAATCGGGGGCCCATGATCAGCCTGTCCAT
The DNA here is from genome assembly GCA_035547275.1 of Rhizomicrobium sp. Lineage (GTDB taxonomy): Bacteria > Pseudomonadota > Alphaproteobacteria > Micropepsales > Micropepsaceae > Rhizomicrobium. The sequence goes on from DASZVQ010000019.1 coordinate 36,088, forward strand.
TCCGGGGCCATTTTTCACCGGAAAGGATGAAGATGCTGTTGCTTTCTCAGGCGCTGGTAAGACAATCCCTAACAAAAAAGACGGTCCTGTTAACGCCGGTGAAGAAAGCATTAAATTGCCGTGTATTTCATGCGGCCGTGCAAGGCGCCCTTAACCGGCCATTGGATAAGAAAGCCGCCTGGACTTCAGTGGCCGGCATGCGCGGATTTAAACCGCATGTCCAAAGAGGCTTGCAGTGCCGTGACTTTCGTTTTGTGGTGCAAACGGCTTGGCCGGCGTCTGCGCGCCGATTCCACAAAAGGATCGGCGGCAATCGAATTCGCCATGGTGGCGCCGGCCTTCTTCCTTCTGCTGATGGGCACGATCGAGGCGGGCATCATCTTCTTCGCCCAGTCCAGCTTGCAGAATGCGGTGAACGACGCCGCGCGCCTGGTGCGCACCGGACAGAGCAACTGCTTCACGACCAACAGCACCACCGGCGCGTGCCAGCCGATGACCCAGGCCCAGTTCCGCACCCAGATCTGCAGCGAAGCCGGCGCCCTGCTTTCGGACTGTTCCGGCCCAAGCCTGCAATTCGACGTTACTCCCTATTCCGCGGGCTTCAGCCAGGCCAGCAATTCCTCGCCAGTGGATGCCAGCGGCAATCTGTCCGCCCTGAACACTTTCACCACCGGCAATGCCTGCGAGGTTGTGCTGGTGCGCGCCTTCTACAAATGGCCGGTCTATACGCCGATGCTGAATTTCTTCCTGTCCAACATGGCGGGCGGTTATCACCTGCTGGCGACGGCGGCGGCGTTCCGCAACGAACCCTTCAACAACAATGCGGCGGGCTGCTGATGATCCTTCGGCTGTTCCGCAAGGCGCAGGATGGCATGGCCGCGGTGGAATTCGCGCTCCTGCTGCCGGTCATGATCACCCTGTTCTTCGGGACCGTGGAAATATCGATGGCGCTTTTGTGCCGGGCCGATGTCTCGATCATGGTGTCGACCGCCTCCGACCTGGTCGCCCAGGAAAGCACCGTCCAGACCAGCGACATCAGCAACGTCTATGCCGCCGCCACCACGATCCTGTACCCCTATTACAATCCCAGCTCTTCGGCCTGCTCGCAGACGCCGGCGCCGCCGCAATGCACGCCGCCGACCATCCGCATCACCAGCATCAACTACAATTCGGCCACCGGCAGCACCACTTCCGGCAAGGTGGCTTGGACCTGCACGCAGGCCGGCTCGGGAACGCTCACGCCCGCGACCCGCAGCCCGGCCGATATCGTGACCCTGCCCCAGGCGATCATGCCCGCCAATGGCAGCGTGATCATGGCGGAGGTGGCTTATAAATATTCCTCGCCGACAATGCAGATGATTACCGGACCGCTCAACATGACCAATGTCTGGTACACCAAGCCCCGGCGCGTCATGCAGATCAGCGGACCCAGCGCCTGCCCCTGAGCGCGTGTTTAGCGCGGCCGGATCAGCCCCTCCTGGGCGACGGATGCCACCAGCGTTCCGTCCCGCCGATAGATCGCGCCGCGATTGAATCCGCGCGCGGCCGAGGCGCTGGGCGAATCCTGCACATAGAGCAGCCATTCATCGGCGCGCAAGGGCCGGTGAAACCACATGGCGTGGTCCAGGCTCGCCACCTGCACATTCGAGAAAATGCTTTTGCCATGGGGCAGAAGCGCGGTGTCGAGCAGCGACATGTCGGAGACGAAGGCCAGCAGCACCCGGTGCAGGTTGGGGTCGTCCGGCAAGGGGCCGCGCGTCCTCAGCCAGATATGATCGACCGCCGCCCGCGCCGGCCGATCGCCCGCGCCATCGAAAGGACCACGCCCCAGAACGGCCCGGGTCTCGAAGGGCCGGTCCTGCGCCACCAGGGCGCGCATGGCCGGGGAAAGCGTCGAATCCCGCAGCAGGACCTGGCTGTCGTCTTCCAGGCTTTCAGGGTCCGGCACCACGGGCATCTGGGCCTGGTGCTCGAAGCCGCCCTCGGCCTTCTGGAAGGACGCCGCCAGAATGAAAATCTGCGCCCCATGCTGGATCGCCACCACCCGGCGGGCGGAAAAGCTGGCGCCATCCCGCGAACGGTCCACCTCATACAGAATCGGCACTTTGGGGTCGCCGGGCCGCAGAAAGTAAGCATGAAACGAGTGGCAGGCCCGCTCCGGCGGCACCGTGCGCATGGCCGCCACCAGCGCCTGGGCCAGCACCTGTCCCCCGAAGACCCGCTGTATCCGCTCGGGCGGAGACAGGCCGCGGAAGACGTTCTCCTCGATCTTTTCCAGATCGAGCAGGGCAAGGAGCCGGCCAAGCGCGTCATCAGACATTTTTGCTCATCACCGCCAGAGAAGCGTCCTGTTATCTACATGATATTATTTGTAAATCTTCGAGACAGCGGGGGGCCATGCGCCCGCATTGACAAACCCTCACCCCAAAGGCCCTGAAGAACCATTCAACAGCCAGAAGGTAATTCGGGACCGCTTCGATTTTTGGCTGTTGCGGCGGTGTCACAGGGCACAGGTAAAACCTTGGAAAGAGAGCGCTTATCTCCCGCAAAGCAGCATTTGCCATGGAGACATTTGGGGTGATCATCGTTATAAGCGCTACATTGGTTCTTGAGGAGATTGGCGGGGCTTCCCTGCCATCAGCATTTTCAGCGAGGGTAGAAAAATGAAGCTTCGTTTGCTCGCCATGGCGACGGTTGCCGCCGCGGCACTCAGCACGCCGGCCTTGGCCGGCGATGGCTGGTATCTGGGTCTCGGCGGTGGCTGGGACGAACAGAGCCCCACGCGGGGCACTTCGGTGCAGGCGCCGACCAACTCGTCCAAGGTTGGCTCCGCCGATGGTGGCATCGGCGCGATCTCGATCGGTTATGCCTTCCCCGACACCGGCTGGCGTCTGGAAAACGAAGTCGCCTTCACCCAGCATGACATCTCGGTGGCTGGCGGCGGTGCTTCCGGCGGCGACCAGATCACGTCCGACATGGTCAACCTGGCGTACGACATTCCGCTGAGCGACACCTGGAAGTTCACGGTCGGCGGCGGTCTCGGCATCGGCGGCTTCCGTGGCTCGCTGACCACCACCGGCACCAACTTCGACGTCTTCCGTGGCGGCCAGACCGGCTTCCAGTGGCAGTTGATCGCCGGCTTGGCCGTGTCGATCGCCCCCGACGTCGATCTGTTCGGCGAATACCGTTATCGCGAGAACGAGGTCGACTCGAACTTCGCCTCCTCCTACACCAATCTCACCCCCATCCACATTTCCTCGGTTGGCGAGAATGTGGCGATGGTCGGCCTGCGCTGGTTCCTGACGCCTCCGCCGCCGCCCCCGCCGCCGCCTCCCCCGCCGCCGCCGCCTCCCCCGCCGCCGCCTCCGCCTCCCCCGCCGCCCCCGCCGCCGCCGGCGAAGACGTACATCGTCTTCTTCGACTTCGATAAGTCGAACCTCACCGCGGAAGCGCAGAGCACGGTCACCGAGGCTGTGTCCGCCGCCAAGACCCTGGGCTCTGTCCGGATCATGGTCACCGGCCACACCGACACCGTCGGCTCGGATCGCTACAACCAGGCGCTTTCGATCCGTCGCGCGCAGGCCGTGAAGGACGAGATGGTCCGTCAGGGTCTGGGTGCGGACTCGATCGCGATCGAGGGCAAGAGCTTCCACGATCCGCTGGTTCCGACCGGCCCGGGCGTGCGCGAGCCCAAGAACCGCCGCGCGGTTATCGATCTGGGCGGCTGATCAGCCCGGAATGGAATGTGAAAGGGCCGGTCTTGCGACCGGCCCTTTTCATTTGTGCGAACGACAAGAGAAAAGCCGGGATACTGATGTCAGTGCCCCAGCTTATGTCTCACCATAACCCGCATCCCCGCGCGAGGGATTTTGGTCATCAGAGCAGGAGCGCGCACGGAGCGTGCTTAACGCACGCGAGTACGCGCGCCGGTCGATAGCGACAGCGTATCGACGGGGCCAAAAGACCCGCGCTATTGGGGAAACAAATTGGGATTGGGCGGATCGCCAGGCAAAGCCGGACGCGCCGTCGGCGTGATGTCGGGCCCAGCCTGCACCCCCTGCAGCGCCACCGCCACCTTGATCTGGCAGCTGTCGACCGGATTGGCCTCGTCCACCGGAACGCCAGAGACGAAATCCTCCAGCACCGGCTTGTCGGGCGCCAGCGCCGCGGCGAACACCACCCGCGCGGTGCGGCAGAAATTCTCCTGCTCGCCCGGCTTGATGCGGCGCTGTTCCGCATGATTGATGGCGCGGGTCTTGTAGGCGTCATAGGCCGCATCGCCGGCACGCGCCCCGTTCAACCGCTTGAACATGGTCTTCAGCGTCGCGTCCGACCGGCGCAGCTCTTTCTGGAAGACGGTCTGGAAGCGCTGCATGTCCGACATCGCTTCGGGACCGCAGGACAGGGCCGCGTCGGTCAATTCCTGCACCACCGCCGACACCTGGATGGCGGAGACTTCCGAACCCGTGGCGCAGGACGAGGATATGCGCGCCTCGGCAAGCGGTGCACTGGTCAGGCTGAGGGCCGCCACGCACGCGCCAAACTTCATCCAACTCATGAATACCTCTTCGACTTTCCACCCGGGGGACGAACTTAGACCGATCCCGGCGCGCCAGCCAAGCCTTTGGAAAAAGGGAACTTTCCGATTGACGAAAGAAACTGCAACAATTGCGGGGATCGCGGCGTTCTCTTGTCAAGATGCGTCCGATGCCTTTCCTTGCCTGCGCCTGCCTTGCCCTTGTCGGAGCAACTCTGCCGGCGCTGGCCTTCCGGCCGCCGGACATCTCGGTGCCCATGACCACCCCGCACCAGCAGGATCTGCGCTACGCCGATAACCAGAGCCAGCCCTATGCCATGAATTATACCGATGAGGCCGCCCAACAGCTGGGGGTGCATGACGGGCAGTGGGAAGCTTTCGACACCCATTCCACCGATCCCTTGGTGCCCAGCTTCAAGGGTGGGGTCGATAACGGTTCCGCCATGATCAAGCTGCAATGGGTCCCCTGAGAGACATGGCTGCCAGCGGCCATCCGCGGCTGGCGCCCCTCGCGTCATTTTAGTATTTGTGCGCCCGGCATAGTTGAAGGCGTACCATGGCCTATAAGATCGCGGTGGTCGGAGCGACCGGCAATGTCGGGCGCGAGATGCTGAATGTCCTGATCCAGCGGCAATTTCCCATTTCCGAAGTGGTGGCGCTGGCCTCGACCCGATCGGTGGGCACCGAGGTCTCGTTCGGCGACGGCACCCTGAAAGTGAAGGCGCTGGATTATTTCGACTTCAAGGGCACCGACATCGTGCTGATGAGCGCGGGCGGGGAGATCGCCAAGGAATGGGCGCCCAGGATCGCCGCCCAGGGGCCCCTAGTGATCGACAATTCCAGCGCCTGGCGCATGGACCGGCACGTGCCGCTGGTGGTTCCGGAAGTGAATGCCGACGCCCTCAACGAAATCCCCAGGGGCATCATCGCCAATCCCAACTGCTCAACCGCCCAGCTGGTGGTGGCGCTGAAGCCGCTGCACGACCAGTTCACCATCAAGCGCGTGGTGGTCTCGACCTACCAGTCGGTGTCGGGCGCCGGAAAAGAGGCGATGGAGGAGCTGTTCCGCCAGACCCGCGCGGTATTCGTGGCCGATCCGCTGGAAGTCAGCGAATTCACCAAGCAGATCGCCTTCAATGTCATTCCCCATATTGACGTCTTTCTGGATTCCGGCCTGACCAAGGAGGAATGGAAGATGGTGGTGGAGACGCAGAAGATCCTGGACCCCGACATCCAGGTCACCGCCACCTGTGTGCGGGTGCCGGTGTTCGTGGGCCATAGCGAATCGGTGAACATCGAATTCGAAAAGCCGGTGACCGCCGACAAGGCGCGCGCGGCGTTGCGCGCGGCCCCCGGCGTGCTGGTGGTGGATAAGCGCGAGGATGGCGGCTATGTCACCCCCATCGAATGCGCCGGCGAGGACGCCACCTTCGTCAGCCGCATTCGCAAGGACCCCACGGTGGAAAACGGCCTCAATCTGTGGATCGTGGCCGACAATCTGCGCAAGGGCGCGGCCCTGAACGCCGTGCAGATCGCTGAATCTCTCGTTAACCGCAACTTGTTGAAGGTGGCATGATGCCGAAAGCTTATTGGATTGCGCGCGTCGACGTCTCCGATCCCGAGACCTACAAGAAATATGTCGAGACCGGTAAGCCCGCCTTCGAGCGCTACAACGCCAAATTCCTGGCGCGCGGCGGCAGGACCGAAGTGCTGGAAGGCAAGGCCCGCGCCCGCAATGTCATCATCGAATTCGCCTCCATGGAGGATGCGCTCGCATGCTATAATTCGCCGGAATATCAGGCCGCCAGCAAGATTCGCCAGGCCATAAGTGAAGGTGAATTCGTCCTTGTTGAAGGGGTTTAGAGCCCGAAGATCGGCGCTGTTCATACCGGCGGCGAATGCCCGCGCCCTGGAAAAGGCGCGCGGCCTGGATTGCGATGTCGTCATTCTGGACCTGGAAGACGCCGTCGCGCCGGAGGAAAAAGCCGCCGCCCGCGACCGCGCCATGGAAGTGGCGCGCGATTACGCCCCCCGCGAAACGGTGATCCGGGTCAACGCCCTGGGCACACCCTGGCATGCGGCCGATGTGGCCGCCGCCGTGCGCGCCGGCGTGGACGCCATTCTGCTGCCCAAGCTTCGGGAGGCGGGCGAGATCCGGGCCGTGCATGTCGCCGCCGACGGCTGTCCGCTCTGGGCCATGATCGAAACCCCGCGCGCCCTGTTCAACGCTTTGGCCATCGCCGATGCCGGGACCGAATGCCTGGTTCTGGGCAGCAACGACATGCTGCACGCCATGGAGGGCCGCCATCGCGACGGCCGCGCCAATTTGCAGACCGCCATGTCGCTATGTGTGCTGGCGGCGCGGGCGGCGGGCATCGGCGTGCTGGACGGCGTGCACAATGACCTGGACGCCGCCAGGGAATTCAAGAATGCCTGCGCCATGGCGCGCGATTTCGGCTTTGACGGCAAGAGCGTCATCCATCCCAGTCAGATCGCGCCCGCCAACCGGATTTTCTCGCCCACCGCGGCGGAGATCACCTATGCCAGGCGGGTTCTGGACGCGTTCGCGGCCGAGCCCGGCAAGGGCGTGATCACCCTGGACCGGCGGATGCTGGAAGCGCTGGACGCTGACATCGCCGCCCGCACCCTGGCGCGCGCGGGTCTGTAATATGCGGCTTTATGATGAGGCCCTGGCCCGGGGCGAGCTGAAGGCTGACGACGCGCAAACCAATGCCGTGCGCCGGCTCAGCGCGCTGGCCGCAAGCCTGGGCGAGAAGCGCGGCTTTCCCCTTTTCCGCAAATCCAGCCCGCCCCCCAAGGGGCTGTATATCTGGGGCGATGTCGGCCGCGGCAAAACCCTGCTGATGGATTTCTTCTTTGCCGCGGCTCCGGTCAACCGGAAACGGCGCGCCCATTTCAACCGCTTCATGGTCGATGTGCATGCCCGCATTCATGCGGAGCGACAGCGCGCCGGTTCAAGCGATCCGATTCCGGTGGTGGCCCATGCCCTGGCCGAGGAAGCCCAACTGCTGTGCTTTGATGAATTCCAGGTGACGGACGTGGCCGACGCCATGATCCTGGGGCGGCTGTTCGACCATCTGTTCCAGGAAGGCGTTGTCATTGTCGCCACCTCCAACACCCCGCCCGACCGGCTGTATGAAGGCGGGTTGAACCGCCAGTTGTTTCTGCCCTTCATTGAAGAGATCAAGCGACGGCTGGAGGTGGTGGAGCTGAACGGCCCCACCGATTACCGGATGCAGCGCATCGCCGGCATCAATGTCTATATGACGCCGCTGTCGCCCGCGGCGGATGCGGCGATGGATCAGGCCTGGCGGCGGCTGACCGATTGTGCCCATGGCAAGCCCGAGACCCTGATGGTGCTGGGCCGCAAGCTGGTGGCGCCCCAGGCGGTGCGCGGCGTGGCGCGGTTTTCGTTCAACGAACTCTGCGACCGGCCGCTGGCCGCCGCCGATTACCTGGCCATCGCCCAGGCCTTTCACACGCTGCTGATCGATCATATTCCGGTGATGACCGACAATATGCACAATGTGGCGCGGCGCTTCACCCTGCTGATCGATACGCTGTATGACGAAGGGGTGAAGCTGATCTGCTCGGCCGCCGCGCCTCCCGACCGGCTTTATCCCACGGGCATCGCCTCGGATGCCTTTCACCGCACCGCCTCGCGTCTTGCCGAAATGCAGAGCGAGGATTATCTCAAGCGCGGTCACGGCATTCACGGGTTGGTGCAATGACGAATGTGTACTGGGCTTGCGGCTTTGTGCTGGCCTGCATTCTGTTCTACCGCTTTGGCCTGCCCTGGTTCCGGCGCTTCGATGCCCGCAATGTGGAACGCATTGCGCGCGAGGCGCGCGACAAGGCCGATGCCAACGCCCATATCCGTCACGCCCTGGAAGTGGCGGAGGAGCAGGTGGAAGAGGTGCAGGAGATCAAGGTGGGCGACGTCACCCACTATCTGTTCGAGGCTCAGGCCTTCGCCACCCGCGATGAAGCCGAGGAAATGCGGGCGCGGCGCATCGGCGTGGTGGCGCGCCGTTTCTATGACGAACTGCCGGCGGCGCTGATGGCGCGCAGCGAACCGCGCGCCAACCTCTCAGCCCGCGAACGCGCCAGCCAGCGCTGGAAACGGACGATTCATTAGACGGGCAAGATGTTGCCTCATCATTACTCTCCCCTTGAGGGAGAGGACGACTAGACCACCTCACCCTTCATCAGGCGCGGCAGCTTTCCAACATCTCCCCCCGCATGACGCATGAAGAAGCGGCGGGCCGGTCCAATCGCATCGACAATGCCCAATCCCAGATCGCGGATATGGCGCAGCGGCGCGATGTCGTTGGAGAACAGACGATTGAGCGCATCCGTCGAGGCCGCGAGCGTAAAGGAATCAAACCGCCGCCAGCGCTCATAGCGCTTCAAGGTATCCAGCGCCCCGATATCGCGGCCCAGGCGGCCCGCGTCCAGCAACACTTCCGCCAGCGCCGCGGCATCTTTCAAGCCCAGATTCAGACCCTGCCCGGCGATGGGATGAATGCCATGGGCGCAGTCGCCCGCCAGCGCGAAGCGTGGCCGCACAAAGTCCCGCGCCAGATGAAAGGACAGGGGATAGGACCAGCGCGGTCCGGCCGCGCGCGTCTTGCCCAGATGCGAACCGAAGCGCTGCGCCAGCTCGTCATGAAAGCCCGCCTCATCCAGCGCCAGCAGGCCGGGCGCCTTGGTCTTGGCTTCCGTCCACACCAGCGACGACCTGTTTCCCGTCATGGGCAAGATCGCAAACGGTCCTGATGGCAGGAAATGCTCATAGGCCACGCCATTGTGCGGCCGTTCATGCTCCACGGTGGCGACAATGCCGGTCTGGGGATACGACCAGCCGATCACATTGATGCCCATTTCGCTGCGCAATCGCGACTCGCGCCCATCGGCGGCGATTACCAGCGCGCACCGGATCTCTTCGCCATCCGCCAGGGCAACGATCGCGCCGCCCTGTTCCACCGCCAGCGATTTCACCGCCGCCGGCGCCATCAGTTCCAGATTGGTGGTGCGGGCCGCCGCTTCATACAGCGCGGCGCGGATATGGCGGTTCTCGGCGATATGACCGAGCGCATCGGTCCCGATCTCCCCGGCGTCGAAATGCAGCGAGAAGGGCGAGGCCGGCTTTCCCGCCGCGCCATCGGTCACCAGGATCTCATGGATCGGCTGGGCATGGGCCGCCAACCCCTCCCACACCCCCAGCGCCGTCAGCATCCGCACACTGGCGTAAGCCAGGGCCGAAACCCGGCCGTCGAATCGGGGCTCCAGCGTGCGGGCCGGCGGCGCGGCGTCCGCCACCAGGGTCCTGAAACCGCCCTGGGCCAGAGCCAAGCCAAGCGGCAGCCCGACCATGCCGCCGCCCGAAATCACCACATCCACCTGCTTCAAAATCTTGCCTCTATTGCGCTTAAAAAGCAGGCAAAATCGGTTTTTTGCCCATCATTTGTGCAAAAGCGACTGCCTGTTTTTGAGTCACTGCCGCGTGTTTTTTCGCCAAAAACCATTTCACACCAAAGCTTTAGCGGACTGCCCGGGAGTTGGCCCGCTTCTTGATATTTCGTTAAGGCCGGGCGCCTCGCCCGGCGCTGGCAATAACACGGAAGGACGGCGGATGAAGCTTATTACGGCGATCATCAAACCCTTCAAGCTCGACGAAGTGCGCGAATCTCTCTCTGCGCTCGGCGTCCAGGGCATGACGGTGACTGAGGTCAAAGGCTATGGGCGGCAAAAGGGGCATACGGAGATTTATCGCGGCGCGGAATATGCCGTCAGTTTCCTGCCCAAGCTCAAAATCGAAGTGGCGGTGAAGAGCGAGATGCTCGACGCGGTGATCGACGCGATTACCTCGAAGGCGAAGACGGGCCAGATCGGCGACGGAAAGATTTTCGTCACGCCGCTCGAGCAGGTCGTGCGTATCCGCACCGGCGAAACGGATGGCGACGCGCTCTAGGCCCGCAAGGCTCAAGGCACGTCCAAAAGGGGACTGAAAAGATGAGAATGCAAAGTTTGAAAAAAGCGGGGCTTGCGACGCTTGCCGGTCTTGGCACGCTTGCGGTGACCGCCGGTGGCGCATTCGCGGCCACCAAGGACCCGCTGAATTCAGGTGACACCGCCTGGATGATCACCTCCTCGGCGCTGGTCTTGATGATGACCATCCCGGGGCTTGGCCTGTTCTATGGCGGCATGGTCCGCAAGAAGAACGTGCTGGCGACCCTGGCGCAGAGCTTCGGCGCCACCTGCCTGATCACCGTCTTGTGGATGATCATCGGCTATTCGATCGCCTTCACGTCGAATGCGAATGCCGGGACCAACGCCTTTATCGGCAGCTTCAATTATCTGTTCCTGGTGCCGATGGGACTGAATGCGGTGTCGAGCCTGGCCGGCACCATCCCGGAATCGGTCTATATGTTCTTCCAGATGACGTTTGCGATCATCACCCCGGCGCTCATCGCGGGCGCCCTGGCTGACCGCATGAAGTTCTCGGCCTTCCTGTGGTTCATGGGCCTGTGGCTGATCTTCGTCTACTGCCCGATTGCCCATTGGGTGTGGGGCGGCGGCTTCCTGGGCGCGGGCACCGGCTTCCTGATTCCCAAGGGCGCGGGCGCGCTGGACTATGCGGGCGGCTCGGTGGTGCATCTGAATGCCGGTACGGCCGCGCTGGTGACCTGCCTGGTCCTGGGCAAGCGTATCGGCCTGGGCACCGAGAACATGTCGCCGCACAATCTGGTCCTGTCGGTCATCGGCGCTTCGCTCCTGTGGGTCGGCTGGTTCGGCTTCAACGCCGGCTCCGCTGTCACCGCCGGCTACAATGCCGGCATGGCCGCCGCCGCGACCCAGATCGCGACCGCCGCCGCGGCGCTGGGCTGGATGTTCGCCGAATGGATCATCGCCAAGAAGCCTTCCGTGCTTGGCATGATCTCGGGCGCCGTCGCCGGCCTGGTGGCGATCACCCCGGCCTCGGGCTTTGTCGATCCGGTGGGCGCGCTCATCATCGGCATCGCCGCGGGCGTGGTCTGCTACATCTCGGCGGTGTGGGTGAAAAAGGCCATCGGCTATGACGACAGTCTGGACGCCTGGGGCGTGCACGGCGTGGGCGGCGCGCTCGGCGCCCTCCTCACCGGCGCCTTCGCCAAGAAGGCGATCAACTCCGCCGGCAGCGGCTGGCTGACCGACGGCAATGGCGCGCAGATGCTGTACCAGTTCATCGATATCGCGGTGGTGTTCGTCTATTGCGCCATCGGCACCTTCATCATCCTGAAGGTGATCGACCTGGTCATCGGCCTGCGCGTTTCGCCCGAAGTTGAAGTCGAAGGCCTCGACATCAACCTGCATGGCGAGACCATCCACGATTAAGGGTTTCTCTCCTGAGCGACCTGGGGCGCCAGCGCGAGCTGGCGCCCCTTTTCTTTGTATTGCCGTTCTATTGGTTGACCCCCATCCGTCACAGCTCAGGTCGGCTTCGCCGACACTTCGCTGTGCCACCTTCCCCCTCCAGCGGCTTCGCCGCGAGGGGGGAAGGAAGCTGGTGAATGCTGAAGGTCGCCCGGCGAAATGCCGGGCTCGAGACTTCTGGAACTGCGGGCACCTCCGCCTTATTGTCCCGCACCATGTCGAATCCTCTCCGCATGGCCGCTCTCCCGCCAGGGCCTTTCGCCCGACTGGCAACCCTGCTCGGTGACATCAAGCCCGACATGGAGCCGATTTCGCTGGCCGTCGGCGACCCCCATGGCGCGGTGCCCGATTTCGTGAAGAAAGCCATCGCGGAAAGCGCCGCCAGCTTCGGCAACTATCCCGCCATCATCGGCACCCAAGACTGGCGTCAGGCCGCGGCCGCCTGGCTTAACCGTCGCTTCCGGCTGAACGGCGCGATCGACGCCGAAAAGAACCTGCTGCCGCTGGACGGCACCCGCGAGGGCCTGTTCACGGTGCTGTTTCCCTTCATGCCCGAAAGCAAGAAGGGCGCGCGCCCCATCGTGGCGATGCCCAACCCCTTCTATCAATGCTATGCGGCAGCCGCCCTGGCGAGCGGCGCGGAGCCGCTGTATGTGCCGTCGCGGAAAGAAAACGGCTTCCTGCCCGACTTCGCCGGTTTGCCCGAAGCAACCCTGGAACGACTGGCCGCAATCTATATCTGCTCGCCCTCCAATCCCGAAGGCGCGGTGGCCAGCCGCGGCTATTGGGAACAGCTGTTCGTGCTGGCCGAGCGGCACGATTTTCTGGTGCTGGCGGACGAATGCTATGCCGATATCTATTTCGGCGAAGAACCCACCGGCGCGCTGACCGCGCGCCAGGCCCAAAGCGGCGGCTTTACCCGGCTGCTCACATTCCATTCCCTGTCCAAGCGCTCGGGCCTGCCCGGCCTGCGCTCCGGCATGGTGGCGGGCGACGCCATGTTGATCGAGCGATTCCGCGCCTTCCGCAATGTCGCCGGTCCCACGGTGCCCACGCCATTGCTGGCCGCCAGCGCCGCCTGCTGGCGCGACGAAGACCATGTCATCGCCAACCGCGCCGGCTATCAGGAGAAGATGGCGGCGGCCGAACGCATCCTGGGCAACCGGATGGTGCGTCCTGAAGGCGGTTTCTTTCTCTGGCTGGACGTGGGCAATGGAGAGGAATTCACCGTGCGCGCCTGGCGCAAACAAGGGGTACGGCTGCTGCCCGGCGCCTTTATGGGCCGCGACGTTTTTGATGGTCGCGCCGGCGACGGCTCGGTTCCCTCGCCTGCCGGTCGCTCCGGCCGCCAAGAAAAAACCCAGTCAAACCCTGGCTTTTCCTATGTCCGGGTGGCGCTTGTTAACGACTTATCAACCATTATGACCGCACTCGAGAGGCTGCGGAAAATTCTCTAGAACCGGCTCAGGCCCGCCTCCCCGCGCGCGCGAAGCGCACAGGCGGCGGAGGTGGCCGTAGCACCGGAGGCCGCAAAAGGTCTAGCGGACCTTTTGCAGGCCGATCGGCGCGAAGGCCGGAGGGGACGAAAGATGGCTCAAGGCAGGATGATAGGTGGCGTCTATCACCCCCGGGCGCGCGGCAGCGCCATGAGCGACGCCCTGGCGGATGCCAGGCTCGCCATGAACCGGTTGTTGCGGATGCTGGCGATGCGGGGCGCGGGGCTCGCGCTGGTCCTGGCGGCATTCGCGGCGCTTCTGGCGCTGGTGAGTTATTCCGCCGACGATGCCAGCCTGAACAACGCCAATCTGCGCGACGTCAGCAACTGGCTGGGCCCGCTGGGCGCGGTGGCCGCCGATCTCCTGCTGCAGATATTCGGCGTGGCGGCGCTGGCCTTCCTGGCCCCCCTGTTCGTCTGGGGCGCGCGCGCGCTGCGGGGCAAATCGCTCAAATACGCCATGTGGCGGCTGGTGGCCTGGCCGCTGGGCACGGTGACGGTCGCGGCCGGCTTTGGTCTGTTCCCTGCCTCCACCCGTCTGCCCGCCGGCGATGGCGGCATGATCGGCATCGCGGCCGGTGGATTGTCCGCCCATGCCGCACAGGTATGGCACACCCCGGCCCTGAGCTGGGCCTTGCCGCTGGGTCTGTTGCTGGTGGGCCTGCCGCTGGCCTTCCTGGCCACGGGCCTGCGCCTGCTGCCCATCGCGCGCGGCATCATGAGCATTCCCGCCGCCGCAAGCTGGGCCGCCGGGCTGATCAAAAAGCCGGATCTGCCCTGGGGTCATCACGACGATGACGATGACGCGCACGAATATGAAGACGATGACGAAGGCTCCTATCATCTGGATGACGGCGAGGATGAAGCGCCCGGCGCCATCGCGCCCGAACCCATCGCCGCCGCCCGCCTGGCCGAGCGCCAGAAGAGCCGGGTCAAGCGCGATGTGCGCGTGGCCCAGCCCAAGCGCGCCGAAAAACAGCCGGCCCTGAACCTGGCCAATGGCGAATATCAGCTGCCGTCGCTGGATCTTCTGACCGAGGCGCCCCCGACCAAGGACACCCACACCCTGTCCGACGAGGCGCTGGAGGAAAATGCCCGCATGTTGGAAGCGGTGCTGTCGGATTTCGGCGTCAAGGGCCGCATCAGCGCGGTGCGCCCGGGCCCCGTGGTCACGCTTTATGAATTCGAACCCGCCGCCGGCGTGAAATCCAGCCGCGTGATTTCGCTGTCCGACGATGTGGCGCGCTCGATGAGCGCGGTGGCGGCGCGTATCGCCACCATTTCGGGCCGCAATGTCATCGGCATCGAGCTGCCCAACCAGTTCCGTGAAACCGTCTATCTGCGCGAGATGTTCGCCAGCAGCGATTATGAAAAGGCGCGTGCCCCGCTGACCGTGGCGCTGGGCAAGACCATCGGCGGCGAGCCGGTGATGGCGGATCTGGCCAAGATGCCGCACTTGCTGGTGGCGGGCACCACCGGTTCGGGCAAATCGGTCGGCCTGAACACCATGATCCTGTCACTCCTGTTCCGCATGTCGCCGCAGCAGTGCCGGCTGATCATGATCGATCCCAAGATGCTGGAACTGTCGGTCTATGATGGCATCCCGCATCTGCTGTCACCCGTCGTCACCGATCCGCGCAAGGCCGTGGTGGCGCTGAAATGGGCGGTCAGGGAAATGGAAGACCGCTACCGCAAGATGTCCAAGATGGGCGTGCGCGGCGTGGAAGCCTTCAATGAACGGGTGAAGAAGGCCAAGGACAAGGGCGAGGTGCTCAAGCGCACGGTGCAGACCGGCTTCGACAAGGAAACCGGCAAGCCGATCTATGAGGATGAGAATCTCGAATTCGAGGCCATGCCCTATATCGTGGTGGTGGTGGACGAGGTTGCCGACCTGATGATGATCTCGGGCAAGGAGATCGAAGGCGCGGTGCAGCGCCTGGCCCAGATGGCGCGCGCCGCCGGTATCCACCTGATCGCCGCCACCCAGCGCCCGTCGGTGGACGTGATCACCGGCACCATCAAGGCCAACTTCCCCACCCGCATCTCGTTCCAGGTGACCAGCAAGATCGACAGCCGCACCATTCTGGGCGAACAGGGCGCCGAGCAGCTCTTGGGCCAGGGCGACATGCTCTATATGGCGGCCGGCGGGCGCATCAAGCGCATCCACGGTCCCTTCGTCTCCGACCATGAAGTGGAAGACGTGGTGCGCTTCCTGAAGTCGCAAGGCACGCCGGAATATCTGGATGCGGTGACCGAAGAGCCTGACGAGGAAGGCGACGATCCCTATGCGGTGTTCGGTCAGGGCAATAGCAATTCCGGCGACGACCTGTATGACAAGGCGCTGGCCGTGGTGGCGCGGGACAAGAAGGCCTCGACCAGCTATATCCAGCGGCGTCTGCAGATCGGTTACAACCGCGCCGCCAGCCTGATCGAGCGCATGGAACAGGATGGCGTGGTTTCTGCGCCCAACCATAAAGGCGTGCGGGAAGTCCTGCTGCCCGATCATGAGCACTAGGTTTACCGCACGCCTTTCTCTGTTGAATTGTGCGCATCCGCGCACGGGGCGTGCGGGAAGTTCTCCTTCCCGACCATGAGCATTAAAGCCGCCCGCTAGCCGGTTTCCCGCTTTTCGCGTAAAACCTTTCCGCGCGCGGGAGGAAACCATGTCCTATATCGACAAGTCGCTGGGCGAGGGTGAGACCATCATCGCCCGGGCCCATTTCCACTGGCTCTATATCACCGCGGCTTGGCTCTGGCTGCTGGTCCCGCTGGTCCTGCTGGGCTATGCCTATAGCCAGGCACAGGCCCAGCCCGATCCTTATACCCTGGCCGCGGGCATCCTGTTCGTCATCGGCCTGTTGATGTTCCTGCGCCTGATGTTCCGCAAATGGTCGACGGAAATCGGCGTCACCAGCCACCGCTTTGTCGAACGCTATGGCCTGCTTTCCATGCGCACCAACGAGATCGCGCTGCCCAATATCGAGGGCGTGCGGGTGAATCAGAGCATTGCGGGCCGCATCTTCGGCTATGGCACGGTGCGGATCGAAGGCACCGGCGTGGATTCGGTGACCACGCCCACCATCGCCGATCCGGTGGGCTTTGTGCGCGCCATCCAGACAGCGCGCGAGCACACTGCGCAGCGCTTCGAGGCGGGAAAAATCGCTTAAACGGCTTCCGCCAGGCCCTGAACGGCGGCGCGCGGGAAGGTAACCGTCACGCGGGTGCCTTCGCCGCGGGCGCAGTCGATCACGATGGCGCCCTTGTGCAGGTCCACCAGCGCCTTGGTCAGCGGCAGCCCCAGGCCGGCGCCTTCATAGCGGCGCTCCAGACGGCTATCGACCTGGCCGAAAGGCTGGAAGGCGATCTCCACATCCTGCGGGTCCATGCCGATGCCGGTATCGGCCACGGTCACCGCGATGCGGGTGTCGGATGCGGCGACGGCGAGCGAGACCGCGCCGCCCTTTTCGGTGAATTTGACGGCGTTGGACAGAAGATTGAGGAAGATCTGGCGCAGTTTGGCCGGCTCGCCATTCAGCGCCAGCGGCCGGTCAAGGCCCGAGACGGTGAGACGCAGGCCGGCAGCGGCGCATTGTTCGCGCATCATGGCGATGCAGTCGTTCAGCACGTCGGCCATGTCGGTTTCGCGCGGCGACAGCACCATTTTGCCGGCTTCGCTCTTGGACAGGTCCAGAACATCATTGATCACCGCCAGCAGATGGCGGCCGCTGCGCAGGATGTCACCCGAATAGTCGAGATAACGCGCATTGCCCAGTTCGCCAAAGGCCTGGCTGTTGATGATCTCGGAAAAGCCGATAATGGCGTTCAGCGGGGTGCGCAGCTCGTGGCTCATATTGGCGAGAAAGCGGCTCTTGGAGGCATTGGCGGCTTCCGCCTCGCGCTTGGCGCGGCGCAAGCTCTCCTCGCGTTCCTTGATGGCGGTGAAGTCGGAGAGGAAGAAGATCGAGCCGCCTTCGGAGGTGGCGCTGCCGGTCATGCGCAGCCAGCGGCCATCGGCCAGCTCCAGCTCGGCATGGCCCGAGGTCGCGATGTCCTCGCTGGGTCCCTGGGTAGGCGCCAGCTGGCCCTGGATCAGGCCGAGCGCGGTGTCGAACTGGGTGCCGGGCATCAGCTGAGAGGCGATGGCCGGAAAGAAGCCGCGCAGGGTGGAATTGGACATCACAATCCTGCCGTCGGGCGCCACCAGCATCACGCCTTCGCGGCTGGTCTCCAGCGCGTCCACCAGCCGGTTCTCGGCGGAGCGGCGCAGATCCTTCTCGCGCGTCATCGCCTCGCGGATACTGTCCTGCATCACCGTCATCGACTTGAGCAGCGCGCCGGTCTCGTCCTCGCCGCCATGGGGAATGGTGGTCTGCATTTCGCCGCGGGCGATGCGGTCGGCGACAATGGCCGCGGCGCGCAACGGCCGCACGATACGGCTGCGCAGCAACAGGGTGATGCCTGCCGCCAGCAGCAGGGCGAAGATGGTCATGGCAATGCTGGCATATTTGAAATTGGTGATGTTGGTGACGGTCTGGCGGCGCGCGACAAAGCTGTGATCGGTGATCAGCTCGATCAGCAGGTCGAACCTGTCACCGATCGCGTCATTCAGTTCCGCCAGCTGGTCATGATCGCCCCTGGCCTGGGCCGCGCGCCAGCGCTTGACCAGGGGCGCGATCTCGGCAATTGCCTTGTGTTCATCGGGCGCGGACACGCGTTGGGCCGCGACATCCAGATCACCATCAAAGTTGGAAGCCATATCGCCGAGCTGGGAGGCGATATCGGGCCGCGTTTTCGGGTCGGCATGGGCATAACGCTGCGCCAGCGCTTGCATCTGGATGAAATCGGCATGGGCGGCGCGTGAATAGGAAATCGCCATCAGCGGGCCGTCGAAGGTGACCACGGCGATCCTGCCGGCCGCGGACAGAACCCAATAGCCGCCGAACCCCGTCGCGGCGATGATCAGGCTCATCGCGACGAAGGCGGCGAAGATTTTCGCGCCAATGGAGTATTTGGCCATACCGGTCAGGCTGCCCGCACTTCAGCCGCAAGTGTCGCAAGGCCGGGTTTATGCCCGCTTAAGCCCTGCCCAAATTGGGGTGCCGGCCAAAGCCTGGGATTTCCGTCATTTTACATGCACCATAAGCTTCATCTTGGGATGAATATGACAGCGGACCTCGAAGGTCCCGGATGCGGTAAAGGTTTCGGTAATATTCTCGCCCGGGTTCTTCTCGTCGCTATCGAAGTTGAAATCGTCGCTCTTCGAATAGATCTGATGAATGAACTCGTCGTCGTTGGTGAAGGTCAGGCTTTCGCCGCGGTTAATGGTGACTTCGCCCGGATGGAAGGCGCGGCCTTTCTGGACGATGGTATGGACCTCGTCGGCGGCAAAAGCCGGCAAAGGCGCCAGCAGCAGATACAGGACCAGCTTTTTCATCGTGTCACCACCTGATGCCGCATCGCGCCAGCCGCGCCATCCGGTTGCGGAGAGAACCCGGTTCATACCCCCAAACCCTGAAAAATCCCCCAAACCAGCCAAAAAACCAGGGCTGGACAGGGGGTAGGCAAAAGCCTATACCCGCGCACCCTCTCACATGGCTGAGACATGACGCGGGGTGGAGCAGCCCGGTAGCTCGTCAGGCTCATAACCTGAAGGTCACAGGTTCAAATCCTGTCCCCGCAACCATTCGCAAAAAGGCCGGTCTGGAGACCGGCCTTTTTCGCGAACGCCTAGCGACAGCGTAAGGCCGAAACCCTGCGTCTTCCAGACAGTCTTTTCGCTGCGATGCCAGGCGCTGGAAGCGCCAGTACAGCTTATGGTTGTGCAAATAGCCTTCATCCAATTTTAAGTACCAATCAGTACATAACCCGTGCTGGGGGGTTGTGTGTGGAGTACCATGTTCAAGATTCTGGGATGCGTAACAACCCAACATGACCTGCGCCTGGTGCTGGTGGCGGCCGGCATTTGTCTGCTGGCCTGCGCCACCTCCATCCACATGCTCATCCGCATGCGCGCGGCACAGGGCCGAACCTTTTTCACCTGGCTGGCCGCCGCGAGCTTTGTCGCTGCCTGCGGCATCTGGGGTACCCATTTCATCGCCATGCTGGCCTTCAGGCCGGGCGTTCCCGTCGGCTATGACATCGGCCAGACCGTCGCCTCGGCCCTGATCGCCATTACGCTGTGTACATTGGCTTTCGGCCTCTCGGTCACCCGTGCCGGCGCGATCGGCGGCGGCATCGCGCTGGGGCTGGCGATCAGCCTGATGCATTTCACCGGTATGCTGGCCCTGCGCGGCCCCATGATCCTGATATGGGACCCGAGCTATGTGATCGCCTCGATCCTGACCGGCATGGCGTTTGGCGTGGCCGCGTTATGGCGATTGGACACCGCCAAGGATTTCAAAGACCTTGCCGCGGCCGCCAGCCTGTTCGTGCTGGCGATCTGCGGCATGCATTTCACCGCCATGGCGGCCGTGACCATCCATGTGGCACCAGCGGCGTCCAATGACGGGGTGGCGCTGGCGCCCGCGGGCATGGCCATCGCCGTCGCGGTGGTGGCGCTGCTGGTCATTGCCCTGGGCGCGGTCTGCGCCTTGTTCGATACCCGGCTGGCGCGCCGCGCCGAGGAAGAGGCCACGCGGCTGCGCGCCCATATCGCCGAACTGGAAAAGGCCCGGACCGAACTGATCGCGGCGCGCGACGCCGCCGATGCCGGCAACCGCGCCAAGAGCGATTTCCTGGCGAATATGAGCCATGAGATCCGCACGCCCATGAACGGCATTCTGGGCATGACGGGCCTTTTGCTAGAAACCCGGCTGGACGACGAACAACGCGGCTTTGCCGAAACCGTGCGGGAATCGGGCGAGGCGCTGCTGGCCATCGTCAACGACATTCTCGACATTTCCAAACTGGAAGCGGGCAAGTTCGAACTCGATCTGCAGGATTTCGACCTGGTCGCCACGGTGGAGAGCGCCGTGGCCGTGATGGGCGGCAAGGCGCGGGAAAAGGACATCGACCTTGGCTGTTTTGTGGAGCCCAATGCGCGCGGGGCCTATCATGGCGATGCCGCGCGTCTGCGTCAGGTGCTGCTCAATCTGCTTTCCAACGCCATCAAATTCACCGATCGGGGCGGCATCAGCCTGATGGTCAAGGTGGCGCGCCTGAAGGACCCGGCAACTGGCCTGGTCCATCTGCGCTTCGAAGTGCAGGATGGCGGCATCGGCATTCCCAAGGCGACCTGCGACCGCCTGTTTCAGAAGTTCAGCCAGGCCGACAGTTCGGTCACCCGCCGCTATGGCGGCACCGGGCTTGGCCTTGCCATCTGCAAGCAGCTGGTCGAACTGATGGGCGGGCGCATCAGCGTGGAAAGCGAAGTCGGCGTCGGTTCGACCTTCTGGTTCGAACTGCCGCTGGCGCGCGCCAATGCCCAGCTTGTCGAGCCCGATACGGTGGCCCGGCATCTGTGCGAGCTCAAGGTCCTGGTGGTCGACGATATCGCCATGAACCTGGACATCATGAGCCGTCAGCTCGCCGCGCTGGGCATCGTCCGGCTCAGCACCGCCCATGACGGTTTTGCCGCCATGGCCGAACTGGAACGCGCCTGGCGGGCCGGCAAACCCTATGACCTGGCCTTTCTGGACCAGATGATGCCCGGCATGGCCGGCGGCGAACTGGTGCAGCGTATCCGCGCCAACACGGATCTTTCCGGCATCCGGCTGGTCATTGTTTCTTCCGCCGGCACCCATGGCGTGCCTGAAAACATCGCGGCCCTTGTTGACGGCCGCATGGACAAGCCGGTGCGTCAGCATGAGCTGCGCGATTGCCTGGCCCGGCTTTATCAGCTGCTGCCGCAGCAGCCCGCTCTCAGAAGCTCAACTCCAAGCCTTCCTCCTGTTGCGCAAGAAAGGTCCCAGATGCGTATTCTTCTGGCCGAGGATAACAAGATCAACCAGAAATACGCCCAAGCGCTTCTGGAAAAGCGTTTTCATCTCACCATCGTCGAGAATGGCGTGCAGGCGGTCGAACAGATGCGCCGGCACGACTTTGACGTGGTGCTGATGGATATCCAGATGCCCGAACTGGACGGGCCCGGCGCCGCGCGCCAGATCCGCGCCCTGCCCGCGCCCAAATGCCATGTTCCGATCATCGCCATGACCGCCAACGCGCAACCCGGCGCGCGCGAGGACTATCTGGCCGCGGGCATGGATGATTATGTCACCAAGCCGATCAGCCCGGCGGCGCTGCTGGCGTTGCTGGATCGCTTCAAGCCCAGTACGCCCATGCCGGTTGCCGACGCCGACCCGCTTCTGGATGGCGAGACGATGGCAAGCCTGGCCGCGGTGATGGGTGACGATGGCCTGAACAGTTTCCTGTTGCTGCTGGTCCAGGATGCGCGCGGCAATCTGGATGCCGCCGCCGCCGCCCTGGAAAGCGGCGACCTGGCCGCCACGGCGCGCGCCGCCCATTCCATCATCTCGTCGGCCGGCAATGCCGGCGCCCGGCGCCTGAGCGTGCTGGCGCGCGCGCTGGAAACAGCAGCCAAATCCGGCGACGACGCCGTCGCGCGCGATCATCTGGCTCAGACGGAAGCCTGCTGGCAGGCGACCAGGGCGGAGATCGGGGACCCGGCGGACAAATCGGACGCCGCCGTCGCCTGAGGCAACCGCCGCGCACAGGCGAAAAGCCCGGCCGTCACCAGCCGGGCCTCTCCGCGATCCCGCAGAAGTCAGTGCTGCGTCTGCTGGGTATAAGCATTGACGTCCTGCGCGATGTGGCTCATCTGCTGATTGGTCTCATGCGCCATGTTGCTGGCCATATGCTGGGCATGGTCGATGTTTTCCGCCGCCTGTTCGGTGGCGCTGGCCATGGCGTTCTGGGTCAGGCCGCGCAGGGCGCTGACGATGCGCATATTGTGGCTCATGTAATCCTGCATGAAATCGCGCAGCCATTCCTGCTGCACACCCAGAAGGCCGGGAATTCCGGAACAGTGCTGCAGCTTGTCCAACGCCTGACCATTGCGTTCCAGGCGCAGGTTGAAGAAGCGCAGGCTTTCGTCCTTGGCGAACTGGGTCATTTCCTGAATCAGGGCGCGCTGGCTTTCCGCCGTCTGGGCTATGGATTCGCTCAGTTGGGAAACGGCCTTGGCCGGGCCGCTGTCGCTATGGCCATGCTCGGTATGGGTATCGTCCATTGGAGGCTCCTTGAGGGGTTGTGCGCTGCGGTAACGCGTGGAAAGGCGTGCTGCGGGGCCAAGTTTCGCGGTGCGGCAAAAACTTTTTGTGACATGCCGGTGGAGACTGAGGGACAGTTTTGCGACCGTCTGGCGCGGGGCCGCGGGGCCACAAACCCTCAAAAAATCCCGGCTTTGGGCGGCGCTGCCTCTTTTCTGTGCGCCAGTGGCCGGCCGTTGCAATTCTAATTGCACGGGCGTCATGGGGGTGGCTATAACCCCGGCCCTCAGGGCGGTTTCCGGTCTTTGAGTCTCCCGCCCGCGTGTCGAAGGAGTGTGCATGGGAACCCAGGTCTCTGCCGACTATCGTCCGTCGGAAAACGAGCCCTTCATGAATGAGCGTCAGCGTGAATATTTCCGCCGCAAGCTCAATCTCTGGAAAGACGAGATCCTCAAGGAAAGCCGCGAAACCATCCAGAACCTGCAGGCGGAAACCGTGCCGCATGCCGATCTGGCGGATCGCGCGTCGACCGAGGCCGAACGGCAGCTGGAACTGCGCACCCGCGACCGCCAGCGCAAGCTGATCGCCAAGATCGACGCGGCGCTGCGCCGGATCGAGGATGGCTCCTACGGTTTCTGCGAAGAAACCGGCGAGCCGATTTCGCTCAAGCGGCTGGATGCGCGCCCCATCGCCACCCTGTCCATCGAGGCGCAGGAACGGCATGAACGGCGCGAGAAAGTTTACAGGGACGATTAGCGGTTACTGGTGCGCGCCGTTCTTTATTGATTGCCGCGCGACGCGCGGCGGGGCGCGAGAAAGTTTACAGGGACGATTAGCGGTTACGGGTGCGCGCCGTTCTTTATTGATTGCCGCGCGACGCGCGGCGGGGCGCGAGAAAGTTTACAGGGACGACTAATAAAAAGCCCGGTCTCACGACCGGGCTTTTTCATTCCCACCACCGCTATATCGGCATTACCAGGGCATGATGATGTCGAACAGCTGGCTGCCGTAGCGCGGCTGCTGCACATCGCTCACGGTGCCCTGACCGCCATAGGTGACGCGGGCTTCCGCGATCTGCGCCAGGTTCACGGTATTGTCCTGGGTGATGTCCTCCCGGCGCACGATGCCCGACAGGCGCATGTCGCGCAGCTCGTTGTTCACCCGCACCTGCTGATGGCCGTCGATCACCAGATTGCCGTTGGGCAGGACCTGGGCGACCAGGGCCGCCAGCGTCGTGTTGATGGTTTCGTCGCGCTGGATGGCGCCGGTGCCGACATTGGAATTGTCCGAGCCCATCTTCACCAGGCTGCCCGGATTCATGCTGGAGGGCAGCGCGTTCTCCAGGCCGAAGAAGTTGGTCAGGTTGGCGTCGTCGGAATTGGTGCGGGTGCGCGTGGTGCTGTTGTCCAGCTTGGCATTGTCGGCCACCGTGACATTCACCGTGATCACATCACCGACATGCATGGCGCGGGGATCGTGGAAGAAGCTTTGCGCGCCCGGCTGCCACAGCGAATTGTCGATATGCGTGATCGGCTGGGGGGCGGGGATATTGCTGACGATCTTGGCGCCGGCGGGATTGCCCACGGCATCCATCTTGGGCGCCTGGCCGATATTGCTGATCCGGTCCACCGCCGAACAGGCCGACAGCGAGACCCCGGCCAGAAGCAGGGCGGAGACTTTGTGGAAAGACGGGCGCATGGGAGGTTCCTATCGGCGGGCTATGCTGTTGGCGGGGGCGGCGATGATGCCCGTGGCGCGCACGGTGCCGGGCGCGGTCACGATGGCAGAGATCATGCGGTAGGAGGCCGGATTCTGGATGGTGACGGTGTCGCCAACGCCGCCTTCGCTCATGGCGCGGCCCATGGCGGTCAGTTCGACGCCGGGCGCCTGGAACTCCATGGTCACGGTCTGGCCCTTGGTGATGACAATGGGACGGCGCACATCGTCGCCACGGAAGGGCTGGCCGGCGGAAAGCGTGCGGCGCGCCTGCATGCCTTTGACTTCGTCCATCTTGGTGGGCACGCCCGACATCAACTGGGCGCCATCCACCGTGGCATAGGTCAGATCGCTTTCGCCGATCGTGTCGCCGCGGGCGATGTCGTGGGCGGGAACCACGATGCGCACCGTGGCGGCGAAGGCGCCGTCGGCCACGACCAGGGCCAGGCCCGGCAGAAGGGCGAAAACGCCCAAGACGATGAGGAATTTGCGGATCATGTTACTGCGCCATCTGTGACGTCTGCTGCAGCATCTGGTCTGCTGCCGTGACCACTTTGGAATTCATTTCATAGGCGCGCTGGGCGGTGATCAGCGCGGTGATCTCGTCCACCGAATTGACGTTGGAGGTTTCCAGATATCCCTGCTGGATGGTGCCATAGCCGGTGGTGCCGGGAACGCCGGCCTGCGGGCTGCCGGACGCGGGCGTCTCCAGATAGAGGTTGTTGCCGATAGCATTGAGTCCGGCTTCGTTGGGAAAGCGCGTCAGTTCCAGCTGGCCCACGGTCTGGGGCGTGGTATTGCCGGCCACCGTGGCATTGACCTGGCCCTGGGCGTTGATGGTCACGCTGATGGTGTTTTGCGGAATGGCGATGCCGGGCTGCACCACCAGGCCGTCCTGGGTGACAAGCTGGCCCTGGGGCGACAGCGAGAAATTGCCCGAACGGCTATAGGCATCGGTGCCGTCGGCCTGCTGGATGCGGAAAAAACCGGAGCCCTGGATGGCGACGTCATACGGATTGCCGGTCGACTGAAGGTCGCCCTGGGTGGTGATGCGGTAGACCGCGGCGGTGCGCACACCGGCGCCCAGCTGGATGCCGTTGGGAGCATAGGTGCCCTGGTCGGACGTCTGCGAACCCGGCGTCTGGATGTTCTGATAGAGCAGGTCGGTGAATTCGGCCCGCTGTTGCTTGAAGGCGGTGGTGTTCATATTCGCCAGATTGTTGGCGATCACTTCCACATTGGTCTGCTGGGCCTGCATGCCGGTCGAGGCGATGGAAAGGGCGCGCATGATGGGCTCTCCTTAATTGGGCTGCTGACCAAGCTGCTGGACAGCCTGGCGCATCAAATCTTCCTGGGACTTGTTCAAGGTGGCGGTCGCCTCATAGGCGCGCATCACCTCGATCATCTTGCTGATCTCGATCACCGGAGCGACGTTGGAGGCTTCCAGCGCGCCCTGGCGCATGGTGGTGTTCGTCGCCGTGGTCGGCGTCTGGCTGGTGGAGTAGAGATTGGAACCCTGCTTGGTCAGGGCCGCGTCATTGGCGAAATCCGCAACCTTGATCTTGCCCAGCTGGTTGCCGATGCCGTTGACCACGCTGGAGACGGTGCCATCGGGAGCGATATTGATATCGCCATCGGTAGGCGCGATGGTAATCGCGCCGCCTTCGCCCTGCACCTGATAACCCTCGCTGGTCACCAGATTGCCGCTCCCGTCCAGGCTGAAATGGCCGTCGCGGGTGTAGCGCATGCCGGCCGGCGTCTGGACCTGGAAATAGCCGCTGCCGTTCAGCGCCAGATCATATGTGGCGCCGGTCTTTTCGATATTGCCCTGGCCGCCGTCGCGCAGCACGCCGGCATCCTTCACAAAGCTGACGCTCTGCGGGCCCTTCTGGTCCTCGGCGGGACGGACCTGGGTGATATATTCCTCGAATTTCGCAGCTTCGCGCTTGAAGCCCGGGGTGGAGACGTTGGCCAGATTGTTGGCGATCACGTCCATCGCCCGGTACGCGGCGAGCTGCTGGGAAAGACTAACAAGAAGTGAATTGTCCATGGCACCTACCCGGATCCTTTCTGGTCCGACACGCCAGGCTGTGCAGCCGCCGTGCCAGCGGAAAAAGACCCGGTTTTATTGGCTTTTATGCGCGCCTCGGAGGAAAGGCGGAAAAACTTGCCGAGCCTTTCGCGCACCAACCGGCAATTTGAACCACTCCTTAACCACGTTTGCCTAGTTTGAGCCCTGCGAAGTCGAAGGGCTGGAAGAATTCCATGGCCAAGAAGGAAGCAAGCGAAGGCGAAGCCGGGGACGAGAAGCCCGAAGGCGAAGGCGCCGAAGCCGCCCCCAAAAAGGGTCTGGCCAAGTTTCTCAGCAAGAAGATGCTGATGATCATCGTGCCGGTACTACTGCTGGTGATCGGCGGCGGCGGCGCGGGCGCATACTTCTTCTTGTTCAAGAAGAGCGACAAGAATCAGGAAGCCAAGGCGGACGATGTGCCGCTGACCCCGCCCAAAGTCGCGTTCAGCGACATGCAGGACATTCTGGTCAACATCCAGAGCAGCGACGGCACCCCGGCCTATCTGAAGCTGGGCGTTTCGCTGGAACTGGAAGACGACGCCCAGAAGACCGCGATCCAGCCGCTGATGCCGCGCATCACTGACCAGTTCCAGGCCTATCTGCGCGAGCTGCGCCTCGACGATCTGAAAGGTTCGGCCGGCGTGCTGCGCCTGAAGGAAGAGCTCTTGCGCCGGGTCAATGTGGCGGCCGCGCCGTATCACGTGCGCGACGTGCTGCTCAAGGAAATGATCGTCCAATAGGATTTCAGGGACTTCACGCCGATGGCCGACGAAAACACCGCCACTGCCGAAGACGCGTCCAGCGCGGCCGCGACCTTCGAGAATGCGCCCGATGCCGGCGGCACCGCCGAACGGGTGCTGAATCAGGATGAAATCGACTCCCTGCTCGGCTTTGACGTCAATTCCGAGCAGGCGCAGGACAAGTCCGGCGTCCGCGCCATCATCAATTCGGCGCTGGTCTCCTACGAACGCCTGCCGATGCTGGAAATCGTCTTCGACCGCCTGGTGCGGCTGATGACCACCAGCTTGCGCAATTTCACTTCCGATAATGTGGAAGTCAGCCTGGATTCGATCACCTCGATCCGCTTCGGCGACTATCTGAACTCCATCCCCCTGCCCGCCATCCTGGCGGTGTTTCATGCCGAAGAGCTGGACAATTACGGCCTCTTCACCGTGGACTCCAACCTGATCTATTCGATCGTGGACGTGCTTTTGGGCGGGCGCCGCGGCTCATCCGCCATGCGCATCGAGGGCCGGCCCTATACCACCATCGAGCGCACCCTGGTCCAGCGCATGATCGAAGTGATCATGCATGACATGTGCACCGCCTTCGAACCGCTGACGCCGGTGAATTTCACCCTGGACCGGCTGGAGACCAATCCGCGTTTCGCGGCAATCGCGCGTCCCGCCAATGCCGCCATCCTGGTCAAGCTGCGCATCGACATGGAAGACCGTGGCGGACGCACCGAACTGCTTCTGCCCTATGCGACGCTGGAGCCCATCCGCAAGCTGCTTCTGCAGCAGTTCATGGGCGAAAAATTCGGCCGCGACTCGATCTGGGAAGGCCATCTGGCGACGGAATTGTGGTCCACCAAGGTCGATATCGAAGCCATTCTGGACGAGCAGACCATGCCACTGCACCAGGTGATGAACCTGGAAGTGGGCCAGACCATGATGCTGGGGGCGGGCCCCGACTCCAAGATCCAGCTGCGCTGCGGCGGCGTGCCGCTGCTCACCGGACGGATGGGCCGCGTCGGCTCCTCGGTCGCGGTGCGCGTGGACGAAGCCATCGAACGCACCGACGCATCGCGCGCCCTGTAATTGATCCGACAGATAGAGAGAACGCCCGTGACCCTGCCGACCAACCTGACCTTCTTTCTGGAACTGGGCCTGGAAATTCTTCTGGCCTTCACCCTGGTCTATTGCGTGATCCTGGAGCGCCGCCTGGCGGCGGTGCGCAAGGGCCAGGAAGGTCTGAAGACCACCATCGGCGAGCTGAACATGGCGATCGCGGGCGCTGGCGCCAGCCTGCGCGCCCTGAAATCGGCGGCCGGCGAAGCCGCCCAGACCCTGGATGAGCGGCTGAAGCGCGCCCGCCTGCATATCGACGAATTGTCCGTGCTCACCGCCTCGGGCGAGCGCATTGCCCAGCGGATGGAAGGCGCCGCCAATGCGCCGCGCGTCGCCCGGGAGATTCCCGACATGCCGCTGCCCTCGACCTCCATCCTCAGCCGCCTGGAAAGGGCTGTGCAGTAATGCCGCGCTTCACCCGCCTTCTGCCCGGCGTGATCGCCCTCAGCGCCGCTGTCCTGGTGCTCAAGAGCACCGATCTGGTGCATGAGGCGTATGCCCAGGCCGCCGGCCAGGTCGCGGCCCTGACCGACGATCCGGTCCCCGCCAACAAGGATTATGCTGGCGGCGATGACGATCAGGTCGCCAGCGCCAGCGAAGTGGATGTGGTCAACAGCCTGGCCAAGCGCCGCCGCGAACTGGATGCGCGCGAGAACCAGATCACCACCCGGGCCAACATGATCACCGCCGCCGAGGCAAGGGTCGATGCCAAGATTGCCCAGCTCAAGCAGCTGCAGGCCCAGATCAATGCCCTGCTCACCCAGCGCGACCAGGCCCAGAAGGACCAGATCGCCTCGCTGGTGAAAACCTATTCCACCATGAAGGCCAAGGATGCGGCGCGCATCTTCAACACCCTGCCCGACGAGGTGCTGGTGCCGGTGGCCGAGCAGATGAAGTCCGACGTGCTGTCGCTGATCCTGGCCAACATGAATTCCGACAATGCCAAGTCGCTGACGGTGAAGCTGGCCAGCAGGCTGACCCTGCCCCAGACCACGGACGCGGTCGCGCCCGCGCCCCAGCTGGCCGCCCTGACCCCAGCGCCCGCTGCTGCCCCGGCAGCGGCCACCCCCGCCGCCCAGCCACCGGCTCCGGTCAAGAAACGGGTGCGCCGGCCCCGTCCGCCGGCCGACGCGGTGGCGTCCGCCACGCCTGCCGCCACCCCGGCCTCGGCACCGGCGGCAACACCGGCGTCACCGCCCGCGGCCAGCACGCCGGCATCGGCCGCGCCAGCCGCCCAGGCAACCCCGCCCACGAAGTAAACGTAACAAATTCAACGGCTTGCATAATTTCTCGCGGCCGGCCGGATTCTTTCGCTTGTGCTTAACCCGAGGTTAATACCGCCCCGCCAGTATGCGTTAAGAAGGGGAGTCCCGGTGGTTCGACCGATCCGACGCGCGCATGTTCTGGGGTTGGCGCTGGCGCTTGGCGCCAGCCTTCCCGCGCATGCCGACAGCGTCAGCGGGTCCCTGCAGAACGGCTATGGCCGCCTGTCCTTCAATACCGCCGCCAAGGTCAGCGCCGTTTCGACCGGCGGCGTGCTGGCCATCAGCTTCAGCGCCAAAACCAATATCGATCCCGCCGCGATCGTGGCGGCGATGCCCCGCGCCATCACCAGCGGCCATGCCGATGCCGACGGCAAGACCTTGCGCTTTGTGCTGGCCCAGCCGGTCAAGCTGCATGTCAGCCAGATCGGCGACCATGCCGTGGTCGATCTGGCCGCCACCGATTTCACCGGCACCATGCCCGACCTGGTGGCCCCCCCCAAAGCGGTTGTCAAACCGGTCGATGTCGCGTCGCTGCCCGAGATCAAATTGCGCACCGGCGCCTATGAGAAATTCACCCGCCTGGTGTTCGACTGGCCGCGCGATGTTTCCTATTCGGTGTTTCCCGGCGCCGGGAAAATGACCGTGCGCTTCGCCACGCCCATGCGCATCGATGTGTCGGCCATCGCGCGCTTCGCGCCGCCCTGGGTGAAGAACGCATCCTGGCGCATCGACGGCCAGTCCACCCTGGTGGAGTTCGAGACCGACTCCGATTCCGGCTATCACGATTTCAAGGACGGCACCCATGTCGTGCTGGACATTCTGGCACCCAAGACCGACGGCGCGGCCTATGCGCCGCCCGGTGCCGCCAGACCCAGCGTGACGGCGATGACGCCGGTGGCAGCGCCCAAAACCGGCGTCAGCCAGGCCCAGGCGCAAGTGATCGCGCAGGCCGCGCAGCAGCTGGCGCCGAAAGCAGATATCAAAGCCGCCGCCAAGCCAGCCGATCCCAAACAGACAACCGCCAAGCCTGATGCCAAGACCGCGGACGCCAAGACCGCCGATCCCAAGCAAGAGCCAGCCGCCGCGCCCAACACGTCCGCCCTTGCGTTCACCGATGCAAGGCGCACCCGCGACGGCGCCATCATCACCTTCAAGGGCGCCGGTCCCTTGCCGGCCGCCATCTTCGTGCGCGGCCTGACCGCCTGGATCGTGCTGGAAAATGCGCCCGCCTTTGACTCCAGCAATCTGAAACCGGCGCTGGGCGATTTTGCCGCCGGCGTGGAAGCGGCCTCCTCCAACGGGCTGGGCATTTTGCGCATCACGCTGAAGGCCCCCGCCCAGATCGGCGCCCGCACCGTCGGCCAGGCGCTGCAGGTCGAGATCGCGCCCAATGTCGCGCCCGCGCCCATCACCATCGGCTTTGCCCGCAATCAGAACGATCCCCGCCGCGCCTCGCTGTCCACCCTGCTGCCGGCCGCCGATCATGCCTTCAAGATTCTGGACCCGTCGGGCGGCGACCAGTTGACCATAATCCCGACCCAGACCGGACAGGGCATCCCCGCCATCCGCAGCTTCGCCGATTTCGCGGTTCTGCCCAGCGCCAGCGGATTGGTAATCACGCCCTATTCCGACGACCTGTCCGTCAGCGTGGACATGTCGCGCGTCTCCATCTCCAAGCCCACCGGTCTGGCCCTGACCCCGCCGCAGATGCCGGTGGCGATGTCGCCGTCGGCGCTGGCGCGCTTTGGCGACGGTCCGTCCTATCTGGACTTTAAGCATTGGGGCGAATTGTCGGGCGGCAGCTTCCTGGCCACCGAACGCAAGCTCACCCAGGCGAGCGCCCATGCCAGTCCGGAAATCGCAGGGCTGGCGCGGCTGAATCTGGCGCGATTCTATCTCGCCAACGGTTTCGCCGCCGAGGCGCTGGGCCTGCTCAATCTGGTGCAGAAGAACGATCCGTCACTGGCCGGCGACGCCCAGCTGGTCACCATGCGTGCGGCCGCCGATTACATGATGGGCCGCTATCGCGATGCACATAACGACCTGATTTCCCCGGCCTTCGATGCCGACCGTCACGCCTCGCTATGGCGCGGGCTGACCGAGGCGGCGATGGAAGACTGGAAAGACGCCCACGCCCATCTGGACCAGGCCTCGCCGGTCCTGAACCGCTATCCGCTGGAATGGCAGGCGGCCGCGACCCTGGCCGATGTCGAAGCCACACTGGGCATGGGACGGCTGGATCTGGCCGATGCCGCGCTTCAGCGCCTGCCCAAAAATCTCGACGCCCGCCAGACGCTTGAGGCCGATCTGGATCAGGCCCGGCTGATGGCGGCGGAAAGCCGCTATCCCGATGCCGCCAGCCATTTTGTGGCGGTGGAAAAAAGCGGCGACGAAAAACTGGCGGCGCAAGCCATCTTCTATCACACCACCGCCGCCCTCAATGCCGGCGCGCTCACGGTGCCCCAGGCCATCGAGCAGCTGGAGCGGCTGCGCTTCCGCTGGCGCGGCGATGCGCTGGAGCTGAACACCCTGCGCAAGCTGGCGTCGCTGTATTTCGGCCGCCGCCAGTGGCGCGACGGGCTGAAGACCCTGCGCGTGGCGACCCAGAATTTCAGCGGCGAGGACGCCGCCCGCGTCGCCCAGGATGACATGCGCAATGCATTCGTGAACCTGTTCCTCAAGGGCGGCGCCGACAAGATGAAGCCGGTGGAGGCGCTGGCGCTGTTCTATGACAATCTGGACCTGACGCCGATCGGTCCGGACGGCGATGAGATGATCCGGCGCATGTCCGACCGGCTGGTCCAGGTGGACCTGCTGGGTCCGGCCGAAAACCTGCTGGCTTATCAGGTCGACAAGCGCCTGGACGGCATTGCCAAGGCCCAGGTCGCCACCCGGCTGGCGGGCGTCTATCTGATGGACCACAAGGCCGACAAGGCGGTGGCCACCATCCGCGATTCCCAGATCACCGGCCTGCCGGATGACGAAATACACAACAGGCTGATCCTGGAGGCGCGCGCCTTCGCCGCCCTGAAGCAATGGGACAATGCGCTGGACCTGATCGCGGTGGATCAGAGCGAAGACACCAAACGCCTGCGCGCCGACATCTATTGGGAATCGGGCAACTGGGCGGTGGCCGGCCAGAAGGCCGAGGAGATGCTGGACGCGCGTTGGAATGAGTCCACACCCTTGACCGAGGCCGAGCGGGGCGAATTGATGCGCGCCGCCGTCGCCTACAGCCTGGCCAATGACGAAGCCTCGCTGACGCGGCTGCGCGCCCATTTCATGCCCAAGATGAAGGGCACGCCCGACGCCAACATGTTCGCGGTGCTGTCGGCCGATCTCGACCAGCATGGCCTGGCCTTCCGCGACGCCGCCGCCAAGATCGCGTCGGTGGACACGCTGGAATCCTTCATGAAGGATTTCCAGCGCGCCAGGCCCGGCGCGAAGAGCTAACCTAGATGGATCGCCCGCATAAAGCGGGCGATGACAATTATTTGAGCGTAAGATTTTCCAACCATTGCAGCGACCGCTCCGCCAGCCTTTCCCAGCCCGGCTCGCCGATCAGCCAATGGCCCATGCCATCCAGCACCTCATGGGTGGCGCGGCCCTTGTAGAGCGCGGCGATGCGCTCGACCGTCGAGGGCGGATTGATGCGATCCTCGCTGCCGGTGAGGAACAGCAGCGGCGCGGTGACGCGATCGACCGCGACCTCGCTGGCGCGGTTGAGATCCAGTCCCCAGTTCATGATCTCAAATGTGGCGCGCCCCGATTCCGGCACGAAGCGCCCGAACACGTCATCGCGCATATGGCGCGGCAACCTGTCGAGGGAATGGGCCAGCGCCACGTCGCGGCTGGGCTCCAGCACCATGTTCCAGTAGCCGGGATGCAGATGCAGCGCATGGGCGGCGCCGATTTCGAACAGCGTGGTGGGCGGCGTGCCCCAGGGCGCGGATGGCGCCAGAAGGATCACCGCGGACGCTTCACGCCGCGCCGCCAGCATCTGGGCGAGCAGCCCGCCCATGGAATGGCCCAGCAGGATGGGGGCGCTGCCCAGCGCCTGCATCTCCTCTTCCAGATCGGCGGCATAATCGGCAAGCCCCGTCGTGCCCAGCGCGGCGGGCGGGCGCGCGCCATTGTGGAAGCGCAGCGCCGGCGCGGTGACGGCATAGCCCGCGGCTTGGAATTTTTCCTTCAGGCCATCCAGAGACCATGGCCCGCAGAAGGCGCCATGGATCATCAATATCGGTGGCTTCATGCGGAGCGCTTCGCCAGCGGCCGGAAGGCCGCGATGACCTGTTTGTAGGTGTCGCGCTTGAAGGGCACGATCAGGCCGGGCAGCTTGTCCATGTCCACCCATTGGAAGCTGGAGAACTCCGGCTCATGGGCGGTGAGGTCAATGTCGGCATCCTCGCCGGTGAAGCGCAATGCGAACCATTTCTGCTTCTGGCCCTTGTACTTGCCATGAAAGGCCACGCCGATCAGATGTTCGGGCAGGTCGTAGGTCACCCAATCGTCCATTTCGCCGATGATCTCGGCCTTGTTGGTGCCGACCTCTTCCTGCAATTCGCGCAACACCGCCTGTTTGGGCGTCTCGCCCTTGTCGATGCCGCCCTGCGGCATCTGCCAGCCTTCCACCGTCTGGTCGATGCGCTTGCCGACAAAGACCTTGCCCTCATGGTTGAGCAGCATGATGCCGACGCAAGGGCGGTAGGGCAGATCGGAAGCCATGAGGAAAATCCGTGGGGTTATATCAAGCTTTGGCGCGCGGGATTTGTGACGTGAGCAGGAGCGCCGAGCGATGCGTACCAGAAGTACGTGAACGAAGGCGCGACGAACTCACGGCGCGAAAGCCAAGCGCCGTTATTTGGACGCCGTCACTATGGCCGAGACCGGCACCAGAACAAAGCCCCGCGATGGCAGGCCGCGCGCCCATTCGGCGATGCGCGCGATGGAAACCGGATAGAGGAAGGCCGAGCCCACCGCGCTGCCATTGGCACGGGCCTGGGTTTCCAGCTCCGACAGGCGATGATCGATTTCCAGCGCCGTCTGGATTGTGTCCAGCGCCGCGCCGCTCTGCGCCGCCGGCATGCCGAGCTGGGAGGCGACCGTTGGCA
The DNA here is from genome assembly GCA_035547275.1 of Rhizomicrobium sp. Lineage (GTDB taxonomy): Bacteria > Pseudomonadota > Alphaproteobacteria > Micropepsales > Micropepsaceae > Rhizomicrobium. The sequence continues at coordinate 70,740 of DASZVQ010000019.1, forward strand.
GCACCGACTGGCTGGCCGCGCCATTGTCGAAGAAATAAAGTCCGCGACGATTGAGCGATGTCAGAACCGGCGACAGCGCATCGCTGTCGGACAGGAAACGCTGGCCCAGGAGATTTGTGACACCGGCATAACCGGTGAAGCGGCTGAGCGCCCAGTTCAGGCGCTGCAGGTTGGCATCTTCTTCCTGGCCGGCGCGCAGGGTGTGCGGGCCCGGATCGCTGTCGGGGAAGTCGAACGGCTCCATGGGGATTTCCAGAAGCACTTCATGGCCTTTTGCGCGCGCCTCTTGCACCCACTGGCCCACATCGCTGGCATAGGGCGCGAAACCCAAGGTGACGCCGGACGGCAGGGCATCGAGCGCCGCCTTGGTGGCGAGCGCCGACATGCCCAAACCGTTGACCACGATGGCGATCTTGAATTTCTTGCCCATCACGGCGGCCGGCGCGGCATAAGCGGTCATGGGCTTCCTGCCGTCATCGGCGACGCGCGGCAACGGACCTTGGGGCGTATTTTCCACCAGCGCGGGATCGGCCAGGAGCGCCTTGCCGGCATAGATGGGCCTGGTTACCGGACCGGCGATGGCGCCATCGCTGATCGCCGATGGCGGCGGCTGGGAGGCAGCCGCCTTGGCCTTTGGCGCGGCGCTTGCCGGCAGATCCAGGGTGATGGAGGGGCCGCGCGGGCGGCCCAAAAGGGTGATGGCCAACGCGCCGGCCGCCAGGAGGCAGACCGTGAAGGCAGAGGCAAAGGCCAGCGCGCGCCCGGCTTTGGACACGAACAGGCCTTCTGCGGGTGAGGCGGCAGCAGCCATCCGGACATTAAGAATTAGGATGGTTACGCCCCGGTTAACGATTGGGCGCAGCCACATTAACTTCCGTCTGTCTCGGTCCATCCCCTCCGGCGGACCGGAGGGGTGGGGACGAAGGTCTTACTGGGCGGCCTGCTTGCTGTCCGACGCCATGGTGGCCGAGGCGACCGTCATCTTTCCGTGCAGCAGGTCCAGCGCATAGGAAAGCTGGAAGTCATCATACTTCTTGCCGGGCGCGGGCTTGATGACTGGGGCGTTGGCCCGCTTGGGCGGAATAGGTTCGCCCGCCAGATGGCCGCGCAGATCGGCTTCGGACGGACGGGCCAGCTTGGGAACATTGGCTTCGTCGCCCTGAGCGACCTGGATGTCGGGGATGATGCCTTCGGCCTGGATCGAATGGCCCGACGGCGTGTAATAGCGCGCCGTGGTCAGGCGCAGCGCCCCGCGGCCCTCGCCCAGCGGAATGATGGTCTGCACCGAGCCCTTGCCGAAGCTGATCATGCCCACGATGGTGGCGCGCTTGTGATCCTGCAGCGCGCCCGAAACGATTTCGGAGGCCGAGGCCGTGCCGCCATTGATCAGCACCACCACCGGCTTGCCATCGGTGATGTCGCCGCTCTTGGCGTCATAGCGCTGGGTGTCTTCGGGATGACGGCCGCGGGTGGAAACGATCTCGCCCGAATTGAGGAAATCGTCCGACACCTGGATCGCCTGGTCGAGCAATCCGCCCGGATTGTTGCGCAGGTCGAGAACATAGCCGCGAATGCCCGGACCGATCTGCTTCTTGAGCTCGCGCACCGCATGTTCCAGGCCGTCGGCGGTCTGTTCGTCGAAGCCCGGCAGGCGGATATAGCCGATATCGCCTTCGCGGCGGTATGTGGCCGCGGCCACCGAAACCATGGCGCGCACCAAGGTCACATCGAAGGGCTTTTTCTCGCCTTCGCGCAGGATGGTCAGGGTGATCTTGCTGCCCGCGGGCCCGCGCATCTTGTCGATGGCGTCGTTCAGCGGCAGGCCGGCGATGGAGGTGCCGTCGATGCCGGCGATGCGGTCGCCGGTCTTGATGCCGGCGCGGCTGGCGGGCGTGCCATCGATGGGCGAGATCACCTTGATCAGGCCGCCTTCGTCCTGCGTCACCTCGATGCCGACGCCGCCGAACTGGCCCTTGGTGGTGATCTGCATGTCGCCATACATCTTGGCGTCCATATAGCTGGAATGCGGATCGAGATTGGACACCATGCCCTGGATGGCGGCGTCGATCAGTTCGCTGTCCTTGACGGGCCGCACATAGTTGGCGCGCACGCGCTCGAAGGCGTCGCTGAACAGGTCAAGCTGACTATAGGCGCTGGTGTCATTGGCGCCGCGCGCCTCGGGCAGCGCGAACATCGCCGCGGCGAAGCCGCCCACCAGACCCAAGCCAAGCAACGCAATCTTCTTCATGTACCGTTCGCCTTTCCAAAGCCGGTGCGCAGATTCACTTTCAGCCAGGGCGCGGGAGACTGACCATGACCGCCATGGCGCAGCTCAAAATAAAGCCTGTCATCGGCTGCATCGGCGGGCATGTTTCCAACCGGCTCGCCGGCCAGCAATTGATCATTCGGCTTTACCGTCACGCGTCCCAATCCCGCCAGGACCGCATCGTAGCCGGTGGTGATCTCCAGGATCAACACTTGTCCGTTCTTATGGTAGGGCCCGGCATAAAGAACTTTGCCGTCAGCAGGGGTGATGACCTGGGCGCCAGGCCGGGTGGCATAGGACAAGCCGGGATTGGCGGTGTCGGAAGTTCCCACCAACGAACCCACCACCGGCTCCAGCAGGGAATTCTTGGCCAGCCCGCCCGGGGAACCTGAATTTTCCGCCATTACCGTCACCACCGCCGGCTCCGACCCGCCCTGCTGGCGCAGCGCCTTCACACGGGCGAGCAGCGCCTGAAAATCGGCGGCCTGACGGGCCACCTGTTCAAGCCGGCTTTTCAGGTTCCCGTAAGTTTCGGCGGCGCCTTCGGCCTCTTTCTCTTTCTGGGTCAACAACGCGTCCAGATCGCGGCGCGCGATGGTCAGGCGCGCCGTGGTATCGGCGGCCTCGGCCTGCTGCTGTTCCAGCGCCTGGCGGGTGTGCTTGAGCGCCTCAATCCGCCGCGACAGGGCGGCCGCCTGGGCATAGACCGGGGGCAGCGAGGCCCCGATCAGCATGGAACCGCGCGCCGCAGCCAGGGCATCGTCGGGCCGCATGGCCAGCGCCGGCGGCATGTCATGCTGCAGCCGTTCCAGCACGCCCAGCAGCCTTGTCACCGCGACACGATCATTGGCAAAGCCGGCGCTGAGGCGATTGTCTTCCGCCGTCAGCTGCACGATGCGCGCATCGGTGTCGACCTGCTGCTTTTCCAGCATCTCGATGCGCGCGGCGGTGGCGATCAGTTTCTGGCGCAGCGCCGCCGCTTCGGCCGCGAGCTGGTCGCTCTTTTCCTTGGCGGAGGCGAGCTCGGGGGTTTTCGCCTGCAGCTCCGACGACAGGCTTTTGAGCTGCTGGGCGCTGGACGGCAGTTTGGCCAGCGCCTTGCCGGACAAGGCATGACTGAGATCCATCGGCGGCTCCGCCGGCTGCGGCGCCTCGCCAGCAGTCATAGCGGGGCGCGGGCTGGGCGCGATGGGCGCGTTCACTTTCGTGCGTGCGGGTTTCCGGCTTGCCGACTGCTCGCTTGTCGGCTCCTCGATTATCGGCTTGCGGGCCGGCGTGGCGCCAATCGGTGGCAAAATATGCTTATGCTGTTTCGTTGCCGCCGATGCCGGCGCCGCCGCCAGCAAAACAGAAAGAAGAAGGACGGTGTTTCGCGTCACGCCTCTCTCACCAGCAGGGAATGGCCCGTCATCAGGTCGGGCTTCTTCAGGCCCATCAGGTCCAGCATGGTGGGCGCGACATCGGCCAGGCGGCCATTGGCGAGCTTGGCGCCCGCGGGCGCGCCAAAGGCGATGATGGGAACATCCAGGGTCGTATGGGCCGTATAGGGTTCATGCGTCTTGGGGTCCTGCATCATCTCGATATTGCCGTGATCGGCGGTCAGCAGCATCATGCCTCCGGCCTTTTCCAGCGCGGCGCGCAGACGCCCAAGGCATTCATCGATCGTGTCCACCGCCTTGACCGCGGCCTGCATCACGCCGGTATGGCCCACCATATCGGGATTGGCATAGTTGCACACAATCAGATCGTATTTGCCGGATGCAATCGCCTCTTCCAGCTTGTCGGTCACCTGATAGGCGCTCATTTCCGGCTTGTGGTCATAAGTGGCGACCTTGGGACTGGGCACCAGGATGCGGTCCTCGCCGGCGAACTGATCCTCGCGCCCCCCATTCAGGAAGAAAGTGACATGGGCGTATTTCTCGGTCTCGGCGATGCGCAACTGCCGCATGTGATGTTCGGCGATCACCTCGCCCAGGGTTTCGCGCACATCTTCGGGGGGGAAGATCGAGGCCATGAAGGGCTTGAGCGCGTCGGAATATTCAGTCAGGCCCGCGGCCGCGCAAAACGAGACGATGCGCGCGCGCTTGAATCCGTCAAAGCCGGGATCGAGCAAGGCGGTCGAAATCTCGCGCGCCCGGTCGGCGCGGAAATTGGCGAACAGCATGGCGTCGCCATCCTGGATGCCCGCATAGTCGCCCAGGACGCAGGGCACGACGAATTCATCGGTGACGTTCTCGCCATAGGAAAGGTCCAGCGCCGCGGCCGCGTCATCGAAGCGGCGGGCATCGGCATCGACCAGGGCGGCATAGCATTTCTCGACCCGGTCCCAGCGCTTGTCGCGGTCCATGGCGTAATAGCGGCCCGACAGGGTGGCCAGCCGCACGCCGGGCAGACCATGGATGTCGGCCAGGAATTTCTCGACAAAGCCCTGCGCGCTTTTGGGTGGGGTATCGCGGCCATCCAGAAAGGCGTGCACGAACACCGGCACCGAGGCTGCCGATAAAATCTTCACCAGCGCGGCGATGTGATCCTGGTGGGAATGCACGCCGCCTGGCGACAGCAATCCCATCAGATGCACCGCGCCCTTGCCGGCTTTCACTTTATCGATCAGCGCCAACAGCGCTGGCCGGCGCGCGAGGCTGCCATCCTCGATCGCCACATCGATGCGCGGCAGGTCCTGGGCCACCACCCGCCCCGCGCCGATATTCATGTGACCCACTTCGGAATTGCCCATCTGCCCTTTGGGCAGGCCGACCGCACTGCCCGACGTCGCCAGCATGGCATGTGGACATTCCTTGAGCAGGCGCGTGTAGTTGGGCGTCCTGGCCTGGGCGATGGCATTGTCGGGATCGTCGCCGGGACGCCAGCCCCAGCCATCCAGGATACAAAGCAGGGCGGGACGAGCGGTCATGACGAATCCTGGAAAATGATGATGTGAAAATAGAAAGCCGGGGCGACCCTGTCTATCGGCGGAAGATGTTGCGTTTCAGCGGAACTCCGGACCGGCGACCCAGATCACCAGCGACTTGCGCACGCCCGCGGTCACCGGCGTGACCCGGTGCAGCGCATAGGACGGGAACGCGATCAGGGTGCCGCGGGCCTTTTCCGCCACCTGGGGCCCATCGCCGGCCTGCAGGATGAAATCGCCGCCTTCATAGGCGGACGGATCGCTCAGTTGCAAGCTCAGCGAGATCTTGCGCGGCTGATAGTTCTTTTCGCCATGATCCACGTGCCAGCTGTAATGGCCGCCCTCGGCGCTTTCATAGATCGTGTACTGAAAGGATTCGAGAAGGCCGTAGAGATCATAGCGATAGGAGCGCGCGTTGATCTCGAGCACCATGGCTTCCAGCCGCGCATATAGCCATTCGATTTCCGGCTTGCGCTCCATCCAGGCGACGCGGGTGATGCGCATATGGTCGGTTTTTTCTTCTTCGCGGCCGGCCAGCACCGCTTTCATGGGCGCAAGGCTGTCGCCATAAGCAACGATGGCGTCCACCTCCTTCGGCGAGAAGACATCCTTCCACACGGTCATGCGGCCATCGATGATGACGGGCGACGGCGCGGCGCCGAGGGGAACGATGGAAGGCTGTGGCTGGGTCGGCATAGCGGGCTTTCGGACAGCGGCGCAAAATACGGCGCGTCGTCGGCGGCGTCCATTGCCCGGCCCGTCATGAACTGCGGCCCTGCCATGCCGCGGCTGGGTCAAGCTTTTCATGCGGGGGCCCTGTAGGCTTTTCCAATGCGCCAACGCAGAATCTTCGGACGCCATTACGCCCTGGCCGTGGTCGCCATCATCTTCATGGCGCTGCTGGCCGCGGCGGGCCTGCGCTCCACGCCCGGCGTCCTGATGGTGCCCTGGGGCCAGGCCTTTGGCTGGTCGCGCGCCACCATCAGCTTTGCCGCGGCCTGCGGCATCTTCCTGTTTGGCCTGACCGGCCCCTTTGCCGCCGCCGCCATGCAGCGTTTCGGCATTCGCGCCACCATGATCGCGGCGCTGGCAATGATGAGCCTGTCGTCCGCCGCCAGCCTGTTCATGACCAGGCCCTGGCAGCTGGTGCTGACCTGGGGCGTGGTGTCGGGCATCGGCTCGGGCTGCATCACCAATGTCCTGTCGGCCACCATCGTCAACCGCTGGTTTGTCACCAACCGCGGGCTGGTGATGGGGCTGTTCGCGGCCTCGACCTCCACCGGCACACTGGTTTTCATTCCGGCCCTGTCGGCGATCGCGGAAGGCCATGGCTGGAAGCCGGTGGTGGCCTGCGTCGCCATCGCCATGGCGCTGCTGATTCCACTGGTTTTCCTGTTGTTGCCGGAATGGCCGTCCGACATTGGCGAAAAGCCCTTTGGCGCGGGCGAAAATCATCCTGCCGAGGTGCGCGAGCGCACCAACCCGCTCAAAACGGCGTTCGGGGCGCTGGGCGATGGCATCAAAAGCCGCGACTTCTGGCTCTTGTCGGTCACCTTCTTTGTCTGCGGCTTCACCACCAATGGGCTGGTGGGCACCCACATGATTGCGCTGTGCCAGGATCATGGTCTGGATGCGGTGGCGGCCGGCGGGTTGCTGGCCATCATGGGGCTGTTCGATCTGGTGGGCACCACCGCCTCGGGCTGGCTGACCGACCGCATCGATCCCAGAAAGCTGCTGTTTGCCTATTACGGCTTGCGCGGCCTGTCGCTGATCTATCTGCCCTTCGCCAATTTCACCTTTTTCGGCCTGTCGCTGTTCGCGGTCTTTTACGGCCTGGACTGGATCGCGACCGTCCCCCCGACCCTTGCCATCGCCAACCGGGCCTTCGGAACCCACAAGGCGCCCGTCCTGTTCGGCTGGATTTCGGCCAGCCATCAGATCGGGGCCGCGGCGGCGGCCTTTCTCGCCGGCGCCTCGCGCACGGCCACCGGGTCTTACCTCCAGTCCTTTGTCACCGCCGGCTTTGTCGCGGTGGCCGCCGCTCTCCTGGCCCTGATGATCGGCAGGAAAGGCCAGGAACCGGCCGCCGCAACGGCCTGAGCCCGGCAAGACTTGCCGGGGCTAGGCTCAGCGCTGCCGAACACTGTTCAAACTACTGATATCAAAGGGATAATTTCGCAGGCCAACCGGCACGAAACTGGCAAGACATCCGCCGAACCAAAGGCAGAAGCCCGTTCATGCGCCGCGCACCCGTTATTATCCGTCTTGCCGCCCTCATTCTGGGAGCAGCCCTTACCGTGATTCCATGGGCGGCTTCCCCGGCCTTTGCCTTTTCGCGGGTCAAGGACCTGGTCGATGTACAGGGCATCCGCGACAACATGCTGGTCGGTTATGGCCTGGTGGTCGGTCTGAACGGCACCGGCGACAGCCTGAAGAACGCGCCTTTTACCCAGGCCAGCATCCAGAGCATGCTGGAACGCCTGGGCACCAACACCCGCGGCCAGGTCATGCAGACCAAGAATGTCGCCGCCGTGATGGTCACCGCCAATCTTCCCGCTTTCGCCGCCCCCGGCAGCCGCATCGACGTGTCGGTATCGGCCATGGGCGACGCCAAGAACCTGCAAGGCGGCACCCTGCTCGTCACCACCCTGTTCGGCGCCGATGGCCAGATCTATGCGCTGGCGCAGGGCCCGGTCGCGATCGGCGGCTTCTCCGCACAGGGCCAGGCCGAGAGCGTGACACGTGGCGTGCCCACCGCCGGCCGCATCGCCAATGGCGCCATCGTGGAAAAAGACACCGGCTTCAAACTGTCCAGCCTCTCCAATCTCAAGCTGTCGCTGCACAATCCCGACCTGACCACCGCGACCCGTATCGCCAAGGCCGTCAATGCCTATCTGGGCGGCAACACCGCCCAGGCCACCGACCCGTCCAATGTCGAGCTGAGCGTGCCCGCCAACTATCCGGGCGGCGTGATGGCGCTATTGACCGACATCGAACAGGTCAAGGTCGATCCCGATCAGTCCGCCAAGGTGGTGATCGACGAAAACAGCGGCGTGATCGTGATGGGTTCGGATGTGCGCATCTCCACCGTCGCCATCGCCCAGGGCAACCTGACCATCAAGGTCACCGAGACCCCGCAGGTCAGCCAGCCTTCGCCTTTCTCCAATACCGGCACCACCCAGGTCGTGCCCCGCACCAACATCCAGGTCGATGACGGCAAGGGCAACAAGATCGCGGTGATGCAGGATGGCGTGTCGCTGCAGCATCTGGTCGATGGGTTGAATGCGCTGGGCGTCGGCCCCCGCGACATCATCTCCATCCTGCAGGCGATCAAGGCGGCCGGCGCGCTGCAGGCCGATATCGAGATCATCGGGTAGAGCCATGGACGCGAACATCCAGACCATGATGAGCTTGGCCCAACAGAGGCCGCTGGCCGCCCAGCCCCGGCCGACCCTGGATCAGGCCAGGGCCGACAAGGCGTCCAAGGACTATGAGCAGGTCTTCATCTCCCAGTTTCTGGGCAGCATGTTCTCCGGCATCGCCACCGATGGCGTCACCGGCGGCGGCGAGGGCGAACAGATGTTTCGCTCGCTGATGATCGACCAGTATGCCAAGGGCATCGAGGCCCAGGGCGGCTTCGGCATTGCCGCCCAGATGAAGGCCGAACTGCTCAAGCATCAGCAGGCGCCCGTTCAACCGGAGACGGTGCAATGAAGGACGATCCCCGCATCGAGCGCCTGATCAGCCTGGCCGAGCGCATCATCGCCGCGCTGGAAAGCGACATCGCCGCCCTGAAAGAGGGACGGCCGGGCGCGCTTCAGACCAACGATCCCGAGATCCAGAAGCTGACCGCCATCTATGGCCGCGAGGCCAAGGGCTTCGATCCCAGGCTGGCCGAGAATGCGCCGCCCACCCTGCGTCAGCGCTTCTTCGCCATCACCGCCAAGTTCCGGGAAGTGCTGCAACTGCATGCCCGCATATTGACGCGGGTGAAGAACGCCAGCGAAGGCATCATCCGCGCCATCGCCACGGAAGTGGAGCGCGCCAATGCGCCCATGCGCACCTATAGCGCCCGTCCCGGCTACAGGCCGCCGTCCGCCGGCCCCATGGTTTTCAACAAGGTCGTCTGACGCACGCGCCGGGACAATCGTTCCGAGGACGATTCGTCCTGACAAAAAAATCGTCTAATTGAACAGGCCCAGGGTCGCGGCCGCGCTGTTGCTGCTGCCGGAGCCGGCGCTGCCGATGGTGCCGCCGGCCACAATGGTGGCGATATTGTTCACCGCATCGCTGGAGCTGGTGCCCAGAAGCGACAGCGCCAGATTGTAGCTGGCCAGCTGCGCCGTGGTCGTGGTGCTGGCGGTGCCGGTGGTATTGCCCGTCGTGGTGGTCGTGGATGCCGGTGTGTTGGTCTTTTGATAGGTGCTCTGCAGATTGGTCATCACCAGCAGAAGCTGCGACTTGGCCAGGGCCGCGCCCGACTTGGTGGAAATATCCAACGGACCGAGCGCCGTCGCTGTCAGGGCCAGGCCATAAGTCGGCTTGACGGTGCTGGTGGAACTGCCACTGGTCACCGAACTGGTTGTCGTGGTCGAACTGCTGCTGGAGCTGTTGGCGGCTGGGGCGCTGATGACACCGGCGGAGATGCCCAGCCGCGCCAGCGCGTCGAAATCGGCAGGACCGGCGACCAGGTTGATGGTGCTGCCGGGATTGGCGGTGATCGTCATATTCTCGGTTGTGCCGGTGTAGTTCACCGCGGCCTTGCCGACCTGGCCCAGCTGGGCGTTGATCTTGTTGACCAGTGAATTGTAGGTCTCGCCCGCATCAATGGTGATGGTGGCGGTGCGTGGCGCCACGCCCTGGATCTGGATCTGGAAACTGTCGCCGGCGCGCAGGGATGTCTGCTGGGTCAGATCCACCGACTGGGTGGGATTGACGTTGCCGCGCGGCAGACCCAGCGCGTCCAGCACGCTGGAGCCGGATGGATCGATGGCGATGCCCGCGCCGGTGGAAACGCCATCGGCGCCTCCGAACTGCTTGGTCCAGCTGACCGTGCCCGAGGGCGTGATCGCGGCGGCAAAGGCGTTGGTGACATTGGCGATGTTGCGCGATTGACCCGCAAAGGTGCCGGTGGTCGAACCGGTGAGATAGACGGTGCCGTCGCTGCCCACGGTGACGGCGCCGCCGGTGTCGCTGCCCGAGGTGCCGACATAGGTGACGTTGCCCGCGGTGGCACTGGTGCCGTTGTCGGTCGTGCCGAAAACGAATGCGTCCAGCCCGCCGCTGGAGGGCGCGGTGATCGTGGCGGTGCCGCCGGCGGTGAGATTGCCGTTGCTGGTGGTGCCGGAGACATAGACCTGATTGCCGGATACCGCGATGCCGCCGATATTGCCGCCAGCCTGCAACGCGCCCAGATCCTCGGTCCAGGTCGGGGCCGCGGTGATATTGCCATTGGCGTATTTGGACAGGATTGCTTCGCCGTTCTGCACGCTGGCGACATAAAGGCTGCCATCGCTGGCGGTAGCGGTGGCCGCCACGCTATCGGCGCCGGAGGTGCCGAACTGGTTTTCCGCCAGCAGCTTGCCGGAGGATGAGAATTTCGCGAGATAAGCGTCGCCGCCACCCTGCGAAGTCTGGCCCGCGCCGACCACCCCGCCCGAGACGCTGCCGCCGATATAGATATTGCCGCTGGCATCCACGCTGACCGTATTGGACTGGTTGGTGGCCAGGGTCTGGATCTGCTTGATCCAGGTCTGGCTGCCGTCGGACGAATAGCTGGCGACAAAGGAATCGTTATTGCCGTTGGCCACCGATGTGGTGGTGAGGTCGGCGGTGGAAGCGCCGGTGACCACAACCCCGCCCGTCGCCGGGTCCAGCGCCAGGCCATAGCCACTGGCGCTGCCGGCGCTGCCCAACAGCGTCTGCCATACGACATTGCCCGCGGAATCATACTTGGTGAGATAGGTGTCCTGGGTGCCCTGGTTGAGCTGGTTGCTGTTCAGATTGCCGGTTGCGTTGCCAATTACATAGACATTGCCGCTGCCATCGACCACCGTTGCCGCCGCCGTGGTCGTGCCGGTGGCCGACTGCTGGTTGACGTTGAACGTGTTGGTGGGCGTGCCGCCCGCAAGCGACAGCTTGGTCAGGCGGCCCGACTGATCGGCCGCCGTATTCTGGACCTGCGAGGTGGCGGAATTGATTGTGGTGGTGGTCTCGGTCGCCAGGCCTGAATTACCCGCCACATACAGCGAGGGCGTGGAAGCGGCCGACAGCGATATCTGCTCGGCGCCGCCAGGAACGATCTGCAGGCCATAGGTCGCATTGGCATCCGAGGTTGCGGTGCCACCGCTCTGGGTTTTCTGGAACCGCGTGGAAAATCCGTCGGCCGACAGCTGGCTGTTGATGTAGGTGACGATGTTGCCAAGGGTCAACGTGCCCTGCACCTGCGACAGGTTGATCGGCACGTTGGTGGTGGTGCCGTCCTTGGTGATCGCAATGTTGAAGCTGTCGGAAGACGACACGCCCGGCACGGCATTGTTGATATTGGCGTTCGTGACCAGCTGCTTGGTCGAATAGGTCAGGTTGGAAATGGTGATGCCCGCGGTCGAGGTGACCTTGTTCGAGGGCAGGGCCGCTTGCAGGTTGAAATTGTTGAAGGTGGTTGAGGTGAGATATTTCTGGATCTGCTGCAGGCCGGTCTGGAAGCGGGCATTCAAGCCGGCGAGCTGGCCGCTGGTGGCCGTGGAGCTTTGCGCCATCTGGGCCAGCTGCGACAGCGTGTTGACCGCATTGTAGAGCGAGAAGAGCTTCTGATTGTCCTGCTCCGTCTTGGTGTCGCTGGTCGCGCCCGGCGTCAGCGGCACATTCGTCGTGTCCATATAGTTGGTCGTGGACAGGACCTTGGCGTCTTCCTGGGGACTGCTTTGGGTGAGCGTGTTCCAGGGCGGATTGTCGTTGGCGGTGGCGCTGTTGGTCTGCGACGCCGCGGCGCTGTTCTGTGCGGTGGCGGCGGAAATCGAAGACGGCAATGCGGACAACTGGGACTGATAGAATCCCAGCAGCACCGAAGAATCGATTCCGCCAATACCGGACATGGGCCAAAACTCGCACCGGCGCCGTTAAGAGCGGACTAATGACAAGCCATTAACCCGCAAAACTGGCTTAAGCGGGTCTTAACGGCCTTCGCCCATGCTCCGCGCCATGAATGTCGCCTATCAATCCGGCCTGAAACTGTCCTCGCTGGGACGGCATGGGGAAGCCATCGCCCAGTTCGAGCAGGCCCTGGCGCTGGAGCCGGACGACCCCAAGGTCCTGTTCGCGCTGGGCAACACCGCCTGCCAGATGGGTCAGGACGCGGTGGCCGAGCAATTCTTCCGCCGGGTGCTGGCGCAAGATCCCTGCCGGGCCGAGGTGATCGTCAATCTGTCCAACCTGCTGCGCGCGAAAGGCCAGTTCGATGCCGCCATCGCCCTTCTGATCCCGGCGGTGGCGCGCGAACCCAAATCCGCCGAACTGCAGCTGACCCTGGGATCGGCCTGGCGGGAACGCGGCGATCTGGACCGGGCCAAGCTGCATTACCAGGCCGCCCTGATCGCCCGCCCCGATTATGCCGCCGCCCTGGCCAATCTGGCCGACCTGCTTTGCGACGAGGGCCAGCGCGATGTGGCGCGAACACTGTATGACAAGGCGATCAAGGTCGAACCTGGCAACGCCCAGGCCCGCCTGAACCGCGCCATCCTGCATTTTCTGAACGGTGATCTGAAAGATGGCTGGCGCGATTATGCCGCCCGCGCCGACGTGCCGGGCAAAGTCCCGGCGATCGCCGGCGAACAGCGTTTGGCCGCCTGGAACGGGGAAAGTCTCAAGAAAAAGAGACTGCTGGTGCGCTGCGAACAGGGCGTGGGCGACCAGGTCCTGTTTGCTTCCCTGATCCCCGATCTGCTGGCACGTGCCCAGGCCGATGGCGGCAGCATCATCCTGGAATGCGAACCCCGGCTCGAAACACTGTTCGCCCGCTCCTTCCCCGGCGTCACGGTCAAGCCGGCGGTGCTGAAGCGCTTGAACGGCGTTCCGGCCGCCGATTACGGCTGGCTGAGATCCGTGGGCGGCGCCAATGCCGCCGTCCTGATGGGCACCCTGCCCCGCTATCTGCGCGGACGCCTGGAAGACTTCCCCAAGCCGCACAGCTTCCTAGTCCCCGATGTACAGGAGACGGCGCGATGGAAAGCGGCTTTCGGCCCAGGTGCCATCGGCATCTGCTGGCGCAGCGGCAAGCTGGGCGGCCATCGCAGCGCCGGCTTTGCCTCGCTGGAAGACTGGGGCGCTTTTCTGCGCGGCATCGAGGCGCCGCTGGTCAGCGTGCAATATGACGCCCGCCCCGAAGAGATCGCCGCGCTGGAAAAGCACAGCGGCAAGACCATCATCCTGCCCCAGGGCATCGATCAGAAAAACGAGCTGGATCGTGCCGCCGCGCTGATGGCGGCCCTGAGCCTTGTGATCAGCGCGCCGACCGCGGTTGCCTGTCTGTCGGCGGCGGTGGGCACGCGCACCCTGAAGCTGCTGTATGGCCAGAGCTGGACGGCGATGGGGCGGGATTATGAGCCGTTCCTGCCGTCATGCCAGTGCGTGAGCCCGCGCCGCAACGGCGACTGGGCCGAAGTCTTCAGCCAGGCGAAGAAATTTATAGGGCGGTCTTGAGCGGTTCTCGTGCTGCCATCAACGCCCGCGCCAGATCGGCGGCGACGCGCGAAGCGCCCTGACCGTCCATCAGCGACAAAGCGGTGTTGCGCATTTCGCGCCGGGCATTGGGCTTGTTCAGCAGCCATTGCACATTGCGCAGGATTTCCGCATCGCTGACCTTGCCAGCCACACCCAGCGAAATGCCCATGCCGGCTTCCGCGAAAGCCGATGCCGAAGCGACATGATCGTCATTCAGCCCCAGATAGAGAGCCGGAACGCCACATGCCGCCAGCTCATAGGCGGTGACACCGAACGCGCACAGCGCCACATCGGCATTGGCATATTCGATGGAAAGGTCGTCGGCGCCTTCCACGGTCTCGTAATTCTTCTTCAGCGCCACCAGGCCATGGGCCACCTGATCGGCATCCTTCATGCCGGTGCCGATGACGAAACGGACACGGAAGACCGAATCCAGGATCGAAAGCGCCTTGGCCATGCGCATGGTCAAGCCTTGCGGATCGCTGCCGCCCATCGCCACCAGCACGGTGGGACGCGAGGAACGCCCCAAATCACGGGCTTTGCCGATGGCATTGGGAGCCAGGCCCAGGATCGCCCATTCCCAGCCCACGCGCGGCAGAGTGTTGGAGCCGCTCCAGTCCAGGGCGCGCGCGCCGGGCACCGGCGGATAATAGGCATAGTCGGCGGCAAGCCGCCGTTCATGACCGTCGTCGATCACCGCGGTGACCGCAACGCCGCGCTTGAGCTTTTCCAGCTCGGCGCGCGAGGGACCTTCGCGGCCGTCCAGCAGCAGGATGTCGGGCTTGTGGGTGTCGACCAGGACCAGGAGGTCGTCCGCCGTTCGCAGCCTCGTGACGTGAAAGCCCGCACGGCGAATCGGCTGGGCGGCGTCTTCGCTGCCATTCAACGCAAAGACCGCGCCGATGCCTTCGCGGTCGCGCAGGGACCGCGCCAGCGCCACCATGCGCTTGACATGGCCATAGCCGTACGGACCGCCGCCATCGCAGCGGATCAGCGCCAGCCCGCCGGCGGCCGCGGTATGGCCGATCGCCTTCTGGACGACATGGCCGTTGATCCGGTTCAGGTCGGGCTCGCGCTCCAACAACAGCAGCAGGTCGGCCAGCGAGGCTTCGCCGGCCCGGGCCTGGCTGCGTTCATGCAGCGCTTCGACGAAAGCCAGGTCGTCCGGCGTATCGATGGTCAGGCGGCCGCCCGCTCTGGCCAGCGGCGGATAGGGCGTCGCGCGCACCAGTTTCACGAAGCCGGGATTGAGCTTGAAATAGCCAGTGACATGCTCCTTGGCGGCCGGATCGTGGGCCGCATCCATCATCAGCCGGTCCAGCGCCCGGCGGCTGAACGGATCCACGCCGACATGGGCGGTTTGCGCCCCCTCTTCCAGAAGCACATAGTCGCCATCCTGTTCGATCAGCGTGGCAATCAGGTGATCGACGAAGCCCGCATCGATGAAGGGCGCGTCGGACGACACCCGCACGATGATGTCGGCATCCAGCTTTTCGGCGGCGCGGGCATAGCGCGCCAGCACATCGTCTTCGGGCCCGCGCACCACAATGACGCCTTCCCGATCGCACCATTCGACAATGGCTTCGTCGGCGGGATTGACGCTGGTGGCGACGGCAATGTCTTCCAGCAGCCGGCACGCCTTCAGGCGATGGACGATATGCCAGAGCAGCGGCTTGCCGGCGATGGGCTTGAGGACCTTGCCCGGCAGCCGGGTCGAGCCCATGCGCGCCTGTATGACGGCGACCACTCTGATGTGCTCGCGTACGCTCGCAGAAGCGTGGATATGCTCGCGGGGCTCGGGCTGATCCATTAACCAAATCTAAAGCCGGTATGGCTAAGAAGCGGTTAACGCGGCGGAACCCATGCACAGATTTCTCAACCGGCGGTTTCCATGACGGGCAAGACCTTGTTGCTGCTGTCGGGAAGCGAACCCGGCATCGCGCGGGCCTTGCGCGACCGGGGCCATAGCCTGGTCGTGATGGATGGCGATCTCGAGGCGCCTGGTTTCGCCTTCGCCGATTCCTGCGTGATTGCCGACGTATGGCGGGCCGGCGACTGCGCCGCGGCCGCCGAGCGTTACAACCGCAAGATTCGTAGGCTGGATGGCGTGCTTCTGGCCGTCGATGCGCCGCTGACCGCGGCCAATGTGAGCGCGCGGCTGCGCCTTCCCGGCTTGGCGGCGCATGTGGCGGAACTGGCCCATGACCGGTTGATGACGCGGCGCGCCTTTCTGTCGGCGGGAGTTTCCCAACCCTGGCATGCGGAAATCTTCACGCCGCAGGAACTGCAGCGCGCGATGATCGCGCGCGGCCGCGACCTGGCGCTGAAATCCATCGAAAAATCCGGCCCCGCCGCCGAACGGCGCCTGAGCGCGGCGGATGATCCGGCGGCGGTGTTTCAACAGGTGCGCGCCGCGGCCATCGGCGAGCGCGTGCTGGTGGAACAGGCCAAGGGCCCGGTCCAGATACCGGCATTCCTGCTGGCGGGCATTTGCCACATGACGGCAGACGAGACGATCCGGGCGCTGGTCACGCGCGGGGCTGGCGCGCTTGGCATTGGCGACGGGCCGGTGGTGGCGGAAATCACGAGCACGGATGGCGTGCCGCAACTGGCGGAATTGTCGCCGCGCCTGTCGGCGGACGGCGCTTTCCTGGATGCCGCGGTTGCCTTTGCTTGCGGCGAAAGCATTTCGCCGCGCGATCTGACAGGGTGATTGTGCGAAGGAGCGAGACGCCCAAGGCGCCTCGCTTGCGAGCGTTCGCAAGAGTGAGAGCGGCTCAAAAATACGAAGAGCGAGATGCCGGAGGCATCTCGCTCTTC
>DASZVQ010000020.1:0-42280 GCA_035547275.1 Rhizomicrobium sp.
GACTTCCAGGCCCAGGGCGTGTGGGGCAACCTGGCCACGGCCGAGGACGGCAAGGGCGAGCGCTGGCTCTATACGCCGATGTGGGGCGCGGTCGGCAAGACGGCGCCGAAATTCCCCATGACCAATGGCGATGCCCCCAACGGCAGCATCATGGCCTTCACCGTGGTGGACAAGGACGGCAAACCCAGCCTGGAGCCGCAATGGATCTCGCGCGACTTGAACTTGGCCTCGCCGCCAGTCGTGGCCAATGGCGTGGTCTATGCGCTGCAGACGGCGGAAAGCGCCATCCAGGTGCCCAGGAATATTTTCAATCCCGACGGCAGCCGCAAGCTGGGCTGGACGCCCGAGCAGGGCGCCAATGACCGCATCATGGTCCCGCACGCGACCATGACGCTTTTTGCCTTTGATGCGGGCACCGGCAAGGAACTCTGGTCCAGCGGCAAGACCATGGACGGCAACACCGTCCATTTCACCCAGCCCGTGGTGGCGCTGGGCAAGCTGTTTGTGGTCGATCATGCCGGCCATCTCTGGGCCTTCGGCCTGAAGCGCTGACGGGTTTCTCCCTATATACAACCTGTGGTTGCAGATGCCGCAAAAGCGCTTGCCAAGCCGTTAACCGGGGACAAAGGCTTACTCTTTAGAGTTGCACGCTCTTCGGGGAGTGTGAGTGGCGTGGCCAAGCCCGGCCAGACGGCGCGTTCGTACAAGGCCAGCCGCCTGCTGGCCCGTTACTGCGATACGTTCGGCGAGATGCAGCTGCGCAAGTATACCGAGCGCGCCATCCGCGCCGCCCGCGCCGAGGCCGAACTCAACCACCGCTCCAAGTCGGCCTTCCTTTCGACCATGAGCCATGAGCTGCGCACGCCGCTTAACGCCATCATCGGCTTTTCCGACCTGATCCGCACGCCCGGCGCCACCACGGCCGCTGAGGTGGCGGACTATGCCGGCCATATCGCCCATGCCGGGCGCCGGCTCCTGAACCTGGTCTCGGACGTGATGGACATGTCCAAGCTGGAAGCAGGCTCGCTGATCCTGGACCGTCAACCGGTAAGGATTTCCGAAATCCTGGAGATCGCGCTGGAAGACACCAAGGCGCTGTTCGACGCCAAGCAGCAGCCGGTGGACATGCGGCTGGAGCCCCGGCTTCCGAATATCGATGGCGACGTCAAGCGGTTGCGCCAGCTCTTTGTCAATCTCCTGTCCAATGCCAGCAAATTCACCGCCGAAATGGGCCGCATCCTGGTGATGGCGCGGGCGCTGAAAGACGGCAGCATCACCATCGCCATCGCCGATACCGGCATGGGCATGACCCATGAACAGATCATGGTGGCGCTAAAGCCCTTCGCCCAGGTCCAGGGACATCTCGCCCGCACCCAGGAAGGCGCCGGCCTGGGCCTACCGCTGGCGATGGGCATCGCCCGCCTGCACGGCGGCAGCTTGCTGCTCGACAGTCAGCCTGGCGCCGGCACCACGGCGGTGGTGACGCTGCCGCCCGCCGCGGCATCGGCCGGAAATCCCGCCAGGATCGGAAACGTCGCATGACCCTGCATATCGAGAAGTCCGCGCGCCCCGCCGCGCCGCCTTTCCGCGAACGCCGCGGACTGCCCGCCGCGCCGGCTGTCCGCCTGGCCCATATCGTTTCGGTGTCAGGCAGCCACGCGGTCGCGGTGATCGAGCGCCAGGATGGCGTCGCCAGTGAAGCACGCGTGCAGATCGGCGCCCTGGTCAAGATCGTTACGCCGACATCCGCGGTGATGGGCGTGATCAGCGCCATCAGCGCGCCCATGCCCACGGCCGAGGGCGAGCCCCAGCCTTTGGGACTGATCGAGCTCAATCTGGCGGGCGAGGTGGCGCCCGATCAAAACCGCCGGCTGACCTTCCAGCGCGGCGTCTCCAATCTGCCCACCCTGGGCGACGCCGTGCTGCTCGCCGACAAGCATGACCTGACGCGCGTCTATGCACCGCCCCAGGCCGCCAGCATCAGGATCGGCAGCTTGTTTCAGGACGATGGCGTGCCGGCGCGCCTTCTGGTCGACGATCTCCTGGCCAAGCATTTCCTGGTCGTGGGTTCGACCGGTTCGGGCAAGTCGTCGGCGGTGACCTGCATCCTGCAGCGCCTGCTTTCGGAACACACCCATGCCCATGTGCTGATCCTCGACATCCACAACGAATATTCCGCCGCCTTCGGCGGATTGGTCGAGCCGATCAATCTGGACAATTTCAGTCTACCCTTCTGGATGCTGGACTTCACCGAAATGGTGGCGGCGCTGGTCAGCCGCGACACCCATTATGACGCGGAAGTGGAAATCCTCTCCGATGCCGTGGTGCATGCCAAGAAGCGCTACAGCGAATCCGCAACGTCGCGCTCGGGGACCTTGCGCCGTTCCGACAGCCACATGGTGATCACGGTCGATACGCCGACGCCCTTCCGCATGTCGGATGTGGTGGCTTGGCTCGACGAACAGCTGGGCCGGCTGGAGCGCACCCAGTTCCTTCTGCCCTATCGCCGCCTCAAGGCCCGGATCGAGGCCCTGGCCACCGACCAGCGCTACAATTTCATGTTCGGCAGCCTGTCGGTGCAGGACACGATGAGCGATGTTCTGGCCCGGCTGTTCCGCGTGCCGGGCGAGGGTCGTCCCATCTCGGTGATCGACCTTTCCACCGTGCCGCCGGAAATCCTGGATGTGGTGATCTCGGTGATCTCGCGGCTGGCTTTCGATCTTGCGGTGTGGAGCAAGGGCGGTCTTCCCATGCTGCTGGTCTGCGAGGAAGCGCACCGCTATGCGCCCGCCGCCGACACCAAATTCCTGCCCACCCGCCAGGCCCTGTCGCGCATCGCCAAGGAGGGCCGCAAATACGGCCTGTCGCTGGCGCTGGTGACCCAGCGGCCCTGCGAACTCGACTCCACCATTTTCTCCCAATGCGGCACCGCAGTGTGTTTGCGCCTGGCCAGCCAGCGCGACCAGGAAGTGATCCGCGGCTCGACCTATGAGGGCATGATCGACCTGGTGGATTTCCTGCCGCTTCTGGGCGACCGCGAGGCGATCGTGTTGGGGCAGGGTGTTTCCATGCCCATGCGGATGCGCTTCGACGATCTGGGCGAGCGCGGCGTGCCGCGCGCCATGCATGTGGCTTTCTCCAAGGCCTGGAAGACACCCAATCTGGATCGCAATGGTCTGGAAGAACTGGTCGGCCGCTGGCGCAGAGCGGGTCGCGAGAAAAGCTAGGGCACGGTGCCGTCCACCATGGCGGACTGGTCCCGCCGCAAAAGGTAGAAGGCGCAAACCCGGGACAAGCCGCTGGCGATGGTCACCTGACGCCGGTCCACCAGGGCGAAGCCGGTTTTCTCCAGCACCCGCGCCGCCGCCAGATTCTCCACCTGAATGGCGGAGGCCAGCCGCATCAAACCCAGCGGACCAAGGGCATGGGCCACGGCCGCCGCCGCCGCCTCGCTGGCCAGTCCCCGGCCCCAGCGGTCGCGCCGGAACAGAAAGCCCAGCTCCGCCGAGCCATCCCGGATCAGGCTCAGATCCACGCTGCCGATGGCGTCGTCATCCTCCCATACGGTCCAATAGCGGCAGAGGCCCCCGGCCATCGCGTTCTGCTGTTCGCAAACCAATTCCTCCACCACCGCCAACTGGGCGATGGGCGGACGGTTCCAGAAGCGCATTGCCTCCATGTCGTTCAGGATTCTGTGCAGGGCGGGCGCGTCGCTCTCCTGCTGCGGTTTCAGCGTTAACCGCGCGGTCTTCAATATCATGGCAAAAAAAACGAGAGGCGGCCGGCAGCTCTCGCGCCGTAACCGCCTCTCACTGCCCCCTTCAAACAGGACCTTTGGAACCGACCCCAACCGGTCCCAACGCTCGCGGGGTTTCCCCAAACCGTCCATCCGCAAGTGCTGTAACTGTGCCGGAGATGGACGCGCACGCAATGGTTTTGCGTCGGTTCGCGATGCTTTGCGGCAGCAATGTGGACTTTCCGCAACAATTGTTACGGCGCGCCCCCTCAAGGGACGCGGAAGTGCTTTGATAGCTTCAGGCCCTGGCGCTGATAGTTGGAACCCAGGCCCTCGCCATAACTCTGCGGCGGCGGATCGGTCAGTCGCTCGAACACCAGCCGTCCGATGATCTGGCCATGTTCCAGGATGAACGGAACCTCGCGCGAGCGCACTTCCAGCACTCCGCGCGCCGAGGGCGGCTGGCCCGGCTCAAACCCAAAGCCGGGATCGAAGAAACCGGCATAGTGAACGCGGAACTCGCCCACCAGCGGATTGAAGGGCACCATTTCCGCGGCGTGATCGGGTGGGATTGCGACCCGTTCGCGGGAAACCAGAATGTAGAACTCATCCGGGTCCAGCACCATGTCGCCCCTAGGGTTGGCCTCGATCGGCTCCCAATAGTCGGCCGGGTCCAGCACGCCCACGCGATCGACATCGATCAGGCCGGTGTGTTTCTTGGCGCGAAAACCGATGCGCCTGCCCCCGCTACCATGACTAAAGTCGGCGCTGCCTTTCAGATCGATGGACAGCGCCAGGCCGTCATCGATATTGGGTTCGCCTTTCCCGTCATCCATGGCCACCAGCGGCGCCTGTTCATGCAGCCGGCGCAGCGCGGTGTCGCTGAAGCTGGGCGAGCCATGGCGGATGCGCAACTGGTTCAGCCGGCTGCCCTTGCGCACCAGCACGGGGAAGGTCTGGGGGCAGATCTCGGCATAGAGCGGCCCGCGATAGCCCGCCTCGACCCGGTCGAAAGACGGCGCATAGTCGGTGATCAGCCGGGTGAAGACATCGATGCGCCCGGTCGAGCTTTTGGGATTGGCGCCGCCGGAAATGCGCGCCGAGAATTCCGCCCGCTCCAGCAGGGGCACGATATAGACGCAGCCCGCCTCCAGCACCGCGCCTTCGGTCAGGTCGACCTCGTGCATGAAGACGGTCTTGAGCTTGTCTTCGACCGTGGCGGCCGGGCCGGGCAGGAAGCTGGCGCGCACCCGATAGGCGACCGCGCCCAGGCGCAGGTCGATACTGGCCGGCTGGATCTGGCCCCTGGCAAAGGGTTCCGACGCGGTGATCTCACGGCCCTGCTCCAGCAGGCGCTTCAGCACATGGCTGGGCAGGATGCCGGTCGAGAAACGGCCGTAACTGTCGCCATGAGGCTCGTCAGTGTGCAGGATTTCCGGATTCGCGGCCATCACCCGGTTATAAGCGGGCGGGGGGCGTGGGTCACGGTTTGCGCCCCCAGGAAGGTCCGGATATCCCCAATCGCCTCGGCCAGGCCGCAGCGTTTGACCGGAGCCTTCTCCGGAAAGGCGGCCAGAAGGCGGCTGGGCGTGGCCCCCTCCAGGATCACAAAACAGCCCCGGTCCTCGGCACCCCGGATCAGCCGCCCGAAAGCCTGTTTCAGCCGGAAGCGGGTGATCAGATCGTCATAGCCCTTGCCGAACTTCGCCCGCCGCGCCTTGTGCAGGATGGTCGGCTTGGGCCAGGGCACCTTGTCGAACACCACCAGCCGCAAGGACCGGCCCGGCACGTCCACCCCATCGCGCAGGGCATCGGTCCCCAGCAGACAGGCATTCTCCTCGGCGCGGAACAGATCGACGAGCGCGCCGGTGTCCAGCCGGTCCATATGCTGGGCGTAAAGCGTCAGACCGGCCTGAGCCAAAGGCTCGGCGATGCGGCTTCCCACTTCGCGCAGGGCGCGCACGGCGGTGAACAGACCCAGCGCCCCGCCGCCCGAGGCCAAAAACAGTTCGCGATAGGCCGCCGCCAGCGCATCGGCATCGCGGCGGGGCATATCGTTGACGACAAAGATGCGCGCCTGGTCTTCATAGGCAAAGGGCGAACCGAAATGGGCGCGCCGCGCCGGCAGCAGCAGATGACCGGCGCCAGTGCGCACTTCGGCGCTGGCCCAATGATCGTCAGCCGCGCCGCCGGGAATATTTGTGTCGCGCAAGGTGGCGGATGTGATCAGCGCGCCATGCGCCGGTTCGAGCACCGCCGCAGCCAGCGGCTTTGTGGGATCGATCCAGTGCCGCTCCAGCCCCACATCGGCGTCGCGGCCATCCTCGCGGGTGATGGCGAACCAGTCGACAAATTCGTCGGCGATCTCGCCCTGTTCCAGCGCGTCCAGCATCTGAATCCAGGCGGGCAGCACCGTCTTGGCGCGCCGCTCCAGTCCGCGCGCCGCCGCATCCAGCCGCGCCTTGGTATAGGGCTCGAGCGTGGCGGTCTTGTCGTTCATGGTCTTGCGCAGGCGCCGCGCCAGCCCGGCCAGCGGATCGGCGATGCGTTTCAATCCGCGCGACAGCGCCCGCACGGCCTCGAGCAGGTCTTCGCCCATGGGATGGGGTTCGGCTTCCAGGGAATAGAAGGCGTCGGCGTCCCGGCTGCGGGCGCGCACATGGCCGTAAGCCGCCGACAGAAACATTTCGCCTGGCCCACGCGGCGCCGAACCCAGCCGGCCGGTCCAGCCTTCGCCGGCCAAGGCGCTGGCGGCCTGCACCGCTTCCTCCAGCAGCTTCTGCGCGGTTTCGTCATCGGCGATGAGATCGCTGAGCCGGTCTTCCAGCCCGCGCGCCCGGCTTCTGGCCCGGCCTTCGGGGCCGCGGACCCAGCGACGCAGCTCCGCCATCTCGCGGCCCGACAGGAGCGCGGAAAAGCCGCTGTCGGCGGCATCGAACAGGTGATGGCCCTCGTCGAAGACATAGCGCAGGCGATGTTCGCTGGGCGTGTCGGTGGTCTCATCCTCGCCCAGCCAGTCGCGCGAGGCGTGATCCTGTGACGCCTGGGCGATCACCAGCGCGTGATTGGCGACCACGATATTGGCGTGGCGGGCGCGGCGGATGGCGCGCTCGATGAAACAGACGCGATAATGCGGGCAGGCGGCATAGATGCATTCCCCGCGCCGGTCGGTGACGGTGGAAAGCGGCAGGTGCGCCGCCAGGAAGGCCGGAAAACCCACGCCCGACAGATCGCCATCGGTGTGCGATGAAATCCAGCGCGCGATCAGCCCCAGCGCCACGGTGCGTTGTCCCGGTGCCAGCGCCGCGCGTTTCGCCGCTTCCTCGAAGTTCAACAGACAGAGATAGTTTTCGCGGCCCTTGCGCACCACCGCCTTTTCCGCGCGTTCCACCGGATCGGGCCACAAATGCGCGATCTCCTGCACGATCTGGCGCTGCAGATTGCGGGTGTAGGTCGAGATCCACAGGCCCGGCCCATTCTTTTCGGCCCAGATGCTGGCGGGCGCGAGGTACCCCAGGGTCTTGCCCGTGCCGGTGCCTGCTTCCACCAGCGCTACGCGCGGGCTCCCCGCCTGCTCGCGCGGCCCGAAAGCATAGATGGCCGCGTCGGCGTAAGCGGCCTGCTCCGGCCGCATCACGCCCACCATCTGCGCCAGCCGCGCGCGCGCTTCCGCCGGTTCGACGGTCTGCGAGCCAGGCTGGCCTGCCAGCGCTTCATCTTCCCAGGGGACGAGATTGCGCCAGGCCTCCAGACCCGCGATGGGCGAGCCGTGCGGCGCTTCGCCGACAAGTTTTTTCAACAGCGGCGCCCAGCGCCAGCCCGACCGGTCCAGGGTGCCGACCAGGGGTACCAGGCTTGCGCGCACATCATCCGGCCAGCCGGCGACCTCCTCCAGCAGGGTCCGGGCGATGGCATGCAGGCTGCGGGCGGATTCTTCCGGCGTATGCGGAAGAGCCAGCCCCAGTGCCCGCGCCAGACCAAACGCGCTGGGCACGAAAGGCAGGCCGGGCCGCACGAAGGCAAACAGTTCCAGCACATCGAACAGCATGACGGTGGCGCGCACCCCCAGCCGCCCGGCGACAAAGGCGGAATGGGCTACCAGCACGTCACCGCCTTCGAACAATGGCCGCGCGTCATGCAGGTGGATGCGTTCGGCCAGGCCGTCGTGGCGCGCGATCGCGGCGCCCGGCTGGGCGGGAACCAATGCAATCAGATTGGAAAGAGAATCCATGGGCGTGGGATATTGAAGTGCCATGGCACAACTTCCAAGCCATATCCAGGAATCTCGAGCGATGCGTTCCGCGGAGCGACAAGCAGCAACCCGAAAGCTTCCTTCCCCTTTTGGCGCGCAGCGCGCCAAAGGGGGAAGGTGTCACAGCGAAGTGTCGCGCAGCGACCTGATCTGTGACGGAAGGGGCAATTTAAAAGATTAAGCCACTTCGGGATAAAGCTGGAGCAGCGCCTGCCGGGCGCGCGCATGTTCGCCGACCACCGCCTGCGCGGCATTGCGCAGTTCGTGATGATCAGCACCGTCGCGTGCGGTCTGCGCGAAATGCCGCGCCGCCTGGGTGACGGCGGCAAGCCCCAAGCCACCGGCCGCGCCGACAATGTCCTGGGCCAGCCGTGCCGCATCGTCCCATTTTTCCTCGGCACAGGCGTCGGCCAGCGCATTGGTCAGCTGCTCGGCGGTGGCGATGTAGCATTGCAGGATTTCCGTCAGCGTCTTGATGCCGACGGATTTCTCCAGGCTGCTGAAGGCGATGGGATCGATGGCCGCGGTTGCCGGCGCTTCGCTTTCCCAAGCCGGGGGCCGGGAGGACAGGCAAACCTGTTCGATGGCGCGGTAAAGCTGTGAAGCTTCCACCGGCCAGCGCAGCACCACGTCGGTGGCGGCCGGCGCGCGATCGCCGCGCAGCAGCACCGCAATCAGCGGCGCCTTGACGCCGGGCGCGGCCGCCAGCATGTCGATATCGCTGGCGCAGGCGATGATGGCGTCGAAATGCTCTTTGCCGGCGCGTTCCACCGCCTCGGCCATGGTGTCGGCGCGCACAACGCGGTTGCCAAACGGCTCGACCATGTCGGACAGGGTGTCACCAACGGGCGTGCGCAGCCATATCAACAGCGACAGGCCGGCTGGCGCGGGATGTTCGCCTTCCGGGTCATTCGCGCGGCTGCTGCCATGGCTTGCGACGCCGGACACCGGCACGGTGAAGAAGAACATGGCGCCGTCCCCGGGGGTACTGGTGAAACCGATGCTGCCGCCCGACTGTTCAACCACCCGCTTGGCGACAGCCAGGCCCAGGCCCGCGCCCTGTTCATGCCGGGCATAGGAGGAATCGCCGGGCGAGAAAGGCCTGAACAGAAGCGGCGCTACCTCCGGCGGCACGCCGTGGCCAGTGTCGGTAACCGAGAAGCGCACCTGCTGTCCGTCTTCCGTCACATCCAGGCGGATATCGACCAGCCCGTGCTCGGTGAACTTCAGGGCATTGTCGACCAGCTTGAGCAGTACCTGGCGCACCTTGCGTGGATCGGCTGCCACCCGCGGCAGGCCGGATGTGGCCGAAAGGGCCAGTTGCAGGCGCTTTTCCCAGGCGCGGGGTTGGCACAGCCGCACCACCACGCGGGCGGCCTGCAGGGGATCGCAATCCTCGGCTTCGAGCTGGTCGGTATCGTCGCGCGTCAGGGTGATGACATCATCGATCAGGGTCTGCAGGCCGCGGCCCGCCTGCAGCATGACCTTGACATGATCGGCCTGCTGCTTGGGCAGTTCGGCGCGCTCCAGCAGCTGTGCCATGCCCAAAAGCGCGTTGAGCGGCGTGCGCAGCTCATGGCTGATATTGGCGATGAAGGCGGACTTGGCCATGGCGCTGGCCTGGGCGTCGTCGCGCGCGGACAGCGCCTCGACCTTTTCACGCTGCAGCCGGATCACCAGCTGGCCATTCTCGTTGCGCAGATGGACGCTTTCATCCAGCAGCCGCGCCATGCCATGGCAATAGCTGGTCAGCACGCCGGCAAAGAGAATGATCAGGACGGCGGTGCAGTCGGCGTAGAGTCCCCCCTGTATCGCAAGCAGCGCGACCAGCGGGGTCAGCGCGCAGATCATGTGCGCCAGATAGGCGGGGCGGTGCGCCGATCGCGCGATGAATTCGGTCGCGGCCATGCCCAGGAAGGCGAGGCTGAGATAGGCCTGGGCGGGAAAGGAACCAGGCACGAACCAGAACAGCGCGGCGACGCCCCAGGTGGCGCCGGAAATCGCCGACACGAAGGTGTAGCGCCGGGCCCAGAAATGCGGATCGCTGTCCTTGGAACGATGCTTGTAGGCTGTGGTGAGCTGCTCGGCGGCGATCACCACGACAAGCTGCAGAAGAAGCGGCACCACCGGCAGGACGCTGGGCGCGCGGCCGGCGATCAGGGTGGCGGGAACGCAGAGCGCGGCGAAAGGCAGGGAAAGATAGTGACGGCCAAGCGCGTAAAGGATATCGATGCGGCCGGCGAACACCGAATCCGCGTCTTCCGCTTGTGGCGAGATTTCCCCGGTCATTGCGCAAATCCTTGCCAAAGCTTAGCTTTCGCGCCCTTTCAAAACGCTTAAACCCCGCTTAAGGAAGAATGAATATTCCCGTGAATCCATTGTCCTCACTGGCGCTCGCCGCCAAGGCCTGGCCTTTTGAAGAGGCCCGCAAGCTGCTGGCACGCGTGGAATCCCGCCAAAAAGCGGGCGAAACGGTCAAAGGGGTGCTGTTCGAGACCGGCTATGGCCCTTCCGGCCTTCCCCATATAGGCACCTTCGGCGAGGTCGCCCGCACCAGCTGGGTGCGCCATGCCTTCGAGACCATCAGCGACATCCCCACCCACCTGATCGCCTTTTCCGACGACATGGACGGTCTTCGCAAGGTGCCGGAGAACCTGCCCCAGCCGGAAATGCTGGCCGCCAATCTGGGCAAGCCGCTGACCTCCATTCCCGATCCTTTCGGCACCCATGAAAGCTTCGGCCATCACATGAATGCCCGACTGAAGAGCTTTCTGGACCGTTTCGGTTTCCGCTATGAATTCTACTCCTCGACCGCGACCTACAAGTCGGGCCGCTTCGACGAGGCCTTGCTGCGCATTCTGGCCAATTACGACAAGGTGATGGCGGTGATGCTGCCCACCCTGGGCGAAGAGCGGCAGCAGACCTATTCCCCATTCCTGCCGATCAGTCCGCGCTCGGGCAAGGTGCTGCTGGCCAAGGTGGTGGCCCATGATGCGGCCCGGGGCACCATTACCTATGTCGAGGAGGACGGCAGCCATGAGACCGTGCCGGTGACGGGCGGGCACTGCAAGCTGCAATGGAAGCCCGACATGGGCATGCGCTGGGCGGCCCTGGGCGTGGACTACGAAATGTACGGCAAGGACCATCTCACCAGCGCCGTGCTCTATGACGCGATCTGCAGGATCGCAGGTGGTGTGCCGCCGCAGCAGTATATGTTCGAGCTGTTCCTGGACGAACAGGGCCAGAAGATCTCCAAGTCCAAGGGCAACGGCATCACCATCGAGGAATGGCTGGCCTATGGTTCGCCCGAAAGCCTGGCGCTGTTCATGTTCCAGAAGCCGCGCGCGGCCAAGCGGCTCTATTTCGATGTGATTCCCAAGGCGGTGGACGAATATATCGCCCATCTGGAGGCCTATCATGCGCCGGAAACCACCGACGAACAGCGGCTGGAAAATCCGGTATGGCACATCCATGGCGGCCAGGTGCCCAGCGAACGCTATCCGGTCAGTTTCGCGCTGCTGCTCAATCTGGTGTCGGCGTCGAACGCGCACAATCGCGACGTGTTGTGGGGTTTCATCCGCGCCTATTCGCCGGAGCCCGTGTCGCCGGAAAGCAATCCGGGCCTGGACCGGCTGGCGAGCTTTGCGCTGCGCTATTATGAGGATTTCGTCCGGCCCGCGAAAGTTTTCCGCGCCCCCACCGACAAGGAGCGGGCCGCGCTGGAAGATCTGGCCGCCCGCCTCGATCAACTGGGCGACGAACGCAACGGCGCCACCGTGCAGGACGTGATTTACGAAGTCGGCAAGGCGCATGGTTTCGAGCCGCTGCGCGCCTGGTTCGGTGCGCTGTATGAAGTGCTGCTGGGCCAGACCCAGGGGCCGCGCTTTGGCTCCTTTGCCGCCTTGTTCGGCTGCGCCAAGACCGCGGCGATGATCCGCTCCGCCCTGGCCGGCGAATTTCTGAAATGAGATTCTTGTTGGCCGCGTTGCTGCTGTTTGCGCCTGCTATGGCGCAGGCCGCAACCGCCGACGATATTTTCGCGCTTTATGCGAAGGGCGATTATGAGCAGGCCGCCCAGGCCGGCGAGGCTTTGCATAGCGCCGCGGGCTTGGCCATCGCCGCCCGCGCGGTGCTGGCCGATGATGTGCTGCGCGACGAGCCCTGCATGCCGTGCCTGGAGCGGGCCGAAAGACTGGCGCGCGCCGCGATCGCGGCCGATCCGCGATCCGCCTTCGGCCACATCTGGCTGGCGGTGGCGTTGGGTTATCAGGCACGCGTTATCGGTGTGGTGCGGGCGCGACTGAAAGATTCTCCGGCGCAGTCCAAGGCGGCGCTGGATGCGGCGATCGGCGATGATCCGAAAAATCCATATGCCGTGTCGGCATTGGGGGGCTGGCACATCGAGATCGTGCGCGGCGGCGGCGCGACCTTGGCGCGGTTTCTGTACGGCGCGACAGAAAGCGAGGCGCTGAGCCTGTTCGATCGGGCGATCCGGCTGGCGCCCGGTAATGTTGCCGTGCATTACCAGATCGCGCTGTCGCTGGCGGGCTTTGATGCCGAGAAATATCACGCCCGCATCGCCAGCGAGCTGAAGGCGGCGATATCGGCGACCGCGGAAACAGCTTACGAAAAGAAAATCCAGGGGCGCGCGCAGGAACTGCTTGGCCTGATGGCGCGCGGCACGCATGATGGCTTCGATGCCCTGGTTCGCAAATATCAGGGCTTTCCCTGACGGAGAGCGTGTTGCGCAAATGTGTGCCTTTCATCCTGCTGGCATGTCTGGCGGTGGCGGGATGCTGGCAGAGCAGGGCACGTCCCTATCGCGATGCCATTGGCGTGCAGCCTTTCGCGGCCGGCCCCGTCACGACCACCGATCGGGATGGCAGGGTGGCGCATTACATGTTGCGCAAGATTGAACGCGGGCGCTATCGCCTGACCCCAAGCGATCATGGGCGTGATTTCGGCCAGGGCTTCGAACTGGGTCTTTTTCCCCTGCCTGGGGCGCCCAGCCATGTGCTGATCCTGCAGATGGCGATGCTCAGTTTCCATACCGGCGATGACAGTCTGCGCTATTACGGCCTTTTGGTAGTGACGGGAAAAAACACCGCCCGCGAAATCGTGCCCCGTTGCGGCAAGGATGCACGCGCGGCACGCATGTCGGGCGTCACCAAGGATGGTGCCGGCATCTGCACGTTTCCGGATCGCGCGTCCCTGGAGAAATCGCTGCTGGCGCTGTGGAAGAGCGGCAAGAAGCCGGAAACCTTCTTGCGCCTCGAACCGGCTATTGGCTCGCCCAGATGATGCGATGGACGAAGGCGATCTCGCTGAGCGCGAAATTGCGGTCCTCGAATGCCGGATTGAAGCTTTTCAACTCGATGCGCTGGGCGGTCATGCGGCCAAGCTGCTTGGCCATCACCTCGCCCGCATGGGTCTTGACCACCACCCGGTCGCCGCGCCGAAGCGAGCCTTGCGGCGATACCAGGATGCGGTCGCCGTCGCGATAGACCGGCAGCATGGAATCGCCAGTGATCTCCAGCGCATAGCAATGGGCGTCGCCGATTTCGGGAAAGGCGATGTCCTCCCAGCCCGAGCCGGCGGGAAAGCCCGCATCGTCGAAATAGCCCGACGTACCCGCCTGGGCCATGCCGATCAGGGGCACCATGCGCGCCCGAATGATGCTTTTTTCGGCGACCAGGGCGAGGAATTCCTCCAGGCCCGAGCCGGTGGCGGCCAGGATCTTGGCCAGGCTTTCGGTCGAGGGCCAGCGCAGCTTTCCATTGGCCGAGCCGCGCTTGCTCTTGTTAAAGGTGGTGGGGTCCAGACCGGCGAGCCTGGCCAGGCCGGACGGCGACATGCCATGCCGGGCGGCGAGGGCGTCGATGGCGCGCCAGATCTGGGTATGCGTCAACATGATAGGAAACAAACCGGAGATTACGGTTATATTCCTATACCGGGGGTAAGGGATCAAGTCCGTGATGTTTTCCGATCTTGGCGCCGCGCTGCTCCGGCGCCTGCCGGCCGAAAGCGCGCACCGCGCCACGTTGAAGCTCGCCAGGCTGGCGGCGCCGTTCCTGCCGGCGGCCGCGCCCGACGACCCGCGCCTGCGTGTGCGCGCGCTGGGGCTGGACTTCCCCAATCCGGTGGGGCTGGCGGCGGGCTTCGACAAGGATGCCGATGTGCCCGACGCCATGGCCCGGTTTGGCTTCGGTTTTGTCGAATGCGGCACGGTCACGCCCCGGCCGCAGGCCGGCAATCCGCGCCCGCGCCTGTTCCGGCTCTCCGAAGACAAGGCGGTGATCAACCGGATGGGCTTCAACAACCGCGGCATGGACCTGGCCGCGCGCAATCTGGGCACGCGCAAGGGCTCCGGCATTGTCGGCATCAATATCGGCGCCAACAAGGACAGCGCCGATCGCATCGCCGATTATGTGCGGGGCTTCGAGCGGCTGGCGCCCCTTGCCGCTTATGTCACCGTCAACGTGTCGTCGCCCAACACGCCCGGCCTGCGCGGATTGCAGAACCGTGACGAACTCACGCGCCTGCTGGAGGCGCTGACCGAGGCGCGGGGAAAGAAAACGCTGCACCTGCCCATCCTGCTCAAGATCGCGCCCGACCTGGACGGACACGCGCTGGACGAGATCGCCGATGTGGTGAAAAAAAGCGGCATCGAGGGATTGATCGTCTCCAACACCACGGTCGCGCGGCCGCCCCTGCGCTCGGCGCATGCGAACGAAACCGGCGGGCTTTCCGGCCGGCCGCTGTTTCTGCCTTCCACGCAAATCCTGGGCGAGATGCATCGGCGCCTGAACGGCGCGGTGGTCCTGGTGGGCGTGGGCGGGATCGCGAGCGGCGAGGACGCCTATGCCAAGATCCGCGCCGGCGCAAGCCTGGTGCAGCTCTACAGCGCGCTGGCGTTTCAGGGACCGGGCCTGGTCGCGCGCATCAAGCGGGAATTGCTGCGCTGTCTGGAACGTGATGGTTTTGCGAATGTGACAGAGGCGGTGGGCAAGGGCGCGCTGGGCACTGGCGCATCCTGATTGCCAGTGGTTAAGTTTCGCGCATGACGGCATCGTCCCGGCGCGAGCAGACCAAGATCCAGAACCGCGAGACCATTCTGGCGGCGGCGCGTCAGGTTTTCGCGCAGCTGGGCTTTGCCACCGCCACGGTGCGCGACATCATCCGCGCCACGCCGCTGGCCTCCGGCACCTTCTACAATTACTTCAAATCCAAGGAAGAAGTGTATCAGGCGCTGCGCGATGAGGTGGCGCTGAAGGTGCGCCCGCGCCTGCGTCAGGCCCGTCAGGCAGCCGCCAGCCGGGAGGAATTTCTGGCCGCGAGCTTTCGCGCCTTTTTCCAGTTCGTGCTGGAAAACCGCGGCGATACCCAACCGGTGCCGGAGCGGTTCCGCATGGATTCCCCGGAAGTTCTGGCGGGCTTCGCCGAACTCAGGGAAGACATCGCGGCGGCGGTTTCCCGGGGACTTCTGCCTCAGACCGATGTGGGCGCGCTGGGCGCGGCGCTGACCGGCGTGGCCTTCGAACTGGCGGAACGGATCAAGGCCGGCGCCGATGTCGAGGCGACGACCCGTTTCGCCACCGCCTTGTTCCTGGGCGGGATCGAAGCCTTGCCGCCCGCCTAGATCTCCCGCGTGTCGTGGAAATGGTGGAGGTCCACCATGCGCTGGCCGGACGGGGTGACCGACACCACATCGACAAACCGGCGTTCCCACAGGATTTCTTCCGCCACATAGGAATGGCGGGCATAGATGCGGTCGTTGATGGTTTCGTCGGTGCCCGACAGCATCACCACCAGCTCCATATCGCGTTCGATCATCTCCGCCAGTCCCAGCCCGAACAGGGGGCTGGTTTCGTCCAGCGTGTGCATGATGGTCCAGGACAGAGCGAACAGCGGATTGCGCGGTCGCACCAGATTCAGCTCCTGGAAGCGGCGCATGCTGACGCCTTCGCGGGTGGTGTGCTGGCTGGCCAGCGAGACATGGACTTCCGCGTCCAGGATGGAATTGCCGCGCTGGTTGGCGGCTCGGAACATCAGGGTGGGCACGCCGTCGAAGGGGGTAACCACCGCGACCTTGCTGAACACGACCCGTGCCTGGGGTCTGGAGAAACGGGTGAAAATGATGCCGGTGAACAGGGCGATGGTCAGGATGCCGCTGAAGCTTTCCACCGTTACCAGCAGGTTGGCGTAAAGCGTCTTGGGCGCCATCACGCCATAACCGAGCGTTCCAAGCGTCTGCACGCTGAAGAAGAAGGCATCCGTGAAGCTGCCGGGCCGCGCATTGGCGATGCCGCCCGGGTCGGCGACATACAGCATGGCGAAGATCAGGTTGACCACGACAAAGGCCGCCAGCAGTTCCAGGAAGAACAGCGGCCAGGAAACCGTCAGCACGCCATGATAGAAATCGGTGAAGCGGCCATAATCCTGGCCCTTGATAATGGCGATGCGCCTGCCCGGCGGGCCGCGCAACAGGCTGACGGGTCTGGGCGGCGCTTGCGGCTCGCTCATCGCCCGCTTGCGGCGAGATAGGTTGCCCAGATCTCCGTTTCTTCCGCCCCCAGCTTGTGAAGATAGTCCCAGCTGTACAGCCCGCTGTCATGGCCGTCGTCAAAGGCGATGCGCAGGGCGTAATTGCCCACCGGCTCAAGCCCCGCGATCTTCACCTGCGCCTTGCCGGTGACGATGTTTTTGGGCCCGCCATGGCCCCGCACCTCGGCGCTGGGCGATTCCACCCGCAGATATTCGGCCCGAAGGTCGAAGCGCTCGCCATTGTCGAAGGCCACGCGCAGCACGTCGCGTTCGGGATTGAGGCGGATTTCGCTGGGCCAGGGATTGGCAGGGGGCTTAGCGGAGGGCATCGCGCTCTTCTTCGGTCAGTTCGCGGGCCTCGCCCGGCAGCATCACCGGCACCCCGCCGCGGATCGGGTAGGCCAGGCCGGCGGCGCGGCTGACCAGCTCCTGCCGGTCGCGGTCATAGCGCAGCACGCTTTTCGTCAAGGGGCAGACCAGGATTTCCAGCAGCTTCGGGTCGGTTTCCATCTCGGCCTCACAGTGCGAAGCGATAGCCATCAACACCAGCTGAATACCCTGGCGCGGACGGTTGTTGAAGGATCAGTTGACGGTGGTGGGGCCGGCCTCGCCGCCCATTTCCAGCAGCGCCAGCAGGGTGGAGGCGCGCTCCACAAAGCTTTTGGCTTCCAGCAGCGCCTGTTTCTCGGCCGGGGCGAAGGGGCACATCATGGCCAGCGCATTGACCAGCGCCTCGGCGGGGGCTGTCAATACGCTGTTCCAGTCCGCCTGCATGTCGCGGCTGGTGAGATAGGTCTTGAGCGCCGACAAAAGCCGCTCGCGCGGCAGCTCGTCGCCGGCATTTTCCGCCAGGTCGCCGGCAAAGGCGGCGAAGTCGCAGAAGCCGGCGCGCCAGGCGGTGGCGCTGTTCATCTCGCCGGTCAGCCGGAAGCGGCATATGCCTTGCAGCGTGATCAGATAACGGTTGTCGGTGGTTTCCTGGAAGGCGACGATCTTGCCAGCGCAGCCCACCTGCGACAGCCTGGGCCTCAGCGTGGTTTCTTCATTCTCGACGGGCTGGATCATGCCGATCAGCCGGTCGCCCTGAAGCGCATAGTCCACCATCTCCAGATAGCGCGGCTCAAAGACATTGAGCGGCAGATGCCCGCGCGGCAGGAGCACCGCTCCCGTCAAGGGGAACAATGGCAGCGAGTGTGGCAGGTCTGAATACGCGTGGTAATGCCGTGACATCACATTTCCCGTCAGGAGAACAGAAGCCCCGAAAGCTTGCGCCGCGCCTCGATGGTGCGCGGATCGGTCGGGCCCATGGCCTCGAACAGGGTGACCAGCTGCTTGCGGCCGGCCTCCTCATTCCATTTGCGGTCGCGCCGGACCAGCTCCA
This sequence comes from Rhizomicrobium sp., assembly GCA_035547275.1. GTDB lineage: Bacteria > Pseudomonadota > Alphaproteobacteria > Micropepsales > Micropepsaceae > Rhizomicrobium. Next base: position 17,914 of record DASZVQ010000020.1, read on the forward strand.
GCAGTTCGGCCACCGCGCCGTCGCGGTCGCCGGCCGCATCCAGCGCCATGGCCAGGTCGTAGCGGGCCTGATGGTCTTTGGGATCGGCCTCAAGCCTGGCGCGCAGCGCCGCGGTGGCGCTCAGATCGGGCGGCGGCGCCGATTTCAGCTTCAGCTCGGCTTCCACCGCGCGGATCGCCTCATCCTGTTCACCGCCCGGCTTGACCATCTGCAAGGTGGTGCGGGCGCGCTCGATGTCGCCGCCGGCGAGATAGGCCCGCGCCAGGCCCGCCACCGCTTCCGGATGACCGGGTTCGTCCTGCAGCACATGGCCATAGGCCTGGGCCGCCATGGCGATGTCGCCGGCTTCCAGCGCCTCTGCCGCCACCGCCAGCACCTCGGCGGTATGTTCGGGGCCGCCATGGCCATGGTCATGGGTGTGGCCGGCAGCGCCGCCGGCCAGCGCCGCCACAAAGGCCTTCACCTGGCTGTCGGGGATGGCGCCCATGAAACCGTCGACCGGCTGGCCGTTGCGGAAGGCATAGACAGTGGGAATGGACTGGATGCGCAGCTGCTGGGCGATTTCGGGATTCTCGTCGATATTGACCTTCACCAGCTTGACCGCGCCATCCGCAGCCTCGACCGCGGCTTCCAGCGAGGGGCCCAAGGTCTTGCAGGGACCGCACCAGGGCGCCCAGAAATCCACGATCACCGGAACCTGGCGGCTGGCCTCCAGCACGTCGGCGGCGAAGGTGGCCAGGCCCGCATCCTTGATGTGCGGGCTGGTGCCGCTGGCCGTGTTCTGCGCGGGTGTGGAGGTGATGGGACGCCCGCTGGGGCCGATCAATGCCATGTCTGAAGATTTCCGGTGTTTCTGCCTGGAAAGATGGTCACTCGGGGCGCAAAAGGGAAGAGACCCGGCGTTGCCACAGCCAAAGCGCTGGCGTGACGCCCAATTCCATGACCAGCGGCAGTTCCACCGACAGGTTCCAGGCGCCCAGCCGCGCCGCTGTGAAGGCCCGGGCCAGGCCGCCCAGCATCACCAGCGCGGCCAGCAGAGCGAAAGCGTGGCGCTGACGCTCGATCGTCGGAATCAGGAACCAGAACGCCAGCCCCAGGCCCAGAAGCAGGCCGCTGAGATAGGCGCCATGGGTGAGGGCCTGGGGCGGGCCGGCGAACAGCAGTGCGGGTCCGAGCGTCCCAAGCGCGCCGGCGGCCACCGGCACCAGGCCGGCGGCCGCGACGGCGATCTGCAGAAAACGTCTCTCCGGCATGACATCGATACGCAAAGGCGGAGAGTCCGGATCAGGGCACCAGCTTCTTGATCCATTGCGGCAGCGCGAAAGCGGCGGCATGGACTTCCGGATTGTAATAGTCGGTCTTGAGTTTGGTCTTCTTGTAGGCGCGGGTTGCCTTCTGGATGCCGGCCTTCGTGCCCAGCGGCTTGCCGCCCTTGCTTGCCCAGGACAGCGCCATGAAGCCGCCGATATAGGTGGGCACCACGGTCAGATAGAGGCCCGAGCGCGGAAAGAAAGCGGCCAGCTCCTGCAGCGCCTCGGTGATCTCCCAGGGCTGGTAGAAGGGCACGCCCGTCTGGAAGGTGGCGTAGCCGCCTTTGCGCAGCGCGCCTTTCACCCGGTCATAGAAGGTCTCGCCAAACAGCGCCTTGCCGGGCCCCACCGGATCGGGACGGTCGGCGATGATAAGGTCGAAGCGGTTCTTGCTGGACTTGCGGCCCAGATACTCAAAGGCATCCGCCACTTCCACGGTCATGCGGCGGTCGCGGAAGGCCTTGGCGTTGACGTCGCCGAACAGCTTCCGGCACAGCTCGATGACCCGGCCGTCGATGTCGACCAGGACCACCTCCTTGACGTTCTTATGCTTGAGGGCCTCGTCGGCGATGGAAAGATCGCCGCCGCCCACGATCATCACCCGCTCGACCTTGCCATGCTCCAGCATGGGCAGGTGGGTGAGCATATCGGCATAGGCGCTCTCGTCCCGGCTGGTGATCTGGACGATGTCGTCCAGGGTCATCACCCGGCCATTGGCGACGGTGTCGAAGATCCGGATGTGCTGATACGGGCTCCGCTCGTCCGCCAGCACCTTGGTGACCTGCATGGACTGGGCGTAACCCTTGTGGAGACGCTCCTTAACCTCGGGAAGCTTGGCCATAACTATTCCTTAGTGATTGTGACAGCGGTTTCGAAAGAGCGCGTATAGGCCGAGTGTGTGGCGCTGTCTATCGCGCGTTTAATGCCCATTCCATCGTACTTTCTCGCGCATCATGCGTTGCCGCCGAACGCCTTTGGAGGCGCTCGCGCGCCGGCTCTTCGGAGCGGCTCGCCCAAAAAAATGCGCCGGAGGGGAAATTTCTTCTTGCATCGCCGGAGCGTTGGCCCTACATGCAGATTAACCCGGCGAGAAAAAAAGCCGGACAAAGCGGCGTAGGGCTGACCCCCTCCGTCGCTTTCTTCATTAAGGCGCGTCCGGAAGTCCGCAAGGCCAAGGCGTTTGGTGTCAACTCTAAGACGGGTAGGTGCTTAAATGGCTCGACTCAATCTGGTGGCGGCGAACCCGCAAAAAGAAATCAAGCTGCGCGCTCCCAAGGCGCCTCGTCCTGTTGTCGTGACCCCTTCGAATGACGACCAGAAGGATCACTTCATCACGAAGAATGGCCTGTCCTATGCGGGCAGCCATGTGATCATCGACCTTTGGGAAGCCAAGGGCCTGGATGACCGGGAGCGTATCGAAACCGCGCTGATCGACGCGGTGAATGAAGCGGGCGCGACCCTCTTGCACATTCACCTGCACAAGTTCGAGGATGGCGGCGGCATCTCCGGCGTGGCGGTGCTGGCGGAAAGCCACATCTCCGTTCACACCTGGCCGGAGAAAGGCTTCGCGGCCTTCGACGTGTTCATGTGCGGCAACGCGGAACCCCGCAAGGCGCTGGACGTGTTCAAGCGCGCCTTCGAACCGGGCCGCGTCGTGGTCGGCGAGCACAAGCGCGGCGTCGTCTAAGACGCGGCTTGTCGTTGCCGAGGGACACGCACGCTCAAGTCGTGCGGGTAAGGGCGACGACCAAGTCGCCCGAACGCGCGAACCAAAGCCCCCGGAACCCGAAAATACCAAAAGGACGGAGCAGCCATCCGGCTGCTCCGTCCTTTTTTATTGCACCCCGCTTCTGATCTCGGTCCAGGCCGACACGATCCTGTCCTTGTTGGGCAGGGGGCGCTGGAAGATGCCCTGTCTGAGGAAGGCGTCCAGATCGCGCCCGATCCCCAGATTGGCGAACACCGCGTCCGGCACCTGGTCCATCGCGCGGGTGTTGGCCGGCTCATTGCCGATATGGGTGATGGTGTAGACGGCCGCCTGGTCGGACAGCGACGAATCGATCAGCGCCAGCGCCTTGTCCTCATTGGACGGATCGCTGTGCATGACCAGGCCACAGACATAGGTGAAGATGCCGCCCGGCGGATTGAGATAGGCCACCGGTCTGTGCTCGCGGTTCAGCGCCGCGAAGGTTTCCCGCCAGCTCATCGCCGCCACGATCTCGCCCGAGGCCAGCCCCTGCGCCAAGGCGGTATCGTCCGACGAAACAAAGCGCAGATGCGCCACCAGCTCGCGCAGCTTCGCCTGGACACGCATCCAATCGGCATCCGACATGGCATAGGCGTCCACGCCGATCATCCTGGCGATGAAAGGCACGGTGTCGTCCACCCCGTCCAGCACCGAGACCCGGCCCTTGTATTTGGGATCGAACAGGATGTTCCAGCTCTGCGACCTGGCATATTCCGGCGCCAGGTCGGTGCGGATGGTCAGCGAAGTGTTGCCCCAGTAATGCGGCACGAACCAAACCTTGCCGGGTCCGGCGGAAATACCCGGCAGATTGCGCAGGATGGGCGAGATCTTGTTCCAGTTTTTGAGCCGACTGGTGTCGATCGGCGCCAGCAGGCCGGCGGCTTTCCAGCGCGGCAGGCTGTAATAGCAGGGGCCCATCACGTCCGGCTTGAAACCCGCCCGCATCTTGGAGAAGGCCTCATCCTCGTCGGCGAAGATGGTGATGGCGGGTTTCTCGCCATACGCCTTCTCGTAATCGGCCAGGAAAGGTGGCTCCATGAAGTCCTGCCATTGGAACAGGGTAACGGGACCGTTGCCCGCCGGCGGACGCAGCAGAAACCAGCTGCCCGCCATCAAAGCGGCGGTCAGGCTCAAGCCCAGAATCCAGCCCGTTTTCATCGGCGCGAGGTTAGACGCGCGCGGCGCGCGTCACAAACACGGCGTTCACAGCCGCGGCAGCCGCAATTCCATGACGGCGCCATGACCGCTTTCGCCGGCCAGCCGCATCGCCCCGCCCATGCGCCGCGCCAGCTCCATGGCGATGGCGAGCCCCAGTCCTGCCCCGGTCACCGCGCCGCTGCGATCGAAACGCTCGAAGGGTTTGCCCAGGCGCCCGGCCTCCCGCGCTGAAAAGCCCGTGCCGCTGTCGCTGAGGGTCAGGACGCCCGCGCCTTCCTCGAAGCGGACATCGGCGCGCACGATGCCGCCATCCGCCGTATAGGTCAGCGCGTTGGTCAGGAGATTGGAGACAATCCGGCGCAAGGCGCGGCTGTCGGCCCGGACCAGGCCGGGTTCGCCAAAGGCCAGCGACAGCGAGATGCGGCGGGAAAAAGCGCGGCCCCGATGTTCCTCCACCACCATGGCGACCGCCTGAGCCAGGTCGATCGCCTCTTCCTTCAGGGGATGGCGGCCGGCCTCTATGTTGGCGAATTCCAGTATGTCGCCGATCTTGGCGTGCAGATTCTTGCCAGCCTGGGCGATGTCGCGGGCATATTCGCCATATTTGGGGTGGCCGGAAGGACCGAACATGCCGCCGGCAATGATCTCGGCAAAACCGATCACCGCGTTCAACGGCGTGCGCATTTCGTGACTCATGTGAGCGATGAATTCCGATTTGGAGCGCAGCGCCTCCATCGCCCCGCGCTCGGCATTGGCCAGCCGCACCAGCAGCCTGGCCTCGACCGGGCGGCTGGATTTGAGCGCGCGGATGGCGCGCGCCGCCCTGGCCTGACGCTCGAAGCTGCCGACGAACAGCGCCGCCAGCCAGCCGCCGGCCAGCGCCGGGCCCAGGATGACGAAAAGATAGAGCGGCAGCGCGCCAGTCCAGCTTTCCAGTGCGGCCTTCTCGTCCACCTGCACGTCCACGGAAACGGGCCAGCCTGGCACGGCCGCGCTGGTGCCTTCCGCTTGCCCGGATGGCACCAGGACAGCCCGCTCAATACCTCCCATCAGTCTTTTGGGCGAAAACAGCACAGCCACGGTGCGCGGACCGTCGCGGAAGGCCAGGCCGTTGGCAAAAAGCGCGCGTGCGCCCGCCAAAGCGGGGCGCATCAGCGGCCGGGTGGCAGTGGCGTCCAGCCGGGCCTGTTGGACGCCGTGGGCGTCCCACACCGCGATGTCGCGGATGGCGGGTTCCGCGCTGGCCAGGTCGGCGCTACGAAATTGCTCGGGGCTGGCCGCGAACACCGCGCCCATCCGGGTATAATGGTCGAGCATCGCGCCCGTGGCGCGGGCAAGATCGGCGGCGCGCGCCTGTTCGAAATGCCGCGCCTGTGCCAGGGCATGGCTCTTGTCCAGCCGCATCTGCAGCAATGCCGTGGCGGCGAAGCTGCCGCAGATCAGGATGATGCAGAGAGGGACGGTGAAGCGGACATCGCGGCCAAAGCGGCGGACCAAAGGCCAGCGGCCGACGATGGCCAGCATGTCATCCAGCCAGCCCGGAGGGCGTGCGGTCGCTTCGGACATGTTCCCCACCCACGCGCTGATTCGCGCTTCGGGCAGTATGTGGACGGCGGTTTCCCGCGTCACCAGATTATTAAGGAATCGGGACCGCCGAAGCGGTGGCCTCGGGTCCTAGGACAGCATTTTTCCGGTGACCTCGAACAGGTTGGGCGAAATGCCCGGCAGGCCGTGGATGGCGGTCAGTTCGGCCCGCATCCGTTCCTGGCGGTTGCTGTCATAGCGGCGCCAGCTTTCAAAGGCCCCGGCCATGCGTGCCGCCACCTGGGGATTCATCGGGTCAAGCGTGCGGATCACCTCGCTCACCAGCCGGTAGCCCGAACCGTCCGCATTGTGGAAGCGCAGGTGATTGACGCTGAACGCGCCGACCAGGGCGCGCACCCGGTTGGGATTCTTGATGTCGAAGGCGGGGTGCTTCATCAGCTCGCGCACGGCGGTGACGGTGTCCGGCAGAGGCGAGCCGGCTTGCAGGCTCATCCATTTGTCCAGCACCAGCGGATCGCTCCGGAAGCGGTCATAGAAGTGGGTGAAGGCGGCGTCGCGCAGCGGCGATTCCATTCGCGTCAGCGCCGCAAGGCCGGCGATCATGTCGGTCATGTTGGAGGCCGAGCGATAATGGGCGTCGGCCAGCCCCGCCGCCGCCTCGTCATCGGCGGCGGTGAGATAGCGCAGGGCGGCATTGCGCAAGGCGCGCTTGCCGGCCGCCCCGGCATCCGGGCTGAAATCGCCATCGTCGCGCATATTCTCGTAAAGCTGCGCCAGGCGTTCGCGATGGGCGAGCGCGATGGCGCGCACAAGGGTGACGCGGGCGGTGTGAATGCCGACCGGGTCCACCGGGGTTTTGCGGGCAGCCAGCTCGCTTTCGGTGGGCGGCATCAGCATCTGGGCGGCGAAGGCGGGATCTTCCTCGGCGCGGGCCAGCACATCGCCAATGGCGGCGATGTAATCGCTGTCGGCGTCGCCGCGGGCCGCGCCAGCCACCTCCAGCATGATTTCAGCGGCGAGTGTCTGGCCGGCTTCCCAGCGGTTGAAGGCATCGCTGTCCTTGCCCATCAGGATGGCATGGTCGCGCCGGCTGAGCGGGGTGCGGAAGATGGCCGGCGCCGAGAAATCGCGGCCCAGTGACAGCAGCGGGGCTTCCGCCACATCCACAAAAATGAAGCGGTGGACGTTTTCTGTCAGCTCCAACACCCGTGTGGTGGGCCCCGCATGGTTCTCGCCTTCCAGGGTCAGCGGCAGCTGGGCGCCGCTCGCGCCCACCAGACCCATGCGCACGGGAATGTGCATGGGCAGCTTTTCCGGCTGGCCCGGCGTTGGCGCCAAGCTCTGGGTCAGTTCCAGGGTGTAGGTCTTCGCCCCGGCGTCATAGGCGCCGCGCGCGTCCAACACCGGGGTGCCCGACTGGCGGTACCAGAGCCGGAACTGACCGAGATCGCGCCCAGTGGCATCCTCGAAACAGCGGACCCAGTCCTCGACCGTGGCGGCCTCGCCGTCATGGCGTTCGAAATAAAGATCTGTCGATTTGCGATAGCCCTCATCGCCGACCAGGGTCTTGAGCATGCCGATGACCTGCGCGCCCTTGTCGTAGACGGTGGCGGTGTAGAAGTTGTTGATCTCGATATAGCTCTGCGGCTGCACCGGATGGGCGAGGGGGCCGGCATCCTCCACGAACTGGCGGGCACGGAGCGCGCGCACATCCTGGATGCGCTGCACGCCACGTGAGCGCATGTCGCCGGAGAATTGCTGGTCGCGGAAGACGGTCAGGCCTTCCTTCAAGGACAACTGGAACCAGTCGCGGCAGGTGACGCGATCGCCCGTCCAGTTGTGGAAATATTCATGCGCCACCACGCTTTCGATGCGGGCATAATCGTCATCGGTGGCGGTCTCGGGTGAGGCCAGCAGCACCTTGTCGTTGAAGATGTTGAGGCCCTTATTCTCCATCGCGCCCATGTTGAAGGCCGACACCGCCACGATCATGAAGATATCGAGATCGTATTCGCGGCCATACATCTCTTCGTCCCATTTCATTGCCCGCTTGAGCGAATCCATGGCGTAGAGCGCGCGCGGCTCGTTGCCATGCTCGACATAAATGTCGAGCGCGACGTTGCGCCCGCTCATGGTGGTGAAGCGGTCATGGACGACGCCCAGGTCGCCCGCTACCAGCGCAAACAGATAGGACGGCTTGGGGAAGGGGTCATGCCACACCGCATAATGGCGGTGACCGGCCAGCTCGCCGCTTTCGATGCGGTTGCCGTTGGACAGCAGCACCGGATACTGCTCCCGGTCCGCCTCGATGCGCACGGTGAAAACCGACAGATTGTCGGGCCGGTCCAGGAAATAGGTGATGTGGCGGAAGCCCTCGGGCTCGCATTGGGTGCAGAACATGCCGTTGGAAAGAAACAGGCCCTCCAGCGCGGTGTTGGCGGACGGGTTGATCTCGCTGACGATCTCAAGCGTCAGCTTGGCCGGTGGATCGGGCAAAGTGAGGTTCTTGTCGTCGAGCAGATAATCGGCGGACGAAAGTGCGCGGCCATCCACCGCGACCGAGAGCAGCTTCTGGTTTTCGCCCGCCAGGATCAGGGGGCCGCAGCCCGATTGCCGGGCGATCTCCAGCCGGGCCGTGACCCGGGTCGCTTCCGGGGCCAGCGCGAAATCCAGATGTACGGTGCGTATGCGAAATTCCGGCGCCAGATAGTCGGCCAGATGAATGGGGCGGGGCTCGTCGGTACGCATGGCGATCCTGACTGTCAGGGGGCTCTTTCGGATATAACGATTCACCCCATTCCTGTCATGAATTTCGCCATCGGACGGGTTATGCGCCGGTTCGGCTTGCCCGGATGACAGATGGGCGCCCATCCGAGCGCCTTAAATGGTGAGTTAACCCTGATTTAAGGGCTTGCAGACGATCCTAAGGTTGGGTTTTCTGGAAGGCGCGGCCCATGAGCTTGGTAAAGGGGGGCGGGAGGATTTCCGCTCGCGTGAAAGAGCTGGGCGTCTTTCTTTTCTTCGGGGGCCTGGCTGCGCTCGCCAACGTGCTGACAGGTTGGCAGCTTTACGGTGAGGGGCTTTTCCCCCGTCTTCCTTATTGGTGCGCCACGGCGATCGCCGCGGCTTGCGGTCTCCTGGTCAATTTCGGCCTCAACTATTCCTTCAATTTCAGATTCCGCGATCGTTCAGCCTTCCAGCAGTTCACGACCTTCTGCGTCGTCTCCCTGGTTGGCGTTGCAATCACCAGCGCGCTATCCGACATCATTCTTTCGTTGTTCACATCCTGGACCGGTGCGGGATTTGAACTGGGCGGCATGAAAGTCCGCTCCGATCTGGCCGCGCATGTGTGCGCTGTCGGCTTGACGGTTCTTTATTCCTTCCCCGCGCACAAATGCATGTCTTTCAATGCCGGCATCCGTGTGCAGGCCCGCCATCTCTGCGCGCAGCTTTCGGGAAGACCATAATGCAGACCAAGCCTTCCATCGTCTGCATCGGGGCGGGGCCCGCGGGGCTCACCGCCGCCTATCTGCTCGCCAAGCAGGGGGCTTGCGTGACCGTGATAGAGCAGGATGCTGTCTATGTCGGCGGCATCTCCCGCACGGCGACCTACAAAGGATTTGCATTCGATATTGGCGGTCACCGCTTCTTCTCCAAGTCGGCGGAAGTGAATGCGCTGTGGACAGAGCTTCTGGGCGGCGATTTTCTCGATCGGCCGCGCAAATCGCGCATCTATTATCGCAGCCAACTCTTTGAATATCCGATCCGCGCCTTTGACGCGCTCTTCAAGCTTGGTCCCTTCGAGGCGGTGCGCTGCGTATTGTCTTATCTCAAGGTGAAGGTCTGCCCGGCGCCGGAAGCCAAGACGTTCGAGCAGTGGGTAACCAGCCGCTTCGGCACCCGCCTGTTCGAGATATTCTTCAAGACCTACACCGAGAAAGTGTGGGGGATGAAATGCTCGGAAATATCCGCCGACTGGGCGGCCCAACGGATCAAGGGCTTCTCTCTCACCAAAGCGATCTGGCACGCCCTGCTGCCGCAAGGGGCAGCCGGGTCCGGGGACAAGGTGATCAAGACCCTGATCAATAGCTTCCGCTATCCGCGGCGCGGCCCTGGCATGTTATGGGATGAAGCGGCAAGGCGGGTTACGCTGATGGGTGGCCAGGTTCTCCTGGGCCGGCGTGTCTCCCATCTCATCCAGGATGGCGCAGGTTGGACAATCGCCACCCGCGCGGCCGATGGAACCGAGCAGCGCATCCACTGCGATCATGTCATTTCCAGCATGCCAATGCGCGAACTTGTGTCGGCGCTCGACCCTCCGGCTGATGGATCGCTGGCGCGTGCGGCGCAGGATCTGCGTTATCGCGATTTCCTTACTGTCGCGCTGATCGTAAAGGACCGAAATCTTTTTGACGACAACTGGATCTATATCCATGAGCCTGGCGTCAAGGTAGGGCGGATTCAGAACTACAAATCCTGGTCTCCGGAAATGGTCCCCGATCCCAGCCTGAACTGCTATGGCCTGGAATATTTCTGTTTCGAGGGTGATGGCATCTGGGCGTCTAGCGACGCGGAGCTGATCCGGCTTGCCAGCGACGAACTGGTGACCCTGAAGCTGGCGGATCGCGCCGATATCGTGGACGGAACGGTGGTGCGCCAGCCCAAGGCCTATCCGGTCTATGACGAAGGGTATCAGGAGAGAGTCGAAACCATCCGCCGCGAGCTGGAATCGCGTTATCCCAGTCTGCATCTGGTTGGCCGTAACGGCATGCACAAGTACAACAACCAGGATCATGCCATGATGACGGCCATGCTGACGGTGGAGAATATCCGGCTCGGCCGCCGCGCCTTCGATGTCTGGCGGGTTAATCAGGACGCGGAATATCACGAGGAAGGCGCGGCAGGTGCGAGCGACAAGCTCTCCGAGGATATGTCCCGCCTGCTCGGCAGCGCGGAACGGCTCGTTCCGCGGCGGACGTGAGGTCTGAAGACAGAGGCAATGGCGATGGACTGACGCCGGCCATCGCCGGCCGCATGCTCGCGCTTTTGTGCGCCATCGCGGCCACATGGCTGGCGACGCATCCATATTTCGGCGTGATCCACGATTCTCGCTTCTACATGGTGGAGGTTCTGCGCAACCTCAACCCAACCCATTTCGCCGGCGACCTCTATTTTCAGTTCGGTTCCCAGGGCAGCTTTTCCCTTTTTACCCATCTGTATCAGCCATTCGTCTCCCGCTTCGGTCTTGGCGCGGCGAGCATGGGTTTTGCGGTGGCCGGGGAATTTTTTTGGGTTTTTGCGCTATTTTGCCTTGCGCGCAGGTTGACCGGCGAGCGCTATCTATGGCTGTCGATCTTTGCGGTGATCGCCACCTCCAGCCAGTATGCATTCTTCAGATATGGCGAGTTTTTCGTGACGCCGCGGCTGTTCGCCGAAGCGTTGACGATGCTGGCGCTCGCGCTGCTGCGGTCGCGCCCCGCCGCAAGCCTGGTCCTGTTGGGCGTCTCCGCGGCCCTGCATCCGCTTATGACCCTGCCGGGGCTTGTCGCGGTTTACGTCTATTTCGCGTTCGCGCAGCCTTTGTGGTGGCTGGCGCTGCCGGCCGCAACCGCGCTGGCCGCGGCGCTGGGCTGGGCGCATGTCCAGCCTTTCGCCAATCTGTTTCAGACCATCGATCCGGCGTGGTTTTCCGTCATCCAAATTCGTTCGCCACAATGCCTGCTGGCGAATTTGCCGCTTGGCGATTTGCTTGAGATCGTCGGGGCGTTTTTCTGGACAGGTGTCGCGGCATTCCTGACCCGCGGCCAGGAGCGCCGTTTTCTGCTCGCGATATGGGTGACAGGCGCTGCCGGGCTGGCTTGCGCATTCCTGGGAAGCGATCTGGCGCGCAATGTTTTCATCACCGAGCTTCAGCCATGGCGTGCGGCATGGCTGCTCAAGCTGGTATCCCGAATTTGCCTTCCGATGGTCATCGCCATTCCGCTCGGCAAAAGCGCCATGGTCGCCAAAAGGAATGCGAACCCCTTTGCGATCACGGTGCTGGTCACCATGAGCATCATTCTGGTCTTGGACACGGTCAGGCTTATCCAGATGCCTTATGATGCGGGGTTCAGCTATTTGTCATTCGCCTTTGTGATTGCCGCGCTGATGGTAATCTGTGTTGAACTCCTGCTAACCGATAAGCAGTACCGGTATATCCGGGGCGTCTCGCTCGGCCTGGCTGTCGTGCTGGTTTGCATGGCTCTGTCCCGATGGGACATGCGCACACCCTGGACGAAATTCCTGGAAGCGCCCGCTCCTCCGCCCAGGGACCTCACGGCAATGCTGCCCGCGAATGCATCCATCTATTGGGAGGGCAGTGTGGAAATGCCGTGGCTGCGCCTGAAGCGCGCGGATTATTATTCCTGCGAACAGGGTACCGGCGTGGTATTTCACCGCCAAACGGCGATGACATATGAACAGCGCACCAACAATTTCGCGCCCTTTCGGCTGGTGCATCCCGATTCCCCGGATACTTGCCTCGATTTCGATTCGCCAAAAAAGCCGGACCGCACGCGAGGCGGTCTCGCGAAGCTTTGCCGAAAAGAACCGGGACTGGATTATCTGGTGATGCTGGCGCCGATCCCGGGCGTGCGATCTCGGGTCTGGAAGTCCCCGGCGCGGTTCGAGGACGCCCGCCTGGTTAACGGAAAACCGTTCGTGCTGTCCGCTGACCGGTTCTATATCTATTCTTGTTCGGACCTGCGCTGAGCCTTAGCCGGCTCGTGTGACGTCGGAGAGGATATCCTGGGCGCGGTGGGCAAGCTCCGCCAGCTCGTTGGGCATGTCCTCGCCGGATTTGCGCGCCCAGTCCACCAGGGCATTGGCAAAGCCCGCGAGCTGCGGCGCGCTGGCGATCAGCCGCGCCTGTTCCTCGACCTTGGCCGGGTCCAGATCATATTCGGCGCCGGGCACGCGCCAGCCGCCCCATTCCGCCTCGCCCGTGATCACCACCGGATAGGTGCCGGGCACGGGGTGGCGGGCGCAATCTTCCGCCGGCTGCCATTTGTTGCGGGCCCTGACCACCCGCCAGTTTTGCGCGCCTGAGACGGTCTTTTCGGTCACCGGCTCTTCGCTGAGCAATTCCTCGGCGGCGAACTCCCGGCCCAAGCCTACGTCATAGTGAATGCGGATGGGTTCATCGATGCCCTTGGCCCAATGGGGCACCACGCGCTCGATCAGCGCCCAGGTGCCGACCGGCTTCACATACACACGCTGGTTCTTGTGGAACTGCGCTTTGGCCATGGCGGAATTTCCGAAACTGCCCGCCAAAGCTAATGAGGTGCTGTTAAACCCTGGTTAAGGCCATTGTATGGGTTCGAGGGAAAGCTCTATTTTCCGGGAGATAATGGAGAGCCCCTGCATCAAAATCTGCGCCTACGATCCCGAAAGCGGACTGTGCCGGGGCTGCGGACGCACGCTGGAAGAGATCGGGGACTGGCATGGCATGACCGACGCCGAACGCCGCGCGGTGATGGAAAAACTGCCGGCGCGCCTCAGTGCGCTGACGCCAGCCAGCTGAGTTCTTCGGCCAGCTTCACATTCTCACCGATCACGATGATGGCCAGCGCCGACGCATTTTCCGCCGCGGCCGCAAGCCCGCCCAGGGTCGTGACGGTCACCACCTGATCGGGGCGCGCCGCATTGGCGACGATGGCCGCGGGCTCTTCGGGCGGCCGCCCCGCCTGGATCAGGTCCTGTGCGATCTCGCCGGCGAATTTGCGCGCCATGTAAAGCACCAGGGTTGGCGCGCCGCGCGATACCGCCGCCCAATCGAGTTTGGTCAATTTGCCGTCCACGCCATGGCCGGTGATGAAGGTGACGGCGTGGTTGGTATCGCGGTGGGTGACGGGAATGCCGGCATAGGCCAGGCCGCCAATGCCCGCCGTGATGCCGGGCACAATGCGAAACGATACCCGCGCGCGCGCCAGCGCCTGGGCTTCCTCGCCGCCGCGTCCGAAAACGAAAGGATCGCCGCCCTTCAGCCTGAGCACGCGCTTGCCGTCTTTCGCCAGCCGCACCAGCAGATCGGAAATCTCGTCCTGCTTGCAGCTGCGGACCCCGGCGCGCTTGCCGGCATAGATTTTCTCACCAGACGCCAGGGCCAGCAGCGACGCATCCACCAGCGCGTCATAAAGAACGACATCGGCCGAGGCCAGCGCGCTAAGGCCCAGCGCCGTGATCAGCCCCGGATCGCCCGGGCCCGCCCCCACCAGCCATACCCAGCCGGGCGCGATTTCAGGCAGGTTCAATCGGGTCAGAAGATTGTTGTCCATTCCGGGTGCTTATAGCATGTGGGAACTATGGCAACACTGGCGCAACAGCGGATGCACGCGGAACGCCAGACCGTCACCCGCGTTGGCTCAGGGCACACAACATGCAGGGCCGGATGAGCGAGAAAGTCGGAGAAATCGCGCGCGAATCGTCGGATTACCGCTGCGAAAACTGTCATGAAGTGATCCGTATTTCACGCGGCGATCTGATTCCGGCCTGTCCCCATTGCGGTTCAGGCACCTATGACATCTCCAATCCCCGTTTCGAGCGCCGGGATGGGACATTAGGCCCGCATGAGCCGGGTTGAGCAGGACCATCCGTCTGGCTAGAGTTTGCACGCATCCCCACACAAGCGGACCTCATGACCAAGCCCCGTTCCGACCTTGTTCCCAACACGGCCGACTACGAAAACCTGCCCCTGGTCACGGCCAATGGCTTTCGCGAGTATGACGCGCGCTGGCTGTTCGGCAAGGAGATCAATCTGCTGGGCATCCAGGCGCTGGGCATCGGCCTGGGCACCTATCTGCATGATATTGGCGTTGAACCCAAGGTCGTTACCGGCCATGACTTCCGCAGCTACAGCCTCTCCATCAAGCAGGCGCTGATCATCGGGTTGATGCGCGCCGGCTGCGAGGTGCACGACATCGGCCTGGCGCTGTCGCCGGTCGCCTATTTCGCCCAATTCGCGCTTGATTGCCCCGCCGTGGCCATGGTCACCGCCAGCCATAATGAGAATGGCTGGACCGGCGTGAAGATGGGCGCCAAGCGGCCGCTGACCTTCGGCCCCGACGAGATCAACGCCATCAAGGATATTGTGCTGAATGGCAAGGGCAAGGAACGGCCCGGCGGTTCCTATGTCGCCGAACCCGACATGCGCGAGACCTATCTGCAAGGCGTCACCAGGGGCATCAAGCTGTCGCGCCCGATCAAGGTGATCGCGGCTTGTGGCAATGGCACGGCCGGCGCCTTTGCGCCGGAAGCCTTGCGCCGCATCGGCGCCGAGGTGATCGGCATGGACACCGATCTGGACTTCACCTTCCCCAAATACAATCCCAATCCCGAAGACCTGGAGATGCTGCATGCCATGAGCCATGCGGTGAAGGCGCAAGGGGCGGATCTCTGCCTGGGTTTTGACGGCGACGGCGATCGCTGTGGCGTGGTCGACGACAAGGGCCGCGAGATCTTCGCCGACAAGATCGGCGTGATGCTGGCGCGCGGCCTGTCGGCCCAGCACAAGAACCCAACCTTTGTGGTCGATGTGAAATCGACCGGGCTTTATCTCACCGACCCGGTGCTCAAGGCCAATGGCGTGAAGACCGATTACTGGAAGACCGGCCACAGCTATATCAAGCGGCGCACTTCCGAACTGAGCGCGCTGGCGGGCTTTGAAAAGTCCGGTCACTTCTTCTTCAATCCGCCCATCGGCCACGGCTATGACGACGGCATCGTTGCTGGTATTCAGGTTTTGCAGATGCTGGACAAGGCGGGCGGAAAGAAGCTGTCCGCGCTGTATGACGATCTGCCCCAAAGCTGGGGCTCGCCCACCATGGCGCCCTATTGTCCCGATGACCGGAAATACGCCGTGGTCGAGGCGATGGTGAAGGAATACAGCACCATGCGGGAAAAGGGCGAAAGCCTGCTGGGCCAGAAGATCGTCTCCGTCGTCACCGTCAATGGCGTGCGCGTGACCCTGGAAGACGGTACCTGGGGCCTGGTGCGCGCCTCCTCCAACAAGCCCTCGCTGGTGGTGGTGGTGGAAAGCCCGGCCTCGGAAGCCAATATGCGGGCGATGTTCAAGGACATCGACACGCGCCTGTCGAAACATCCCGAGGTCGGCGAATACGACCAGAAAATCTGACCTTGCCTTGAGGCGCGGCCCGCGCAAGCATCCCACCGCTTTCGAGAGGGGCTTGGATGGATCGGCGGAGATGTTGGGCCTGGGGCTGGCCGGCGCGCTGGTGTCGGGCGCGGCCGACGCACAGACCGAGCTGGGATATCTACCGGGCGATTCCATGGAGTTCGTGCCGCTATGGCCCGGCACCCCGCCGGGTGGCGAGGGCATCAAGCTCGACCTGAAGGTCACCGATGCGGTTCAGCCGGATGGCTTCCATGTCCGCGCCGTCAGCCAGATCCAGACGCCCGGCTTCATCGTCTATCGTCCGGTCACGCCCAATGGTCTGGGCCTTCTGGTCATTCCGGGCGGCGGCTATGCCTCCGAAGGCGGCGACCGCGGCGGCCGCGAGATCGCCCAGCATTTCGCCGGCCTCGGTATCACCTGCTTCGTGCTGCGCTATCGCCTGCCGGGCGAAGGCTGGAAGAACCGTTCCAGCGTGCCGCTGCAGGATGCCCAGCGCGCCATGCGCCTGATCCGGGCCGGCAATTATGGCGTGACCAAGCTGGCTGTGATCGGCTTTTCCGCCGGCGGTCATCTGTCTGCGTCGCTCGCCACGCGTCATGGCATGCCCACTTACACTCCGGTGGATACGGCGGATCAGAAGGACGACAAGCCTCTAGTCGCGGCCCATATGTATCCGGTGATCACCATGGGACCGGGTGCCCATGCCGGCTCGCGCGACAAGCTGCTTGGCGATAACCCGTCCGCCGAGGCGGTGGCCAACTGGTCGCTGGAAAACCATGTCGGCGCCGATACCGTGCCGTCCTTTGTCTGTCTGGCGGCGGATGACGAAATCGTGCCGCCATTCCCCAACGGCATCACATTCTTCGGCAAGCTGCGCGACGCGCGGGTGCCATCGGAACTGCATGTCTTCGAGCAGGGCGGTCACGGCTTCAGCTTGCATTGGGCGCAAGGTAAACCCTGCGGTGCTTGGCCGGATTTGTTTCTGGCCTGGGCGGCCACGCACGGATTTAAGGCTTAAGCGCCGCCAGCAGTGCTGCGTGAAACGCCGCCGGGTCCTGGATCTGGGGCGAATGGCCCAGATCGGGGAATTCGATCAGCCGGCCCTGTTTCATTCGTGCCACCGCGGCTTTCGCCAATTCGGGATAATGGCCCAGCTCGGCGCGCAATTGGGGCGGCGCCAGCTGTTTGCCTGGCGCGGTATTGTCATGATCGCCGATGATCAGCAGCACCGGCATGGAAAGCTTCTCGAATTCGTAAAACACCGGCTGCGTATAGATCATGTCGTAGGTCAGCGCCGAATTCCATGCCACCACCGCCTTGCCGGGCCCGCGATACATGCCCGCCAGCATCTGCACCCAGGGTTCATATTCCGGCTTCCATGTATTGGCGTAATAGGTCGCGCGCTCATAATCGCGGATGCTATCGGCAGTGGTCTTGAGCTGGGTCTGGTATTGCGCATCCACGCTCTGCCACGGCACGCCCTTGGCGCGCCAGTCCTCCAGCCCCAGCGGATCGACCAGGACCAGCCTTTCGGTGGCGGCGGGAAAGGTCAGGCCATAGCGGATGGCCAACATGCCGCCGGTGGAATGGCCCATCACAATCGCGCGCGGGATGCCCAGCGACTCCAGCAGCGCATGGGTGTTCGCCGCCAGTTGCTCGAACGTATATTGGTAATGCTGCGGCTTGGTGGATTTGCACCAGCCGATCTGATCCGGCGCGATCACGCGATAACCGGCGCCGCTCAGCGCCTTGATGCTGCCTTCCCAGGTGGCGGCGCAGAAATTCTTGCCATGCAGCAGCACCACCGTATGGCCGTTCGGGTTCGCGGGCCTTACGTCCATATAGGCCATGTCCATCGCCATGCCCTGGCTCTGGAAACGGTAATGCGCGACCGGGAAGGGATAGGTATAGCCTTCAAGCTGCGGGCCATAGGCGGGGCCATTGTCGGCCGGGCTTGTATCCGCCATCGCGGCGGTGGCCAACAGCAGCAGCGCGAGCGCGGGAGCGAGCTTGATCATGCGCGCACAATACGCCTTGCCCGCAAAAGGAAAAGAGTGTGAAGCTTGAGAAAAGATTTGGAGGAATTGATGGATCGCCGCACAGTGATTGGCGCTGGGATTGCCGCCGCCGCCTTGTCGAAGCCGGTGCGGGCCGACACGGTGGTGCAGGGCGACGGCGTGCTGCCGACCGACCCCAAGGAAAATATCACACTCTGGCCGGGCACCCCGCCGGGCGGTGAAAATCTGCATCTGCCGGCCATCCGCGTCACCAATCACGAACCGGCCTATATCACGCCCAACGACCGCGCTATCGATCAGATCGGTATTCCGGTGATGAATGTGCTGCGGCCCGATCGTCCCGACGGTTCGGCCATGATCCTGGCGCCGGGTGGCGGCTATACCCGCGAAATGCTGGATTTCGAAGGCATGGATGTGGGGCGGCGCCTCAATGCCGCGGGTGTCACCTGTTTCGTGCTGCGTTACCGCTTGCCGGGTGAAGGTTGGGCGGATCGCAGCGACGTGCCGTTGCAGGATGCCCAGCGCGCCATGCGGCTGGTGCGCGCCAATGCAGCGAAATATGGCGTCGATATATCGCGCGTCGGCTTCATGGGCTTTTCCGCCGGCGGTCATGTCGCCTGCTCCATCGCCACGCGTTTTGCCGCAAAGGTTTATGCGCCGGTTGATGCCGCCGACAGCCAGGACGCGCGGCCCAGCTTCTCCGTGCCTATGTATCCGGTCGTCACCATGGGGCAAGGCTGTCATCAGGGCTCGCGCGATAAGCTTTTGGGTGACAATCCATCGGCCGCGCAGATAGACGCCTATTCCTGTGAACGGCACGTGCCGGCGGATGCGCCGCCCAGCTGGATCTGCCTGGCTGCGGACGACACCACGGTGCCGCCGATCGAAAATGGCGTGGCTTATTTCACCGCCTTGCGCCGCGCGAATATTCCAGCCGCGATTCATGTGTTCGATGCGGGCGGCCATGGCTTTGGCATTGCGCGCACCGCGGGCAAGCCCGACGCGGTCTGGCCCGACCTGATGCTGCGCTGGGGCGCCAGCCACGGCTTTTTCAAGAACGCGGGATGATGACCCGTGGCCTGCGGCCGCGGCTCAAGCTGCGCGGCGTTGGCGCACGAAGCCCAGCGCCTCGCGCAGCACGCCGATCCCGGCGCCGTCGCGCACCGCATGCTCGCTCAGATGGCGGCGGAACAGCCGCGCCCCTGGCTGGCCGGTGTAAAGTCCCAGCATGGGCTTGATCAGCGGATGCAGGCGGGCTCCGCTCGCAAGCCGGCGCGCGACATGATCGGTATAGGTCTCCACGGCCGCGTCGATATCGACGGGCGCGCCGCCAAAGAAACGCGCATCGACCTGTGCCAGAAGGGCCGGGTTTTGATATGCGGCGCGGCCCAGCATCACGCCATCGACATGGGCGAGATGCGCTTCGGCCTGGTCCAATGTCTCGATGCCGCCATTGATCAGAATGGTCAGATGCGGGCGCTCGCGCTTGACGCGATAGACCAGGTCGTAATCCAGCGGCGGCACATCGCGGTTTTCCTTGGGCGACAGGCCCTCCAGCCAGGCTTTGCGCGCATGCACCGCGAACAGGGTGACGCCGGCGTTCGCACAGGCGTCGATCAGCGCGCGCAAGGCGATTTCCGGGTCCTGCCCGTCCACGCCGATGCGGCATTTGACGGTGACAGGAATGGAGACCGCCGCGCGCATCGCGGCCACGCAGTCAGCCACCAGTTGCGGTTCGCGCATCAGACAGGCGCCGAAGCGGCCCGACTGCACTCGGTCCGACGGACAGCCGACATTCAGATTCACTTCGTCATAGCCGAAATCGGCGGCGATCCTGGCAGCCTCGGCCAGCCTGGCCGGATCGGAGCCGCCCAGCTGCAACGCCAGCGGATGTTCGAAAGCGTCAAAGCCCAGCAGCCGCGCACGGTCGCCATGCAGCACCGCGTCCGCCGTCACCATCTCGCTATAAAGCAGCGTGTTCCTGGTCAGGCAGCGATGCAGCATCCGGCAGGGACTGTCGGTCCAGTCCATCATAGGCGCGACACTGAATCTATGTGACTGGATTTGCTGCATAATTCTGAAAAAGGGGCGGCTTTCGGGCGGTGCGTGGCCCATCTTGTAGCCGAAAATCGCCGCCGGTTCGCCAGTCCCGTTTCTGGCGCGGTTGTCCGCCAGATATATCGTGGCGCGATATACCCGTGCCCGCTCGGCCGGCAATGGCCCCTCTTCGCAACATTGACTTTGGCGGCGCGCTCCTGATCATTTTCGGGCGGGCGCTTCAATCCTTTGTGATCGGCGCCTGCAAACCAAAACCGGAGGAAGCATGACTCATCATTTCACGCGCCGCAGCGCAATTGCCAGCGCGGCCGTCTGCCTGCCAGGTATCGCCCAGGCCGCCGATACCGTGCTGCGCGGTACGCCACCCTCCGTGATTTCCAATCCGCCACGTGATTTCAGTCCCCATGCCGCGCCGCTGATGAACCCGGACCCCGATGTGATCATCGCCGACCGCTCGTTTGGCCGTCTGGTCATCGGTCAGGAGATGGTCCATCGCATTCATACCGGTCTGGAATGGGCGGAAGGGCCCGCCTGGTGCGCCGCGGGTCAATATGCTGTGTTCAGCGATGTCAAAGGCGACACCCAGTATCGCTACATCTGGGAAACGCGTCAGATCACACCGTTCCGCAAACCGTCCTACAACAGCAATGGCAACACCTTCGATTTCGAGGGGCGTCAGGTATCGTGTCAGGATTTCCTCCGCCGCGTGGTGCGCTGGGAACATGATGGCTCGCTGAAGGTGCTGGCCGACAATTACGAGGGCAAGCCGCTGAATTCCCCCAACGATCTGGCGCCGCATCCTGACGGCAGCATCTGGTTCACCGATCCGCCTTATGGCGACAGCATCAGCGAAGGCCATCCCGACGAGGCTGGTGGTGCGATGAATCCCGATGGGCTCTATGATGCCAATGTGGGGGAAGGTGGTACCGGCGTTATCGGAGGCAAGCGCCAGGTCCTGCCGAAAAATATTTATCGCTGGGACCCCAGCGGGCGACTGGATGTGGTGGTGCCGGAGGAGACCGGTCTTTGGCCCAATGGCATCTGCTTTTCGCCCGACTACAAGCTGGTCTATCTGGTCCGTGGCGCCAAGCTATGGGTGGGCGATGTGCAGGGCGCCAAGGTCGCCAACCTGCGCGTCTTCACCGATTGCATGGTGGATGGCGTCCATTGCGGGCCAGATGGCATGCGCGCCGATCGTGCCGGCAATATCTGGGCAGGTTCGACCTCCATCCTGGGCTATTCCGGGGTCACGGTCTGGAATCCCGCTGGCAAACTGCTCGGGCGCATTCGCCTGCCGGAAGTCTGTCCCAACCTTTGCTTCGCCGGTCCCAAGCGGGACTGGCTTTTCATGTGTGGCACCCAGTCGATCTATCTGCTGCGGGTGAATATTCAGGGTGCATCTCCCGGCTGACGCCGGGAGATGCACGATGAGCGCCCGGCACACAGGCCAAGCGCCGCTTGCGGCGGAATGAGACGCTTTTGACATGGAAGCCGCGCCTCGCGTTTTGATGTATCCTCGCTTCAACAAACGGGGGAGAAAGTGGGGATGGCACGGCATCACTTTCATGGGTTTGCGGTCTGCGTCCTGTTGGCCTGGTCCCAGGCGGCGCTTGGCCAGGGGCTTGCGACCTCGACGCCGCCGGACTCACATGGCGCCGCGCCTGTCCCCACCCAGCCGGTCTCCACCACCCTGGTCGCCAAAGCCGTGACGGCGGATGTTACCGTCACCGACAACATGTTGAAGAATGCGGCGCGGGATCAAGACAACTGGCTGCTCCATGGCCGCACCTACGACAATCAGCGTTATTCGCCGCTGAAACAGATCAATCCATCCAACATCAAGCGCCTGGCCCCGGTCTCCATCATCCAGACAGGGGTGGCCAACAGCTTCGAAGCCACGCCGCTTGTGATCAATGGCGTTATGTATATCTCCACGCCCGGCGATCATGTCATGGCCTTTGACGCCACGAATGGAGATCCGCTCTGGTCCTATGCGCCGGCCTTGCGCTACAGCAATCTCTGCTGCGGTCCGCAATCGCGCGGCGTCGCGGCCGCCTATGGCAAGATATTCCTGGCCCAGCTTGACGGCACGCTGACGGCGCTCGACGCCAGGAACGGTTCGGTGATCTGGAAATCCGATTACGAGTCCACGCTTCCCGCCGATGCCGTCTTTTATTCCTACACCATGGCGCCGCAGGTGTATGACGGCATGGTGATTGTGGGCAGTTCGGGCGCCGAATATCCCGGACGCGGCTTTGTTCAGGCTTATGACGCCAATACGGGCAAGCTGATCTGGCGGTTCCGCACCACGGCCGCGCCGTCCGAGCCCGGCGGCGACAGCTGGAGCGGCGATTCGTATCTGCGCGGCGGCGGCTCGGTGTGGAGCACGCCCGCCGTCGATCCGCAGCACGGATTGGTGGGGTTCGCCGTGGGCAATCCCAATCCCGACCTGGATGGCCATGACCGGCTTGGTGACAATGCCTATACCGACTCCATCGTCGGCATCGGCATCGCGGACGGCAAATTGCGTTGGTGGAATCAGCAGGTGCCGCATGACCTGTGGGATTACGACTCCGCGGCGCCGGTGATTTTCATGGATGCGCGCGACGCCAGCGGCAAGATGGTGCCGGCGGCGGCGGAAGCGGGCAAGGTCGGCAGCGTCTTTATCGTCAACCGGTTGACCGGCGCGCGGCTGCGCAAATCCGACCCCTTTGTATCGGTCAGTGCCACCCAGTTCCAGGACCCGGAAAAGAACAGCGGTGCGGTGATCTATCCCGCCAGCAATGGCGGCAGCCAATGGTCGCCGGCGGCCTTCTCGCCGCGCACGCGGGATTTCTATGTCATGGGCGTGAACGAACCCGCCTCCTATTCGACCGTGGAGGTCAAGCCTTACAAGCCCGGCACGCCGGTGGTCGGCCAGATCATGGGAGGCCGGCTGAGTTTCATCATGGACGGGAAAGGCGAGCAGGCGCTGTCCGGTACGCTTTCCGCGGTCAATGTCGATAACGGCAGGATCGACTGGCAATACAAATCGCCGCTGCCGATGGTGGGAGGTGTCCTGACCACCGCCAGCGATCTTGTTTTTGCCGGCGAAATGGATGGGCATCTGAGCGCCTTCCACGCCCGTACGGGAAAGAAGCTGTGGACCTTCAACCTGGGCGCTTCGGTCGGCGCGCCGCCGATCACCTATCGCGTGAACGGCGTGCAGTATGTGGCCGTCGCCGCCGGCGGATTGTCCGCCAATGCCTGGCCGCGCCTGATGACACGGCTTGGCAGGGTGGAATTCGGAGATGTCATCGCGATATTCGCGATTTCACCGCATTGACCGGCGCCCGCGTTAATAGCCCATCTTCAGCATGGCCTGGGATTGGCCGTTCACCGTGCCCTTGTCCAGCCATTCCAGCGAGGCCTTGAACAGCAGCAGATGGTTCTTCTCCCACATGGCGTTGTGGGATGAGCAGGCCAGATCGATGAACACTTTCTGCGGGCTGCCGATATCGGCATAGAAATCGCGCACGCGTTCCGGATTGACCTGTTTGTCGTTGACGCCGCTGACCATCAGGGTGGGCGTGGTCATGGCCTTGACCTTGGCCTGGGTCCAGCCGAAGCCGCCCGAGGCAATGGGGGCGCGCCGCACCGCCGGGCTCCAGCTCGCGCCGACGGGATCGGATTTCAGCATTTCCGACCAGACCGACTGGGCGGCGGCCGGATCATATTGACCGGGGCAGGGTGCCTGGCGGTCCCAGTTGGCGATGAATTCGTCGTGACTCTGGGTGTTGAACACGGGGCCCGGCACCGGCAAGGGGGGCGTTTCGGCCTTGGCGTCGCGGTTATAGGCAGGCGCTAGCAGGATTAGCCGCGCCACTTGATCGGGGTGCAAGGCCGTCCAGCCGCCGGCGCGAGGCCCGCCTTGCGACCAGGCGATCAGATTGAGCTTGCGCACATGGCGCAGCTTGCGGATGAACGCCACCGCGGCGGAAATATCGTTCCAGTCGGACGCGATGCTGGTGAGATTGCCGGGATAGCTTTGCGGGCAGCTGACGCCGAATTCCTTCTGCTGCGCCGGCGCCAGATTGCATTTGTCGTCCATCGGCTTTGGCCGGGCCGAACGGCCATAGCCGGTCATATCGACCGAGAAGACGTCATAACCGGCGGCCGCCAGATAGCCCATCCAGCTGTAATCCTGATAGGGTACGTCAAAGCTGACCTCGGCTGGCGTGCCCGCGCCGTGCACGAACAGCACCACCTTGTCGCCGGCGCCATTGCGCAGCACATCCGGCAGGGCACGCTCGCGCACATAAAGCGTGGCTTTCTGGCCTGCAATGGCAGGCACCGTGGAAATCACGGTGACGGTATGATC
>DASZVQ010000021.1:0-3517 GCA_035547275.1 Rhizomicrobium sp.
GGCACGGCGGCGTACCTCTTCCGGCATGCCCATGCCGATATCCCGCAAGGTCAAGGCAACATAATCGCCCGGCACGAACGCTTCCTCGAGTTGCGGCGGCGCCTGGGTCAGCGCGATGTCCCGGGTTTCGACGGTCAGACGGCCGCCATCGGGCATGGCATCGCGGGCGTTGATCGCCAGATTCAGGATCACATTCTCCATCTGGTTGAGGTCGCACATGACGGTCCAACCGGCCGCCAGATTCTGGACGATCTCAACCTTCTCGCCCACCGAATGGCGGATCAGTTCGGCCAGCCCCTGTACAAGGACGGACAGGTTGACCCGTTGCGGCGTCAGCGGCTGACGGCGCGAGAAGGCCAGAATACGCTGGGTCAGATGCGCGGCGCGATCCAGTGCCTCGTCCGCAGAGGCGATATAATGGCCGGCGGACTCGGCCTCCGCCCCCAGGCGGCGGCGCAACAGGCGCAGATTGCCCTTCACGATCATGATCAGATTGTTGAAATCATGCGCAATGCCGCCCGACAACTGGCCGATGGCTTCCATCTTGTGGGCCTGGCGCAGCGCTTCCTCGGTCTTGCGCCGTTCTTCCATTTCCTCCTGCAGCCGGGCATTGACCTGCGCCAACTGCTGGGCGCGGCGCGCCAGCGCATTCTGGGAAAAACTCAACACCGCGATCACCAGCGCGCCCATCGTCACCAGCAGGATCAGGCCGCCATAGCGGGCATAGCGGCGTTCCACCGGCTCGGTCAGCGCCCGCAGAACCACGGTGCCGACCCGCGTGCCGCTTTGACTGGCCGGGACCGCGACGGTGACATAACCATCACCGGACGTGGTTCGCTCCCCCGGCATGGCGGCCGGCACCCGGCCGCCACCGCGCGCAAAGCTCGCCAGAAGCACGCCGCGGGAGTCGAAGACACCCGCGGCCAGCAATTCGGGATTGACGGTCAGGGCATCGACATATTCCTGCGCCGCCTTGCGGTCATCGAACACGATCGCCGCGGTCACGCTGGCAGCCAGTATCTGCGCCTGCTCGCGGACGCTCTTGATCTGCTGGGCGCTGTAAAGCTGTTCCTCATAAATGGCCATCAGGATCCCCGCAGCCAGCAGCATGGCAGCGGCGATCAGCGCACCCAGCACCGACGGATTCCAATGGCGGGTCATGGCATTCCCCGCTTCACGGCATGGGCCAGACCCAGAAGTTTGGAACTGATCGTCAGTCCGTCCTGCTGGGCTGCGGCATCGTCAATGTCGAAGCGCACATGGTTGTCGGCGATGACAAAGCTGATGACGCCATGCGTCTTGAGACCTGAGTCGGTCACAGTCAGCACCGGCTTGCCGCGCAGGGCATCGACCATTCCCTCCGCGCCCGTGCCCAGGAACATCATCTGACAACCGGGATCCGGGCCCGCGACATGGCGTACCTGGATGGCGCGATCCCCGCTTTTGGCCAGCGCGGCCGCCTGCTCCAGCTTGGCTCCGAACGGACCGTCGCCCAGCACACAGATGGTGACCGGAGCACCCGGTGCCGGAAAAGCGCTGTCCGGCCAGGTGATGAAGGGCATGAATTTGGTGAGATAGGCCGCCTTGACCTGATACTCCAGCGAGATATCGGCGGCGGCCGGGACGGACAGGCCCAGGCCGAGGCAGAATATCCCGGCGTGGCGTGCAGCACGTCTCGCCGCCCACCGCATCAGAAACGCAGCCTCGTTTCCAGGAACACACTGCGCCGGATCTCGTCGCCCGGTGAATATTCGACATGGTGCCCATGCAGCAGATTGAATCCGGAAAGCCCGAAGGACAGCGTATCGCTGACCCGCCAGCCCAACCGGGCATTGGCCTCGACATATTCCGGCACATGCGGATCCGGAAGCTGGCCGACATAACGGAAATCGGCGTCGAAACTGACATCGTCGCTCAGACTCATGGATGAGCGCAGCGAGGCCTGATGATGCGGATCATTGCCGGCCTGCGCCAGCCCCAGAAGCTGGCTGGCGCCGGGCGTGAAAGCCAGATCCTCATGCTGGATGTTGAATCCGGCGTTCAGCCGCCACCAGTCCAGGGGCTGGTAGCTGGCCCATACCTCCACGCCATGCACATCGGCTTGCATGCGGTTGCCCCACAGGAGTGGAAAGACCGTACCGGGCGTGGTCTCGATGGTGCGCAGATCATCGTAGGAGTTCTCGAACGCCGATACCGACAGGCTGAAATTCTCGCCGAGCCGTCCGCGATAGCCCAGTTCATAGGCGGTCAACTGCTCGGGCAGGAAATCGGGATTGCCGGTCAGGAAGGTGACGGTGCCCAGCTTTTCCACGACATCCGCATCGAAGGGCGTGGGCGAACGCACCACCCGCGAGATCGCGCCCCATACCATGTGACCGGGCGCGATCTGCCAGGACAGCCGTCCGCTGGGCATGGGATTGCCCCCGGAATAGGGGTCGTTCTCCACCTTCAGACCGATGGTGAGTTCGACATCGTCGTCCAGCGGAATGTGATCCTCGGCGAAGATGTTGGCGAGGTTGAGGTTGCGGTGGCCGGGGTTCCACAGCAGCGAATTGTCCGTGCCGATGCGGTCGGTGATGCGATAATCATGGATGCGGTCGCCGACACCCCAGACGATGTTGTTCCAGCTACCCAGCTTGAAATTGTGCTGCAGTTCGATGTCATAGGTATCGAGCGTGAAGGCGCCGCCGCCCGCGGCACTGCGCCGGGTTTCATCGTAATAGGTGAGGAGCTGCAGCGAGTCGCCGTCCCCCAGATCGCGCTGCCAATGGGCGGTCAGGTTGCCGCCGCTGATGTCCTGGTTGCCGCTGCCCGGCTGGCTTTCCACGCCGCCATAAAGATCGCCGGAAAGCGTGATCCGGTCCACAGCCGAAGCATCCCAGTCCAGGCGGAAACCGCCCTGCGGCTTGGCCCAGCCATCATGGGCGGAAACACCCGCCGCCGTGTTGAAGGCGCGTTGATAGAAGTCCTTGACGTAGACGCGATAGTCCAGATCGTCCTTCAGCCTGCCGCCATATTGCAGGGCGGCGCTGCTGTACTGGTCGCCCACGCCCAAGGCCAGAAAGCCGCCCGGCGTGTCGCCCGCCTTGCGGGTGATGATGTTGACCACGCCATTGACCGCATTGGCGCCCCACAGCGTGCCGCCCGGACCGCTGATCACCTCGATGCGCTCGACATCCTCGGGCAGCACATCCTGCACGTCCCAATAGACGCCGGAATAGAGCGGGGAATAGACGCTGCGGCCGTCGATCATCACCAGCAGCTTGTTGGGGAAATTCTGTGCCGCGCTGCTGCCGTTGAAACCCCGGGCGGTGATTTCATAGGCGCTGGGGCTGGTCTGCATCACCTCGATATTGGGCGCCAGCCGCAGCATCTCCGGCACGCTCTCAGCGCCCGAGCGGATCACATCGTCATGGCTGATGACATAGATGGCGGACGGCGCGCCGGACAGGGCCTGGGGCGATTTGGAGACCGACGTGATCTCGACATCGGCCAACTGCTCGATCGACAGGGCCTC
>DASZVQ010000022.1:0-26592 GCA_035547275.1 Rhizomicrobium sp.
CCGATTTGCCCGGCTGCGCCGGTCGGGCCTCACCCCATCCGCCTTGAAACAGACCTGTCCGGGTCTCAGCGGCTCGCGCCCGTTCTGGCTTCTCGGCCCAAAGGCGTCAGAGGTTACGCTAACCGTGCCTGATATTCCGCGTCAGCCAAGCCGTCAGTTGCCCCTCGTCCAGCGCGCCATCGGCCAGCGCCGTCATCGCCTGAATCGCTTCGACCGCACCGGCTTCCAGCCACCATCCATTGGCGGTCAGGAACACGCCCATCGCCATGAAGGCCATGCGCTTGTTGCCATCCACGAATGGATGGTTGCGAGCCAACCCGTAAGCATAGGCCGCCGCCAGCGCGGCAATATCCACCTGCTCCTCATAATGAAAAGCGTTCTTCGGCCGCGCCAGCGCCGAATCCAGCAGCCCTTCGTCGCGCAAGCCTTCCGCGCCGCCAAATCGCGCCAGCGATTTCAGATGAAGAAGAAGCAGCGCTTCCTTCTCAACCCAATTGGGCTCTTTCATTTCGCCCGGTTATTTCGCGAGCACGGCAAACACATCGCGATAGCGATCCATGAACACCTCGCCGGCCTCGATTTGAGCTTGCACCCGTGGATCAAGCGTGGTGATCGTGTAACCGGTCGGGGTCTCGATGGCGAAAACCTCCTGGCCCTCCTTGGCATGGAGGTGGCCCAGCATTTCCTTGGGCAGAACAAGGCCGGTGGACGACCCGACTTTCCTGAGCTTGAGTGCGAGCATGACGGCCTCCAAATTCGTTATAACATATATTATAACACACTCGGAAAGTCAAGCTCACTGCATCCACCCGCCTTCAAACAGCTCGGCCTGGATCACAGCCTTCAGCGCCCGCTCCGGCTCCTCATAGGCAATGCACATCAGGCCAAAGGCATCGGCGGCATGGCTTGACCAGTCATGCTCCGGCCCCAGGCCGACACTGCGGGTCTCATCCTTCTTCTCGTGATACCAGCCCAGCGCATCCCTGCCCGCCTCGGTTGCGGCCTCGTCGAACCAGACGCGGGGAAACAGCCGCCGCGCCGCCTCGATCCGCATCATCGCCGCGCCCTTGCCCTGGTTCTTGATCACCTGAACGTCGAAACCAGCGTCCCGTACATGGTCCTCATACCGCTTTCCCGTGATGGAATTCT
This sequence comes from Rhizomicrobium sp., assembly GCA_035547275.1. GTDB lineage: Bacteria > Pseudomonadota > Alphaproteobacteria > Micropepsales > Micropepsaceae > Rhizomicrobium. The sequence continues at coordinate 1,150 of DASZVQ010000022.1, forward strand.
CGGCCACGCCGTCATGCGGCAAGACGCAGTGCGCCTGCCCCCAACCGCGCGCCCGCAACAACCCCACATAATGCGCCAGCACCTGCCCGGCGCCCTCGATATAATCCAGCACCCGTATCTCACGATCGACAAACTGCGCGATCCAGATCGCCATGGCGTCGGCGCTCGCCCCCGATCCGCCAATGTCGAAAAAGGCCCGCACCGGCAACAGCGGATCGGCTGCCAGCCGGCAGATGCGCCGCTGTTCCCGCGCCTCGGCCAGGGCCCGCGCGAAATAGGCGCCTTCCAGCGCCCGGGCATAGCCGCCTTCCCAGATATGCGCGTATCTGTCCGCATACAGACGAAGATCGCTCTGCCGCTCGGCTTCCAGCACATCCGGAAACCAGGGATTGTCGCGCCAGTTCACTTCCACACAGACCGCGCCGTCCGGCCGCTTCACCCGGAAGAACTCGTCCACCGCATCGCCCTTGCGGCGCGGATTCCAGCTCGCCCAGATTTGGCTGTCCTTCGCCCGAATGGTCGGGCGCAGCAAGGTCAGGCTCCTGTGCGACAGAACCTGCGCCTCCTCGATCCAGGCCCGCCCGAACCCTTCCAGCGACTTGATGTTCTCGTTGTTGGAATCCTGCAAGCCTTGGAACACGATCAAGCCATCGCCCGGCGTCCTGATCTCCTTCTCAAAGATCTTGAACCCGTCCGCCTCGCCCAGCCTCAACTCCGCCAGCTTGGTTTCAATCAACCGCTTGGACGAATCCTTCAGCGACTTCTGCACTTCCCGAATGCACACCGCCAGCATCCCGCGCTGGATCAGACAGTCCTCGATCAGAAGCTCGGCAAAGAAATGCGACTTGCCCGACCCGCGCCCGCCATACGCTCCCTTGTAACGGGCGGGCGCCAGCAGCGGCAGAAAGACCCGCGGCGTGTCAATCTTCAGGGTCCGTGCGGTCTTCGCCGCTGCTGTTCCTATGGGGGTCAACAATCACCCGCTCGATCCGCGCCAGAACCGGCACCCCATCCTCATCGCCCGCCAGCGGTTGCGCCGCTTTGCCCCAGCCGCGATCCAAAAGCGCCTGCGCCGCCGACACCCGCGCGGTCGCGGGCCCATCGGCCTGGTTCATGATCGCCGCCAATGTCTTGATCGCGGCACGCGAATGTTTGCGCGCCAGCGCCTTGATCTGCGCCGCCGCCTTGGATGTTGGCTTCATGACAACCTCATTCCCTCTCCCTGGTGGGAGAGGGTGTCCGGCGAAGCCGGACGGGTGAGGGGTACCCAGAAAGCTTCTGAAATGAAAAAGCCCCGCGAAACCCGCGAGGCCCCCGGAGCAGTGCGTCGGCCGCACTCACTCACCATGGCGATGTGTATGATCGCTTTTTAAAAGCCGGTCAACCACCCCGCGCGCGCAGGCGCGAAATTATTTGCGCTCCCACAAGCAACACTTGAACCCACAAGCATCGCTTGAATCAATGATGCGGCGGCGGCGGCGCGGTGAACTGCGCGATATTGGAAAGCCCCAGCGTCTGCTCGATCTCGCCGATCGTCTTCACCGCCATGTCGAAGCCGTCGCCGCCGAACTGCTTCTTTTCGATATCCTCGAATTTCTCGCCCATCTCCTCCACCGCATGACCGCCGATCGCCTTCTTCCAGGCGGGAAAGATGATCGTGTCCTCGCGCGCCGCATGATTGGCATACATCAGCTCGAAGGCATTCAGCGGCGCCACCAGGTCCTGGCCCTGCACAATGGCGCCGCCGCTGGTCGCCAGAACATAATCGATGATCTCGCGCCCGCGATTGTGCTGATCGATCAGCGCCTGAACCATGTTCGCCGCATCCCCGCCGGCTTTGCGCAACTGGGGGAAGATATTCTCTTCCTCCAGCTTCTTCTCATGATAATTCTCGCCGAAATCGCGAAACAGCTGCGCCGTGCGATGCAACGCCCGCGCATCCACCTGGCCCGCGCCCGACAGCCGCGCCGCGCACTCCCGAAACACCAGGATCGACCGGCGCAGGATGCCATGCTCCCGCATCAGGTCTTCGACCGCGCCGACATCCTCGCCGCCCTCGCCGGAACAGGCGGCCAGCGGAACCGTCATCAGCCCGGGAAACGCCAACAGCGCGCGGCGGCGATTTTCCATCCTGCCTTAACGGGCGGCAGCCGCACCCGTTCCACGCACCGCCATCAACAACGGCACGACCGCAATCAGCTGCGCCGCCATCGCCACCGCCACCAGCGCCATGACCGAACGATCGTACAGCGCGCCTTGCAATGCGCTGCCCACGAACCAGGCCACGCCAAAGATGGTGGTGAACAGGCCATAGGCGCTGCCACGCTTTTCGGCCGGCACCATGTCGGCCACCGCCGCCGACATCACCGATTCATGCACCCCCGACGCCAGCCCCCACAGCAACACGCCGAACACCGCGAAAGAATAGCCGCCCATGAACACCAGCGGCGCGAAGAAGGCGCCCGCGATCGTCACCGGCACCAGCACCTTCAACCCGGCATGGTCATACAGCTTGCCGAACAGCAGCGACCCCGCCCCGCCCGCCAACATGCCGAAGGCATAGACCACCGGCACTGCCACCGCCGGCATCACGCCTCCCCGCGCGAAATGAAACGCGATCAGCGAATAGTCGGCGAAGCCGAACGCCACCAGCGCGCTGGCCGCGGCATACCACCAGAAGGCGCGGGAAAAACCATTCCCCCGATCCGCGTCCACCTCGCGCCTGATCTCACTGGCGTTCGGATAGGTGAAACGCGCCGTCAGCACCAGCAGCAGCACGATGGCGGCGGGCACCGCCAGCCAGGCGAAGGCGGCCGTATAATCTTGCCGCGCGGCAAAGAAGGCGGCGATGACGATGGGCCCCAGGAAGGCGCCGATCTGATCCAGCGCCTCGTTCACCCCGAACGCCCAGCCGCGCCCGATGGTCTCGCCCGCTTCCGCCAGCATCACATTGCGCGCCGGATTGCGGATCGCCTTGCCCAGCCGCTCCATCACCATCAGGCCCGCGGCCGCCTGCCAGCTTCCCGCCAAGGCCAGCGCCGGCACCGCCACCATCTGCACGACATAGCCGAAGATGGTGATCGCCCAATAGCGGCCCGAACGGTCGGCCCAGCGCCCGGTCAGCAGGCGCAAAGCGTAACCCGTGAATTCACCAAAACCGCCGACCAGGCCGGCGATCAGCCCCGTCGCGCCCAGCCCCGCCAGGAACGGTCCGCCCACGCTGCGCGCGCCCTCATAGGCGAAATCGGCGAACAGGTTCACCGCCCCGAACAGCAGCACAAAGTACAGCCCCGTCCGCGCCGTCCAGCCGCTCGGTCTTGTGGTCATGATGGTCCGCCCGCAATATCCTGGCGGCACTTATATATAGATGTATGGCGGTCTGATAACGGGGTTCCCGGAAGCGTCCCCAGAGGATGGCCGGATCAGTGCACCCGCACCCGCCCTGCTTCCTCTTCCTCAATGCGGCCGATGCGCACCAGCACATCCCACCACAGACGCGCGCGCCTGCTCTCGCCGATCATCATGGCGTCATTCATCAGGCTCAGCGCGATTTCACGCGCCAGATCGGGATAAAGCGCCTTCATCCCGCGCGCCATATGTTCCGGTTTGAAAACGTCCTGCGGCACGGTCACGCCACCTCCGAGAAGGTGTCCTATACTGCAAATCGCCATGCGGGGGGATACGGAATATCCGAATCCCTCCATTCTTACACATCTTGTTGACGATTCATTTACCAGGAACCCAAAGCGCTTCGTCCCGTTCCGAGCGGGCCGCCCCCCGATTTGTTATCATCATGAAATGAAATTCAGGCGTTTCGCTCATGGGTGCGGATGCACAAGCCCAGGAGTTGCGTGACCTAACCAGCCTGGCAAAAAAACTTCGCGATTACGCCGTCCAGACGGACGATGCGCATTATATCTCCCTATTTCTGGCGACCGCCCAGACGCTGGAAGACCGCGCCCGCGCGCTCGCCTTCGAGACGCCGCGCGCCCAGGATGCACCGCAACAACCCGGCCTCGGCCGTTGACAGGGTTAAAGATGCTGGCCGCCGCAATGGGCATCGGCGGATGCGCACATCGCCGTGGCGGACTGAGCGCTCTGGTGGAAGTGCCATCCGGCCACCGCCAGCACCAGGAAAATGGCGATAACCGAACCGACGATGAACCAGCGCTCCATGCCGCATCCCCGTTGGACAGGCCTCTCAGGCCCTGCGCCGCCAACTTTATCATGCACGGCAACGCGCGCCATGGTCCAAAAACGCAAAATGCATCCTGGGCCTTAACCCCTGGCTAACCATCAAAAAATGGCATGGGCGGCATGGGAAACGCGCTAACATATCGTTTGGGGATTGAATGCAAGCTCAGCGTGTAATGAGCCAGCCTTCCTCTTCTTCCGCTTCCCTACCCGCCCTGCCGTACCGGATACTGATCTTCACGGTACTGACAGTTTTGTTCACGCTGCTCCATTACATGGGTTCGGCGCTCTACGCCCTGGCCGGCGGGCTGACCACCGTGAAGCCTTATAGCGGCGTGGCCCTGGCTCTGATCCTGATGCTGGGCGATGACTGGCTATGGCCGGTGCTGGCGGCGGGGACGCTGGGCGGCATGATGGCCAAATATGCGGGCCACACCTATTTCCTGGACATGGTGACCACGCCGACGGTGACCAGCGCCACCGTGCTGGCCGTCCATCTCACCGCGCGCCGCCTGATCGGGCGCACGATCGACTTCCGCGCCTGGCGTCAGCTGGTCGCTTATATCACCATCTCCGTCACCCTCAGCCTGACATCGGCCACGCTCTTCACCCTGGTGATCGACGGACTGAACAGGCCGCATCTGGCGCTCTACTGGCAGGCCTGGTTCATCCCCACCGCGCTGTCCTATGTGATCTTCACCCCGGTGATGATGCTGATCGCCACCGCCGGGCGCCGCGCGCTCCGCGCCAATGGCTGGCGCCTGGCCGGCTGCATGACGATGATGGCCGCGGTGCTGGCGCTGAATTTCGTGCCGCTGCGCCTGCCGCTTCTCTTCGACATTCCCATGGCGCTTTTGATCACCACCCTGGTCTCGGGGCTCGAAGGCGCGGCCCTCGGCCTGGTGCTGACCGAATTCGTGCTGACCGCCAGCGCCACGCTGGGCGCCGGACCCTCGGCCATCAGCTATCTCTCGCTGGGTTATCAGCTCTATTTCATCCAGATCTTCATGGCGGTGCTGATCGCGGTGATGCTGCCGGTGGCCGCGGCCATTGCCGAACGCACCCGCCTGCGCGACAGCATGGCCAGGGCGCTGGAGCGCGAGGCCCATGTCAATGCCGCGCTGCGCGCCAGCGAACAGCATGCCCGCGACATGGCCATCCAGGCCCAGGCCGCCAACAACGCCAAGTCGGAATTCCTGGCCAGCATGAGCCACGAATTGCGCACGCCCTTGAACGCCATTCTGGGTTTTTCCGAAATCCTCAAGAGCGAGCTTTACGGCCCCCTGGGTCACGCCAAATATGTCGAATATTCCGAGGATGTGTTCAAATCGGGCGCCCATCTGCTCGATCTGATCAACGACGTGCTCGACCTTTCCAAGATCGACGCCGGCAGGATGGAGCTGCGCGAAAGCACCTTCCAGGTCTGCGATCTCATCGACGAGGCCGTGCATCTGATGTCCGAAAAAGCCGCCGGCCATGTCGCGATCCACCTGGCGGTCGATGACACGCTCCAGCTCCATGCCGACAAGCGCCTGATCAAGCAGGTCGTGCTCAACCTTCTGTCCAACGCCATCAAGTTCACGCTCCAGGGCGGCACGGTCACCGTCAGCGCGCAAAGCCCGCACGGCGCCGGGCTGGAGATCAGCGTCACCGACACCGGCATCGGCATGAACGCGGCCCAGCTGCGCAAGGCCTTCTCTCATTACGGCCAGATCGATTCCAAGATCGCCCGCGCCCATCAGGGCACCGGCCTTGGCCTTCCCATCTCCCAGTCGCTGGCGCGGCTGCATGGCGGCGATCTTCTGGCCCACAGCGTGCCGGGCGAAGGCACACGCATGACCCTGTCCCTGCCCGCCCACCGCCTCATGCAACCTGCCGCGCGCATGGCGCTCAGCGCCGGTTGAATCAAAGGGTCGTGGAAGCGGAAGCGCCGCGACACAGGCCGCTCATATAAAGTCCATGCCGTGCGAACGCGTGTGCGATTGGGCAAAATCAATCTGCATACAAACAACGGCGGCAACATTACGCCAGGCTGACATTCCGCCGACATGACGGCGGCATGAACGAAAACTCATTGGCTATTCTCAACGGCGCTGTCCGCAAACTGTCATCCGCACTCACTAACCCTGCGCGCAATTTTCAATGAGGGTTAGCATGAAACTTCGCCGCACCGATTCCCTGCTTCGCATTCTTCTGTCGTCCAGCGCGCTCCTGGCCATCGCATCGCCGGCGCTCGCCCAGACCGTGCCGCTGGAAACCATCACCATCAACGGCCAGCGCGGCGACGACGCCATCGACATCGCGCCGACCGCCACGCCCCTGGAGGCGCTTCAGCCCACTTCGGTCATCACCCAGGACTTCATCACCAAGAACCTGCCGATGACGGCCAATTACGACGAAGCCATCAAGTTCAGCCCCAGCGTGTTCGACACCGCGCCCAACGGCCCGGGCCTGGCCGAAAGCCAGAACATCCCGATCCGCGGCTTTCAGGACGGACAGTTCAACGTCACCTTCGACGGCATCCCGATCGGGGATTCCAACGACTTCACCCACCACACCACGTCCTACTTCGCCACCCATGACGTGGGCCAGGTCAATGTCGACCGCGGTCCCGGCACCGCCTCCACCATCGGCAACGCCACCTTCGGCGGCACGGTCAGCACTTTGTCCAAGGCGCCCACCGACCAGCTCGGCCTCAACCCCTATCTCATGTATGGCAGCTACAACACGCTTCTCTATGGCGCGGAATTCGACAGCGGCGAGATCGCCGAGACCGGCGGCACCCGCATCATGACCGACCTGCAGACCCAGACCAGCGACGGTTATCTGACCAACGAAAGCCAGGCCCGCCTCAACGCCTTCATCAAGGTCGTCCAGCCGCTGGACGCCAACACCACCCTGACCGCGGTGGGCATGTACAATCAGGTGCGCCAGAATATCGGCCTGGGCGCGACGGCGGCCCAGATCGCCCAGTTCGGCCCCGATTACGGCCTCTCCACCGATCCCACCCAGCAGAATTTCGACGGCTACAACAACGACCATATCACCACCGACCTGGAATATCTGGATCTCAAGTCCAGCTTCGGCGACCGCTGGTCGCTCGACACCAAGCTCTACACCTATGCCTATTTCCATCGCGGGCTGAACGGCGAGGACCCCAACGGCGAATTCCCCAACACGGTTTCGCTGGATGGCGTCACCAACATCGCCGGCGTGCCGGGCCAGGTGCTGCAGAACGACTACCGCTCCTTCGGCACCATCACCCGCCTGACCAAGGCGTTCGACTTTGGCGATGTGCAGGCCGGCGTCTGGTACGATCACCAGTACAATGCGCGCGCCCTGCGCGAGGTCGACATGTCCATCCCCAGCCTGCCGCTGAACCTGGATGACGCCGACACCGGCGCCACCAACGGCCTGGACCGCCTGCTGACCCAGAACCTGCAGACCTTCCAGCCCTATGTGCAGCTGGACTGGAACATCACCGACGCGCTCTCGATCACGCCCGGCCTGCGCTACATGTATTTCGACCGCAGCGTGAACGCGGCCGTCAACGTCAAGACCGGCGCCGCCCAGAGCTATGACAACACCTTCGGCACCCTGCTGCCCTCGATCTCGGCGCATTACACCTTCACGCCGAACTGGACGGCCTATGCGCAGGTGGCGGCGGGCGCGCTGGCCCCCAACGAGAATTTCTTCAACCACACCACGCCAGAAACCACCAGCCTGTCGCCGGAAAAGACCTGGAACTACCAGATTGGCACCGCCGTCCAGCTGCCCGACCTGACGCTGTCGGCCGATGCCTATTACATCGCCTTCACCAACTTCGACGCCACCAAGGTCGTGGGCGGCCAGACCGTCTACTTCAATCTGGGCGGCGTGAAATACATGGGGTTGGAAGCGGAAGCGACCTATATGATCGGCGACGGCTTCAGCCTTTACGCCAACGGCTCGCTCAACAGCGCCAAGGACAATATCACCCATCAGTGGATACCCAATGCGCCGGAAACCACCGGCGCCATCGGCGGCATCTACAGCAAGGACGGGCTCTATGCCTCGCTCCTGGGCAAGTGGGTGGGCTCGCGCTTCGGCGACGCCGGCCAGACACAAGGCCTGCAGCCGATCTTCACCCTGGACGGCTCGGTCAGCTATGAGCTCTCGCATATTTTCGAGAACATCAAGCAGACCACGGTCCAGCTTCAGGTCGACAACATCACCGACACCACCAAGATCATCAACCTGGCCGGCTATACGGTGGGCGCGGGCACGCCGCTCTACTGGACCCAGCCGTCGCGCAGCGTCTTCTTCACCGTGCAGACGTCATTCTGACGACAGTCTGAACGGCATCTTTACCTACGCCTCGCGGCGAAAACGCCGCGGGGCTTTTTCTTTCCCGCGCATAAGGCTTAACCGCGCATTCGCCATTCCTCGTTTGAAAATATTTCGCAACTGCGGAACGGCATGCGCGGCTATGCTTTCTTCCATCGGTGGTTGGGTGGCCGAGGGACGAGGTATTGTCGTGATCTGGTGGGTTGCATATCAACGGGGCTCTTTCACGCTCAAGGAGCGCTATGACAGCGCCCAGCACGCGCACGAACGCTGCGGCCATCTCTTCACCCATACCCAGTATCTGCGCATCGTCGCCGACGACGATATCGAAGGCCGCGCCAGGATCACCGGCTGTCTTGAACTGCCGCCGGTCAAGCCCGGCCCGGCCAGCTAGCCCATGGCGCGCCGCGCGCCTCGTTCAGTGCTTGCGTTCGTCCAGGCGCACGGTCGCCACCAGATTGCCCCGCTCGTCGGCGATTTCGATCCAGGGCATGGCGCATTCCACGCAATCCGCCGCAAAGACGTCCAGCGCCGACCTGGCCAGCACGATCGCCTCCAGCACATTGTCGCAATGCCGCCCCTTGCGATCGGACAGCGCGGCGAAGGCGTTGCGGATGCGGAAATGGAAGCGGTTCATGCCGGGATCATTGCATGGCAACGGCCATCCGGAACGATCGGACGCAAGAAGCTCGTGTGAATTTTTTGCGCCCTCCGCCTTCTTGCCGCCACACTTTGACCACGGTCTTGCGCGCCGCTAAATTGAATGCGGACATGAAACGCGCCTTGCTCACAGTCCTGCCCTGCGCGCTGCTGGCGCTGGCGCCCGCCTTCACTTCGGCCTGGGCAGCCGGCGACAATGTGGTGATGATCGCGGTCACCCGTGTCGCGGTGCCGCCCGCCCTGCCCGGCCTTTGCCTGGTCGATGGTACTGTGCGCCATGTCTGGGAAGGCCACGCCTTCCAGGAAGGCCAATCCCTCACCCTGCGCGTGCCCTGTGGCGATCGCGCCGGCGGCCTGCTGCCGCCCGCCACCCAGCGGCAGGGCCCGCGCCTCACCGATCCCGGCGTGTTGAAAGCCTCCACCTTGGGCGCCGCCCATATCGATGATGACGGCAATCTGATGTGGCAGCCGGCCAACAGTTCGCGCGACGTGATCTGGGGCTATCGGGTGTTGCAGGCCGTGCGCCTGCGTCTGGCCGCCTGAGCCTACCCTTTGCAATGGGTATAATAGTCTGTGGACCTATAGTCCGCATTTTGCGGATATAGACGGGTGAATCAGCCCATCCTGACAATTCTCGGCCAACGCATCCGCACCCGGCGAAAAGAACTCGGCTGGACGCAGGAAGAACTTGCGGACCATGCGGAAATCGACAGATCTTATATCGGTGGCGTCGAACGCGGCGAACGGAATATCACGTTCACGGTCTTGTGCCTGATCGCCAACGCTCTCGGTCGAGATGTGGGGGCGCTGACAAAAGGCCTGCCTGGCGCCAAGCAATGAAATGGCTTCGCACGCTCGTCCTCATCAATCAGGGCGATATCATTTCTTCCAAGGACTGGAACACGGTTCACGAAAGTTACGTTCGATCCATTCGCAGCATCGATCACCCCGCGGAATCGGGAACTCTGTCGCTGAGGCGCAAGATGCGGCTGCCCAATGACCAATGGCAACGCAACGGCGTCGGATATTTGCGCGCCCGCTTCCTGGATCACATGCGCAATATCGAAGGTTGGAAATCTGAAACAGACGTCGATCTCGGGCGAGACCGCGAGCAGCCGGCAATCAAACTGTTTCCTTCGATGGAATCCTATCGCGAACCCATTACCTCGGATTTTGGAGGGTTCGATTTCACCACGATAGGTCCCAACGGCAGCAAAGTCGCCATAGAATGGGAAACCGGCAACATTTCTTCCTCCCATCGAAGCATGAACAAGCTCGGCATGGCCCTGATGAATGAAGTCGTTCAGATCGGCGTGCTGATCGTGCCCAGCCGCAATCTTTATGAGCATCTGACCGACCGCATAGGCAATATCGGCGAGCTTTCCGGCTACCTTTCTCTTTGGGAAGGTTTAAAAACCGGCGTGAAAAAAGGCCTGCTTGCCATCACGGTTGTCGAGCACGACGCCCTGACGGATGATGCAGCCGTCCCCTTCTTGAAATCGGGAAATGACGGACGCGCCATCGAGGGGCGCGCCAAGCGCTAGGATTTGGCAAATAGTCCCGGCTGCAGCGGATCTTCACAATGGCAATCCTCAGGCCCTTGCTCGATCCGATAATCCCTGGACAGTGGCCGTCCCGATTTCTTGCGGCGCTCGATATCCGAACGTCTGAACAGGATATTTTTATCGCTGATGATTTCAGCGAGATGTTCCCGATCGCCTTCCAGGGATTCAAAGCGGTCCAGAATCGCAGAGCAATCCAGTTCGCTTCCAATCCAACGGCGGCCGGTCAATTCCGCCGCCACGAAGGTCGTACCCGACCCGCCGAACGGATCGAGGATGAGCGATCCAGGGTCGCTTGCCATCGACACTATACGGTCCATCAACTTCAAGGGCAGACCGTTTGCCTTCCGTTTCTTGTATTTCGCGTGCCGGACGGGCGGAATGTCCGTCCAGACATCGCTCATATTCACGCCACGCGGGTTCATTTTGTCCTTGTAGCCGCCATAATCGCGAAGCTCTCCGCCGCAGATGCGGCAACAGGGAACGGGCAGCCGATCCGGATGGAAGATCGACGGCTTGGGCCCCTTGACGAAATAGAGCAAGGAATAATGAGAGGGATAAAGCCGCCCGGAGATCGGAAGCGAATATTTGATGTCCACGCTTATCCAGTGGCGGAAGGTCAGGCGCTGTCCCAATTCCGCGCCAAGCGGCAAATTCCATTTCGGCAAGTTCCAAACAAAGAGGGACCCGCCAGGCTTTATCACCCGCACCATCTCGCCAAGCCAGGCGCGGCACCAGTCCAAATAATCATGCGCCGCTTTGGCATCGTCGATGTTGGAGCTGTATTCCTTTCCCAGATTGAACGGGGGATCGGCAAAGGCCAGATCGACGCTTTCCGCGGGAAGCGACTGCATCATCCGGATGCAATCCTCCTGATAAAGCTTGCCGACTGTGGTTTCCAAAATGGGTATCATCGTCATCATTATGAATTGGCCACCTGCGGGGCGCAAGGATAAAGGCCCTTGTACCGATATTTCGCGGGAATAGACCTCGAATAACTGTTGATATTTTTGGATTGCGAATCAGCAAGAATGTCCATGCCATCGGCACCGCCTGCTTCAGGTCTGTCAACCGCGCGCCCTGTTTCAAGCCGGGTATTGCCGTCACTTGCCCGATACGCCTGCGGCCTTTTCTATAAGGCCTGCCGCAATTTCAACAGAAAGGATGGACTGGACGCCAGGCGCCGGTCGTCGACATGCGACAGCGACACCAGATTGCGCGGGCCGTCATACAGGCTGATCACACTGTCATAGCGCGCGCTCAGGATATTGTCGGCCTCCAGCCGGAAGGTCGTGCCCGCCCAGGGCAGATATTCCGCGAACAGGCCCAGCATGGGCGCGCTCTTATAGACGTCGATCTCGTTAAAGCGGTATTGCGTCTGGGTGCAATCCTTGCCGCTGCTGGTGTCCCAACAGGGCGTGACCAGGCTTGCGCCCCAGGCGGCCCGCCACGCCGGCAGGTCCTGACGGAAGGTGACGGAATATTCGCGTGGATTGATCCCGGAGATCGGCCGCTTCAGCCCGGTGGTGGGATCGGTCACGCTCGACCATTGCAAAGTACCGTCAAGCTTGAGCTGGCTGTGATCCAGGCCCAGCGGGGCCAGCGATGTGGTCAGGTCCAGGATGACGCTGTCCTGGACACCGGCGCCGATATTGCCCGGCGCGTCGAAGGATGCGCCGGGATTGGCCGGATTGATCACCGGCAGCCGGTCGATCGCATCCGAAACCAGATAATGCCGCAAGGTCGCCACCAGCACGCTGTCCCGCCACAGATGCCGTTCGTAGGCCGCCTCGAATACCCAGTCCTGCTGCGGCACGATATCGGTGTTGGCGGCGCGCACCGAACCCACGGTCAGCTGAGACGAGGCCACGAAATTGGCGAAGTCCAGCTGGCCCACCTCGCGCTCGGCGCGCAGCCGTATCTGGTTGTCGGCATCGGGCGTCCATGTCAGCGCCAGCCTGGGCTTGGGATAGGTCAGATCCCTGTGCTGGCGCGTGTCGGCGTCGGAGGTGATGGAGGATTCCTCCATCGTAAGGCCCGCTTCCAGCTGAAGCCCCGGGCTCGCCGTCCAGATCGCGTTCAGCGCGCCGCTGCCGCGCAGCTCCGACACTTGCGCCCGCGCATTGGGCAGCGCGACGGAAAATGTGCCGAAGGAAAAGAAACTGTCGGTGTCGAGCCAGTTATAGGCCCCTTCCAGGCTTGCCTCCAGCGCAAGCGGACCGAGCCGCTGGCGCAGGTCGGAGCGCGCGAATATCTCCCCGCCATGATCGCGCTCGCCGAACGCCTCGCTGGCGCCGGGGCCCGCAAGCGCGGCGGCATAATCCTGGCCCCGCAGGCTGGCGCTGATCACATTCTCGCTGGTCAGGGTTGGCGAAAAATCGCGGCTGAAATTGCCGCCCACTTCGCCCACCAGCTGCGCCCCCAGCGGTCCGCCCAGATGCGCGCGCATGCTGCTTGTGGTGACCGCGGGAAGGCTGGTGAGGTCCAGCTCGTCATCATAATAATCGGTCCAGGACAGGTTGGCGTTCAGCCGCAGCTTTCCCCGCCATAACGGCGTCTCATAGGCGCCATTGCCGAAAGCAGTGGTGCCGCCCGCCTTGGCGAAGACCGTCTCGCGGCCTTGCAGCCGGCCGTCGCCGCCCAGCGTGTCCTGCATGCCCTTGGCCTGGCCCGGGGTGACATAGCGCCCCACATACAGCGCGCCGGTCAGAAGGCCGCCGCCATCGGAATGATGGGTCCCCTCCAGTGTCAGCGAAGGCGCGTCGCGGCCATCCTGGAACATGGCATTGGACAGCGTCAGGGTGCGGCTGTCGGTGGCTTGCGCCTTGCGCACCACATTGGCCACCACCGCCTGGCCGAACATCTCCACCCCGCTCTGCGCCCCGCGGATGACCTCGATATGATCGACCTGACCGGCGGGAATGCGCTCCAGCACCTGGTCCAGGGTGAACTGCTTGTCGGCCGGGCGCTTGCCGTCGATCAGCACATTGCCTGCGGCGGCGGCAAAGCCGCGCACCGTGGGATCGCCCGCCTGAAACGTGAAGCCGGGCAGCCAGTTGACCATGTCCAGCGCGGTTTTGGGGTTCTGGCCGGCGAAGAAGGCGGCGTCATAGCGCAAGCTGGGCTGGGGCCCCTCTTGGCTCATGGCCGGCGCGGGCATCAGAAAGACAAGCGGCAGGATCGGGGTGAGCGATTTCATGAGGCCTTTGGCTCGCGGGACGCGGCCCAAGACCTGGCCGAAAACCGGCTTCAAGACCTGAATTCGGGCTGAAAATTCCCCGATATTTTCCTGAAATCGCAGCCGTTAGCGCGTTTTGGCCAGCTTTTGCGCCGCCGCCAGCGTTTCAAAGGCCCGGCGCGCCGGCTGGACATCGGGTCCGCCCAGGCACCAGACGCCGCCGAGCTGGCGGGCGAATCGCGCAAAGTCCAGGTCCGGCCATTCCAGCCGGGTTTCGGCGGCGCTGGCCAGCGCGTCCTCCACCCGGCCCGCTTGCGCATCGGCCGCCGCCAGGGTGATGCCCGACCAGACCGAGGGAACAATGGCGCGCGAGCGCATCGCCGCATCCGCCGCCTTGTCATATTCGCCGCGCGACAGATGCAGGTCGGCCAGATGCGACAGCACCACCCGGCGGATCGGATTATCGGGCGACAGCTGCTGCCCGATCCGCTCCAGCGCCGCGACGGCCTCGCCGCTTTTGGCGTTGCATTGGCCCTCGACAAAGGGAAGGTCGATGCGCGCCTCGATATTGTCGGGTGAGATCTCCAGCACCCGGCGCAGCATCAGCGCGGCCTGTTCGCGCTCGCCGGTCAGCCGGTAATAAGTGGCGATCTCGTACAGCACCTGCGGATCGAAGGGCGCGCCCGCAACCGCCGCCTCGGCATGGCGGCGCGCCTCGTCCAGGCGGGCGGGAGTATCTTCCGCCGGACTGAACAGGGCGTGATAGGCAAGCCCGCTGGCCAGCGTGGCATGGGCGGGCGCGTAACCGGGCTGAAGCGCCAGCGCCCGGCGCTGCGGCCAGAAGGCGTCGGGGGTATGGGGCGAAAGAAATACCTGATCGGTGCCGGGTATCCAGGTCGCCAGCAGATTGAGCTGCCAGGGCTTGAGCGTCAGGATCGGCTTCCTCGCCAGCTCGGTCTTCACCGCCGCCAGCAGCCGGGGTTCGAGCCCGGCGGCGATGGCGCCGACCAGCTCGTCCTTGCGGCCGGCGAAATTCTCCGCCCACAGATTATTTCCCGTCGACTGGTCCAGCAGCCGCACATTGACGCTGAGCCGCCCATCCGGACTTTCGATCGTCCCCTCCACCTGATAGCGGAAGTCGCCGCTCGCGGCGGGGCGCGCGCTGACATGGATCAGGCTGTCGCGCGAGATGTCGGTGATCAGCCCCTCGCGCAGGCGCCGCGCCAGCAGCCGGCGGGTGGGATCGTCGGTGAAAAAAGGCGCGATGGTGACGGTGGCGCCGTCGCCGGGGGCAGGCGCGGGCGGCGCGGCGGCAGGCCCATGGTGGCCGATGACATGAAAAACCGCGAAGCCCCCAAGCAGCACAAGCACCAGCGCGGCGACGGCGCCATAACGCGCCCTGCCGGAAGCGGCCGGCGCCGTCATCACCGGGGTCTTCACCGAAGCCTTCACCGGCGCGATCAGCCGGTAGCCGCGCTTGGAAATGGTCTCGAGAATGCGCGGCTCCTCGCGGGAATCGCCCAACAGCTTGCGCAGCTGGGAGATGGCGCGGGTCAGGCTTTCATCGGCGCCGAACTGGCTGCCCCAGACCAGGTCGATCAATTCGCCGCGGGAAAACACGCGCCCCGGCGCGCCCGCCAGCACACAGAGAAGATCCATCAGCTTGGGCTCGATGGCGATTTCGCCGCCCGGGCCCGCGATACGGTTGCGCGCCGGCTCCACGGTAAATCCTGCGACCTGGAAGGGATCGCGCAGCGGGGTCATGCGGGGATTCGTCTTATATATAAGTGAGGCAGCGAGTATGCCGGGCCGGCTCCATTGTCAAACCGGACCCCGCGACCTTACGTCCTTTTTGGCGGGTCCATGCCGGCGGCTATGGTCGCGCCCATGACCGCCACCATCCTTTCCGTTCAGACCGGCCGCGCCGCGCCGCTGGGCCCCGACCATGTGCCGTCGGGCTTTGTCAAAGCCGCGCGCGACGGCGATGTCGCGGTGACCATGCTGGGACTGGACGGCGACGAACAGGCCGATCTCAACGCCCATGGCGGACCCGAGAAAGCGGTCTATGGCTATGCCGCCGCGCGCTATCCGGAATGGCAGCGGCAATTCCCCGCCATCGCCTTCAGCGGCGGATCGATGGGCGAGAACCTCACCATCGCCGGTATGGACGAAGACGATATCTGCGTCGGCGATGTCCATGCCATCGGCACGGCGCTGCTTCAGGTGTGCCAGCCGCGTCAGCCCTGTTTCAAGCTGGGCTTGCGCCACAACAACAAATTCCTGGCCAAGGCGATGGTGCGCATGGGCTATTCCGGCTGGTATTACCGCGTGCTTCGGACCGGCAGCCTGAAAGCGGGCGACGCGCTCACCCTGCACGACCGGCCCAATCCCGATTTCCCCTTCGCGCGCCTGACCGCGATCGTCTATCACGGCAAGGCGACGGCCGACGAACTCTATCGCATGGCCCAGATGCCCGAACTCGCCAGCCAGTGGCGCGTCATCGCCCGCCAGCTATTGGCGTAATGGCGCCGGCCACAGCCAGCATGATCTTCTCCGGGCCACACCATGGCTTTTACCGCCCGCAGCATGTGTGGGCTGAGGGTCCCGACACTGCAGAATGTGGAGCGCTTCTCTTCTCCACCCTCCGCTGGTTTACGCCGTCTATGTGCAGAAGCGAGATATCAATGCGCCTGTGTGGGCGGCGGTGGGCGCCACCAGAACGGCGGCAGATGCCTGGCCCCTTCCCTTATGCTCGCATTCGCCTGGGATGACAGGCGCGTACGCGGCACCGTCTGATCAGGTAAGGGCGTGACTTTCATGCTTGTATCCGCCCGTCGTGCACACCATGTCATGCCGTACAAAGCGACAGGAATTAGCCAGGGTTCATCCCTGCTTCATTCCGGCTTCATATGCGTTGCTTACATTCAGCCCGCATAGTCCAACAAGAACGCATTCAACAATGAGCGGGGACGGAGCGTATAATGGAGACTTATCAGATCCGCATCGTCAAGAACGGCCGCGAAATCTCGGCAGACGCATTGAAACTGGTCAGTGATTACGCCGCCATCCGCCATGCGCGGAACCTGGCGGAACATTCCGATCATGTGGAGGTGTGGCGCGGCAGCCGCTGTCTTTTCACCGGCAATCCGGTGGCCGCGCGCGATTCCTGAGGATCGCGGCCCAGGCCAACGGTGCGGTTTCCGCCCGGCTTTCAGTCAGGCGATCGCCAGCCGCCGATGATGCGCGCCTTTCAGCCACACCAATGTGGCATCCTTGCCATTGCGTTCGTCCGGCAACGCCGCGCGCCGCGTGATGTCCGCTGCGACAGGCTTTGCCTCGGCCATGCCGTCATCGCGGCAAAACAAACTATCGCCACATTGCGCCACATCATGGCCCGCCATGGCACGCAGCATGGCATTGGGGCCAGAGCCTGTCCTGAAAGACAGGCAAAAGCCGCACACGCTCCAAGGGGCGCATAGGGAACTGGCGCATGACGGATGAACCGCACTATATGATCGTGACCACCCCATTCCTGTTCTGCAATTTCGTGGAGCGCCAGACGCGCAGCCAGCGCAGCTGGCTTGCCCGGCTCAAATCCGGGCTAGAACGGCTGTTCAACCGCGAAGGGCGTCACAGCCGATGAACGATCTGCGGACGTCCGCGGCGCCGAACCTGGTCCCCGCCCCCATAATCCCCGCCAGGTCCAACGGTCAGGCGTCCGCCGATTCCAGCCGGGTGCTGGTGGATATCCTGGCGGAGGCGGGCGACGGCCGGCGGCTCAGGCTTCTGGAACTTGGCTGCGGCAACGGTCAGTTCGCCAGAACCCTGTTCGAGCGCGGCCTGGACTGCGACTATACCGGCGTGGATTTTTCCCAGCCGCTGCTGGAAGCCGGTCGCCGGGCCTTCGCGCGCGAGGATCGCGTGCGCTTCCTCCATGACGATATCGAAGTGCTGGACAATGTCTCCGGCCGCTTCGACTTCGTGATCTATTCCCATGCCCTGGAAATGCTGGCTTCGCCAGAGCGCTCGCTGCGCGCGGCCCGGCGCTTCGCCGAACGCATCCTGATCCGCTTTTTCGAGCCGCCGGATTTCGAGACCACCAGCGTGGAACTGCGCCAGATGGATCTGGGCGCGGGCGCGGTGCCCTATCTGCACTGGAAGATGGGAAGATCCTTTTATCGCCTGATGCTGGCGGAACTCGATGCCAAGCGCGTCGACATCTATCGCACCCCGGGCCGCGATCAGGTCCATGTGGTGCATGTCTGAAGCCGCCCCGCGTTTTTTTCCCTTGCTGGCACAATGGTACAGAGATTGCGCGTGACTCGCGCGCGCTCCGGTGCGTTAATGCCCCCGTCGCCGACTGTCGATCCGTGTGCCGGCGATTGAGAGACCAGGGGCAGATATCGAAACGCTGTCCATATTCCCGGATCAGAGAGGAGCATTCGATGAAACAATTCGAGCTTCGCTTTCTCGACCTGTCCGAGGCAGTCATCCGGATGCGGTCTTATGCCGGTCATGACGACCTCGCCGCCCTGCGTGAAGCCGAGAAACAGTCCGCGACCCATGTCGTCGAAGTGTGGGAGGGCAACCGCAAGGTCGCCCGCGTCAAGAAGGACAATGCCGCCCTGACCGCCATGGACCGGTTTGGCGGTTGAATCCGGCGCGCGGCCGAACAGGCGATGCGTTGCCCGCCGTGTGACCGCTTCCCGCATATGCCGTCTGCTTGTCCTTCTGCTGTCGCTGGCCGCCTGCGCGCCGCAACAGGATGCTGACGGTTATCGCGTCGTGCGCCAGGACATCACCTATGCCCCCGCCGAAAAGCGCGACCGCGAATGGCGCGCGCTGATGGTGGCGATGGATAGCTGTCACCAGGGCGGGTTCACCGCTGCCCAGTTGGCCGGCCCGCCCGAAACGCGCTGCCTGGAAAGCGGACCTGGCGGCTGCACCCGCTTTGCCGCGCGTCTGGCATGGGACTGTATCGGCATGGGCTATCAGCAGAATTGAACGCCAAGATGAAAGCTTGATCAGCGGATTTTAATGTTGCCTTGCGTCCGGTTTCATCCCCATGCGCCATGATGGGCCGGCAATCCGGATGCGTGGCGTAACCCTATTCGCCATGCCGGTCCCGTCAGATGCCCCGCACAACCCTGACGGGACCGATCCGGTTTTTGGACCCAGATGACCGTCATCGCCAACCAGACCCCGCCCGCCAGAAAACCGCCATTCCGCCGGCCTTGGGCCGACTGGCTGGTGATCAGCATCACCCTGGCCTGTGCCTGGTGCGGATTGTGCTGGCTGGTGCAGGCCATCACCGAAAGCTGAAGCGCCGATTGCGCTGGATTTGCCGGCGCGCGTCGCGGAAAATACCCGCCGCAGGCTCCCGCGGGGCCGTTCGCCCTGGAGCCAGCCCATGCCCTCGACCGGAATCTTTCAGGCCATCGCCTTCCTGATCGCCGCCACCATCCTGGAGGTCAGCGGCGACGCCATTGTCCGCATCGCGCTGCACAATCACGCGGGCGTCACCCTGGCGCGCGCCGGCCTGTTCCTGCTGGGCGCCGCCCTGCTGTTCGGCTATGGCTCGTTCCTCAACCTGGCGCCGCTGGAGTTCGGCCAGGTCGTGGGGCTCTACATCGCCACGCTGTTTGTCGTGTGGCAGGTGATCAACTTCGCCTTTTTCCGCGAACTGCCGACCCTGCCGATCCTGGCCGGCGGCGTGCTGATCATCGCCGGCGGCGCGGTGGTCTCGTTCTGGAAGCCGTGAACTAGCGTCCCATATTCAGGCGCCAGTCGCCTTGCGGCGTCAGCATCCAGCCGCACAGGCTTTCTTCCACCAGATCCTTGACCTCAAGCTTGACGCAGATACCGGCGGCCACGCGCTTGCCGTTCTTGATGGCGGCCAGCGCCTCGATCTCCTGCGCGGTCAGATCTTCCGGCGGACCGGGATGAAAAGGACTTTGCTTCATCTGTGAACGCTCCCAGGAAAAGCGCCGACATGCTGACGGCAAATACGCCTTGGCACAAGCGGGCGCGCGCTGGAGACGTCATGAAACTTTCACACGCTCTACGCGCAATTCCGGATTCCCACAGCCCCAATTAAGCGCCATTTAATAGGCGTGGCCTATGATTCGCGTTGTACGGGGAGGCGTCCCATGTATTTCGGTGTCTACCAGATTTCGAGCCGGCATCCCGAACTGGGTGCCCTGCCCTATGAAGCGCCCTGCGCCGGCCCCAGCCTGCTCGCCATGGTCCGGGCCCTGCTGCGTCGCATTTTTCGCTAGGGAACTTTCATCTTTCCACCAGCGCGCCGATGCTGAGATCTCGTCTCAGCATCCCGCGCCAAGGAATTGATTGCGCCCGCTTATTCCGCCGCCGCGCGCCAGGCCGTCCGCAATGTTGCCACCGGCTTGCCGCCGAAAAAGCGCTGGGCCACAAGCGCGATGGGCAGGCCGATGTAACAGCCATGGGTCAGCGCCGTGGACAGGTTGGCCCACACACCGTCCGGCTGCTTGAATTTCGGTGCGCCGGAATGGGGCACGATCACATAATACATCAGCAGGAACTCCAGCGCCCCGAAGGCCAGCCCCGCGGCAAGTGGGTTCTGCCACAGCACCGGCTTGCGCGCCGCCAGCACGACAAAGACCGCCGCCATCAGGATGGTCAGGCCGAAATGCACCGCGACACCCAAAAGGCCGGTCCAGACCCCGCCGCCAAAAGCCGCCATGCCGATCAACCCGCTGGCGATATAATGGAACACATCCAGCGGGCTCTTGCCCCGCCCCGCCGCGCCGGCAACGGCGCTGACCGCATCGATGCCGCCCGCGATCAGCCCGCCCGTCACAATCGCCCCCGCCAGGCCCCGCGCATCGGCATTCAGAAATTTCGTCATCCATCGCTCCTGTGGAAATGAAGCCCAAGCCAAGGCGAAAGGGCGCGCCAAAGCCCGAGCCGGCGCGGATGATTTCCTGATTTTTTTCTGAAGGCGCCAAAGCGCCAGCCAAAGCAGCGGCTTGGCTCTTGATGCGCGCGCGTGTCTGACGCAACTCTAGCCACACCCAAAGGCTTTCCGGACCCGTTCCATGCCCGCCTCCCCCGACACATCCGTCTTCCGGCTGCGCGACCGGCTGGTCGATCCCGCCCGCAATACCATTGCCTCGCCCGATGGTGAAACCAGCATCGAGCCCAAGGTGATGGCGGTGCTGCTGGTGCTGGCGGGCGAGCCGGGGCGTGTCTTCACGCGGGGACAGCTGATCGACCTTGTCTGGGGCACCGAATATGGCGCCGACGAAAGCCTGACCCGCGCGATCTCGCTGCTGCGCAAGGCCCTGGGTGATAATACAAGGGGGGATGCGCGCGACGGCCCGCAGGTGATCGAGACCATCTCCAAGCGCGGCTATCGCCTGTTGCCGCAGGCGTTGACTACCGCGCCACCCGCGCCGCCTCCGACACCGCCCGTCCATCAGCGGCGGCGCGCATTGGCGCTGGGACTGGGCGCGGGCGCGGCGATCATCCTGGCCGCGGGCCTCATCGCCTTTCATCCCTTGCAGACGCGCGATGTGATCGCGGTCACCGTCGATCCCGTCAATCCGGTGCGGCGCGAACCGGCGCAGGAAAGCCTGTCGCGGGCGCTGACCGTGGATCTGGTGGGCGCGCTGGCCAGGGAAAACCGCTTCCATGTCACGGTGCGCAAGCCCGATCCCGCCAGCCGCAAGGGCTCGGGCCTGCGCTTCGATATCTATGCCGATGTCCAGACCGCCAACGGGCGGCTGAAAAGCACGGTCGAGATCATGGACACCGATACCGGCCGCGCCTTGTGGTCGCGCGAATATGCCCGCGCCTTTGATGGCAGCCTGGCGGCCCAGGATGCGCTGTCCTCCGACATCGCGCGCGACCTGATCCCGGCCCTGCTCAAACTGTCGAAGGAAACCGCCTGGCGCTCGGTGGCATAAGCCGTCCGCGTCATCCGCGCGCCAACGCGGCGTCACACCGCAGGCGTTACATAATTGTCAGGAATGAAGGTCCGGCGTGCCGGCCAGAACCCGGTGGGTCTTGCGCGAAGGGCCGTGGGTCGCCTCGACCGCCGCGGTGTTCTCGGCGGGCACGATCCGCACCTGATCGCGCGCCGGCGTCGGCAGGGCGCAAGGGTTGGCGCGCGAACAGTTGCGCAACGGGCCATCGGCGGCCGCGGATACCGTGGCCACGCCGCCGGTCGCCGCCCTGGCGGGCACCAGATGGCCATGGTTCAATACGGGATCGGGCAGAATGGTGGTTCCGTCCAGCGCCATGGGCGCCTCCACCGTTCCCACGGCGAGCGCCGGCGCGGCCAGCGGCAGGCTTGCCCCCGCCACGACAACAGCCGCCAGAATGCCTTGCCAGATCCTGATTTTCACGACCGCGCGACCGACAATGATGATTGCCCCGGGTGACTTAATCGGCGCGGCGATTTTTTCAAGCCTGCGCGCGGTCGCAGCACGCGGGTGACCGCTCCCAACCAGGTTCCATCCGTCCCCGATCGGTTAAGATCGGCTTTATGAGCCAGATTCCCGTGCGCGAAGGCTATGAGGCCTGGGCCGCCAGCTATGACACCAATGTCAACGCCACGCGCGACATGGATGCGCGCGCGCTGATCGCCGCCGACCTGCCGCTGTCGGGCGCGCGGGTGATCGAGGCGGGCTGCGGCACCGGCAAGAACACCGGTTTCCTGGCGGCCCGGGCGGCCAACCTGCTGGCGCTGGATTTCTCGCCCGCCATGCTGGAGGTGGCGCGCGGCAAGATCGGTAGCGCGCATGTGCGCTTTGCCGAGCACGACATCACCACGCCCTGGCCCGCGCCCGATGGCTGGGCCCATGTGGTGGTGAGCAATCTGGTGCTGGAACATATCGCCGACATCGCTCCGGTGCTGAAGCAGATCGCCCGGGTGTTGGCGCCCGGCGGCATCGCCTATCTGGCAGAGCTGCATCCCTATCGCCAGCTTGGCGGATCGCAGGCCAAGTTCGAAAGCGAGGCGGGTACCCAGCTGGTTGAATCCTTCGCCCACGGCATGGCGGACTATATCAATGGCGCCATCGCCGCCGGGCTGACCATCATGCGGCTGGAGGAACATGCCGATACCGACGGCCGCCCGCGGCTGCTGGCGCTGACGTTGCGGGCGAAATAGGTCCGGCGCAACTCCAACTGTCATCCCCGGCCGAGCATTGCGTTAGCAATGCGAGGGGAAGGGGACCCAGGTGGAAACCACAGTGACGGGATCGACCAGCTAGGTTCCTTTCCCTCATCACGCACGCAGGCGCGCGTGGCTCGCCGGGAATGACAGATGGATATCGGCGCTACCTTTGGAAAAACTGCAGCGCCACCGAACAGATCAGCGTCAGGATCAGCATGGCGATGACATGATCCCACATGCCGATCGTCTTCGACGGACGCTGGCGCGCCGCCAGCGCGACAACGGCCAGGAACAGGGTCGAGAAGGCGAACATCGTGCGCATCAGCGACAGGCCGATCTCGGGCCGGTGCCGGTCCAGCAGCAGGGCTGAAAGACCGCACAGCAGGATGAACACCACCTGGCGGCCAAAGGCCAGCAGATGTAACCGCACCTGCTTGCCGGGCGCGTCCCCTGCCCGCGCCGGCCTGGAGGGATCGGGGTCGTGCTCCATGTTTTTGCCCTGGAATATCCTTGCGCGGACGGGCACGATCACCAGGCGCGGATATAAATTCCATATCTGTCCGGGGCGGAAAAAATTAGGCGCCCCGCCGGAACCGAACTCAGGCGCGCGCCGCTGGCAGCGCGAAACAGAAGCAGGCGCCGCCTTCCGCCGGACTTTCCGTCCAGATCTCGCCGCCATGGTCTTGCACGATGCGCCGGCAGATCGAAAGCCCGACCCCCATGCCCTCCGCCTTGGTCGAGGTGAAAGGCTGAAACAGCCGCGGCGCCACCACCGGCGAAAGCCCCGGCCCGCTGTCGCGCAGGCGAAAGAGAATGCGGCCGTCATCGGCGCGCCCAACCGTCAGCCACATTTCCCGGCGCGGACTTGCCGCCATCGCCTCGATGGCGTTGCGCATCAGATTGACCAGCACCTGCTGGATCTGGATGCGATCCACCATCAGCGCCGGCAGGCCCGCCTGCACATCGGTGTGCAGCATCACGCGGCTGTCGATGGTGCCCAGCAGCATCAGGGCGTCGGCCACCAGGCCGGCGCAGGTTTCCTGTTGGCGTCCATTGTCGCGCTTTTCGATGAAGCCGCGCAGGCGCTGCAGAATGGCCGCGGCCCGCGCGATCTGCTGCTCGGCCTTGTCGATGACCTCGGCCGGGGCGCCTTCCTGGGTGCGCCGCGCCACCGACAAATAGTTGCGCGCCGCGGTCAGGGGCTGGTTCAGCTCATGCGCCAGCATGGAGGCGGTTTCCCCCATCAGGCCCAGGCGCTGGGAATGTTCCAGCTGCATCTGCAGTTCGCGCTGACGCACGCGGTTGCCCTCGCGCAGCAGCAGGGAAATGCCCACCATGCCCAAGGTCGGCGCCGCCAGCGCCAGCAGCACCGACAGCCATTCCAGCGACGTGACCAGCCGCGCCGCCGTCTCCTCGCGCTGTTTCAGCAACATGCGCTCGACCCCGGCCAGCGCGTTCAACGCGCCATGAAAACGCCGGGCGGGATGTTCGCGCAGATCGCGCGCCAGCTCGGCGCGCAAGCCCGGCAGCAGGGCGGGTGACGGATGGGTGGCATAGACGCTCCAGCGCGCGCTCCAATCCGCGATCAGCGGCCGCACCGCCGCCAGCCGTGCTTCCTGCGCCGGATTGTCCGCCATCAGTGCCGCCAGCCGCGCCAGCCGCGCCTCACTGTCGGCCTTCTGTTGCGGCCATGCCGCGACATGACCGGGATCGCCGCTCAACCCATAGGCGCGGATATTGGATTCCATGCGCTGCAGCAGCTGCTGCAAACTCGCCACCTGCAGCAGGACATCGTCGGTATGCTGAATCCAGCCGAAGCGCGAGCGCAAGGCGTTCTGATTCAACGCCACCACGGCGCCCAGCGCGAAAAGCAGAAACACCGACAGGCCCAGCGCCCCCAGACCCGCGATGGCGCCCGGCCGGATGCGGCCGGACCGCAAGGAAGATCGCCATCCGGCCAGGGAAATCGGAGCGGCCAGATCGGCCATGACGCCTGCCAATCCCGGTGATCGGGCGCCCGAACCTGTTCCGACGCCGACAACGCAACACCAATAGCCTTACACCGTCGCGCGAGGAGAGCCAATGGGTGGGCTTGCGATCATCCAGAGCATGAAACGCCGGGCGGCCGGATTGCAGGCGAAACACAGTATTATCATTATCTCTCCCCCTGTGGGGTCCGAAGGACGGGCGCAAAATCTTGCACCTGGCCCAACTGATGAAAACCATGTGCTGATTCTTATCCTCTCCCCCTGTGGGAGAGGACGCAAAATCTTGCACTTAGCGAAGCTAAGTGCCTAGATTTTGCTGGGTGAGCTGCGGCGCGCGGAACGCGCGTGAGCAGGTCCAGTGGACCTGCGAAAGCA
>DASZVQ010000023.1:0-4969 GCA_035547275.1 Rhizomicrobium sp.
GTCCAGCTCCACGCCCAGGCCGGGCTGGTCGCTGGGGTTCAGCATGCCATCCTTGAAACTGTAGCTACGCTGGAAAACCTCGTCAGTTTCCTTGGTGTGATGCATCCATTCCTGGATGCCGAAATTCGGGATTGAAATGTCGAAATGCAGCGCCGCTGACATGCAGACCGGCGACAGGTCGGTGGCGCCATGGCAGCCGGTGCGCACATTGTACAGGTCGGCCAGGGCCGCGATCCGCCGCAGATGGGTGATGCCGCCGGCATGCACCACGGTGGCGCGGATATAGTCGATCAGCTGTTCCTCGATCAGCTGCTTGCAGTCCCAGATCGAATTGAAGATTTCCCCCACCGCCAGCGGCGTGGTGGTGTGCTGGCGGATCAGGCGGAAATTGGCCTGGTTCTCCGCCACCGCCGCGTCTTCCAGCCAGAAGGGACGATAAGGCTCCAGGTCCTTGCCCAGGCGCCCGGCCTCAATCGGCGTCAGCCGGTGATGGATGTCGTGCAGCAGATGCACATCGTCACCCAGTGCCTGACGCGCCTTGTCGAACAGCGCCGGCACCGAACGCAGATATTTCTCGCTTGACCACATGTTTTCGGTCGGAATATCGGCATCGGCCGGCTCATAGAAAAGCTTGGTGCCCGACACGCCATAGGTCGAAGCCAGCCCGGGCACGCCCGATTGCAGGCGGATCGCCTTGTAACCCATCGCTTTGTATTGCTGCGCCTGGTCCAGCGTCTCTTCGATCGTTTTACCGTTGGCATGGCTGTAGACCATGGCGCCTTCGCGGCAGCGTCCGCCCAGCAACTGATACAGCGGCAGGCCGGCGGCCTTGGCCTTGATGTCCCAAAGCGCCATGTCGACCGCAGCAATGGCCGACATGGTGACCGGCCCGCGCCGCCAATAGGCGCCGCGATAGAAATACTGCCAGGTGTCTTCGACATTATGGGCGTCGCGGCCGATCAGGCAGGGAATCACGTGATCGGTGAGGTAGCTGGCCACCGACAGCTCGCGCCCGTTCAGGGTGGCGTCGCCCAGGCCGGTGATGCCGTCCGCGGTGGTGATTTTCAGTGTGACGAAATTGCGCCCGGGACAGGTGACGATCACCTTGGCGGAAACGATCTTCAGCAAGACAGACCCCTTACAAAACCCGAGCGCGTTATAATGGGCACGTCTGCTGCGCGCCCTTGGAAAGGCGCCAGCGCGCCTTGTGATACCGCTATCAATCCTAGAAAATCGCGGCCCTGATGTCAAAAGCAGCAGGGAATTTCCATTACGCAGTTGCGAAAGGATCGGCCAGGAAGGCGCGTTCGCGATAGATGAAATGGTCGAAATCGGCGGGCGCGCCGGTGCCGGCCATGTCCTGGCACCCCATGCCAACGAAAGCGCCGGTGAAATTGGGCGAGCCAGGCATCGCCGCTTCATCCGACAGGATGGAGGCGTCGAACGTTTGCCCCAGCTTCTGCCAGGCCCCGTCGCCCTGACGAAAAGCAAAAAGCAGCCGTTCCTCGTCGACTTCGACACGCAGGCTGACCGCGCCTTTGGCCAGCATGATCGGGGCCGTGAAGGCATCGCCGACCGGCGCATCGGGCAGGGCTGACATCACCCGCAGATGCTTGCCAAGGCTGTCATCATGCGTGACGTGCAGATAATGGAATTTGTTCTGGCCGTAATAGCAGACCAGTCCGGCCATCTGCTGGAAATGCGCTGGTTCGAAATCCATCACCGTCTCGGCGCTGTAGCAATGCGCCTGCTGGCGGCGCGCCACCAGCGCCTGGGTGAAGAGGCTGCCGATGGTCTCGCGGCCATACAAACGCAAGTGACCGGGCCGGGCGGCGAGGCTGAAGATGTCGTCGGGCTCGGGCGTGCGCAGCCACTGCCAGTCGATGGCCAGTGTCGCGCTGTCGAAATCGTCACGCGCTGGCGCAAGCGGGAAGGGATGCGGCTTCAGCCTGGGTGCCGGCGTTTCCAGCGCCGGCAGGCCGGGCTCACCTTCGGTATAGAGCCAGCCGTCGCGCCAGACCATTTTCTGAATGGCGGTTTCGCGGCCCAGCGTGCAGCGGCCGCGATTCTTCAGCGGCCGGCCGCAAAGATAGGCCATGTAGGTTTCACCGTCCTGGGTTTCCACCAGATCGGCGTGGCCGGTGCGTTGCAACGGCGCATCAGGCCTTGTGCGGGCGCTGAGGATATGGCTGTCGGGATGCAGCTCATATGGCCCAAGCAGGTTCTTCGACCGTGCCATGGTCACGGCATGGTTCCAGGCGGTGCCGCCCTCGGCTGTGATCAGGTAATACCAGCCGTCGCGCTTGTAGAGGTGCGGGGCTTCGGTCAGGCCAAGGGGGGTGCCTTTGAAGATGTTCACCCGTTCACCGACCAGCTTCTTCTCCTTCGGCGAATATTCCTGCGCCACGATGCCGGCGAAGCGGTTGTGGCCGGGGCGATAGTCCCACAGCATGTTGACGAACCATTTGCGGCCATCGTCATCGTGAAACAGCGAGGGATCAAAGCCGCTGCTGTTCATATAGATGGGATCGGACCAGTCCCCGTTGATGGTTTTCGCTGTCACCATGTAGTTATGGAAGTCGCGCAAGCTGGCGCCGGACGCGCCACCCACCGATGTGCGGCCATAGCGCTTCACATCGGTATAGACCAGATAAAACTGCTCGCCGTCGTGACTCAGGCAGGGCGCCCAGATGCCGCAGGAATCGGGATCGCCGCGCATGTCGAGCTGGCTTTTGCGCCGCAGCGGCCTGGTCAGCAGACGCCAGTGTACCAAGTCGCGGGAGTGATGGATCTGCACCCCCGGATACCATTCAAAGGTTGACGTGGCGATGTAGTAATCATCGCCCACCCGCAAGATGGACGGATCGGGATTGAAACCTTTGAGGATGGGATTTCTGATCATGCGCGGGCCGGTTTGCGGATCACCGTCCATGCCACGACAGCGGCGACCAGGTCCAGCACCGCCAGCAACACGAAGACCGGCGTATAGCCGATCTGGTCAACCCGCTGCCCCAGCTCGTACGTGAAGATCAGAATCCCCAGATTGGCGCAGGTGCCGGCCATGCCCGCCACCGTGCCGACTTCGTTGCGGGGGAAAAGATCGGTCGCCATGGTGATCATGGTGACGCTGAGGGTCTGGTGCGCAAAGCCGGCCAGGCTGATCAGCGCCACCGCCATCAGCGGGTCCTGCACCACACCGGTAAAGGCCACGCCGATCATCATCAGCGCGCCGACCGTGAAGGCGCCGCGGCGCGCATCGATCAGATCCAGCCCGCGCTTCTGCAGGAACAGCACCACGCTGGGCCCGAAGATGCAGCCCAGGTCGGCCGCCAGAAAGGGCAGCCAGGCATAGATGGCGATATGCTTGAGATCGAAATGGCGTACCGTGGTCAGGTACAACGGCACCCAGAAGCTCAACATGCCCCAGGTGGGATCGGTCAGGAATCGCGGCAACGCGATGCCCCAGAAATTGCGCCGGGCCAATATCGAAAGGATCGAAGGCTTTTTATCCGGCGCCTGCAGGAAGCTCTCTTGGCCCGACACGATCAGTTCGCGTTCTTCCGCCGAGAGGGTGGGGTGCTTTTTCACCGGATAATAGAACACCAGCCATAGGCCTACCCAGACCAGGCTGATCAGGCCCACGATCACGAACGACGCCTGCCAGGAATAATTGAGGATCGCCCAGGCCACCAAGGGCGGCGCCAGCATGGAGCCTAGCGACGGCCCGATATTGTAAAGGCCTCCGGCCAGCCCGCGCTCCCTGGCGGGAAACCATTCCGACACCACCTTCAGCCCGCCGGGCGAGAAGGCGCCTTCGGCAAAGCCCAGCAACCCGCGCAGGCCGGCCAGCATCTGCCAGTTGGTCGCCAGCCCATGCGCCATGCAGATCACCGACCACAGGAAGGCGAACAGGGCGAAGCCGGACTTCACGCCCATCACGTCGATCACATAGCCGACCACTGGTTGCAGCATGATGCCCCCCTGGAAAGCCGAGGTGATCCAGCCATATTGCTGGGTGCTGATATGCAGGCTGTGGATCACGGTGGGCGCGGCGATCGACAGGGTCTGGCGCGACAGGAAGTTGACCAGCGCGCCCATCATGATCAGGGCGATGGTGATCCAGCGAAGCCCGAAAACGCGACGCATATGTCCTCCCAGCCGCCCGCTGTGATCGCGAGCTTGTCGTGTCCGCATCATGGCCGATTGAGCCTGTGCCCGGGAAATGGTAACGGTAACTCTGCAGGACGCAAAGAAGAAAGTCCGCAAAATCGGGAGGATGTGATGGGCATCACACGACGTGATCTGGCGGGCGCGGTGGCGCTTGGTGCTGCGGCTGCGAGCATGACAGGAGAAGCCCGCGGGGCCGCGCCCGACTCGCTCGATGCCTTGGCCAAGGCCAAGGGCTTTGTCGGCTTTGGCAGTTGCGCTGGCGGCGGGGCGGAAGACTTTGCTTCCTCCTTCAACGACATGGGCGTGCGCGGCATTCATGAAAGGGAATGCGGCATCCTGGTCTGCGAGAATGAGACCAAATGGGTGGCGCTACGACCCAACCCGAAGGAGTTCAGCTTCTATCTGGCAGACCGCATGGTCGAGTGGGCGGGCACCAACAAGAGCATGATGCGCGGCCACACCCTGCTGTGGCAGAAGACGCAATATTTCCCAAAATGGCTGATGAATTACGATTTCGGCGCGCGGCCGGCCACCGAAGCCGAACGTCTGCTGCGCGAGCATATCACCATCGTCTGCACGCATTTCGGCACCCGCATCTTCAGCTATGACGTGGTGAACGAGACGGTGGACGAGAACACAGGTGAAATTCGCGATACGCCTTTCACCCGTCATCTGGGGCCGGCGGCGATAGACATTTGCTTCGATGCCGCGGCCAAGGCCGCGCCGCATGCCAAGCTGGTGTACAACGACTATATGGGCTGGGCGCCGGGCAGCGCGCGCCATCGCGATGGCGTGCTGA
>DASZVQ010000024.1:0-5215 GCA_035547275.1 Rhizomicrobium sp.
AGCACCAGCAGCGCATCTATGGCTGGTCGCAGGCCCAGGGCCTGACCATCGAGCGCGACGATCCGGTCGATCCGGTGAACCTGGCCTTTGACAAGTCGGGCAACCTCTTGGTGCTGTCGTCGCTTGGGGCGGAAGGCACGCTGTACAGCTTCAAGCCCGGCAGCAGCGCCACCGAAATGACGGTGATCGCGCCCACGCCGGCGGCGGCGCATCCTGGCGCGACCATGCTGTTGCCGGTCAATTACTGGAACAATGGCGAGTTCAAGGATCAGCTCGATCTCAATACCTATACCTACACAACCCTGAGCCAGATGTTCGCCCGCGACATGGCCGCGCCAAAAGCAAAGGAATATGTCTCGCCCGATGGCTCGACCGTGCTGCCGGCGGCGCGGGTGTTCAGCCAGGGCCCGCCCGACGGCACAGGCTGGCGTTTCTCAGACGATCTGGACAGCTACGGTTTCATCTCGGCGCCGGTGGGCGCCCGCATCTATGTCAGCAACGAGTCCGAGGGCCGCACCTATAGCGGCCTGGTCAACCCCAATGGCACGGTCACCGACCTGAAGCTGTTCACCGATCGCGGCGGCGAAGGCGTGGCCGTGGGGCCGGACGGCAGGGTCTATCTCGCCAATGGCCAGGTGCTGGTTTACGACGCTTCCGGCAAGCAGGTCGGCCGGATCGACGTGCCGGAACGGCCGTTGCAGCTGCTGTTCGGCGGGGCTGACCACAGGACGCTGTTCATCCTCACTCATCACGCGCTGTATGCCGCCCATGATTAATGCGGCTCGGGCACCCGCTTGTGCACCAAGTACATGAAGACCAGCGACAGCAGCGCGGCGGCGATCACGATATAACCGATGCGCTCGAAGTGGCGCAGCGTGCTGTCGGCCGCCTGCACCACCACCAGGCCGGCCGCCCATGACGCCACGCCGCCGCTGAACTGCTGCAGCGAGGCATTGACCGCATTGAAGGAACCGCGCCGCGCCGGCGGCGGAAGGGCCGAGATCAGCGCCTGGCTGGGGATCATGCGCGAGAAAATCGCCACGAACAGCAGCACATTGATCACGATCACCACGGCCAGCGTCGAAGGCCCCAGATGGGTCCAGATGAACACCATCACCATGGACAACAGGCTGCCGAAGACAAAGACGGGATATTTGCCGATCTTGTCGCTGACCCGGCCCACGATGGGGCCGGCGAAGATGGTGCACAGCCCGGTCACCAGATAGAGCGTCGGCAGGTGGTCCAGTGAAATCTTCACATTGTTGACCATATAGGCGCTGCCGAACGGCATCAGCATGAAGCCGCCGGTGGTCAGGACGGCGGTCAGCGCGAAGGCGACCCAATAGCGGCGCTCGGCCAGGGTATGCCACAGGTGCAACAGCGGGCTGTGTTCCTGCTGCAGGGCCAGATGGGCCGTCACCGGTTTCATCTTGAGCGCGATCACGCCCAGCACCGGCAAGGTCAGCAGCACCACCGCCAGGAAGGGCGCGTGCCAGTCCCACAGATTGGCGAAGAAGATGCCGGCAGGCAGGCCCAGGATCTGGCTGGCGGCGAACGCGGTCTGGATGAAGCCCATCACCCGGCCGCGCTGTTCCAGCGCGAACAGGTCGGTGACAATGGCCATCACGACGGACCCGACCACGCCGCCAAAAAGCCCGGTGACCAGCCGGGCAAAGACCAGCATGTGATAGCTGTTGGCCAGGCCGCACAGCAATGTGCCCAGCACAAAGCCGCCATAGAAGAACAGCAGCAGGCGCTTGCGGTCGAAGCGGTCGGCAAAGCCCGCCGCCAGAAAACCCGACACCGCCGCGCTGAAGGCATAGACCGACACCACCGCGCCGAACTGGCTGGGGGTGATGGTCAGCGCCGGCATGACCAGGGCGCCCAGGGGCGACACGATCATGAAATCCAGGATGATGGTGAATTGCAGGAATGCCAGGATGGCGATCAGGAAGACCTGATAGCGCGAGAATTTGACCAGGGGCTTGGAATCCGTCATGCCGCCTTTATGCCGCAGGCCGGGCGGGCCCGCCAGCGAGTTCCCACCGGCGGGCTGTCACGGAATCGCTAAATGTGGCCGTGGAGATAGTCGAAACTCTGCCGCACCATTTCCAGCGGCGAGGGATCGTAAGGCTCCTCGATTTCCAGGAAAGCGCGCTCAACGCGGGTCTTGTGGGCCGCCGCCAGCACCCGGTCCCATTTGATGATGCCCTTGCCGATGATGGCGCTGACCATCTTCATGTTGGTGTTGGGAATGCCCTGATCCTTCAGGTCCTTGATATGCAGGGAGTAATAGCGGTTGGGGTACCTGGTCAGATAGGCGACCGGGTCGGCGCCGCCGGCCACCACCCAGCCGATATCCATTTCCATCTGCACCAGCGCCGGATCGGTTTCCTTCAGCAGCAGGTCATAGGGCACCACATCGCCGATCTTTCGGAATTCCAGATTGTGGTTGTGATAGCCGAAGGACAGACCGGCCTTCTTGCAGGCGGCGCCGATCTGGTTGAAGGCATCGGCATTCTTCTTCCAGTCGTCCAGGCTGGGACCAGCCATGATGGTGGCGCGGTCGGCCGGAAACAGCGGGAAGGAGCAGGTGATATTGGTGATGCCGACGCCCTTGGCTTCGGCGATGGTGGCGTCCAGCCCGGACTTCAGCGCATCGCCGCCGGCATGGATCGACTTCCAGCTGATGCCGAGGCTGTCATACAGCTTCTTCTGGTCGGCGGAGCTCTTGCCGGCCATGGTCAGGTTGGCCTGGACATGGCGGATACCGAAGCCCTGCAGCTTCTTCATCGTGCCTTCGTAATCCTTGGCCAGGTCGGCGCGCACGGTATAGAGCTGCAGGCCCAGCGGCACGGCGCCGGCGGCAAAGGCAGTGCGCGGCAGGGCCAGCGCCGCGGCGGAAAGGCCCAGAAAGTTGCGTCTTGTCGTCAT
The DNA here is from genome assembly GCA_035547275.1 of Rhizomicrobium sp. Classification (GTDB taxonomy): domain Bacteria; phylum Pseudomonadota; class Alphaproteobacteria; order Micropepsales; family Micropepsaceae; genus Rhizomicrobium. Next base: position 2,935 of record DASZVQ010000024.1, read on the forward strand.
GGCGGCGCTCCTCAATTCTTCTGTCCGTGGGTTTCGATGAAGTCGATCTGTTTTTCGTTCAGCGTCTCGATGCTATAGCCATTGTCGCCCCATACCAGCCGCTGCTCGTGCGCCGGATTGTAGCGCGGGATGGGCGCCGCCGCCGTCGCCGGATTACCGGTCCGCGCGAAGGCCACCACCACATCGCTCATCTGGTCCGCCAGCTTGTAGTCATACGGCGTCCAGTCCCGCAGCTTGCGGAACAGGTTCAGGCTGTCGAGCGTGTTGTACCAGAAAGGCAGGTCGGAATTGTGATAGGCGCCGGCCGTCTTCACATCCATGTCGGTGATCACCACGCCCGGCGGATAGGGGTGGGGATGGTTGTACTGCACCAGCCAGACCGGCGCCTTGCCATGCGCGCTTTGCGCCTTGGCCCAGTTGCGGCCCATGATGCCGAAGCCGGAGATGCGCGCCACTTCCTTCGCCTGCGCCGCGGCCTCGGCGTCAGTCCTGGCCGGAAACAGTTTCAGGAAAGTCGCGGCATCGGCGCCATACATTTTCCCGGCTGCGGCCTTGTAGTCGGCGAGCGTGCGGGCGTCGGTGACGGCATTCTTGCTGAAGATGTCGTTGCCGACCGATGCCAGCAGGATCGGCACGTCGATCTGCTGGCCCTTGGCGAAGGTCTCGGCCGGGCTTTGCGGGATCACATAGCCGTCGATATTGGGACCGCTGAACACGATCTTGGCCTGGCGCGCGGTCTCGGTGATCTGGTCGGCGGGGATGGTGCGCATCTGGGCGATGCCGCTGGCCTTCATCGCGTTCTGCAGCGCGACGCCCTTGGCCTCCATTTCCGACAGCAGCGGCAGATGCGGCGCCGCCACACCGTGATAGCCGCCCGACAAGGCGATCACCTTGGCATAAAGCCCCTTGGCCAGCGGTGAAGTTTCCAGCAGATCGATCGCCATGGCGCCGGCCGACTGGCCCAGCACCGTGACATTGGCCGGATCGCCGCCGAAGGCGGCGATGTTGCGCTGTATCCACTTCAGCCCGGCGATCTGATCCAGCATGCCGTAGTTGCCGGACGAATGATGCGGCGAGGCGGCCGTCAGTTCGGGATGCGCCAGATTGCCGAAGATATTGACGCGATAGGCGATGCCGACAAACACCACACCCTTCTTCGCCAGCGGCTCGCCGGAATAGACATCAAAATTCATCGAGCCTTCCTGGAAGCCGCCGCCGTGAATCCACACCACCACCGGAAGATGATCGCCGGCCTTGGCACCCGGTGGTGCCCAGACATTGACGTTCAGGCAGTCCTCGCTTGATTTGATCTCGCCGAAATAGTGGTTCAGCGTGGTGGCGCGCAGCGCGATATAGCAGTTGGTGGTCTTGGTATCGGCATTGAAGATGCCCTTCCAGGCTTTCGCCGGCTTTGGTGCCGCCCAGCGCAGCTCGCGCACCGGCGGCAGCGCATAGGGAACACCGTAATAGGCCTTCACTCCGCTATCCAGCAGCGTACCCGACAGCTTGCCGGTGTCGATGGTGATGGGATCGCCGGGAATGGGGTTCATCACGCCGGCCTGTGCGGTGGCGGCGAACAGCGCGAGTGCAGTGCAGCAAATCAAATCCCGAACGCGTTTCATGCTCACCCTCCAATGACGGCGCTGTTGTAGGCCAATTCGCTTCGCCTTGCACGGTCCTGGCCGCGGTCATAGGCTTTGCGGAAAATAGAAGCTGGGGGGATGGCATGACACTTCGCGCGGCGTTGCTGGGTGTGGTTCTGTTCAGCGGATCGGCGCTGGCCGCCAATATCACTGGCGCGACCGCCAACCTGGCGCCGGGCGATGCGCCCGGGCAATGGACCCGCCAGGCGCGCGACTATGCCAATACCCGCTTCAGTCCGCTGACCCGGATCAACAAGGCCAACGTCGCGCGCTTGCGCGTCGCCTGGAGCTTCAGCGACGGCCAGATGTATGGCCATGAAGGCGCGCCGCTGGTGGTGGGCGACACCATGTTCGTGGTCACGCCCTTTCCCAATATTGCCTATGCCCTGGATTTGTCCAAGCCCGGCGCGCCGATCAAATGGGTCTCTCAGCCCAACCCCGATCCCCGCGCCATCGGCGAAGCCTGTTGCGACAAGGTGCTGCGCGGCTGGGCCTATGCAGACGGCAAGCTGATTTACAACCTGCTGGACGATCACACCGTGGCGGTGGACGCCCGGACCGGCAAGGAAGTATGGCGGGTGCAGCTGGACGATGTCACCAAGGGCCCGACCATGACCCAGGCCGCTTTCACGGTGGGC
>DASZVQ010000025.1:0-2740 GCA_035547275.1 Rhizomicrobium sp.
CCTATATTCTGGATGGTCATGGCCGGATCCTGGGGTCCACCAAACAGCAATCCCTGAAAGACCCGCGCCCACCTACGGCGTCCGACTTCGCCCAGGCCCGCGAAGGTGTAGTGCTGGATACACCCGACAACGGTACCGTGACGGCGCTGGTGCAGCTTCAGACCTTGAACGATGCGTATCTGGAGACAGTGCGTGTCGTCGATCCCAAGGTATTTGGCTATTACCTGCGCACTCGGGCGGCGGTCAGTGAATATAACCGACTGGACGAAAATCGCGGCGAAGTCGCCCTGGCTTTCGCGCTGCTTTACGCCATCGTTTCGCTGATGGTGCTGCTGGCCGCCATCTGGTCAGGCCTGTGGGCTGCCAACCGGCTGGTACGGCCGATCTCCAGTCTGATCGACGCCGCGGAGAAAGTCTCGGCCGGCGACCTGTCGGCTCAGGTCCATGTCGAACGCGATGATGACGAGCTGGGCACCCTTGGCATGGCTTTCAACCGCATGACCCAGCAATTGTCCGCCCAGCGCGGTGACCTGATGGCCGCCAACCGGCTCAACGAAATCCGCCGCCGCTTTACCGAAACCGTGTTGTCGGGTGTCAGCGCCGGCGTCATCGGTATCGACAGCGACGGCGACATCACAATCGTCAACCGCGCTGCGGCGCGCCTGCTCAATGCCACGCCGGAAGACATGGAGGGCCGCCATCATTCCGAAAGCGTGCCCGAACTGGCGCCCCTGATCCTGCGCGCCATGGACGAGCCCGCCGGCCGTGCCAGCGGCGAGGTCACGGTGAAACGCACCGGCAGCCCGCGCACCCTTTCCGTGCAGGTGACATCCGAGCGTGGTTCGGCCGACGGCTTCGTCATTACCTTCGACGACATTACCGACCTGGTCAGCGCACAGCGCACCGCCGCCTGGGCGGATGTGGCCCGCCGCATTGCCCACGAGATCAAGAATCCGCTGACCCCGATCCAGCTGTCCGCCGAACGCCTCAAGCGCAAATATGCCGGCGAGATCACGTCCGATCCCGAAGTTTTCAATCAATGTACCGATACCATCGTGCGCCAGGTCGGCGATATCGGCCGCATGGTCGATGAATTCTCCAGCTTCGCGCGCATGCCAACCCCCACCATGCGGCGCGAGAACGCCCAGGAACTGCTGCAGCAGGCGGTGTTTCTGCAACGCGTCGCAAACCCGGCGATTACCTTCTCGACCAACGCGCCGAAGGAGCCGGTCTGGTTTGAAGGCGATGGCAGGCTGATCAGCCAGGCCTTGACCAATGTGCTGAAGAACGCCGGCGAAGGGATCGCCGCGCGCATTGCCAAGGGCGATGACGAGCCCGGCAGGATCGCCATCGCAATCGAGCCCAATGGTGTCAATTTCGCCTATCGCGTCACTGACAATGGTGTGGGCCTGCCGCCGGAACATCGCCACCGGCTGACCGAACCTTACGTCACCACCCGCGCCAAGGGCACCGGCCTTGGTTTGGCCATTGTGCGCAAGATCATGGAAGATCATGGCGGGGACATCACCCTCGCCGATATCGAAAGCGGGGAAAGCGGCGCGGAAGTGACCCTAACTTTCCCCTACGTACAGAAGACCCAGAAAGGCAGCCAAGATGAGCAAAAACGGATCGCTGATCGCGTCTGAGATCCTCATTGTCGATGATGAGGAAGACATTCGCGACCTGATTTCGGGAATCCTGGGAGACGAAGGCTATGCCACGCGGACCGCGGGCGATTCCGAATCCGCCCTGGCTGCCATCCGCGCCCGCCGGCCGCAGCTGGTGGTGCTGGATATCTGGCTGCAAGGCTCCCGGCTGGACGGCATCGAGGTGCTGGACATCATCAAGCGCGAGCAGCCTGACCTGCCGGTGGTGATGATTTCCGGCCATGGCACCATCGAGACCGCCGTCGCCTCCATCAAGAAGGGCGCTTATGATTTTGTTGAAAAGCCCTTCAAGGCCGACCGGCTGATCCATGTCGCCGAACGCGCTCTGGAAGCGGCGCGGCTGAAGCGTGAGGTCGCCGAACTGAAACTGAAGGCCGGCGACGAAGGTGAAATGGTTGGCAACTCTCCGACCATCGCCCAGCTTCGCGTGCTGATCGACAAGATCGCGCCCACCAACAGCCGGGTGCTGATCGCCGGCCCCGCTGGATCGGGCAAGGAGGTGGCGGCCCGGTTGATCCACGCCCGCTCGCGCCGTGCCGGCAACGCCTTTGTTGCGATCAACTGCGCCACCATGGAGCCAGACCGGCTGGAGGCCGAGCTGTTTGGCGTGGAGTCGAGCGAGGGGCCACGCAAGACCGGGCTTTTTGAGCTTGCCCATAACGGGACGCTTTATCTGGACGAAGTCGCCGACATGCCGCTGGAGACCCAGGGCAAGATCCTGCGTGTGCTGATCGACCAGACCTTCACCCGTGTGGGCGGCCAAAGCCGCGTTCAGGTGGATGCGCGCGTGATCTGTTCCACCACCCGGGACCTGCGCGCCGAGACCGAGGCGGGGCGCTTCCGCGAAGACCTGTATCATCGTCTGAACGTGGTGCCGGTGCGCGTGCCATCGCTGGCCGAACGCCGCGACGACATTCCGGTCCTGGTCAATCATTTCATGAAGCGCTTGTCGGCCGCCGGCGGCCTGCCCATGCGCCAGATCGGTGACGATGCCATGGCGGTGCTGCAGACTCATGGTTGGCCTGGAAACGTTCGCCAGCTGCGCAATATCGTGGAGCGCCTGCTGATCCTGG
>DASZVQ010000026.1:0-9750 GCA_035547275.1 Rhizomicrobium sp.
AGTGACGCGCGTGGCCCGCGAAGTCGGCACCGAGGGCCGGTTGGGCGGCCAGGCCCAGGTGCCCGGCGTGGCCGGCACCTGGAAGGACCTGACCGACACCGTGAACGTGATGGCCGCCAACCTGACCGAACAGGTGCGCGGCATCGTCAAGGTGGTGACGGCCGTCGCCAATGGCGAACTCAAGCAGAACCTGACGGTGAAATCGAAGGGCGAAGTGGCCGCGCTGGCCGACACCATCAACAACATGACCGAGACGCTGGCGACCTTTGCCGATCAGGTGACGTCAGTTGCCCGCGAAGTGGGCGTGGAAGGCCGGCTGGGTGGCCAGGCCAACGTGCCGGGCGCCTCCGGCACCTGGAAAGACCTGACCGGCAACGTGAACCTGCTGGCCGCGAACCTGACCAACCAGGTGCGCGCCATCGCGGAAGTCGCCACCGCCGTCACCAAGGGCGACCTGACACGTTCGATCCAGGTGGATGCGCGCGGCGAAGTCGCCGAGCTCAAGGACAATATCAACACCATGATCGGCAATCTGCGCCTGACCACCGAGCGCAACACCGAGCAGGACTGGCTCAAGACCAACCTGGCGCGCTTCAGCAACATGCTGCAGGGCCAGCGTGACCTTGGCGCGGTGGGCCAGCTGCTTCTCAATGAACTGACGCCGCTGGTCAAAGCCCAGATGGGCGTGATCTATCAGTGGGAGGAGCAGAGCCCGCCGGTGCTGAAGCTGCTGGCGGCCTATGCCGGGATGCAGGGGGACGGCTATCCCGCGGTCTTCCAGCTGGGGCAGGGGCTGGTCGGCCAGTGCGCCGCCGACAAGCATCCCAAGCTGATCACCGCCGTGGACAAGGCGGTTCCGATCAACTCGGCGCTGCTGCAGGTGACGCCGCGCAACATCATCGTCCTGCCGGTGATCTTCGAAAACCAGGTGAAGGCGGTGATCGAGCTGTCGTCCCTGTCCGACTTCACGCCGCTGGAAATCGCGTTCCTGGAACAACTGACCGCCAATATCGGCATCGTGCTGAACAGCATCGAAGCCACCATGCAGACCGAAGGGTTGCTGAAGCAGTCCCAGAAACTGGCCGGCGAGCTCCAGACCCAGCAGAAGGAATTGCAGCAGACCAACGACCAGCTGGAACAGAAGGCGCGCGAACTGGCGGAGCAGAATGTCGAGGTGGAGCGCAAGAACCAGGAAATCGAACAGGCCCGCCGCGCCCTGGAAGACAAGGCGAGCGAGCTGGCCCTGACCTCCAAGTACAAGTCGGAATTCCTGGCGAACATGTCGCACGAGCTGCGCACGCCGCTGAACAGCATCCTTATCCTGGGCCAGCAGCTGGCCGACAACCCCGATCAGAACCTGACCGCCAAGCAGGTGGATTTCGCCCGCACCATCCATGGCGCCGGCACCGACCTGCTCAACCTGATCAGCGACATCCTGGACCTGTCAAAGATCGAATCCGGTACCGTGACCGTGGAGGCCGAAGAGGTCAGCTTCTCCAACATGGTGGAAGCCGTGGCCAGGCCATTCCGCCACGAGGCGGACGCCCGCAACCTGAATTTCAAGGTGGCTTTGGATCCCAGGCTCGGCCGATCGATGCTGACCGACTCCAAGCGCCTGCAGCAGGTCTTGAAAAATCTTCTGTCCAACGCCTTCAAATTCACGGCCCAGGGACAGGTTTCGCTGTCGGTGACCTCTGTCGTGGAAGGCTGGGGACCGGGGCATCCGGTTCTGGACCAGGCCAGCAGCGTGGTGGCGTTCGAGGTCGCCGATACCGGCATCGGCATTCCGGCGGAAAAGCAGAAGCTTATCTTCGAGGCGTTCCAGCAGGCGGATGCCAGTACCAGCCGCAAATATGGCGGCACCGGCCTGGGCCTGGCCATCAGCCGCGAGCTTGCCAACCTGCTGGGCGGCGAAATCCAGCTGCGCAGCGCTGCCGGTTCCGGCAGCACCTTCACCCTGTATTTGCCGGTCCGCTATGTCGGCGCCGCCACCGCGACCCGGCCGGCACAGCAGCCGGCGTCCGGGCCGGTCATGCCGGAACGCGTTGCCGAGCAGATTCCGGACGATCGCGAAACGCTGCAGGAAGGCGACACCGTACTGCTGATCGTCGAGGACGATCCGCATTATGCGCGCATCCTGATCGACATCGCCCATGAAGAGGGCTTCAAGGTGCTGGCCGCCGGGCGCGGCGAGGAAGCGCTGGAACTGGCCGAGGAATTCAATCCCTCTGCGGTGTCGCTGGATATCTTCCTGCCCGACATGCTGGGCTGGACGGTCATGAGCCAGCTCAAGAAGAATGCCAAGACCAGGCATATCCCCGTCCAGGTCATCACCCTGGATGAAGATCGCCAGCATGCCCTGACGCGGGGCGCCTTTTCCTTCGTGCCAAAGCCGACCTCGGCGGAAGGCGTCCGCAAGGCGCTGGCGCGCGTGAAGTCCTATGTGCAAAGCCGGCGCAAGAAGTTGCTGGTGATCGAGGACAATCCCGCCGAGCAGCTCAGCATCGCCGCATTGCTGGAATATTCCGATATTGAAATCCAGTCCGTCGGCACGGGCGCTGAAGCGTTGAGCGCGCTGCAAGAGACCCCCGTCGACTGCGTGGTATTGGATTTGCGGCTGCCCGACATGAGCGGCTTCGATCTGCTGGAGAAGCTCAATGCCGATCCTTCCCTGACAGACATGCCGGTGATCGTTTTTACCGGCCGCGAGCTCTCGGCCGAGGAAGAGGCCAGGCTCCAGGCGATGGCCCGCAGCATCGTCGTCAAGGGCGTGGAATCGCCGGAGCGGCTGCTGGATGAAACCGCCCTGTTCCTGCATCGCAATGTCTCGGACCTGCCGGTCGAAAAGCGCTCCATGCTGGAACGGCTGACCAGTTCCGATGAAGATTTGATCAACAAGACGGTTTTGCTGGTCGATGACGATCCCCGCAACATCTTCGCCCTGAGCAGCGCCCTGGAGCGCCGGGGCATGCGCGTCCTCACCGCGACCACCGGCATGGAAGCGATCGAGATCATCCACAAGACGCCGGAACTCGCGATCGTGCTGATGGACATCATGATGCCGGAGATGGACGGCTATCAGACCATGGCCCGCATTCGGGAAGAACCGGCGTATCGGCGTCTTCCGATCATCGCGCTGACCGCCAAGGCCATGAAGGGCGACCGGGAAAAATGCCTGGAAGCGGGCGCCTCGGACTACCTCGCCAAACCCGTCAATACCGAGCAGCTCCTGTCGGCGCTGCGCATGTGGCTTCACCGTTGAGATGACCCGTGAGCGATAAGGATCGCGTCAATATCCTGTTGGTGGATGACCAGCCCGGCAAGCTGCTCAGCTATGAAGTCATGCTTGCCGAACTGGATGAAAATCTCGTTCCGGTGACGTCGGCCCGCGACGCCCTGGCATTTCTGTTGAAATCCGACGTTGCGGTCATCCTGGTCGATGTCTGCATGCCGGAACTGGACGGGTTCGAGCTCGCGAAGATGATCCGCGAACATCCGCGGTTCCAGAAAACCGCGATCATCTTCATTTCCGCCATCCATCTCAGCGAAAGCGACTATCTCAGGGGGTATGAGGCGGGGGCGGTGGATTACATCCCGGTTCCGGTCGTTCCCGAACTGCTGCGCGCGAAGGTGCGGGTTTTTGCCGAACTGTTCCGCAAGACGCGGGAACTTCAGCAGCTCAACAATGAGCTTGAGCGGCGCGTCGAGGAGCGCACCGAAGCGCTGGCCTTGTCGGCAGACCAGTTGCGGCAAAGCGAACAGCGCCGCAGCCTGGCGCTTGTTGCGGGAGGGATGGGCGCCTGGGACCATGACCTGAAAAACGGGACCTGGTTCTGGGACGAAGGCCAGAGCCGCATCTTGGGTATCGATCGCGCGACGTTCGTTCCATCCGTGGACGCCATCCGGCAGATGGTTCATCCGGAAGATCGGGAGGATGTTCGCAAAGCCCTGGAAGGATTGCTGCCCGACCGGCCGGACAGCTGCATCGAATTCCGCATTCTGCGCGCCGATGGCGAAACGCGATGGTGTTCGGTTTCCGCCCTGGCCGCGTTCGACGAGAATGGCCAGCTGATCCGGATCAGCGGGGTCTCGACCGATATCACCGACCGCAAGGATGCCGAGGCGCGCCAGCTTCTTTTGGCGCGCGAGGTCGATCATCGCGCCAAGAATACCCTGGCGGTCGTCCAGGCGGTTGTCCGCATGGCCAAGCGCGACAATGTCGATGAGTATGCCAAGGCGGTGGAAGGCCGTATCGCGGCCCTGGCGCAGACGCACGAACTGCTGTCCCAGTCGCGCTGGGAAGGCGCCAGCATCCTGCAGCTGGTGCTGGAAGAGCTGGCGCCTTACCGGGGGGAGAGCAGCCAGAGGGTCACGGCGGTTGGGCCGCCACTGACCCTCAAGCCGGAGCAGGCGCAGATCGTCGCCATGGCCATCCACGAACTGGCGACCAACGCGGCCAAATATGGCTCGCTCTCGGTCGAGGCCGGCCGTGTCGACATCGCCTGGTCGACGGACGACCAGTTTCTGAAACTGTCATGGCGCGAAAGTGGTGGGCCCCGCGTGGAGCCGCCCAGAAAGACCGGCTTCGGCACCAAGATAATTTCCAGCCTTGGCGCCAACAACCGCGGCAAGGTGTCGTTTGATTGGGCGCCATCCGGTTTGAAGTGCGATCTGCAGTTGCGCTATGCCGAAACCCCCGAACCCGCCCCTGCGCCGGAGCCCGTGACAAGCGGTGAAGCCTCGCGGCTGCTCCTGGTGGAGGACGAGGTCATGGTCGGGGCCTTCATGCAGGAGCTGCTTGAGGCGGTCGGATATCGTACGACCAAACCGATCGCCCGTCTGGCCGACGCGCTCAATGCCGCCCGCAACGAAAGGTTCGACGCGGCCGTCCTGGATATGAACCTCAACGGCGAGATCGTCTATCCGCTGGCCGAGCTTCTGATTGCCCAGAATGTCCCCTTCGTATTTGTCACCGGCTACGCCCCCCAGGCGCTCGACAAACGGTTCAACGCGGTTCCCATTCTTCAAAAGCCTGTCGCGGAGGATGAGCTGGTGAAGACGCTCAACGCCATCCTGCCGAAACAGGCACGCGGTTTGGCGGCAGCGGCGCAGTAAGAATTACGCACCTTTGCCGGAGGATGCCGGCTCGGCGCAACACACTTTTCAGGTCAGAATTACCGTTTGCGATCAATATGTTACCGGGATGCCGCCCCCCATCCCCGACATCCGGCTATAGACTTCGTCTGTGGCTGCCGGCGCCGATTTGCGTGGGGGATTTTGTGGCGCCATACGTCCCTGCCCACGCCGTCAGGAACAGGTAATATAGAGTCGGGCAGACCGGAAAACCGGCAACGAGCCCGCGCAGGGAGCGACGTCAAGGGGACATGGGCGAACGATCGATCGACGACTGGTTCATGCACGACGTCCTGCCGCTGGAGCCCATGCTGACCCGTTTCCTGCAGCGCAACTGGCGCAACGAGGCTGAAATCTCGGACCTGCGCCAGGAAGCCTATGCGCGGGTTTATGAAGCCGCCAGCCGCGAGCTGCCGCTGCAGGTCAAGCCATTCCTGTTCCAGATCGCGCGCAATCTGATGATCGACCGGCTGCGCAAGCAAAGCGTGGTCTCGCTGGAAACCATGGCGGATTTCGATTGGCTGAACGTCTCAGATGACAAGCCGTCGTCCGAGGCCACCGTCGCCGCCCGCCAGGAATTGCGGCTGCTGCAGGCCGCGCTGGACGATCTGCCGCCGCGCTGCCGCCAGATCGTGGTGATGCGCAAGGTCGAAGGGCTGTCGCAGAAGGAAGTGGCCAGGAAAATGGGCGTTGCGGGTGACACGGTCGAAAACCAGCTTGCCAAGGGCATGCGCCTGCTGGCGCAGGCCATGAGCGGGCGCCGCGGCGCCGTCACGTCAGAGGCCAGGCGCTACAATTTCTTCCGGAAGCCGCGCGATGTCCGCTGACGAGACCGAAATGACCGCCGCCGCCTGGCTGGCGCGCGAGGATCGCGGCCTGGAGGTCGAGGAGGCCCTGGCGCTGGAGCGCTGGCTGGCCGCCGACACCTTGAACCGCGTGGCCTATCTTCGGCTGAAGGGGGCATGGCGGCGCGCCGACAGGCTGTCGGCGCTCAGGTCGCCGGCACCAGCGGTTGAGTTCGCGCCCGCCTGGCGGCGGCCGGCGGCCCTCGCGGCCATCGCCGCCGCGCTGATGGTCGTGATAGGCGGCGTGGTGTGGTGGACGCGGCAACCCGCGCCGGAACAGGTCTATGCGACAGCCATCGGCAAGATGCAGTCCGTTCGCTTGGCCGATGGCACGCGCATGGAACTGAACACCGACACCCATTTGCGCACCGATGTCACCGCCAGGCGCCGCGTCGTCACCCTGGATTCGGGCGAGGCCTATTTTGACGTCGTGCATGACGCCGCGCGCCCCTTTACCGTCTATGCGGGGAACCGCCGCATCACCGATCTTGGCACCAAATTCTCGGTCTTCCGCAACGGCGACGATGTGCGGGTGACGGTGCGTGAGGGCCGGGTAAAGGTCGACATGCTGGACCGCGCCGCGGCGGCGACGCCGGTGGTCGCGGAAGCCGGTCACATGGTGGTGGCCAAGGGCAGCGAGGCGCTGGTGCTCGCCCAGCCGGACCAGGACATCGAGAACGGCCTTTCCTGGCGCAACGGCATGCTGGTCTTCAGCCAGCAGACCCTGGCAGAGGCCGCCGAACAGTTCAATCGCTACAACAGCAGGAAGATCGTGGTGGAAGGCGCGGCGCGGCGTATCCGCATCGGCGGCAGCTTCAAGGCGGACAATGTGGATGTCTTTGTCCTTCTGCTGCATCGCGGCTTCGGGCTTTCCGTCGACGATCAGGGCAAGAGGATCATCGTTACGCGCTAGGGTCAGCGTTCCGATTGCCCCCAACAACATAAAAAGAAGGGGGGACAGTGCAGCGCATGCCAACCCCGAAAAGCCTGTTTTTCGGCGCGGCGAGCATTGTCGCCTTGGCGACGGCAGCGTTGGCGCAACCGTCCAGGCCCGTCACCATTCCCGCCGAAGAATTGGGCGCGGCCCTCGATGCCTATATCCGCCAGTCGGGTGTGCAGCTCATATATAATGCCGATGATGTCCGGGGCGTGACCAGCCGGGCGGTGGGCGGCGTTCCCGCCACCGATGCGCTGGCCCGGATGCTGGAAGGCACCGGCCTTTCCGCCAGCCGCGATCCCTCCGGCGCGGTGATCATCAGCCGCGCTGCGCCGCTATTGCCCGAGCCGCCGATCGCCGAGACGGTGGTGGTCACCGGCTCGCGCATCAAGAGCGCCAACGAGCCTTCCACCCCGGTGATTTCGCTCCCGGCCGAACAGCTGGAAACGACGACGGCCGGTGGCATCGCGGAGGCGCTGGACAAGATGCCGATCTTCATGGCCGCCTCAACGCCCAACAACGCCACCACCGGCGCCAATGGCCGCGGTTTCAACGCGCCGGGCTATTTCCTCAACTTGCGCAACCTGGGCGCCATTCGCACCCTGATCCTGGAAGACGGCCATCGCGTCCCCGGCACTTTCTATGACACCACGGTCGATGTCGACATGCTGCCGCAGATGCTGGTGAGCCGCGTGGAAGTGGTGACCGGCGGCGCTTCCGCGGTCTATGGCTCCGACGCGGTGACCGGGGTGGTGAACTTCATTCTCGACACGCGGTTCGAGGGGCTGAAGGCGGTGGCGCAGGGCGGCATCTCCGGCTATGGCGACGCGGCTTCGCTGCATCTGGGAATGGCGGGCGGCCAGGACTTGGCGGGCGGTCATCTGATCTGGAGCGCGGAATATCGCGACCGCGCCGCGCTGCCGGATGCCGCGATGCGGCCGCTGGGCAATCTGGGCACCTCGATCGTGGGCGCCGGAACCACCGCCAGCCCCTACATGCTGGTCAGCAACATCCGCCAGAGCAACACCGCGCCCGGCGGCCTGATCGTGTCCGGGCCCGGCACAGGCCTGCAATTCCTGAGCAATGGGAGCCTGGCGCCTTTCAATCCCGGAACGCCCACCGCCACCACCAATTTCGCCATCGGCGGTGACGGTGGCATCGAGCACAACGAATATCTGCTGCCGGCTTTCACCACCGGACAGATGTTCGCCCGCTACGAGCATGGCGTGGGCGATGTCACCGCCCATGTCGAAGCGCGCTATGCCCAGATGCGCAGTTATGAGGCGGGCCAGATCTTCACCAACATCAACGGCTCCGGCCTCACCACCAACGGCGCGGGCGCGCAATATCCCATCACCATCTATAGCGGCAACGCCTTCCTGACCCCGGCGGCGCAGGCCCAGCTGTTCCCGGCCGGCGGCCCGGACAGCTTCCAGATGAACCGGATGGACAATGACCTGATGAGCCGGCTGAACCTGGACCAGCATGCCGGCGCGCTGGCCATCAGCGCGGGCCTGAATGGCAGGCTGGGCGAAGGCCGGTTGTGGGACTTCACCTATACCCATGGCGAGACGCGCACCCAGCTCACCACGCGCAACAATATCGATACCGCACGCTTCTATGCGGCGCTGGACGCGGTCCGGGACCCCGCGACCGGCGCCATCGTCTGCAATGTCACGCTGACCGCGCCCGGCGCCTTTCCCGGCTGCGTGCCGCTGAACCTGTTCGGCCAGAGCGCCACGGTGGTCAACGGCTCCAACGCCAGCCAGGCCGCGCTGAACTATATTTCCAGCACGACCTGGTGGGTGGCGCATAACGGGCTGGACGATTTCAGCGCCAATGTCACCGGCACGCTGCTGTATGGCTGGGCGGGACCGATCAAGGCGGCGATGGGCGTGGAATACCGCCTGGCCAGCCTGGATGTCACCACCACCACGCCTGACAACAGCTTCAATCCGCGATATCTGCGGCTGGCGCCGCCAGGTACCTTTGCCGCGACAGCGGCATCGCCGCTGGGCACTTTTCCCCCCGCCAACCTGGCCAACTTCAAGGAAGTGCAGTCGGGCGCGCAAGGCTCGGAAAATATCTCCGAAGCCAATATCGAGCTCGATGTGCCCCTGCTGCGCGACCTGCCGGGCGTCGGGCTTCTCGCCGTCAGCGGTGGCGCGCGCTACACCGAATATCATGTGGCGGGGCAGGATCCGACCAGCACCGGCCGGGCGAGGGCATCGTTCAGCGCCAGCACATGGAAGCTGGGCGCGGACTGGCAAGTCGACGACGACCTGAAATTGCGCGCCACGCGCTCGCGCGACATCCGCGCCCCCACCTTGTGGGACCTGTTCCAGGGACCGGTCACCACCACCTCCGGTGTCAGCGACTCGCTCACCGGAGTGTCGGGTTCCGCCAATACGCAAGGCGTCGGCAATCCCAATCTCAAGCCCGAGATCGCGGATAACACCACGGTGGGGCTGGTCTATCAGCCGCTGTCGCTGGGCGGCCTGCGCCTGACCGTCGACTATTTCCATATCGCGATACGGCGCGAGATCGCCAGCGTGAATGGCGGCAGCGCGGTCGTGCAATCGCTCTGCCTGGCATCCCCGGGCGGATCCTCGCCCTATTGCGCCCTGATCCAGCGGCCCATCTCCTACAACAGCACCTCGCCGCTGAACTTTCCCACCCTGTTTCTGTCCCAGACCCAGAATTTCCAGAGCCAATGGACCGAAGGCGTGGACTTCGAGGCCGATTACCGCGCCGATTTCAGCCGCTGGAATGACATGGAAGGCGCCCTCGATCTCAAGCTGCTGTGGACGCACACGTCCTTTCTCAAGACCCTCG
>DASZVQ010000027.1:0-2210 GCA_035547275.1 Rhizomicrobium sp.
CGAGACGAAGGCCGGCTGCACGATCTGGCGCGCGCCGTCCATGATCGCGTCATAGACCGGCTTGCCCTGTTCCAGGTGCCAGTTGATATTCTCGATGGTGACGGTGGCGTCATCGACCAGGATGCCGACCGCCAGCGCCAACCCGCCCAGGGTCATGATATTCAGGGTCTGGCCGGTCGCCCACAGGCCCAGCAGCGCCGACAGGACCGCCAGCGGGATCGAGGTGGCGATGATCACGGTGGAACGCCAGCTTCCCAGGAAGAGAAGGATCATCAGGCTGGTCAGGCCGGCGGCGATGGCGCCTTCGCGCACCACCCCGTTCACCGCCGCCTTCACGAACAGCGACTGGTCGGACAGCACGTCGATCTTCAGCGATTCCGGAAGCTGCTGTTTCAGCTTGGGCAACAGGTCCTTGATGCCCTGCACCACATCCAGCGTCGAGGCGTTGCCGTTTTTGAGCACGGTGGACAGCACCGCGCGGCTGCCGTCCACATGCACCACGCTCTGCTGCGGCGGATTGCCGTCGCGCACATGGCCGACATCGCGCAGGAATACCGTGGCGCCATTCACCGTCTTGACCGGCAGGTCGTTCATGTCTTCCAGCGTGCTGGCGGCGTTGTTCAGCTTGACCACATACTGGTAGCTGCCGATCTTGACGGTGCCCACCGGCGTGATCTGGTTCTGGCCGGCAAAGGCGTTCTGCACGTCGGTGGCCGATAGCCCGCGCGCCTGCATCGCCTGGGGATCGAGGTCGATCTGGATCTGGCGGGTCTTGCCGCCATAGGAATAGGGCACCGCCGCGCCGCGGATGGTGGTCAGGCGCGGGCGCATGAAATTCTGCGACAGGTCCAGCACCTGCTGCTCGGACAGCACCTTGCTCGACATGGCCAGTTGCAGCACCGGCACGGTGGCGGCGTTGTAGTTGAGGATCAGCGGCGGCTGGGCGCCGGGCGGAAACTGGCGCAGCGTGGTCTGCGATACGCTGGTGACCTGGGCGGTGGCGGTGCGGATGTCGGCGTCGGGCTGGAAGAATATCTTGACGATGCCCATGCCCGACATGGACTGGCTTTCGATATGCTGGATGTCGTTGACGGTGGTGGAGAGGATGCGCTCATACGGCCCTATCATGCGGCCCGCCATCTCGTCGGGCGACAGGCCGGCGAAATTGAAGGCGACGCCGATCACCGGAATGCCGATGGTGGGGAAGATGTCGGTCGGCATGCGGATCGCCGCCAAGGGGCCGAAGATCAGGATCAGCAGCGCCATGACGATGAAGGTATAGGGCCGCTCCAGCGCGACCTTGACGAGCCAGGTCATGGGCCTGTCGTCCTCAATCGGGTCATGGTCATCACGGGTCTTTGGCGTTGGGGACGGGGAAACGCGTCCCCTGGCACTTTGTCAGGCAGTATAGCGGCAAAAATCCGTCCCGCATCGCCAGGGTTGTCGCAACCTGTCGTGTATCCCCCTGACAGGAACGCAGTTTTTCATTTGTAACTCTATGGGCCAGATGGGGTATCATGCGGGCCATGATTTCCCAGAAAGCCCGCTATGCCCTGCGTGCCCTGCTGTTCCTGGCGGCCCGGGGCGACGCCCACCCGGTGCAGATTTCCGAGATCGCGGAGAAAGAGCGTATTCCGCGCAAATTCCTGGAAGCCATTCTGCTGGAATTGAAAAAAACCAGCATCGTGCGTTCACATCGCGGCCGGGCCGGCGGCTATTCCCTGGGCAGGCCCGCCAAGGACATCAGCTTCGCCGATGTGCTGCGTGTTACCGATGGGCCGCTGGCGCTGTCACCCTGCGTTAGCGTGATGGCCTATCGCAAATGCGATGACTGTTTCGAAGAGAGCGTATGCGCCATACGCAAGGCTCTGCTGGCGGCCCGCGACGCGACCGCGGAAATCCTGGAATCCCGCAATCTGGCCGCTGCCGCGGCGCAGCTGCGCCGCTCCGGCGCCTTGTAGGCTGCCGAACGCCGCTGTCCGGCGGTCCGTTTAAATGTCCTAATCCCTATTGACTTGGTAGAGATAAAGGGGAATCAATGCCCCTGCCGGTTCCGCGAAGGGCCGCAGACAAGAATTTCTGAGCAGGGGTTTTGATAATGAGAATTTCCATTTCGGCGCTTCTGGCCGGCGTCGCCATCGTGGCGCTGAACACGCCCGCGCTGGCCGCGGCGAAAAAGGCGCCGGCGCCATCCGATCCGCGTATCGGCG
>DASZVQ010000028.1:0-72910 GCA_035547275.1 Rhizomicrobium sp.
CATGATTTCATTTCCCCGCAATACGCGCACGCGCAAGACGTGGCGGCTTTGCGGCAAATGATGAACTGGCCGTCAGCTGCGGGCCAGACTTTTCTTTGCTAGGATGAGTTGAACAGGCGGGAGTAACATGACCGCAAAGCCTCTGCTTCTGGCCGCTGCCTTGCTGCTGTCGACCGCCTTGCCCGCCGAGGCCGACCCTCATCCGCGCTGTTTTTCGATGTCGGAAATGAACGGCTGGCGCAGTCCCGATGGCAAGACCATCTATCTGCGCATGGGCGCCGACCGATACTACCGGCTCGAGCTGTCGCGTCAGTGCAGCACGCTCAAGAGCGTCAATCCGCATCTGGTGCTGCGCAATCGCCAGGGCGGGACGATCTGCTCGGCGCTGGACCTGGATGTGAAGGCCAGCCAAAGCCCGGGCGGTATCGTCGAACCCTGTTTCCCCAAGACGCTGACCGAACTCACGCCGGCTGAAGCCGCGGCGCTGCCCAAGGATGCCAGGCCCTAGCCGCAGCAGTTGGCCGTTGTGACCGCGGACTGGGCCTGGGCACTGGAAACCGAGCTGCCGCTGACCCCGATGGTGATTGCCAGCAATGCGCCCAGCAGCAGCGCCGGCGTATAGGCGCTGAGGACCCTGTCGGCCTGGGCCGGTTTGACGCCAGCGGGTTTGCCGGGATGAAGGGGCGCAGCGAGCTCAGCCGCGGCCAGGGGTTGCGCCGCAAGCAGTGCCAGGGCGCCCAGAAGAACAAATGTCTGTCGCATGGCGGAAGACTAACGCGGCGCTTATCGAATGACGAAATTAATCAGCCGCAAGGTTCAGCCGAAGCCGGGTTCAACGGAAAACGGGGCTGTCGCGGCATACCCCGCCGCGATGTTCCCAGGTGAACAGTCCGGCCGCGCGGAAGGTGTTGAACATGCCCAGCCGCTGCCAGTTCTTGCCTGCCGGCATCTCGGTCACACGGTAGCAGGCGCCCGTATCGCGGTTCACCACCACCAGCCAGCGGCCGCTATAGGCCTTTGCGGGCAGGGCCAGCAGCAATGCCGCGACGATCACCGCTTCGGGCCATATCTTGCGCATGACAACATTCTGACAGAAGCGGCCGGCTCGCGCACGTTTCCTCATCTATTATCGTAAAAATAGATTGCAGTTGCCTGAAAAATTTCGGCTTTTGTCCTGTTACGGATAGCGGTCGTCCGGTGGCGGCGGCGCCGGAGGCGGCGGGGCGCCGTCATCGGGCGGCGGCGCTTCATAGCCGGGCGGTGGGACTGGCGGCGGCGCATTCGCGGCCTGGTTCATGCAGCCATAATAGGCCCGGTTATACTGGTGACGCACCTCGCGCGCGGCTTCCCGCGCATTTTCCGACCCCACGGCGGTGCCGCCGATCAGGCCCGCGCCCGCGCCGGCGGCCGCGCCTAGCCCGGCGTTGCCGGCAGCGCCGCCGATGATGGCGCCCAGCGCGCCGCCCGCCAGGAGACCTCCTACCGAGCCCGTCGATTGTTCCCGGCGCGCCGCTTCGCCTGGCGTGGTGTAGCCGGTGGCCGCGGCCGCCTGGTGGCGGCAATACATGTCGCGCGAATCGGGCGGCGGCGGGCCATAGCCATTGGGCGGCGGTGGGCCATAGCCATCTGGTGGCGGCGGTCCATAAGGTTGCGCGACGGCCGCAGTGCCAAGCAGCAGGGCGGCTGGAATCAGAATCCAGGGACGCATGGCGGAACCTTCTTTCTTTCGAAAAGGCCTTCCATGCGAAAACGTGCGGGACAGGGCGCGGTTGCCCGCCTGTTCATCCGTCAGAAATTCATCCGTGTGGTGACGATCAGGGCGCTGGCATAGGCCGGGGTCAGCGGCTTGGCGCGATAGTCGGGCGCGACCGCGAATTGATAGCCGACGCCGGTGGTGAATTTCAGGCCATGGCCGATGTCGAATCGCCCGATCACGACACCGGGGGTCAGATAGACCTGATTGAGGCCGGCGCGCTGCCCATCGGGATAATAGGTCCAGTTCACCTCCAGCTCCGGCCAGAACAGCGTGCCCAGGTGATATTGCAAAGCGGTGTTGCTCTGGATCTGCTGGCCCAGCACATGGACATTGGATGTCGGCAGGCTGGCGCCGATGGTGCCCTGGATGTCGAATGCGCCCCAGCCCTTACCGAAGGCGAGCGTGGGCTGCAGCGCCCAGGCCGAGCTGGTCAGCGGTTTGATGCCGGTGGGCGCCTGCACACCGAGCCAGGCGGTGACGACATAATCGCCGTCATCCTTGTTGGCGCTGAACAGCCGCTGTTCCAGGCGCAGAAAAGCCCAATCGCCATAGCCCGCCAATGCTTTCGATGTCGGCGTCGATGTGCGCATGTCATAGGGCGGCAGCGCGATCTGGATTTCATTGGTCGGGCTGACGATCAGATCCAGCCCCTTGCCGCCATCCAGCAGTGTCGTATCGGCGCCATTGCCGGAATGCTGCTGGTTCAGGTCCAGCCGCAGCCGCTGTTCCATCAGCGCGGTGGTGGTGGCGAGCGGCGAACTCCATTCCGGCTGGCTGGCCCGCGCCGCGTCCGCCGAATCGTCGAAATATTGCAGGGTGTCATCGGCGAAGGCCGGCTGGGATGCGGCACCCGACCAAAGCAATGCCAGCGCCGCGCACATTCGCGCGTGCAACATGCCGTGGCGGCGACTCGGATACTTCCCCACCGGATGCATAATCCATGGCCCGCTTTTTCGTTGCTTTCGTAAATTCTTTTTCAGCGCCTGATGTGTAAAAGCTTCATTTATGTGCCTTCAAATTGCCTAACGTCACGGTTTGATTGCGTCCGAGCCCCGGAGATGGCCATGCCCGCATATGAAATCCGTATACTGAAGGATGACCGCTATAGCGCGGCCCGGATTCACGAACAGGATCTGATCGACGACGAGGCCGCGATCTCGGCCGCCTCGCGGCTCGCCGGTGGCGCGCCGTTTGAAGTGTGGCGCGACCTGGATTGCGTTTACGGCCTGGCCTCGGCGCGGCCGCTCGCGCGGCACACCGCGCACGTCACGGGACCTCAGGTTTGACGAACGACAGCGTTACGGGACCGGGCCGCCGCCATTGCCCGGGTTGGTTTCCTGGATGTTGGTGGCGGAACTGCCCGGCGTGGCCTTGAGCAGTTCCTGCAGGAAGGTGGTTTCGCGGCCGCGCGCCGGCGTCTCGCGGGTTTCAAATGCGATCACATGGCCATCCCGCAAGCCATAATGGCGTATGCCGATGACCTTGTTCTCCTTGTCGAAATAGACCGCCATGATCTGGCGCTTCAGCACCACCGGCTTGAAGAAGGCGACCTGTTTTTCGGTCGCGGAGATGTAATACCAGCTGTCATTGCCGAAGGTGGCCGTGGTGGAGGCATAGCCCAACCGCTCCTGCACCGTGGTCTTGGTGTCCTTGCCAGCCTTGATCGAGGCTTCGGCATCGGGGTCCGGCAGATAGCCGCGCTGGCTGATCACAGGCGCACAGGCGATAAGGGCGCACGCCGCGGCAAGCGGCAACCAGGCAAGCTTTACGACTTTCATGACCACGCGACCTTCAACAGCAATGATGTGCTATCGTCCCGGCGGCCGGGCTTGCAAGCCTTAAGGCGCAAGCCCGCAATGCAGACAGGGACTTTCGATGTTGAATTTGCTGAGAAAATCGACCGCACGCAAGCAGGATGCGCGCGCGCTTTATGACGGCTTGGTTAGCCGGGCGCGGGAACCGGTCTTTTTCGCGGCATTTGGCGTGGCCGACACCATGGACGGCCGCTTCGACATGCTGGCTTTCCATGCCTGGCTGGTGCTGGCCGAGCTGAAGGGCGGGGCGCTGGCGCAGGACCTGACCAACACCATCTTCACCGGCTTTGACGAGGCTATGCGCGAGCAGGGCGTGGGCGATATCGGCATCGGCCACAAGCTCAAGGCCATGGCCAAGGCCTTTTATGGCCGCATGGCCGCCTATGACGCCGCCAAGAGCGAGGACGAACTGACCGGGGCGCTGGCCCGCAACATCTGGCGCGGCGCCGCCGGCGCCGACGCGCCCGCGCGCGCACTGGCCGGCTATGCCATGGCGGCCCGCAAATCCCTGGCCGCCAGCCTGCCCGCGACGCTCGATTTCGGCCCACTTCCCATCAAATAAGTTGCCCACCATATAAGCAGCCATGACCGCTCATCCTCACGCCCCCGGCCTGCCGCTCACCCATAGCTACAATCTCGCCCGCCTTGGCAATGCCGGGGACGCGGTGACGATCACCGCCGATGCCGATCAGCGTGCGGCCATCGCCCGCTGGGCCGGCATCGTCGCGCTGGGCAGCCTTGAGGCCAAAATCGCCATCAGCAAGCTGGGCGCGAGCCGGTTCGCCCTGGCCTATCGGCTGACCGCGGATGTGGTCCAGGCCTGCGTGGTGACCCTGGAGCCGGTCGAAAGCCGGATGAATCACAGTTTCACCCGGGAACTGCATTTCATCGGCCCGGTCCGCCATAAGCCGGTGGAGGATGATTCGGGACCGGAGCTGATCCTGGACAGCGAGGAGGAGGGGCCGGAGGAGATCGAAAGCCTGCATTACGACCTTGCCGGGCCGCTTCTGGAGGAATTTGTCCTGTCCCTGGAGCCTTATCCCCGCCGCCCGGGTGTGGAATTTTCCACCCAAACCGGGGAGCAGGAGAAGCCCGAAAGCCCCTTTGCCGTGCTCAAGGGGCTCAAATAGGGCCTTAACCCCTTACAAAACCGGGCCAAAGCCGGGGTTTTGGGGTTGAAACCGCCCCGACTTTCCTGCTACCCACCCCGCCTGTTTTCGCCACCCCTTCCAGGGCTGGCTTTTAGGAGTCTTCCGCCATGGCGGTCCCAAAGAGAAAAACCTCGCCGTCGCGCCGCAACATGCGCCGCGCGCATCATGCCCTGACGGCGGCCGCCTATGGGGACTGCCCGAACTGCGGCGAGCCCAAGCGTCCCCATCATGTCTGCGGTTCCTGCGGTCATTATGCCGACCGCGAAGTCGTAAAGGCCAAGAGCTAACACCTCCACCGCCGGAAGGTGGCCGTGACCCGCGCCCTGACCGTCTCGATCGATGCCATGGGCGGCGATGCCGGCCCTGGCGTCGTCGTGAGCGCATTGCTCAAGACCATTCAGCGCCACAAGGATGTCCGCTTTGTCATGCATGGCGACGAAGCCCAGCTCACCAAGCTTCTGGCCCGTCACCCCACGCTGAAATCCCGTTCCACCATCCAGCACGCGCCCGGCCGCGTCAGCATGGAAGACAAGCCGTCCCACGTCCTGCGCCGCGGCAAGGACACATCCATGTGGCATACCATCCAGTGCGTGAAGGATGGCGATGCCGATGTCGCGGTGTCGGCCGGCAATACCGGGGCGCTGATGGCGGTGTCCATGTTCGGGCTGGGCATCATCGAAGGCATCTCCCGTCCCGCCATCGCCACGATCTGGCCCACCCTGAAGGGACAGACTGTCGTTCTGGACGTGGGCGCCAATGTCAGCGCCACGGAAGAACAGCTGGTGGATTTCGCGGTGATGGGCGAGGCCTTCGCGCATGTGCTGCTGGGCCTGGCCAAGCCGACCGTCGGCATCCTCAATGTCGGCGCCGAGGAGCAGAAAGGCAATGACGGGGTGCGCGGCGCGGCCCAGATCCTGCGCAATTGCAACCTGTCCATGGCCTTTCACGGCTTTGTCGAAGGCGATGACATCGCCAAGGGCACGGTCGATGTAGTGGTGACCGATGGCTTCACCGGCAATATCGCACTCAAGACCGCTGAAGGCACCGCGCGTCTGGTGGGCGCCTATCTGCGCCAGTCGCTGAAGCGGGGGCTGATGTCGCGCATCGGCGCGGTGATCGCGTCGGGTGCGCTCAACACGCTGCGCAGGAAGCTCGATCCGCGCGCCCAGAATGGCGGGATTTTCCTGGGCCTGAACGGCGTGGTGGTGAAAAGCCATGGCGGCGCCGACGCCGTGGGCTTTGCCAGCGCCGTCGATACTGCCATCGACATGGCGCGCGCCAACATCAATGCGCGCATCACCGCCGACCGGTTGCGCATTGCCGCCGAAAGCGCCGGCGACCAGACCCGCGCATCCAAGGCGAGCGAATTATGATCCGATCCCGCGTTATCGGCTGCGGCGCCTTTCTGCCGGCCAATATCGTCACCAATGACGATCTGGCCCGGAAGGTGGACACATCGGATGAATGGATTCGCGAGCGCACCGGCATCCGCCAGCGCCATATCGCGGCGCCGGGTGAAAAGACCTCCGACCTGGCGCTGGGCGCGGCGCGCGCCGCCCTGACCGATGCCGGCATCGACGCCGGCGAACTGGACATGATCATCTGCGCCACCACCACGCCGGATGAAAGCTTTCCCGCCACCGCCACCATCGTGCAATCGCGGCTGGGCATGGCCCATGGCGCGGCATTCGACGTACAGGCGGTGTGCTCGGGCTTCATCTACGGCATGTCGGTGGCCGACAGCATGATCCGCACCGGCGCGGCGCGCACCATCCTTCTGATCGGGGCCGAAACCATGTCGCGCCTGCTGGACTGGAACGACCGCACCACCTGTGTGCTGTTCGGCGATGGCGCCGGCGCGGTGGTGCTGCAGGCCCATGAGGGGATTGGCGACAATTCCGATCAGGGCGTCTTGAACACCAGGCTGTTCTCCGACGGCCGGCTGCACGACATGCTCTATACCGATGGCGGCGTTTCCTCGACCCAGACCGTGGGCAAGCTGCGCATGCAGGGCCGGGAAGTCTTCAAGCATGCCGTCACCAACATCGCGGCCGCGATCAGCGCCTCGGCCGATGCCGCCGGCATTCCGGTCGCCGAGATCGACTGGTTCGTGCCGCATCAGGCCAATCAGCGCATCTTGGACGGCACGGCGCGCAAGCTGGGCATCGATGCGGACAAGGTGATCTCGACTGTGGCGTTGCATGGCAATACCTCGGCCGCCTCGGTGCCGCTGGCGCTGGTGACGGCAGTGCGCGATGGCCGCGTCAAGCGGGGCGATCTGGTTCTGCTGGAAGCCATGGGCGGCGGCTTTACCTGGGGCGCTGCTCTTCTTCGCTGGTAGACTTGTGCGCTGGTAGACCTGAGGGCGCGGGGCTTCTCCAGCCGCTCGCCCAAGCTGGCTTAGCTTTTCTTGGCGAAGCGACGTCAGCGAGTCTAGAAAAGCTTGCCCCTCTTCGAGCGTAGTGAGGGAGGCGCGGCCTTGGCTTCCTCTCGCGGGTCCACTGGACCCGCTCGTGTGCCTTCGGCACACCGAAAGCCAAGCCATTGATCTTGACGGGCTTTCCGGCACACCCTACCGTATTGTGGATAAGCGAAAGAGTCGTGGGGACCATGACAACGGGAACTTTGACCAGAGCCGACCTGACAGAAGCGGTCTTCCAGGCCGTGGGCCTGTCGCGCACAGACTCGGCCCAGATGGTCGAGGACATGCTGGAAGAAGTCTGCGGCGCCCTGGCCAAGGGGGAGACGGTGAAGCTGTCCTCCTTCGGAACCTTCGCCGTGCGCCAGAAATCCCAGCGCATGGGCAGAAATCCCAAGACCGGCGACGAAGTGCCGATCGCGCCCCGCCGCGTGCTGGTGTTCCGCCCCAGCCATGTGCTGAAAGCCGTGATCAACGGCCAAACCCCAATGCCAGAGGCTGAAGACTGATGTCATCAGCGGCTTTCGCCTATCCGCAGAAATCGGCGGAAGCCTTCCGCACCATCAGCGAAGTCGCGATCGAACTGGACGTGCCCCAGCATGTGCTGCGCTTCTGGGAAAGCCGTTTTGCGCAGGTTCGCCCGGTCAAACGCGCCGGCGGCCGCCGTTACTACCGGCCCGAGGATATCGATCTGCTGAAAGGCATCCGCGCGCTGCTCTATAGCGACGGGCTGACGATCCGCGGCGTGCAGAAGATTCTGAAGGAACGGGGCCTGCGCCATGTCGCGGATCTGGGCCGGGGCGGGCCGCGCGCGGGCGAGCCGCAGGTCCAGGTGGTCGAGAAGATCGTCTATATCGAAAAGCCCGTGGCGGCGCCCGCGCCGCCGCCGCCCGCTCCCAAGCCGGCGAAAAAGCGCGCCAATCATTTGCGCGCTGTGCCCGACACGCTGGATTTGCCGTTCTTCGATTTTCCACAAAGCGCGCCGCCGTCGCGGGAATTCCCCGTGCTGGATGCGGCGCCCGCCATGCCGGCGGTGGAGACCGTTATCGAAAGCGTTGCCGCGCCTGAGGCCGAGCCGGAAAGCGCGGTCGAGTCCGAAATCGCGCAGGACATGGCGGCGGAGCCCATTGTCGAAGCGGCCCAGGATGACGGTCTGCCGGCGCAAGACCGGGCGCGGCTGGAAGAGCTGCTGGACGAGCTTTGCGGCTTGAAAACCCGCCTGCAGGCCGCCCGCGAAGGGCTTGTGAATTAGCCGGACGGGCCCGGCCACGCCGGACAAAATGCCGGAAAAATCCGCGAGATACGGGCTTGCTGACGGGTAGGGCGATCCCTATAGTCCGCCGCCTTTCGTACCCCCTGGGGCTTCAAAAGCCCTGAAAAATCAATGTCGGAGCGTGGCGCAGCCTGGTTAGCGCACCAGTCTGGGGGACTGGGGGTCGTGGGTTCAAATCCCGCCGCTCCGACCATTCATCTTCGCGCGGACCGCGCGAAGATGAATGCCAAGGGCGGACTAGCGACAGCGTAGTGTCCGCCCGCGGCAGGCACGGCTGCCCTTCGCTCCGCTCAGGGCGTTTGCCGTTTTCGCATGTCCACGGGACATGCTCGCGCCATGGCAGGCGCGCTCATGTCACAATGCGTAATCGAACCGCGCGGGAAGCAGCGCATCTCGCAATCTCTGATCGCAAGGCGAGAACTGTTCCCGCGTTCCAACGGCAACAATGAAAACGAACACGCGAAGGCCGCGTGATCGTGGCGTCATCGCGTTCCATGTTTCCAGCGCCTATGACCGGAACCTGTCCTGAATCCGCACGATCATTTGAAGATTTGATTGCATGGTCCGATCCGCGCCGGCAAATCCTTGACGGACGGTGCGCTCATCGCCACGCTGAACATCGCCATGCCACGCGCTGTGGATCTGCAGGAAGTGACGACATTGGGGCAGGCAATCGCGCGCCAGGGCTATGGCGTGGTGGAAAATTATTTCCACACCGGGGAATTGGCGCAGCTGCAGCGCTTTGCGCGCGACACAGCCACGACCGCGAATGGCGAGTACATCGCTTTCCACGGCAATGCGGCCCTGGCCGATACCGTGCTGGGTACGCTGGGCGATTGCGATGCGTTTCGCCTCTTCTGCCGTCAACTTTATGAAACCAGCACCGGGCGGGCGCCGCCCGAGCAGGACTTCTATCAGGTCTTCCGCTGCCTGAAAGGCGAAAGTGGCCGCCGTCAATCCGGCATCTTCCACTATGACTCCTATGTCGTCACGGTCCTGTTCCCGGTGTTGCTGCCGGACCAGGGACCGGCCGGCGATCTGATCCTGTTCCCCAACCGGCGCGCCATCCGCGCAAGCTATGTCCGCAATCTCATGGACAAGCTCCTGATCGACAATCCGCTTGCGCAGCGGTTGCTGCGCAAGCTGGCGCGCCTGCGCAACCATGATGCCACCGCCATCCGGCTGAGACCCGGAGATGCCTATGTGTTCTGGGGCTATCGTTCGCTACATGCCAACGAGGCCTGCGCCCCGAACCAGTTGCGGGCAACCGCGCTCATTCATTATGGCGATCCTCACGCCGGCAGCGGGTTCAGATACCTTATCCGCAATATCCGCGCGCTGCTGCGCGCCTGTATCAGGGCGTTGGCGCCGCGATCTGGCCGAAGCGCCCGCTGTTGAAATCGGCGATGGCCTGGCGGATTTCCGCCTCCGAATTCATCACAAAAGGGCCATAGCCCGTGATGGGTTCGCGGATCGGTTCTCCGGTCATGACCAGCAGCATGGTGTCATCGCTGGCCTCAAGCTGTACCTGCGTGCCCGCGGGCTCCAGCAACGCGACCTGGGCAT
This sequence comes from Rhizomicrobium sp., assembly GCA_035547275.1. Taxonomy (GTDB): domain Bacteria; phylum Pseudomonadota; class Alphaproteobacteria; order Micropepsales; family Micropepsaceae; genus Rhizomicrobium. The sequence goes on from DASZVQ010000028.1 coordinate 9,980, forward strand.
CGCGCAGGCTTTTCTCGCCGTTGAGCGACACCGCGCCCGACAGCACCGCTACGGCCGCGTTATGGCCTTCCGGCAGTTCCAGCCGCAGGGATGCGCCCTTGTCCATCTTCACGTCCCACAGATTGATCGGCGTGAAGCTTCTGGCCGCTCCGCGCGTGCCTTGAAAATCGCCGGCGATCACGCGGACGCGCGCGCCCGGCAGGGTCACCGCGGGAATGTCGGTGCCGAGGATCGCCTGATAGCCCGGCGCCGCCATCTTGTCCCGGGCCGGCAGGTTCACCCACAGTTGCACGACGCGGAAATCGCCGCCGCTTCTGGTGAAGGCGGGGGAATGGAATTCCTCATGCAGGATGCCGCTGGCCGCGGTCATCCACTGCACATCGCCCGGTCCGATGGTGCCGCCCTTGCCGGTGGAGTCGCGATGCGCCACTTCGCCCTCATAGACGATGGTGACGGTTTCAAAGCCGCGATGGGGATGCTGGCCCACGCCACGCGGCCGGTCCGAAGGCGCGAAGCGGGCGGGACCAGCATAATCGAACAGCAGGAAGGGGCTGATCTGCTGGCCCAGCCCGTCATAGGAAAAGAGGGTGCGCACGGGAAAGCCGTCGCCCACCCAATGCTGCCGGTTGTTTTCGAGCACGCCGAGGATCTTCTTCATGACATCAGACCTGCGTTTGCAACAGAACCGGCCACGGCCGGTTCTGTCATTCCTCACATATATCTGGACGCGAAGGCGGCCGGAACCAATGCCATCAGTAGCAGCACGGCCGCCTTCCGTTACCTTCTAAGCGCTTGCCGTCTGGCGCGCACGCGCCGGCGCGGCCATCAGATTGGTCACATGACCCCTGGCCTGGTGGATCGCTTTTTCCTTCTGCTCCGGGCTGACATTGAGGCCCTCCGCCTGCAGCAGGCGGATGTCGGTCACGCCCAGGAAGCCGAACACGCTTTTCAGATAGGCTTCCTGATGGTCGAAGGCGGCCACGGGCGACGCCGCGCCATAAAAGCCGCCGCGGGTCGAGGCGATGACGACCGTCTTGCCGCCGGCCAGGCCCTTGGGGCCCGCCTCGCCATAGGTGAAAGTCTTGCCCTTGATCGCGATGCGGTCGATCCAGGCCTTGAGCTGGCTGGGAATGCCGAAATTGTACATGGGCGCGCCGATCACCACGACATCGGCGTCCAGGAATTCCTGCAGCACCGCTTCGCTTTCCGACAGGATCGCCTGCATCTCCGCGCTCCGCTGGCCGGGATCGGCGGCGGCCGCGAACAGCTGTTCGCCGGAAAGATGGGGCAGGGGCCGGGCGACCAGGTCGCGGTAGACCACTTCGGTGTCGGGATGGCGCGCGCGCCATTCGGCGACCGCGTCGGCGGACAGCTGGCGGCTGACCGAAGCCGTGCCCAGAATGCCGGAATCGATATGAAGCAGTTTCATGACTGTTGCCCTCCTGGCTTGTCAAAAGCCGGAAAGCCGGCCTTTCGTGACCGGGAAACTAAGATCGCCATCTAACTGTCAGTAGGTCCTTGAAAGGGAACTCATCGTTCCACATGTGGAACGATGACCCGGCCCGGAGGCGCGCCATGCAGGACCTGAACGACATCGCCTTTTTCGCCGCGGTGGTGGAGCACAAGGGTTTTTCCGCCGCCGCCCGGGCATTGAACATGCCCAAATCCAGCCTGAGCCGGCATGTGGGCAGGCTGGAGGAGCGGCTGCACATGCGGCTTCTGGAACGATCCACCCGTCATTTCCGCCTGACCGATGCCGGCAATTCCTATTACCAGAAGGCCCGCGCCACCCTGGACGCGCTGAATGCGGCGGAGAAGGAATTGGACCAGATGCGCAGCGGCCCGTGCGGGATCGTGCGCCTGGCCGCGCCACTGGCCGCCGCCCAATATCTGCTGCCGCGAATTCTGCCGGCCTTTCTGAAACAATACCCCCTGATCAAGGTGCAGGTGGTGGTCTCCGACCGTCCGGTGGATCTGTTCGAGGACAAGATCGACATCGCCATTAGGGCCCGCACCGAGCTGGGCAATGAGATGGTGACCATGCGCAAGCTTGCAACCAGCTGGCGCGTGCTGGTGGCCAGCCCGGACTTTGTGGCCCAGCATGGCATCGCGGGCGATGATCCGAAAATCCTGGCGGGGCTTGCATTCCTCAGCTCCAATGAGAGCGCGACGCGCCAGAGCTATACACTTGTAGGACCGGGCGGCGAACGCCAGGCGGTCACCTTCGAGCCAAGGCTGTGGACCACCGACTTCAATCTGGTGCGGCAGGCCGCCATAGATGGCCTGGGTGTCGCCTTTCTGCCGTTCGAGGTGGTGCGGGCCGCGCTGGAAGACAAGCGGCTGGTGCGCGTCCTGCCCGGATGGCAGTCCGAGCCGGCTACCATTCATCTGGTGTTCGCCACCCAGAAAAGCCTCACGCCCGCGGGAAGGCTGCTGGTCGACTATCTGGCCGAACAAATGGAGCCTGCGATCCGGCGCGGCATGGGTGAGGGCTGATGGCGGGGAACAATCCGCCGCGCATTGTTGATGATGCCAGGCGCGGCGATGGGGTATCATACGGACAGGATAGGTGCCCCATGACAAACAAACCCATGCAAGATGATCTGACCAAAAAGCTGGATGCGCCCGGATGGCGGCTCACGGATGAACATCCTGACCAGACTGTGACGGGCACGCTGGGCGAAGTGCTGACCGAAAGCCATGCGCGCAAATCCAGAGGACAGTCGGCGGGCAGGATCGCGGATATCGAAAACGCCATCGAGCTGGAGTTGTTTCAGATCGAGCAGCTGTGGCAGCATCTGGGCCTGCCGACGATATAGTCCGGTCGTGGACCATCTGTTTCAGCCAGTCCAGGTTGGCGCATATTTGTCAGACAAATGCAGGCGCGCCCCAAGACCCTGCGAGCGCTACCAGAGCGCGCGGAAGCCATTGATCGCGCCCGTCTCTGGCAAATACGCCCGGCTGATCATCCGCTCGGCTATTCCGCCTGACCCTTTCGCCCGCTCTCCCGTCAGCCAAGGCGCCCTTGCGACGTGGAAAATCCTGTGCGAATTGTAGACGAGGCTGTCGGTTCCCTATCCCCCTTCGTGAAAAAAGCGCCGTCAAATCTGCGAATACCTGGCACGATCGCGCGTGACCTGGGGATCAAGATCGTGTCCGGCATGTTGCATCCGGGCATGGTGCTGGAAGGCGAGGTCGAAGCCAGCGATCAGCGCAAGGTGTCCAGGTCCGCCTACCGGGAAGCCGTTCGCATTCTGGTGGCCAAGGGGTTGGTGAATTCCAGGCCCAAGGCCGGCACACGGGTGAACGAGCGGTCCGCCTGGCATCTGCTGGACCCCGATGTGCTGTCCTGGATTTTCCAGATCGAGCCCGATTATGCCCTGGTCTACAGCCTGTTCGAGTTGCGCCGGATGGTCGAACCGGAAGCCGCCGCCCTGGCCGCCGAGCGGCGCGGCCCGCACCAGCTCAAGCCCATGGCCGCGGCACTGGACGTGATGAGCCGCCACAAACCCAACAACCGGGAATGGCGCGAGGCCGACGAGCAGTTTCATGCCGCGCTGCTGGCGGCGTCGGGGAATGCCTTCCTCACTTCCATGACCAGCAGCATCAACGCCGCGGTCAGCTGGACCACCATCTTCAAGCAGCGTTATGCGCCCTTGAAACGCGATCCCATGCCCGACCATCGCAAGGTGTTCAAGGCGATCGAGGACGGCAATGCGGCGGCCGCGCGCCGGGCGATGGCGCAACTGGTGGATCTGGCGCTCATCGACATCACCACCGCGCCGAAATGGCCCGGCGTCACCAATGGCGCCAAGCAGGCGCGTGCCAAGGCCAAAAAGTCCAAACGATAGATTTCCGCCTGCGCCGGCGTCATGTCCGGGACGCGCCCCATTGAGCCGGGGCTATCGCCATGCTCTATTCTCGGCGTTAATGACAACGCGGGTCGAGAGAAACCGCGGGTTTCGTGGGCGGATATCGAATGGCACATCAGGCGCTTGATCCGGCGTTCCTGTCTCTGTTGGATCTGGATGCGCCATGCCGCCAGATCGGCGCGGGCTTCACCTTCACCGAAGGCCCCATCTGGCATCCCCGGGATCACTTTCTTCTCTTCTCCGATATCCCCGCGTCCATCCGCAGGCGCTGGGACGGCAAGGAATTTTCCGAAGTCCTCAAGCCCTCCAACAAGGGCAATGGCATGACCTATGACCGCGAGCTCAGGCTCCTGGTCTGCGAACACGCCACCTCCAGTGTCGTGCGTTTCAGCGACGGCAAGCGGGAGGTGGTCGCCAGCCATTTCGAGGGCAAGGAGCTGAATTCGCCCAACGACATTGTCGTGGCCGCGGATGGCGCGATCTGGTTCACCGACCCCACTTACGGCCGCATGCCCGGTTTCGGGGTGGAACGTCCCTGCGAGCTGGATTTTCGCGGTGTCTATCGCGTTCCGCCCGGCGGCGGGGCGGTGGAACTGGTGGTGGAGAAGTCCCTGTTCACCCAGCCGAATGGTCTGTGTTTTTCACCTGATGAAAAGCGGCTCTACATCAACGATACCGAACAGGCTAGCATCCGCATGTTTGATGTCGAGGATGGCAAACTGAAGAACATGCGGATTTTCGCCAGCGGCATCGCCGATGACGCGCAGCCGGGCAGGCTGCCCGACGGCATGAAATGCGATGCGCTGGGCAATATCTGGTGCACCGGGCCCGACGGCATCTGGGTTTTCGCGCCCGATGGCCGGCTGATCGGCAAGGTCGCGGTGCCGGAGATGGTCGCCAATCTGCATTGGGGCGGGCCGGATTGGCGCACCCTGTTCATCACGGCCTCGACCTCGCTATATGCGGTCGAGACAAGGATCGGCCCGCACACCGAAAGTTTCATGCAGGGTCATATCTGACAACCGGGAAAGGGAGGGCGTGATGCTGAAGACAAGCCTGCTCGCGACATTGCTGGCGCTGACGCCAATCGCCGCCTTGGCCCAGGTGCCGGGCATGACCTTTCCGGCCGATCCCTATACGGCGTCGAGCCCGCTTTCGCGTGTGCATGTTCCCCTGGCGCAGCGCATCGCCCATGGCGGCGATACCTCCAAATGGCAGCATCATGAGTCCAGCCATAACGGCTCCGGCCCGCTGGATTACATGGCGCTGTTCGACGGCAGCGGCAAGACGGCTCAGTTCAATCTGGGCGTCAATCTTTTCTTCCTGCATCGCGGTGTGTTGTTGCCGGGCGGCGGCATCGGCGAGCACTTCCACAATTACTGCGAAGAAATGTTCGTCATTTTCGATGGCGAGGCGGAATATACCATCGACGGCCGCACCTCGGTGCTGAAGGGGCCCGCCGGCGCGGTGGCGCGGCTCGGCCACAGTCACGCCATCACCAACCAGACCGGCAAGCCCGTGCAATGGATGAACATCAATGTCGGCCTGCTGCCGCATTATTACGATGCCTGGAATCTGGATGACGGGCGCGTCGGCGCGCCCAAGGACGCCATTCCCCAGTTCATTCACATGAACCTTGACAAGTCGCTGGACAAGTCGATGCCGAATTTCGATGGCGGCAAGGGCACCGCGATGTATCACCGGGCGCTGGACCCCAGCACCTTCTACACCACCTGGTCCTATGTCGATCATCTGGTGCTGCCGCCGGGCGTCACCGCCGGGCCCGACACCAAGCCCGATATGGCGGAAGTCTATTATGTGATCAGCGGCGACGGCACCGTCACGATCAATGGCGAGAGCGCCCAGATCCATGCCGGCGACGCGGTGCCGGCGGCGCTGGGCGAAAGCCGCGCCTTCGCCGCCACCGGCAAGACGCCGCTGGAATTCATGATCATCGGCATCGCCAGGGATTTCGAGAGCAAGAAGGCCTATATGCTGACGGAAGAAAACCGGATGCGGACGGGCGCGCGTTGAACGGCGGATAAAACAGGCGAGGTGGCAGTGTTTGTTCTGATTGTCGACATCAAGGTGAAGCCCGGCCAGGCGCCGGAGGCGGAAAAGACCTATCGCGGAACATTCCGCCCGGCCATTTCCGCCCAACCCGGCTTTGTCAATGTGGAATTCCTCAAGCCCCAGGATGCGGGCAGCCATGCCCTGATCATCGCCTTTGAAGACCAGGGCGCGCAGCAAGCCTGGGTGGCGAGCGATCTGCACACCCGGGTGTGGTCGCAGATGGAAGCCAATTTCGACAGTTATACCGTGCGAACCTTCACCGCGATCTGACCGGCCATGAAAACCAGCAAAACCGTTACCATCGCGCTCTGTCTTCTGGCCGCCGTCATGCCCGCCAGCGCCAATACATCGGGCAAGAAGATCGCCTTCTCGAACAATTATGCCGGCAACAGCTGGCGCCAGGCGATGCTGAAAAGCTACGGCCTGGTGGGCAAAAAGGCGGTGGCCGATCATGTCGTGGCCGCGGCGGATGTCTTCACCACCCCCGACCGCGCCGTGCCCACCCAGGCCGCGCAGGTGCAGAACCTGATCCTGCAGGGCTATGACGCCATCATCATCAATGCGGCCTCGCCCACCGCGCTGAACGGCGCGATCAAGCAGGCCTGTGACGCGGGCATCGTCGTGGTCTCGTTCGACGGCATTGTCACCGCGCCCTGCGCCTGGCGCGTCGTCATCGACTACAAGGCGCTGGGCGCCCAGGAAGTCGAGCAGATGGCCAGGCTGCATCCCGAAGGCGGCAACCTTCTGGAGATCCGCGGCCTGGCGGGCACCTCCATCGACGACACCATTCATGCCGGCATCCTGGCGGGGCTGAAAGCCCATCCCAATTTCAAGATTGTGCGGTCGGTGGAAGGCGATTGGGATCAGACCACCGCCCAGAAGGCGGTCACCACCGTATTGCCGTCCATGCCGGCCGTGGTCGGGGTGGTGGATCAGGGCGGTGACGGTTATGGCGCGGCCCAGGCTTTTGCCGCCGCGCACCGGCCGCTGCCCACCATCATCATGGGCAATCGCCAGGACGAGCTTGCCTGGTGGAAGGAGCAGAAAGACAAGAACGGCTATCGCACCTGGTCGGGATCGATCGCGCCGGGCATTTCCAGCCTGGCTTTCTGGGTGGCGCAGCAGATCCTGGATGGCAACAGGAAGATTCCGCACGATCTGACCGTCCCCTACCTGTCTTTCACCCAGGACAATTTCGAGGCGGCGCTGAAGGCCATTCCCAAGGGCGGCGTGGCGAGCCATGAATACAGCCAGGCCGATGCGCAGGCGGCGATCAAAGCCAATATGAAATGACCACAGCCGGCAGCGATATCGTCGGCCTTTTGGGTGTCGAAAAGCGCTATGGCGCCGTGCGCGCCCTGGGCGGCGTGAACTTTTCCGTGGCCCGTGGCGAGCGTATCGGCCTGGTCGGCCATAATGGCGCGGGCAAATCCACCCTGATGCAGATTCTGGCAGGGGCTGTGGCGGCCGATGGCGGGCATATCGCGGTCGCTGGCGAGAAGCAGCAAGCGTATTCCGCCCGCCGCGCGCGCCAGCAGGGCATCCGCTGCGTGTTCCAGGAGTTGTCGCTCTGTCCCAACCTGACGGTGGCGGAGAATGTGCGCATCTTCCATCCAGTGCTGCGTGGCTTTGGCGGATTGAAGAAGGCTGCAAGGCTGATCGGCGACATGCTGGACCGGATCTTTCCCGGCCATGGCATCGCGGCGGACGACGCGGTACGCGATCTGGCCATCGGCCAGCGCCAGATGGTGGAAGTGGCGCGCGCCTTCACCACCGTGGCCGAACCGCTGCGGCTGGTCATTCTGGATGAGCCCACATCGTCGCTGGATGCGCGCGCCTCTGCCCAGCTTCTCGCCCATATGGCGCGCGCGGCGGAAGAGGGAGCGGGCCTGATCCTGATCTCGCATGTATTGGCCGAGGTGCTGGGCCATGTCGACCGCATTGTGGTGATGCGCGACGGCAGCATCGCCGCGGCCGGCCCGGCGCGGGACTTCGACCGCGAGAAGCTGGTGCGGGCCATGGGCGGCGAGGACATGCCGAAAGGTGAGCGCGCCGGCGCGCGCGCCCGCGACGGCGCGGTGTGCGTGCGGGCCAGACCCAGACATGGCGACCGGACGCTGGTGGCGCACCGGGGCGAAGTCGTCGGCCTGGCGGGACTGGCCGGTCATGGCCAGACGCGGCTGCTGCGCCAGGTGCTGGAAGCATCCGCCAAGGGCGAGACGTCGCGGTCCGGCGCCGCGGCTTTCGTTGCCGGCGACCGCCAGAGCGACGGCGTGTTTCCGCGCTGGTCGATTGCCGAAAACATGACCATCCGGGCGCTGAAGGACCTGAAGCAGGGCGCATTGGTTTCACCGGCGCGCGAAAAGGCGATTGCGCAAGACTGGAAAGAGCGGATGCGCATCCGCACGCCCGACATGAACCTGGGCATCCTGTCGCTGTCGGGCGGCAATCAGCAGAAAGTGTTGTTTGCCCGCGCGCTGGCTTCGGATGCGCCGATCATCCTGATGGATGATCCCATGCGCGGCGTCGATATCGGCACGCGGCAGGATGTCTATGCGCTGATCCGCGCGGAAGCCGCGGGCGGGCGCTGTTTCCTCTGGTACACGACCGAGAGCGACGAACTTCTGCACTGCGACCATGTCTATGTCTTCCATGGCGGCGCCATTGTGGGCGAGCTGGCGGGCGAAGAGGTCAGTGAGGAAAAGATCATCCGGCTCTCCTTTCAGGAGCCGGCCTAATGCGTCATCTGCGAGCACTGCTGCCCGCTTTCTCGCTGGTCCTGGTGCTGGCCGCCATCGCCTGGCTCAATCCGCGCGCCATCAGCTATTTCGGCTTCAACCTGATGCTCAGCCTGGCGCTGCCCATCGCGTTGGCCACTATCGCGCAGATGTTCGTCATCGCCGGCGGCGAGCTGGACCTTTCCATCGGCGCCTTCATCAGCTTCTGCGGCTGTGTGGTCGCGACTTGGTTGGATCAGTCGCCGCTGATCGGCGTCGTCATCCTGCTGGGCGGTGTGCTGGTCTATGCCGGGCTGGGCGCGCTGATCCACTTACGCAATCTGCCGTCCATCGTTGTCACCCTGGGCATGAGTTTCGTGTGGCAGGGGCTCGCCGTGCTGATCCTGCCCCAGCCGGGCGGCACCGCGCCCGACTGGCTGCAAAGCTTGATGAGCTTCAAGCCGCCGCTGCTGCCGTTGCCGGTGCTGGGTGCGGTCCTTCTGGCGCTGATCTGTCATGTCATTCTGATGCGCACCGGCTATGGCGCGGTGTTGCGCGGATCGGGCGGCAATCCGGCCGCGGTGGTGCGCACCGGCTGGTCGCTGCTCAAGGTCAAGATGGCGCTGTTCGCGCTGGCGGGTGCGTTCGGCGTCTTGTCCAGCCTGGCGCTGATCGGCATTTCGACCTCCGCCGATCCCAATATCGGCGGCAACTACAGCCTGCTGTCCATCGCCGGCGTCATTCTGGGCGGCGGCGAATTTGTCGGCGGCATCGTCTCGCCGGTGGGGGCGGTGCTTGGCGCGCTGACCCTGACCTTGGCGGCATCGCCGCTGCTGACCTTCCTGCACATCCCGCCGGACTGGCAGATCGGCGCCAATGGCGCGCTTCTGATCATCGTGCTGGCGGCCCGGTCGCGCTTCAGCCGGACGGAGGCCGCGTCATGATGGCGGCGCTGCGTTCGCGTCCCTGGACCTGGTCGTTTGCCGGCGCATTGGCCGCCTTTGCCGCCACCGTCTTCACCTTGCAGGGCCATGGCGTGGCCGGTGTCGTCACCGCGGCGCTGGCGCTGTCGGTGTTCATGGTCCTGGCCGGCGTCGGGCAGATGTTCGTGATCACCTTGGGCCCGGGCAATATCGACCTGTCGCTGGCCGCCAATATCGGCCTGGCCAGCGCCGTCTCCATGACGGTGATGAATGGCGGCGACGGCGCCATCCTGCCCGGGCTCGCGGCGGCGGCGGGATGCGGACTCGCCATCGGCGCGGCCAATTACCTTCTGATCTGGCTGCTGCGCATTCCCCCCATCATCGCCACTTTGTCATCCAGCTTCATCATCCAGTCCATCGACATCGCCTATGGGCGGGGCTTGCAGATCAAGCCGCCATCCGGCTTTGCCGATTTTACCAGTATGCAAGTCGCGGGCGTGCCCGTGCTAGCGGTTCTGGTGATGGCATTCACGGCGGGCGCGGCGATTGTGCTGCGGCGGACCCTTTATGGACGCTCCGTGCTGGCGATCGGGCAGAACGACCGCGCCGCGCGGCTCGCCGGCATTCCTGTGGGCCGGATTCGCGCCATCACCTATATGGTGTGCGGGATGCTGGGCGGTCTGGACGGCGCGCTGCTGGCCGGCTATTTCCGGGGCGCCAATGTCGATATCGGCAACGAATATCTGCTGGCGTCCATTGCCGTGGTCGTGGTGGGCGGCACGTCGGTGGCGGGCGGCGAAGCCAATCTGCCCGGCATCTGGGGAGCATCGCTTTTCATGGTGCTGCTGCTCACCATGCTGAACACATTCGGGGCGGGCGCCGGCACGCGCCTGCTGTTGACCGGTCTTATCATTGTTGCGGTAATCGCCCTTGCCGGTGGGCGCAAACCGGCGCGCTAGGAGTAAAGCATCATGTCATCCAGGCCGTATCGCGGCGTTTTTCCCGTGGCTCCCACCGTGTTCGACGCCTCCGGCAATCTGGACCTGGAAGGCCAGCGCCGCTGCACTGACTTCATCATCGAGTCCGGCGCCCATGGCATCTGCATCCTGGCCAACTGGTCCGAACAGTTCCTGCTGACCGATGCGGAACGCGAAACCGTGATGGATGCGGTGCTGGACCATGTCGCCGGCCGGGTGCCGGTCATCGTCACCACCACCCATATGGCCTCCAACGTCTGCGCCGCGCGCAACCGCCGCGCCCAGGCCGCCGGCGCCGCCATGGTGATGGTGATGCCGCCTTATCACGGCGCCAGCTTCCGGGTGGGCGAGGCGCAGATCTTTGAATTCTTCCGCATCATTTCCGAAGGCCTGTCCATCCCCGTGATGATCCAGGACGCGCCGGTGGCGGGCACACCGTTGTCGCCAGCCTTCCTGGTGCGCATGGCGCAGGAAATTCCCAACATCCGCTATTTCAAGATCGAGGTCCCCCAGGCCGCCGCCAAGCTGCGCGAAATCATCCGCCTGGGCGGCGATCTGATCGAAGGACCCTGGGATGGCGAGGAGGGCATCACGCTCTATCCCGATCTGGAAGCCGGCGCGACCGGCGCCATGACCGGCGCCGGCTATCCCGACGGCATCCGCACCATCACCGATCCCTGGCTGGCGGGCGAGCGTGAAAAGGCGGCCGAGGCCTATGGCCGCTGGCTGCCGCTGATCAATTATGAGAACCGTCAGTGCGGGTTGCAGGCTGCCAAGATCCTGATGGAGGAGGGCAAGGTGATCCGTTCCGGCATGGTGCGCCATCCGCTGGTGCCGCTTCATCCCGCCATCCGGGCGGGACTGATCGAAACCGCCCGCCGGCTGGACCCGCTGGTGCTGCGCTGGGGCCGCTGAGCGAGCCGGCTTTCCCGCCGTTCTGGCACGCGCATAGGCCATGGCATGTGGCGAATTAAGTGTCGCCAGACGTTTTGGGGCCGCTATGATGACCGCCAACATGACGGGGCGGGACATCTAACGGGAGCGAGGATGGGGCGCTCCAGGGGCTTGGATTTTGCGGCTTTTGGTATCGATTTCAGCCCTTCTGATGGCCTTGCCGGTCCTTGCCCATGCGGCGCCCACCTGTGACCTGCACGCCAGGACCGCCCAGTTGGCCGGATCGGGCTGCGCGCGCGCCTGGATCGACGCCAATCTGCATCTGAATGAGATCCAGTTTGTCGGCACCGCCGAAAGCTACAAACAGCGGCCCAGTCCCTCCATGCTGGGGCTGATCCGCATGGGCTCGGCGGAGGATGCGCGCGAGCTGGATTTCGCCGAGCCGCCCATCGCCGCCCAACTCGACATGGGCGCGCGCTCGCTGGAGTTCGATGTCGCCAACGATCCCAAGGGCGGTCTTTATGCCCATCCTGCCGGCGCGCTGATGGCGATGGAACTGGTGAGCGACAAATTCGTGCATGACATGAGCCAGCCCGGCTTCAAGGTCATCCATATCCTGGACATCGATTTCGATTCCAGCTGTCCGACCCTGGTGGGCTGTCTGCAGGCGGTGGCCGGCTGGTCGCGGGCCCATCCCGGCCATCTGCCCATCGTCATCGCGCTGCGCACCAATGACGACAAGACGCCGATGCCGGGCGCCACCCATCCCCAGAAATTCGACGCGGCCGCGTTCGACGCGCTGAATGCCGCCATCCTGTCGGTCTTTCATGCGGGCGAGATCATCACCCCCGACATGGTGCAGGGCGCTTATCCCAATTTGCGCGACGCGGTCCTGGCGGGCGCCTGGCCGACAGTGGGCGCATCGCGGGGCAAGGTGATTTTCCTGCTCGACGATTCCAGGGACAAGGTCGCGCTGTATCGCGGGTCGCGCCGCGCCCTGGAAAAGCGGGTGATGTTTGTCGCCACCGATACGGGGTCGCCTGCGGCCGCTTTTGTCACCATCGAGGACCCGGTCAAGGCGCCGGCGCAGATCAGCGCCGCGGTGAAGGCGGGCTTCATCGTTCACACCTTTGCCGATGCCGACACCAAGGAAGCGCGCGCCGGCAATACCCAGCGGCGCGATAAGGCCTTCGCCTCCGGCGCCCAGGTGATTTCCAGCGACTTCATCCTGGCCGATCCCAAAATCGGAAAGTATCAGGTGCGGGTGCCGGGTGGGCGCGTGGCGCAATGCGACGTCCAGCTGGCGCCACAGCGGTGCGCAGGCGTGGATGTGGAAAGCGGGCATGAGTCGGGTCCGGCGGGGCGCTGAAGCCGGTCAGCAAGATTGACGGGCTGTCACTTGAAGCGCCGAAGCCCAGCGATTACATGAGGTTGAGTCGGGAACCGTTGACCGATTGCAACTCGGTGTTAATGCGTATTTAATAGTTTCAACGGGTTAGGCATGTTTGCGCCGGGTGGAGGGTGCAAATTATGAAGTTCGGGACCCTGAGTGCTGCGATGTTTATGCTGTTCGCTGTGGCGGGCAGTGCTGTCGCGCAGCCCGTGGGCGGGCTTCCCCCTGCCGCCGGCATCGCAGCCGAGCAGCGGGCCGAGATCAGTGCCAGTGTCGCAACCACGAAAGCCGACGTAAAAACCACCAGGGCGACTCGTGAGCAGATTCAGGCTCTGCGGCTGGCATTGAAAGCCAAGCTCGCGGCAATGAGGCACTAGAGCCGTTTCCATATCCGGTTCTTGAGTCCCAACGCCTGTGGGGGGAAATGCACAGATCCAGCGTGTTCGCCGCAGCCACGATCCTGGCCACGGCAACAGCGGCCTTTGCGCAGGATGCTGTCCCCAAGGTCGTGCCAAAGCCTGTAGTTGGGCCTCTGGAGGGGCCGCCGGCATCCAAACCCGATGACAGCGACATGCCCAGCGTCTCGCTTTCCAGCGCGATCGATTATTCCTCGGGCCGCTATGGCGCGCCCAAGACCACCGACATTCTGGTGGGGCTGACCAATCTGGGCGTCAGCTGGAACGACTTTCAGTTCAGCGCCTCGCTGCCTTATCTCACCATCACCGGGCCATCTTTTGTCGTGATCGGAACCGGCGGTGTCCCGGTCCTGGTCACGCCCAAACCCGGCAGCGATTCCACGGGCCGCAGCGGCTGGGGCGATCTCAATCTCAGCGCCACCTATTCGCTGCCGTCCGAAGACCTGGATGATTTCGATGTCGCGGTCAGCGTGCGCAGCAAGGTGGCGACCGCGGACACTTCCAAGGGCTTGAGCACGGGCGCGACCGACTTTTCCTTTTACGTAGACGTCTCGCGCCAGTTCGACATCTGGGGCCCGTTCGTGAATTTCGGTTATCGCGTGCCGGGCAAGCCGTCCTTCTATTCCTTCAACGACGCACCCAGCTTTTCGGTCGGCACCACCGTGGCGCTGGACGACACGCTGGTCGCCATCGCGTCCTATGACTTTGACGGCTCGATCAGCAGCTCGCTGGCCGATGCGCAGCAGCTTTTCGCCTCCCTGACCTGGCTGGCCACGGACGATATCTCCCTGACCGCCTATGCCGAGGATGGCCTTTCGAGCGGCGCGCCCAAGGTGGGCACCGGCCTGCTGGTCTCCTGGAAACTGCGCTAGCGGTCAATCCAGTTTTGGCGCGCTTCTGTGCCAGTCGGTGACGGCTTCCAGCGCCCAGCCGATACGCAGGGCCATGGCTTCATCGCCTTCGCGGCAGACGATCTGCAGTCCGGTGGGAAGACCGCCCGTGGTCGTGCCATTGGGCAATGACAGGGCGCACAGGTCCAGGAAATTCACCCAGCGGGTGGAAACCGCCGGCGTGCCGCTCTGATCGACGCTGTCGATGGGGATGGCGGGGGTGAAGGTCGAAGGCGACAGCACCGCATCGATTCCTTCCATGGCCGCGGCGAATTCCGCTTTGTGGGTTTCGCGCTCTGCCAGCACATCGAAATACTGGCGGGCGCTGATATCGCGGCCGGCCAGCACGCGCGCCCGCACCGCTTCATCCATCCGCGCGGTCCGGTCCTCGGCCAGTGCCGCAAGGCGCGGATAGATCTCTGCCGAGATGATGCGGCCGACCAGATCGCCATTCTCGCGGAAACTGCGGCCTATCGGCGGCAGATCGACAATCTCCGCGCCCAGACGCTCCAGTTCCTGCAGTGACCGGTCATAAGCTTCCAGCACATCGGCATCGTGATTGGGCCGCTCGCGCGCGGGCAGGCGCGCCAATCGCAAGCCTTTCACGCCACGCTTCAGATGCGTGAAGGGATCGGCGGGTTGAAGCCGCAAGGTCAGGCGGTCCAGCGGATCGGGGCCCTGCATCACAGCGAGCAGGATGGCGCAATCCTCGACCGTGCGCGCCATCGGTCCCGGCGTATCGAGGGTGGGAGAGAGCGGCAGCACGCCATGGGTGCTGATGCGCCCGATGCTGACTTTCAGGCCGGTGATGCCGCACCAGGACGAGGGCACGCGGATCGAACCGCCGGTGTCGCTGCCGATGGCTGCCGGCGCCATGCGCGCCGCCACCGCCACGCCCGAGCCGGACGATGAACCGCCCGGCGTGCGATGGGTGGCAAGGTCCCAGGGATTTACCGGCGTGCCCATATGCTGGTTGGTGCCCCAGGCGCCATAGGCGAATTCCACCGTATGGGTCTTGCCCAGCAGGATCATGCCGGCGCCGATCAGTTTCTTCACCAAGGTCGCGCCATGCGCGGACACGGCATTGCGGCGCGAGGGCGAGCCGCCGGTAGTGACGCGGCCTTGCACTTCCACCAGATCCTTGATGGCGATGGGAATGCCGTGCAGCGGCCCCAGCCCATGACCGGAACGGATCGCCTTGTCGGCCGCCTCCGCGGCCAATCGGGCGTCGCCGCCATAGACCGCGACGAAAGCCTGCAGCCGGGGCTCCAGCGCCGCGATGCGGGCCAGATGCGCTTCCACCACATCCACAGGCGAGAGTTGGCGCGATGTGATGGCCGCCGACAGTTGGGCGAGGGAAAGCGCATGGGGTTCGGCGGTCATTGTCCTTTCCCTTCAGTCCAGCACGTCTTCGGCTTCGGGATGACGCTCGAACCAGGCCCGGGCATAGGAACAGCGCGGCACCAGCACCAGTCTCTGTTCGCGGGCATGGTCCACGATCTGCTGCATCAGCCGGCCGGCGGCGCCGGTGCCGCGCAGGGGCGGTTCGGCCTCGACATGGGGAATGAAATATTTGCCGTCACGGATGCGGTATTCGGCCCAGGCGCGATAGCCATTCTCTTCCAGTTCGAAGCGGCTCTCGTCCTTGTTGTCGATCATTTGCGGATAGGTTCGCGATTCATCCAGGGCAGCGACAGGCCGATGGGCACGATCCACAGGGTTCCGGCCAGGGCATAAAACAGCAGCGCCACATACCAGGGCGCGCCGGGCAGCACATGGCGCGTCAGGCCCATGATGAACAGGGCATAGAAAGGCAGCCAGAAGAAGACGATCAGGATGGCGGCGATCAGGGTCTTGGTGCGGCGGGACATTTTGACTTCTTTGACGGGGTCGGTGCGGGACGGTATCAGAAGCCCCGATATGACCGCAGCGGAAAATTTCCCCTCATCCTCCGGATTGAAGTCGCGCCGCGCCGTGGGCTTCTGGCTGCTGACCGTGGCGCTGGTGATTCTGGCCATGGTGACCATCGGCGGGCTGACGCGCCTGACCGGTTCGGGCCTGTCCATCACCCAGTGGGAGCCCATCATGGGCGCGATCCCGCCGCTGAATCATGCGCAGTGGATGGATGCCTTCACCCAATATCAGCGCATCCCGCAATATATCGTGGAAAACCGCGGCATGAGTCTGGAAGGCTTCAAAGGCATCTTCTGGTGGGAATGGACGCATCGCCTGCTGGGACGGCTTCTCGGCGTGCTGTTCCTGGTGCCGTTCCTGTGGTTCGCCAGCGTTGGCGCGATCCGCCGCGCCGATTGGCCGCGCATGTTGCTGCTGTTCCTGCTGGGCGGGCTGCAGGGATTCATCGGCTGGTGGATGGTGGCTTCGGGGCTGGAGGTGCGCACCTCGGTCAGCCAATATCGCCTGGCCATTCATCTGGGCACCGCGCTGCTGCTGCTGGTGGCGATATTGTGGATCGCGCTGGAATATCTGCGTGGCGAAAGCGGCCTGGGGTCAAACAGGAGCGATGCACGGCGCGGCTATGCCTTTGCCGGGCTGGTTTACGTCCAGATGCTCCTGGGCGCGCTGGTCGCCGGCCTGCATGCCGGATTGATCTACAACACCTGGCCCGACATGAATGGTCATCTGCTGCCGGAAGACCCGTTCTTCGGCCGGCCCTGGTGGATCAATTTCTTTGAAAATCCGGGCCTGGCCCAGTTCGACCATCGCATCGGCGCCTATCTGGTCGCCGCTTTTGCCGCCTTCATCTATGCCCGGGGCATCAGGCTTTCCGGTTATGCCAAGATCAGCGCCAAGGCGGTGGCAATCATCACAACCTTCCAGATCGGGTTGGGCATCACAACCCTCTTGCTGCAGGCACCGGAATTTCTGGCCGCGGCGCATCAGGTCACCGCGGCGTGCCTGTTGTGCGCCGGTGTCTGGCATGCGTTCGAGCTGCGGTTTTCGGTTCGGGAGGCCGGGCCGTCTTTGCCGGGCTAGCGCTTCTGGCGCCAAGGCATCGCGCTTCCCCCAGAATGGAGGCGAGGGCGTCATTGGCTGTCATCTTGTCCCGTTGAAATACGATTTCGGTCTTTTGCTTGCGGGCAGCGCCGCAAAGTTGTTCCAGACCCTGATCGCTTAGCCTTTCGCCGCGATGCGAGAATTCGATATGGCCACGAACCGCCCTGATGCGGATCGTGACGCTCTTGGCCTGCGCGCCGGCCGCGAGCGCGCAGGTCAAAAACAGATGGGCGGCCAGAATCCGGGGACGCGATCGCCTCACGTCATCGCCTGTTCCAGGTCCGCGATGATGTCGGCCGGATCTTCGATGCCGATGGACAGACGCACCACGTCATTGCCGGCGCCGGCCTTGGCGCGATCCTCGTCCGACAGCTGGCGATGGGTGGTCGAAGCCGGGTGGATGATCAGGCTGCGGGTGTCGCCGATATTGGCCAGATGGCTGAACAGCTTGACGCTGTTGACCAGCTTGATGCCGGCCTCATAACCGCCCTTCAGGCCAAAAGTGAAGACGCTGCCCGCGCCCTTGGGGCAATATTTCCTGTGCAGGGCGTAAGAGTCATTGTCTTCCAGGCCGGCGTAATTGACCCAGCCGACCTTGTCATTGGCCTTGAGCCATTTCGCCACCGCCAGCGCATTGTCGCAATGTTTCTGCACGCGCAGCGGCAGGGTCTCGATCCCAGTCTGGATCAGGAAGGCGTTCATTGGCGACAGCGCCGGCCCCAGATCGCGCAGGCCCAGCACACGGCAGGCGATGGCAAACGCCATGTCGCCGAAGGTCTCCCACAGCCGCATGCCGTGATAGGACGGGCAGGGCTCGGACAGCGACGGATATTTGCCGCTGCCCCAGTCGAACTTGCCGCTATCGACGATGATGCCGGCCATGGAGTTGCCATGGCCGCCCAGGAATTTGGTGGCCGAATGCAGCACGATGTCGGCGCCCCATTCGATCGGGCGGATCAGGTAGGGCGAAGCCAGCGTATTGTCCACGATCAGCGGCACGCCGGCGTCATGGGCGATCCTGGCCACTTTCTCGATGTCGGTGATGATGCCGCCGGGATTGGCGATGCTTTCCACAAACACCGCCTTGGTGCGCTCGTTGATCGCGGATTTGAAACTGTCGGGATTTTTCGCGTCGGCCCAGTTGGTGTGCCAGTCGAACTTGGCGAAGCCCTGGCTGAACTGGTTGATCGAGCCGCCATAAAGCTGGCGGGCGGCGGCGATATTGTCGCCCGGGCTCATCAAGGTATGCAGCGCCAGCAGCTGCGCCGCATGGCCGGAGGCGCAAGACAGCGCCGCGCGGCCATTCTCCAGCGCCGCCACCCGTTCCTCCAGCACCGCATTGGTGGGATTCATGATGCGCGAATAGATGTTGCCGAAGACCTGCAGGTTGAACAAAGCCGCGGCATGATCGGCGTCCTCGAACACGAAGGCCGTGGTCTGATAGATCGGCGTGGCGCGCGCGCCCGTCGCCGGATCGGGCTGGGCGCCGGCATGAACGGCCAGTGTGTTGAATCCATAGTCGGCCATTATCGTCTCCTTAAGGGAGGTGTTCGAGGTTCAGCTCGTCTTCCACGCGCCGCACCCAGGCCGCGACATTGGAATAGTGTTGCAGGTCTATGTCGGCCTGGTGACTGAAGCGGGTATAGGCGACGAGCGCAATATCGGCCAGCGACAGGCTCTCGCCCACGAAATAGTCGCGGGTCTCCAGATGCTCGTCCATCAAGGCCAGGATGCGCAGGCAGCGGGGCCGCAAGTTCGGATCGATCTCGCTGTCGCTCTTCTTCAGATAGAATTTCTGGAACCGCAGCACCGCGATGGCGGGTTCGTGGCTGTACTGCTCCCAGAACATCCATTGATACATCTGGGCGCGCGCGAAGGCATCGGCGGGGATCAGATCGCTGCCTTCCGCCAGATAAAGGATGATGGCGTTGGATTGGGCCAGGATGCCGCCATCGGCGAAACGCACGGCCGGCACCTGGCCGGCCGGATTCATCGCCAGGAATTCCGGCGTGCGCGTCTCCTTGTTCAGCACGCTGATCTCGACCCAGTCATGGGGAATGCCCAGCCGGTCGGCGACGAACTTCACCTTCAGACAATTGCCCGATATGGAATCGCCATAGACCGTCATCGCGGCATTATCCAGCGACATAGTTTCCCCCGCAAAGCGCAAAACATCTAAGGCCGGTCGCGCGCGATCCGCAAGATGGTGGCGTTCCGGTCTTCCGCCACCCAGATGGCGCCATCCTCGGCCACCGCCAGTCCCAATGGCGCGCCCATGGGATGGCTGCCGCTCACGCTATTCCAACCTGGCGTGAGCAGCAGCGGTTCGGACGCCGGTCCGGGATAGGGCAGGCTTGTCGTCTGATCGCCTTCGGGCCCGGCATAGGCGGCATAATGGGCATTCGGCGCAAGCCGGGGAATGCCCTGGCCATCGACGGCAAAGGCGGCGATGCGCGCCCCGGCCGGCCGATAGCCGTGCAGCGAGATCAGCAGTTTTCCGCGCAGCTCCGGAAACATCGCGCCGTCGTAATAGAGCATGCTGAGCGGCGCGCCATGCGGCGGCAGCAGGCGCACCGGCTTTGTGTGCGCGGGCCCGGCGCAGTCCATGGCATGGGCATCCTTCCAGGCCGGATTGGTGCTGGTCATGTCATAGCAATAGGGCCAGCCGTAATGCGCGCCCTGAACGAGAACATTCAGCGTCTCGAATGGCGTGTTGGCGGGGTGGAAATCCATGCCATTGTCCGCCGCCAGCACGGTGCCGGAAGGATGGCGCGCCATGGCCACGCCATTGCGCAGGCCCTGCGCCATTACGGTGAAATCGGGCGACCATCTGTTGTCGCCTTGCCAGGCATAACGGCGAATGACGGCCGTCTTATAATCGCCTTCCGACTGGGCGCAGAAATTGGCGCCGTCCGGCTTGCCGTCCTTGAGGCATTGGTCGCTCGGCGCCCCTACCGAAACCAGCAGATCCTTGTTGGTGTCGAACAGGAAACCGGCCAGGGGATGCAGGCTGAAGTGGACCCTGGTGTCGGGCGCATTGGCGATCACCGTCTCGATGGTCGCCGGCGGATCGGCGGCAAGAGGATCGAAACGGAAGATACGGCCCTGTTCGTTGACATAGACCTTGCCATCGGGCCCGAACGCCATGTGATGGGGCATGTAGAGTCCGGTGAGCAGCGGCGTGACGGCCACCGGTTTGCCGCGCTCGGCGGTGATGCGGAAGATCTTGCCGCCCGGCCCGTCCCAGTTGCCCACATCGCTGACCAGAAAATCCTTTCCGCCGGAGAGCGGCAGCAACACGCGCGGCATGCGGATGACGCGGGCATGGAAATTGGCGGGCGGCGCGACGACGATGCCGGCGCAAAAGCCCGGCGCCATGCCGATGGAGGCGCGGGGAAAGCCGTCGCAGGTCTGATCCGATGTCTTGTAGACATGCTCGACCGCCAGCGCCGGCAATGCCGCAAGCATCAGCACAAGCGCGACAAGGGCGTGTTTCATGGGCCTGGCCAGCGGCGCTATCCGTGCTTCAGCGTGCCGCCACGTCCGAACAGCAGGGGCTTGCGATTGTCGATCACCTTGCGGTTCACGCCCATCCAGCCGATCTCGCCGGAGAAGCGGCCATGTTCGATCTTGGGGCAGCGGTTCATCACCACGGTGAAACCCGCTTCCGTAGCCGTTTGTTCCGCTTCCGCGCTGATCACGCCCAGCTGCATCCACAAGACCTTGGCGCCCAGCCGGTCCTTCTCGGCCACCGCCTCGCGCGCGATGTCGGGGGCGTATTTGGACTCGCGGAAAATGTCGATCATGTCGACCGGGGCGGGCACGTCCTTCAGGCTCGCATAGACCTTCTGGCCCAGGATTTCCTTGCCCACCATGGACGGGTTTACCGGAATGACCTTATAGCCCTTGTTCAGCAGATACATCATGGCGAAATAGGACGGGCGGATGTCATTGCCGCTGGCGCCGACCATGGCGATGGTTTTGACGCTGCGCAATATCGATTTGATCAGCGTGTCGGAATATTGGGGCATCACCCCCTCTCCCCCCGTTGGGGGAGAGGGCTGGGGTGAGGGGGACTTTTCAGTTGGCATAACAAGATCTCCAGAACGCCATCCTTGTTTGTCAGAAACTCCGTATTCCAGAAACGAAAGACCTGAAATCCTCGTGCCTTTAAATAGGCGTCGCGTATTTCATCATAAGCTATCCGATCTGCGTGCTGTCCGCCGTCGAGTTCCACCACCAGTCTGGCTTCCAGACAGACGAAATCCACTATGTAACGTCCGATCAGAAATTGGCGCTTGAACTTATAGCCGCCGAAGCGGCGGTCTCTGACCAGCCACCAGAACTTTCTTTCTGCGTCGGTGGAATCCCGCCGCATATTCCGCGCATTTGCCCGCTGTGGCAGGCGCGTCTTTCGGGTGGAGGCCGTTCGCGATGTAACCACCCCCTCACCCTAACCCTCTCCCCCGGAGGGGGAGAGGGGATCTGGCCAGCGTGGTTCCCTTTTCTCCAGAAACGCGGAAATACCCTCGCAGGCCTCGCCGTCCAGCATGTTCTCGGTCATCACCTTGCTGGCATAGTCGTAAGCCTCGGACAGGGGCATTTCGAGCTGCCGATAGAAAGCTTCCTTGCCGGTCTTGAGCGTGCGACGCGGTTTGGACGCGATCTTCGCCGCCAGTGCCAGGGTTTCGCTTTCCAATAGCTCCGGCGCCACCACTTTGTTTATCAGCCCGATGCGGCGCGCCTCCTCGGCATCGACCATCTCGCCGGTCAGAAGCATCTCCATCGCCGCCTTGCGCGACACGTTGCGCGACAAGGCCACCATGGGCGTGGAACAGAACAGACCGATATCGACGCCGGGGGTGGCGAAGCGCGCGGCGGTCGAGGCAATCGCCAGATCGCAGCTTGCCACCAGCTGGCAGCCGGCGGCGGTGGCGATGCCCTGCACCTGTGCGATCACCGGCTTGGGGTGACGCACGATGGCCTGCATCATGGCCGAGCATTGGGTGAAGAGGCCGGCATAGGCTTCACGGCCGGCATCGCCATCGGCGCGGTGGCGCGCCATTTCTTTCAAGTCATGGCCGGAGGAGAAAACCGGACCTTCGGCGGCGATCACAATCACCCGGGTGGCGTTGTCCTGGGCCGCGCCGGCCAGCGCCGCCTGCAGCGCGGCCATAAGGTCCGAGGACAAAGCGTTGCGGGCCTGGGGACGGTTGAGGATCAGCTTCAGCACCCCGCCGGCATGGGCGCTGAGCAAGAGAGGCGGGGGCAGGGGTGCGTTCATGGGCGCAAATGTAGTGCGGCCAGGCGGCATTTACACGTCAGCCGGCCCCGAGTTACGGTATTATAATACCGTATAGCAAAAGTGCCCGATATTCCGACATTTCTATTGACCGGCGTGCGCCTTTCCCGTACACGCGCCCGTCAAATTGCGGATACGGAGCGTCGGCGCGAGCCGAGGCGGCCAAGGGAAAAAGCCATGAAAACCTACTCGGCGAAAGCCAGTGAGATCGAAAAGAAGTGGGTCGTGATCGACGCCGAAGGCCTGGTCGTGGGCCGTCTGGCATCCATCATCGCCATGCGCCTGCGCGGCAAGCACAAGCCGACCTACACCCCGCATATGGATTGCGGCGACAATGTCATCGTCATCAACGCCGACAAGGTGGTGCTGACCGGCAAGAAGCTGAAGGACAAGGTCTACTACCATCACACCGGCTATATCGGCGGCATCAAGGAACGCACCGCCGGTTTCATCATGGCGAGCCGTTTCCCGGGCCGCGTGCTGGAAAAGGCGGTTGAGCGGATGGTGCCGCGCGGTCCGCTGGGCCGCCGCCAGATGTCCAATCTGCGTGTCTATGCGGGCGCCGAGCATCCCCATGCGGCGCAGAATCCGGAAAAGCTGGATATCGCCAAGATGAATCCCAAGAACACCCAGTACAAGACGAAGGCAGCCTAACCGATGGCCGAAGAGAACAAGTTCACCGAACTCAAGTCCACGCTGATCAAGGCCAGCCAGACTAAGGCCGAGGACGCCTCCAAGGCCGGCGACAAGCGTGACGCCCAGGGCCGCGCCTATGCCACCGGCCGCCGCAAGGAATCGGTTGCCCGCGTCTGGATCAAGCCGGGCACCGGCAAGATCATCGTCAACGGCCGCGACGAGACCGTCTATTTCGCCCGTCCGGTGCTGCGCATGATCCTGCGCCAGCCGCTGATCGCCGCCAATCGCGACGGCCAGTTCGACGTCATCGTCACCGTCAATGGCGGCGGCCTGTCGGGCCAGGCGGGCGCGGTGCGTCACGGCATCTCCCGCGCGCTGGTGAATTACGAGCCGGCGCTGCGCGCCGCGCTGAAGCCGGGCGGCTTCCTCACCCGCGACCCGCGCGCGGTGGAACGCAAGAAGTATGGCCGGCCGAAGGCGCGCCGTTCCTTCCAGTTCTCCAAGCGTTAAGCGAGGTCTTGCCTTAAATCCAAGACAAGCGGCGGCCCGAAAGGCCGCCGTTTTTGCTTATTCAGATCGCTGGCCTTGTAGCCGGATTAAACACCGGCGGCGGCGGACCATAGGCGTTGGCGCTCGGATCGCCGGGCTGGCACCAGAAATAGATCAGCACCACACAGACGATCAGCAAGGCCAGGTGGATCAGCATCAGCGGCGGGCCGAACAGAAGCACCGAGAGAAAACCCAGGGCGAGGAAACTGATCTTCGCCATCGTCGCCAGAATCTGCGAAACAAAACCTGCAATGATAAAGGCCCAGACCAGCCTGCCGTCGCGGCCAGTGTCTTGCAGCCGGCGCGCGCCCATGCCCGCGGCGGGCAGGATCATCGCCAGATTGTAGAGCGCCAGGAGCGGCAGGAAGGTCACGCCCTGAAGGATGGCTGCGACAATGGCGAGAATGAAATTCGCCAGGACGAAATACCAGAATTCCGAGCGGCCAACCCGCCCGCGCATGTCGAAATAATGCTGGGTGACGGCGCGGCGGTAATTCTCGAAAATCGCGTGCGGGTCCATGATGCTACCCCTATCCATGGCGCCGCCTTTGTCGTATTGGGCGCGGCCGCATCCCCTACCTCTGCGCCCGGTGCAGGACCGGGACGCGTCCTTTTCGGGACCAAATCAGCTAAGAACCACATGACTTCCGTGTCAATCAGGGCTTTTTTCGGAAATCCAGATGAGCAAAACCGCGAAAATCTTCATCGACGGCGCCGCCGGCACCACGGGTCTTGAGATCCGCGAGCGCCTGGCCGGCCGCGACGAACTTTCGCTGATCGCCCTGTCGGAGGCCGAGCGCAAGGATCAGACCGCGCGCAAGCGGGCGCTGAACGAGGCCGATCTGGTGATCCTGTGCCTGCCGGACGAAGCGGCGCGGGAAGCCGTCTCCCTGATCGACAATCCGCAGACACGCGTGATCGACGCCTCCACCGCCCATCGGGTGGCGGAAGGATGGGACTTCGGCTTTCCCGAACTCGATCCCGATGGCTACAGCCGCATCGCGGCCTCGAAGCGGGTGAGCAATCCGGGCTGCTGGGCGACGGGCTTTCTGGCCATCGCGCGGCCGCTGGTGCGCGCCGGCATCATTCCAAGAGATTTTCCGCTCACCGCAAATGGCGTCTCCGGCTATTCCGGCGGCGGCAAAAGCATGATCGCGGAGTTCCAGGACAAGACCAGCGCCGACTATACCGAGACCGTGTCGCGCATCTATGGCCTTAGCCTGACCCACAAGCATATTCCGGAGATGCAGAAGCATTCGGGGCTCTCGCATCCGCCTTTGTTCGAGCCCAGCGTGGGCCGCTATTATCGCGGTATGCTGGTGGAAGTGCCGCTGCAGCTTTGGGCGCTGCCGGCCACGCCCACGCCGCGCGACCTGCATGCCGCGCTGGTGAAAGCCTATCCCGAGCGGCCGCTGGTCAAGGTGGCGTCGCTGGAAGGCGCGGCCGCGGCCAAGACGCTGGATGCGGAGATCTTCGCCGGCACCAATGGCCTGACCATTTATGTCTTCGCCAATGAGAAGACCCGCCAGGCGCGCCTGGTCGCGGCCTTCGACAATCTGGGCAAGGGCGCCTCGGGGGCGGCGGTTCAGAACATGAACATCATGCTGGGGCTGCCGGAAACCACGGGCCTCTGACACCGCCGCCGTCCGGCCGGCTCAGGCTCCGAAATAGCCTGGCCGGCTGATGTCGGCGATCATGCCGATCTGGCTCGGCTTCCACCCCAGCCACTGTTGCGTGAGCGCGCTGGAAGCAGGGCCGTCCAACGCGGCGAACCGCGCCATGAGGCCGAAATGCGCCTCGGCGTCCTGCGGCGGGATCGAGGCCACCGGCAGGTTCAGATGGCGGCCAAGGATCTCGGCAATGTCGCGGGCGGTGACGCCTTCATCCGCCACGGCGTGATAGCTGGTGCCGGCCAGGCCCTTTTCCAGCGCCAGCCGGTAAAGACGCGCCACATCCAGACGGTGCGCCCCGGACCAGCGGTTGCCGCCATCGCCGATATAACCGGCCACGCCCTTCTCGCGCGCGGTATTGAAAAGCCAATTGACCAGGCCGCATTTGCCGTCGCCGCCATGCACCTGGGGCAGCCGCACGGCCATGGCGCGCGCGCCGCGGGCGGCAAAGGCCAGGCCGGCGGTTTCCGATACGCGCGGCAGGCCGGGCATCACGGGGTCCTTTTCCGTGGCGGTTCGACCCGGCGCGATCAACAGCGTGCCCGAGGTGACGATGAAGGGCTTGCCCGTGCCTTCCAGTTCATGGCCCATCGCTTCGATGGCGCGCTTGTCGATCTGCCCATTCTCGGCGAATTTCGAGAAATCATGAATGAAGGCGAGGTGGATGGTCCCGTCGGTTTCCCGGGCGCCCTTGCGCAGGCTGTCCAGGTCCTCGAGCGAGCCACGATGGACGCTGGCGCCCAGTTTCTCCAGCGCCTGGGCATTGGCGTCGGAGCGGGCCAAGCCCAGCACCTGATGGCCGTTGGCGATCAGTTCCCTGGTGGTGGCGGTGCCGATAAAGCCGGCCGCGCCGGTGACGAATACGCGCATGAAAGACACTCCCTGTTCGGACGGACGGGATATTGGTAGGATCGACATGCGGGTAAAGTAGTGAGATTATACGGGTATAATCGCTAACAGGATGCCGGACGCCAATTCCCTGGGAGCCTATCTGAAGGACCGCCGCGCCAGGCTCGATCCCGCGGCCTTCGGCTTTGCGCTGACGCGGCGGCGCACGCCGGGGCTTCGGCGCGAGGAAGTGGCGCAGCGCGCCAATGTCAGCGCCACCTGGTACACCTGGCTGGAGCAGGGGCGCGGCGGCGCGCCCTCCGCCGATGTCCTGGACCGCATCGCCCGCGCCATGATGCTGACCGATGTGGAACGCGAGCATCTGTTCCTGCTGGGGTTGGGCCGCCCGCCCGAGGCCCGTTATCGGGAGCCCGAAGGCATCACGCCGCGCCTGCAGCGGCTGCTCGATACGCTGGACCACAGTCCCGCCTTCATCCGCACCGCGACCTGGGATGTGATCGCCTGGAACAAGGCCGCCGCGGCGGTGCTGACCGACTATGGCGCGCTGCCGGAGGGGCAGCGCAATGTGTTGCGCATGATGTTCCGCGACAGCCGCGTCCGCGCCGCGCAGTCCAACTGGCAAAGCGTGGCGCGCTATGTCGTGGCGTCTTTCCGCGCGGATGTGGCGCGCGCCGGCGCGGCGCGCAATGTCCAGTCCCTGGTCGATGAGCTGTGCGCGACCAGCGCGGAATTCGCCGCGATGTGGCGCGCCAATGACGTGCAGGCACATGGCGATGGCTGCAAGGTTCTGCACCATCCCATCGCCGGCAAGCTCTCCATGGAATTTTCGGGCTTCGCGGTCGATGGCCGGCCCGATCTCACCATGGTGGTCTACAATCCCGCGACGCCGGCGGACGCCGACAAGATCCGCGCCTTGCTGAGACCGAAGCGGGGCGGATCGCCAAAGCGCCAGATCGCCAAAGCCTGAGACATGCTTTCCGCATAATCCATGCTAAGAAACCGGCATGTCTCGGGCATGGCTTGGCATTGGCGTTTCTGTTCTCGTGGCGCTGGCGCTGTTCGCGGGCGCGGTGGTTTATGCCATTCACCGTCCGCCCAGGCCGCGCGGCTTTTCGGGCCTGGAATTCGCCGCGCTGACACCGGCCGCATCGGCGCGCACGCCCTTTCTGGTGCGGGGCGGCGCGCTGGTGTTCCAGGTGGCCGATGACAGCCCGGCCAACAAGGCGAAGATAAAGCCCGGCGAAGTGGTGGCGGCCATCGATGGCCATCCGATCCTCTCGGCGCGTCAGGCCGCCGATCTGGTGCGCGGCCACGCGGCAGGAGATCGCGTCACCTTCACGCTCTACGATATCACCAGGGGCGAGGTGAAGCCTAAGACCGTTTCGCTGACCTTCGAGCACATGCCGGTGCCGAAGAAGAGCTACTCGGTCCATCCGCCGCGCACCCTGGCGCGCGAATATTTTCCGCCGCCCATGCCAGCCGCCAATGCCTCCTGGTCCAGGCGCATCCTGCGCGGGCCCACCATCCGGCCCCTGGCGCTGACCGGGCTGGGGGCCGGGGCCTGCAACGCTTTCGCGCCCGAGGAATGGCGCATCGCCGCCCATGCGCCCGACAATTCCCTGTTTCATGTGATGGCGGAGAAAAGCTTCGCCCATGCCATCTACAAGTCGGGCAGGCTGAACGGGCTGTCACCCGAACTGTATGTGAAGGGCTTTCTGGAAAACACGTTCGGCGCGGCGACGGTATTGACGCCGGCGCAGATGCGGCCTTTTGGTTTTGTGGAGCGCGATTTCGGCAACCACAAGGGCGGCGCCGGCTTTGTGCTTTATCGCGTCACCGCAGGGCGCATCGCGCTTTGGCTGGCGGCGGTGCCGGGCGGCGATGCCGCCTGGGCCAAGCCGCTGGTGGGAGCGGTCGCGCTGTCGATGCGCTGCGCCTCGCCGGGTGCGCCGGCGCCGATCGCGCGCGATCCCGCTTTGCTGGCAACGCGCATTTCCACCCGCTGCATCCAGGGCGCGTGCGGCGAAACCGACTTCGCCGCGAGCTATCTGACGGTGCTGCGCTATGGCTATGTCCATAACGACAGAAACCAGATGTTCCTGGTCCATCCGCGCACGGATTACTGGCAGGATGGACCGCAAGGCCCGGGCTTCTATCACCAGATCGGCGGTGAGAATGAAAAGCTGGAGCCGGGAAGGATCAATTGACACGAAATGCCAAAGCATTTCGTGTCATCCCCGGCGAGGCGCGGCCAGCGCCGAGGGAAGGGGACCCAGGTGGAACGACCGGGCGTGATCTGCGCGCCTGGGTTCCCTTCCCTCGCACGCGCTATCCGCTCGTGCTCGCCGGGAATGACAGTTTCCGATAATGGCTGGAAGCGGTGCAGGCAGATCAATAATCGGCAGGGCCGGACTGGAGCGCCGTCACAATGGCGCGACAGCTGGGTTGTTGCGGATGGTCGGTTATCAGCATCGCCAGGTCGCCCTTTTTCGATAGGGCATAGACCACC
The DNA here is from genome assembly GCA_035547275.1 of Rhizomicrobium sp. GTDB lineage: Bacteria > Pseudomonadota > Alphaproteobacteria > Micropepsales > Micropepsaceae > Rhizomicrobium. Next base: position 38,665 of record DASZVQ010000028.1, read on the forward strand.
ATTTTGAGATAGCGCGCAAACCCGCCTGCTTGTTCGACAATCACCCAGCGCCGGCCCAGGTTGAAAGCACGAAGCAAACGCTCCATTGGCGGATTGAAATGTTGCGGCACGTCCGTTGCGAGTGGCCCATCACGCCGGCCAAGTCCGTAATTCAGCCGTTGCAATAGCGGCGGAAAGTCCGTGAGGCTGATGGTGGATTTAGCGCCTTTTGGCAGACGGCATTGGTCGGCCTGGTATGGATAGGCAGGCGGTGCGATGAACACGGCTAGCGCGGTCAGCAATATGAGCCGCCTGCGCTCCATTGTTATTGCGCCTTGACCTTGACATACGTCCCCGGCGCGTCGCCCAGCACTTTCAATTCGCCGTCGCCTGGCTGGCGGGCAGGGACCTTGCCGCCCGACAGCGCCGCGAGCCATTTGTCCCAATCCGGCCACCAGGAGCCGGGATGTTCGACCGCGCCCTTCTTCCAGGCATCAATCGTTTTGGCGCCCCCCTTTGAGGCGAACGCGTCATTGGTCCAGTACTGATATTTCTTCGCCGCGGGCGGATTGATCACACCCGCGATATGGCCCGACCCGGCGATGATGAAACGCACCGGCCCGCCAAACAGATTGACCGACTTGAACACCGAATTGGCCGGGGCGATATGGTCTTCCTTGGCCGATTGCAGATAGACCGGCACTTTCACCTTCGACAGGTCCAGCTTCACGCCGTCGAGCTTCATCGTGCCCGACGCCAGCGCATTCTCCTTGTAGCACTGGCGCAGATACGACAGATGCAGCTTTTCCGGCATCCTTGTGGTGTCGGAATTCCAATAGAGCAGGTCGAAGGGCATGGGCTGCTTGCCCAAGAGGTAATTGTTGATCACGAACGACCAGATCAGGTCGTTGGCGCGCAGCATGTTGAAAGCCCCCGCCATCTTGGAGCCGGGCAGCACGCCGCCCTCGCTATCCATCTGGGCCTTCAGCGCCTCCAGCTGGGCTTCATCGACGAACACCGACAGCTCGCCCGCCTCGCTGAAATCGGTCTGGGCCGCCCAGAATGTGGCGGAGTGGATGCGGTCGTCACCCCATTTTTTATCTTTTTGGGCCGCCATATAGGCGAGGGTGGCCGCCAGCAAGGTGCCGCCGATGCAATAGCCCACGCAGTTGGGATCGCGCACCCCGGTGGCCTTCTCGACCGCGTCCAGGGCGGCGAAGATGCCGTCCCGCATGTAATCCTCGAACCCCTTGTCGGCCATGTCGGCGTCGGGGTTCACCCAGCTCACCAGAAAGACGGTATAGCCGCGGTCCACCAGCCAGCGAACGAAGCTGTTCTCGGGCCGCAGATCGAGGATGTAGTATTTGTTGATCCAGGGCGGGAAGATCAGTAGTGGCCGTTCGTAAACTTCATCCGTGGTCGGAGAATATTGCAGCAACTCCATGATCTGGTTACGGAACACCACCTTGCCGGGGGCGGTGGCAACATTCCCGCCAATAACGAAATCGCCCGAGGTCTGGCGGATGGAAAGCTCGCCATGGCCGCGCTCGATGTCGGCCAGAAGATTGTCCAGCCCCTTGACCAGATTCTCGCCATTGGAGGCGATGGTGGCCTTGAGCACATCGGGGTTGGTGAGGGGAAAATTGGTGGGCGCAAAGGCATCGGCGAACTGGCGGGTGTAAAAAGCGACGCGGCCGCGCTCCTTCTCGTCCAGGCCGTTCAGCTTGCCCACCATCTCCTGCATGGCGCTGGCGGTCAGCAGATAGCTCTGCTTGATGAAGTCGAAGATCTCATTTTCTTTCCATTCCTGCGCCTTGAAGCGGCGGTCGCCGGGCGCGGGCTCGATCACGGCGGGCGCATCCCCACCTAGCATCCGGCGGGCGGTGGTTTCCCACAGGGTCATGACATTGTTCCACCACTGGGTCTGGGCTTCCATGACGGCCTCGCGGTCGCCGCTCATCGCCTTGGCCAGCGACATCATCGCGCCGGAAATGTTGAGCGGGTCCAGCGGCACCGGATTGTCGCGGTTTCCCATGCGGGCGACGAAGTCCACCAGAAGCTTCTGGCTCTTCATCCCCACGGTCAGCATGTTCTTGGCAAACTCCCGGGTATCCAGGCGATCGGGTGAAACCGATTCGGCTGCGGACGGGGCGGGGGCTTTTGCGGGCATCGGGTCGGGCTCGCGCTTGAGATGAAAACTGTGATAGCCCGGCCACGGTGATACCCGCAAGCCGTGCGGGGCCTGCGTTTCGCGCCCAAATAGCGCAATCATTCACGCGATTTAGGCGAAAGCCCCGCTGGCGCCAAAGTCATTGTCGCGGTATAGGAAAAAGCGCTGGGAGGGCGAGCGCGCGGCTCTTTGCGTGCGCGCCTTTGCCGGTTGTGGGAAGGGCAATTGCAGTTATGAGCAAGATTTACGCGCGTCCTTTGGCGATGGCGACGCTGGCGCTTACGCTGGCGGTCGGTACCGCCGGTTGTCAGACCATGGCCGATCTCGATCCCACCGGCCTGATCGGTGGCGATGACAGCGCGCCCGCGCCCGATACCCAGTTCCCGCCGGACAGCCAGCAGCAGGCGGCCCAGGACGCCAACACCACCACGCCGGACCTGGCCTCGCTGCCGGCCCGCCCGGCCCAGCCGGATGCCGCCGCCCAGGCCGCGACCACCCAGTCGGTTACCGCCGCCGGCACCCAGGCCCAGTACAGCGCCGACGCCCTGCGTGCCGGCACCGATGCGGCCGCGCCGCCGCCGGCCGCCACCGATGCCGCCGCCACCAAGCAGGCGATGGCTGCTGCCGCCGCCAGTGCGCCGCCGACCGCGGACGCGCCGCCCACCGCCGGCTCGGCCGACAATTCGGCGCCGCCGACGGCCGAAGCTCCGTCTGCTGCGCCTCCAACCGCTTCCTCTGCCCCGCCGACGGCTTCCGCGCCCGCGGCTGCCGCCAATCCCAATGCCGCGGTCCCGGCGCAGCAGGTCGCGTCCGCCGCCCCGCCGTCGGCGCCCGAGGCGGCGCCGCCGTCCGCGGCTGCCCAGCCCGGCAGTCCCGCCGCCGCTCCAGTCGCCAGCGCGGCCCTGGCGCCGCCGCCCGGTGCGGCCCCCACAACCGCCGCCATGGCGCCGTCGGGCGAGCCCGCCGTTCCGGCCGTGCCGATGACCCCGGGCACCCAGATGGCAATGGTCAATCCCTCCGACGCCCAGTTGGGCTTCAAACCGTCTTCGGCGCCGCCGCTCAATGCCAGCGTGTCGCAATGGGTGTCGCCGCCGGTGCTGGCCCATTATCGCGAAACCGCGGCCATGGCCGGTTCGGCCGGCATGGGTGAGCCCGCGGTTGCCGCCGTGCCTGCCGTTTCCGGCCGACATGGCCGCCGCGGCGCCGCGGCGGATACGGCCGCGGCGGGCGATGTGGTCGCCAATCTGGATGCCGTCCCCGGTTCGCCCATGGGTCGTGTCGCGGCCATGAACGGCGGCGTGCCGCCCACCCAGATCATCTATTTCCCGGGCGATACGACCAGCCTGTCCAAGGCGGCTTTGGCCAAGGTGCGCAGCGCCGTCGAAGCCTTCCAGGCGAACGGCGGCACCGGCACGGTGAAGGTTGTCGGCCATGCCTCCAGCCGCACCGCCAATATGCCGGTCGAAAAGCATCTGGAAGTGATCTTCCAGAAGTCGCAGGCCCGCGCCAATGCGGTGGCCCAGGCCCTGATCCGCGCCGGCGTGCCCGCCGACAAGGTGCAGATCGAAGCGGTGGGCGACAGCCAGCCGATCTATTACGAGTCCATGCCCAAGGGCGAAGACGGCAATCGCCGGGCAGAGATCTTTGTGCAGGGGTGAGGCACGACCGGCTTGCCGGTCAAATCGGTCCAGTGGACCGATTTGAGTGCCGAACGCCCTGAGCGAAAGCGAAGGGCCGGAGAGCTGTTTCAGCTTCGATGACCCGTCGCCCCGATCATGCCGCGCTCTTGCCGAATACGACCTCTGCACAAAAGAGCCGCAATTTAACCCAAAAATGATTGCGCGCGTCTGGCAAATCCCGGATTCTCAGGCGTTTTCAGGATTCCATGGCCATGAACACCGATTTCTACCGCATCAAGCGGCTGCCGCCTTACATCTTTGAGGAAGTCAATCGCCTCAAGGCCCAGGCGCGAGCCCGTGGCGAAGACATTATCGATTTCGGGATGGGCAATCCCGACATGGCGACGCCCGATTATATCGTCGACAAGCTGTGCGAGACCGCGCGCGACCCGCGCGCCCATCGCTACAGTGCCTCGCGCGGCATCAAGGGGCTAAGGAAGGCCCATGTCGCCTATTACAAGCGCCGGTTCGGCGTCGAGCTGAACCCCGACACCGAAGTGATCGCGGCGCTGGGTTCCAAGGAAGGCTTCGCCAATCTCGCCATGGCGATCACCGCGCCTGGCGATGTGGTGCTGGTGCCCAATCCCGCCTATCCCATCCATGCCTTCGGTTTCATGATCGCGGGCGCCGCCATCCGTCATGTGCCCGCCACCAGTCCTGAGGAATATCTGTCGCGCCTGGGCGCCGCCACGCGCCATTCGGTGCCGTCGCCAATCGCGCTGGTGGTGAATTATCCCTCCAATCCCACCGCGCAGGTGGTCGATCTTGACTTCTACAAGGAGATCATCAAGTTCGCCAAGAAGCACGAGATCTGGGTGCTGAGCGATCTGGCCTATGCCGACATCTATTTCGGCGACACCCCGCCGCCCTCGATCCTGCAGGTGGAGGGCGCCAAGGACATCGCCATCGAATTCCAGTCGCTGTCCAAGACCTATTCCATGCCGGGCTGGCGCATGGGCTTTGCCGCCGGCAATGAGAAGCTGATCGGGGCCTTGGCGCGCATCAAATCCTATCTGGATTATGGGGCCTTCACGCCTATCCAGGTCGCCGCCGCCGCCGCCTTGAACGGGCCGCAGGATGCCGCCAATGAGATCCGCGCCATTTACAAGTCGCGCCGCGATGTGCTGGTCAAAAGCATGGCCGCCGCGGGCTGGGAGATACCGGCGCCGCCGGCTTCCATGTTCGCCTGGGCGCCGGTGCCGGAAAAATACAAGCAGCTCGGTTCCATGGAGTTCGCAAAAGATTTGCTGATCCATGCCAAGGTGGCGGTGTCGCCGGGCATCGGCTTTGGCGAATATGGCGAAGGTTATGTGCGGGTGGCGCTGGTGGAGAATGAGCATCGCATCCGTCAAGCGGCGCGCAATGTGAAGAAGTTCCTGCAAAGCGGCACCAACAAGCCGCCCTCCGACCCGGATAAGGGCGAGCAGGCCAAGAAGAAGCTGGCGCCCGCGAAATGACGGCACCTTTTCGTATTGCCATCGCCGGTCTCGGCACGGTCGGGAGCGGTGTGGTGAAAGCGCTGGCCGCGCGCGGCGATGACCTGTCGGATCGCGCCGGCCGCGCCCTTGCCATCACCGCCATGTCGGCGCGCGACAAATCGCGGGCGCGCGGATTCGAGATCACCGGCTGGCGGGACGATCCGCTGAGCCTGGCCGACAGCGATGCCGATGTGGTGGTGGAGCTGATCGGCGGCGATGAAGGCGTCGCGCGCCAGCTGGTCGAGCGCGCGCTGTTCAACGGCAAGCATGTGGTGACCGCCAACAAGGCGCTTCTGGCCAAGCATGGGCTGGCGCTGGCCAGGCTGGCGGAAGACAAGGGCGTCTCGCTCAAGTTCGAGGCGGCGGCGGCCGGCGGCATCCCCATCGTCAAGGTGCTGCGCGAGGACCTGATCGCGCATGGCGTGGATGCGGTGAAGGGCATCCTCAACGGCACCTGCAACTATATCCTCACCGAGATGGAAGCGTCCGGCCGTTCCTTCGCCGATGTGCTGAAGGAAGCCCAGGCCAAGGGCTATGCCGAAGCCGATCCCACGCTCGATGTCGGCGGCGGCGACACCGCGCACAAGCTGTGCCTGCTGGCGAGCCTGGCCTTCGGCACCGCGCCCGATCTGGCCAGCGTGGCGGTGGAGGGCATCACCCATATCACGGCCGACGATATCGCCTTTGCCTCGGAATTCGGTTTCCGCATCAAGCTTCTGGGCGTGGCCCGGCGGGTGGGTGACAGGATCGATCAGAGAGTTCACCCCGCCATGGTCCGGGCCCGTGCCGCCCTGGCCAATGTCTCCGGCCCCGCCAATGGCGTGCTGGTGGATGCCGGCGAGGCCGGGTCCTTCTTCTTCTCCGGCCGTGGCGCCCGCGCAGCTCCCACCCCCCGCGCCGTCATCGCCGATATTGTCGAGGCGGCCTCGGAAGGCGATCAGCCCAGTCCGGTCTTCGGCCGTCCGGCCGCGGGCCTGGCCCGGCTGGACCCGGCCGATGGCAAGGCCTCGGTCTCGCCCTGGTATCTGCGGTTCGAGGTGCTGGATGTGCCGGGCGTGCTGGCGGCGATTGCCGGCCATCTGTCCGAAGCCGGTGTTTCGATTGAAAGCATGATCCAGCGCGGCCGGGCCCCCGGCGAGCCGGTGGCCATTGTCATGATCACCCACGAAACCGCCCAGGCGGCCGTGGAACGCGCCTTGAAGGCCATCTCCGCTTCCGACAAGGTGCGGAGCCGGCCCTGCATGATTCCCATGGAAATTTGATTTGTTCAGCGCCCCTTCGGGTCATTGAACGAAGGGTTTAAGTGGTTCAACTCCCCTGCGGTTCCCTCCGGGTCGTTGAACGTGAGTGAAATCAGGATTGAGCAAGAAAAATGACCGAGATTCGTCCTCCCGCCCAGGTCAAGCCCCTGGACCGTGCTTTCGCCCTGGAAGCCGTGCGTGTCACCGAAGCCGCCGCCATCGCGGCCTTTGCCCAGATCGGGCGCGGCAACGAACATGACGCCGATCAGGCCGCGGTCGAAGCGATGCGCGCCGCCTTCAATGTGCTGCCCATCGACGGCACCGTGGTGATCGGCGAGGGCGAGCGCGACGAGGCTCCCATGCTCTTCATCGGTGAAAAGGTCGGGCAGGGCGGTCTTGCCGTCGATATCGCGCTCGATCCCCTGGAAGGCACCACCCTGACCGCCAAGGCGATGGCCAATGCGCTGGCCGTGATGGCGATGGCGGAGCCCGGCACCATGCTGAATGCGCCCGATACCTATATGGACAAGATCGCGGTCGGCCCTGGTTACAAGGATGGCATCGTCGATCTGGACGCCGAACCGGGCGATAACATCAATGCCGTCGCCAAGGCCAAGGGCGTGGCGCCGCATCATGTCACCGCGCTGGTGATGGACCGTCCGCGCCATGAAAAACTGATTGCCGCCATCCGCAAGGCGGGCGCCAAGGTCAAGCTGATCACCGATGGCGACGTGGCCGGCGTGATCGAGACCACCGATCCCGCGACCGGCGTGGATATCTATATGGGCCAGGGCGGCGCGCCGGAAGGCGTGCTGGCCGCGGCGGCGCTGCGCTGCGTCGGGGGCCAGATGCAGGGCCGTCTGGTGTTCCGCAATGACGATGAGCGGGCGCGCGCCGCCAAATGGGGCATCCAGGACCTGAACCGCAAATACAGCCTGCATGAGCTGGTGTCGGGCGATGTGGTGTTCTCCGCAACCGGCGTCACCGACGGCGCCATGCTGCGTGGCGTGCACCGTCACGGCGACGTCATCACCACCGAAAGCGTGGTGATGCGTTCTGCCACCGGCACGGTGCGCTGGATTCGCGCGCGCCATCGCCGCGACCCGCGTGATCCGCGCAAGGGTGGTTGAGGCGTTGACCACGGACAGCGCGGCCTTCGGCGTCGCGCGCTCCTTCACCGGCCGGCGCTGGCTGCTGCGGCCGGTCGACAGCGAAGTTGAAAACGAGCTGCTGCGCGAGATCTCGCCGGTGCTGTCGCGCCTGCTGGCGCTGCGCGGCGTGCGGCTCTCCGAAGCCGCCGACTATCTTTCGCCGCGTCTCAAGACGCTTCTGCCCGATCCCGCCCTGCTGAAAGACATGGACCGCGCCGTGGCGCGCGTCGCCTCGGCGCTGGAGAAGGGCGAGCGCATCGCCGTGTTCGGCGATTATGACGTGGACGGCTCGACCTCGGCCGCGCTGCTCAGCGATTTCCTGTCGGCCTTGGGAACGCCGCCGCGCATCTACATCCCCGACCGCATGAAGGAAGGCTATGGCCCTTCGCCTTTCGCCATGCGGGCGCTGGCGGCGGAAGGCGCCAGTCTGGTCATCACGGTGGATTGCGGCTCCGCGGCGGGCCCGGCGTTGGAAGAGGCCGCCAGCCTGGGCATGGATGTGGTGGTGCTGGACCATCACAAGGTCGAGATGGCGCCGCCCGCGGCCGCGCATGTCAATCCCAACCAGCCGGGCGACACTTCGGGGCTGGGGCATCTGTGCGCGGCGGGCGTGACCTTCCTGTTTCTGGTGGCGCTGAACCGGCATCTGCGCGCGGGCGGCTTCTATGAGGCGCGAGGGCTTGTCGAGCCCGACCTGCGCCTGTTTCTGGATCTGGTGGGCCTGGCCACCATCTGCGATGTGGTGCCGCTGAAAGACGTCAACCGCGCCTTTGTACGCTTCGGCCTGGGCCAGATCGGCACCCTGTCGCGCCCGGGCCTGGCGGCACTGGCGGGCGTCGCCGGCGCACGCGGACCGTTCACGCCCTATCATCTGGGTTTTGTCTTCGGCCCGCGCATCAATGCTGGCGGCCGGGTCGGGCGCTCATCCCTGGGCGTGGATCTGCTGACCGCGCGCGAAGATGCGCGCGCCAGCGAATTCGCCGTCCAGCTCGACCTGCACAACAAGGAACGGCAGGCGATCGAGAAATTGATTCTGGAAGAAGCGACGGCCATGGCGGCAAGCCAGGCAAATGCGCCCTTCCTGCTGGTGGCGGGCGACGGCTGGCATCCGGGCGTGGTCGGCATCGTCGCCAGCCGGTTGAAAGAGCGTTTCGCCAAGCCGGCTTTTGTCGCGGGCTTTGAAGGGGGCATGGGACGCGGCTCGGCGCGCTCCATCGCTGGCATCGACATCGGCGGCATCATTCGTGGCGCGGCGGAAGCCGGCGCCATCGAATATGGCGGCGGCCATGCCATGGCGGCGGGATTCTCGCTCACCGCTGCGCAGCTGGATGGTTTCCGCAAATTCGTCGAAGGCCGGTTCAGTGGCGCAGGCGCGGCGCTGGCCGCGGCCAACGATCTTTATCTGGACGCGGTGTCATCGCCGGCCGGCGCCAATGTGGCGCTGGCCGAGGAGATCGCCCAGGCCGGACCGTTCGGGGCGGGCAATCCCGAGCCGCTGCTGGCGTTGCCGGATGTGCGGGTGGCTTACGCCGATGTGGTGGGATCGAGCCATGTGAAGCTGCGCCTGGGCGGGGGCGGCGGCACGGCACTGGACGCCATCGCTTTTCGCGCCGTGAACACGCCATTGGGCGAGGGGCTTCTGGCTTCGCGCGGCAAGCCCGTCCATGTGGCGGGGCGTCTTCGGCGTGACGACTGGAACGGCCGGGTGCGGGTGCAGCTGGAAATCGAGGATGCCGCGCCGGCATCGGTCTGACAAAGCCGTTCCGGAAGACGACATTCCGGGGGCAGGCGCTTCCCCAGGTCCCTTGATTTGGCTTGCAAAAGCCGGGCTTGGCCGTTAAATCCCCCGCCTCCGGCAGCGCCCTTCGTCTATCGGTTAGGACTCAAGATTTTCAATCTTGCAAGAGGGGTTCGACTCCCCTAGGGCGCGCCATTCCCCAGTATCTCGGGCATGTGATCTTGTCGTCAGGCCGGCGTCGCCAGCGTCCGCTGCCTGGTCATGACCACAGGCGGCCAAAACCCGTGAAGCCCGCGTACATTCACCATTATAGCGAAAGTTGCTCGACTCATTCCGCGGCTTGGTTCAACCCGGTGATACCGATGTCGGCTGGGGGCTATCGGTGATCGCCTGGTTGCGTCGCACAGGGCGATATGGGCTGGGGCGCACCAGGAATTGCAGGGCAGTATAGCGCCGCGGCGTCTCAGGATGCCGTTGCCGCAGGGCATCCAATGATTGCATGGATCATCATGACGGTGGCTGCGGTTGGCGCTTATTGGATGTTCACGCGCCCTGAGAAGCCGCCCCGCTGCCGCATTTGTGGCGCGGAATGCGAGCGCGCAACGCCCGGCATCTGCCCTCATTGCGCATCGCAGGAGTAACCAGCTGTGGTCGGAACGCCACGCGATGACGGCGGATATAGACAATCGCGTGGCCTGGGCGGTACCCAGGCCACGCGCAAGGAAATCCACCGGTCTTACTTCTTCGCCCCAGGTACGGGACCCAGCCGGTTCTTGCCCACGGCGATGTCATCGACCCAGACCGTGAAGCCATTGTCCGTGGCGGGCTGATAATTGGTGAAGCCGAACGACAGCGTTTTGAAGGCGGCGGGAATTTCCAGGCCTTCGTAATTGCCCGCGCCCTTGTGCTGGCCGATATCGGGAATTTCCTGGCCATTGACGAAGAACTGATAGGTCTGGGTCGCATTATCGGCGTGCCATTCCAGCAGGGTCCATTCGTCGGTGAATTTCTGCGGGATGGTGGACTTCGGACCGAATTCCTTGCGCCCGCCCCTGGGCGGCTGGACGTTGTAGAAATAGTTGAATTCACCGGTGGGATAAAACAGCAGGGTGGCCAGACGCACATCGATCTGGTCGCCCGCCAGCGGGCTGGTGGCCTGGCCATCGACCAAGGTGATGTGGATGAGCTTGCCGGTCGGCATTGGCGTGGGGGTCTTCATCTTGAAATACAGCCGGCCCCAATGCTCGCCGCCCAGCGCCGCCACCTTGTCCGGATCGAGGCTGATGAAGCGTCCGCCCTTCACCGCGGGCTCGATCCGCAAGGCATGGGTGCCGCTATGGGCGACGCCTTCCTCGACCGCGATGTCGCCGGTCTTGGTGAAGCCGGCGGGGATCGCGCCGGGGGCGGTGGATTCGAAATCTTCCGACATGACGGTGCCGGGCACGGTATGGCTGGCCTGGTTCATGCTGGCGCAGCCGGACACGGCGGCCCCCAGCAGCATGGCTGTGGCGGCGAATGACATCCTCATGGAAAGTCCCCAATCCCTGTCTTGAATCTGTTTTGAACGGAGGAGCCTATCGGCTCGCTTTGGAAGCGTCCATATCCCCCCATGCCCTGTCTTTGTGCTAGGGTCCGCGCGCCCGACAAGACGCCGTCAAGCGCCACCCCAGGAGTTTAAAACCATGATCCGCTCCCTCACCGCCGCTCTGTTCGTCACCAGCCTGCTTTGCGCGCCTGTCCTGGCCCAGAGCGCGTCGCCCGCCATCACCGCCGCGGTCGCCGATTCCGCAAGACCCGACACCGACAAGGCGCGCGATGCCATGCGCAAGCCGGCCGAGACGCTGGCCTTTGCCGGCGTCAAGCCCGGGATGACCGTGGCCGAACTGGGGCCCGGGCGCGGCTATTACACACGCATCCTGGCCAAGGCCGTGGGTCCGAGCGGAAAGGTCTATGCCATCGCCACCTCGGCCCAGGCCGCCCGCCCTGGCGGTCTCGATGCTCTCAACGCGCTGGCGGCCACCTATCCCAACATCAAGGTCGTGACCGTTGATTATCCCACCATGATGCTGCCCGAGAAAGCCGACCTGTTCTGGACCACGGAGAATTATCACGACTTCCACAACGGGCCGACCGCCGACATCGCCGCGCTCGACAAGGCAGTGTTCAACAATCTGAAACCGGGCGGGATCTTCTATGTCGAGGACCACAGCGCCGCGCCCGGCGCCGGCCTGGCCGCGACATCCTCGGTGCACCGCATGGATGAGGACATCGCCAAAAGCGAGCTGACTGCCGCCGGATTCAAGCTGGATGGCGAAAGCAACCTGTTGCGCAATCCGGCGGACGACCGGGTAAAGGGCAATTCCGAGGCTGGGCACTTTGCCAGCGACCGCTTCATGCTGCGGATGAAGCGGCCTTGACGGGCATTATTGCATTTCCACCGAGCAGGGGCCTCTGAGGAAGATCACATTCGTCACGACCGGATCGCCCGTCCCCTGACCGGGCGCGGTTTCGCCGGATGTGCTGACCACCAGACAGCGGCCTTTCTGCACGAAGTCCATGGCGCACAGGATCTTGAACGATGCCGAACAGGTGTCGATCTCGGGATATTTCGCGCAAGCCTGCTTGCCGGCATGACAGTGACCGGACGAGGGCTTCCAGCCATGGGCCAGGACAATCCGCCGGGCCTTTGCGTATTCGATGCCTTCAAGGTTGGGCGTGCCGCCCGCCGCGCGCCTTGCCGTTCTGGCTGCGCCGGTCGCCGAGATGGCCGCGGGCACCGCAAACGCAAGCACAATGATTGCGGTGGCCAGTCTCAATCCCATCGGAATTCCGTAACCGTGGCGCGGAGACGCCAAGGCTAAACGAACTTTCTGCTGTTCGATAGCGCCTGCGGTTCCGTTGGCGCCAGGTTCCGTGGGCCGCGCCGGGATCTTGCAATTCGTTAAATGTCGCCATCGGCAACGCGCGAAGCCTTTTGCGAGCCCGTGCATTATCGGTCGAGTTCCAAAGGATCATGCCATGCGTTTCGATCTCAGCCTTTGCATCGCGGCAATCCTGGTGTCCGTTATCCCGGCCGACAGCGCCGCGGCACAGACGCCCGCGCCGGCAACCGGACAAGACAGCGACGCCAGCTGGGTCGCGCCGGGCGGCGTCAGCGGGTCATTCTACGACAATAGCGGCGCGTCCCCCGGCACGCCCACCACCCCGGAGCGGTTGAGCGATGGCACTCTGGCGGAATCCGCCAACACCACGGCGCTGGCCAGCTCCACCTACCATCAGCCGACAGGCTTTCTGCCGGGCATGAAGCCGTAAGGCCGGCCGTCCTTTATTTGGCGACGGGGGAAACCGAAACAGGCGATGCTGTGAAAGCCGGCGCTGTGGGGGCGGCTGGCGTTGCTGCGTCCATGGGGACGAGGATGAGGTTCACCACCATGTCATATAAAGGCGCGGCATCCTCGCCATCCCCAGCCGCGCGGAAGAACAGCAGGGTGTCTGCCCGATAGATCGCCTCCCGATAGCCGGGCTTTTGGCAGCGGATTGTGATCCGGTGCCAGCTCTTGCTGATGGTGGTGAAGCCGGGCGTTCCCGGAATCCGGGCGATCACCTGTCCCTGTCGTTCCAGGGCGCAATCCGCGCCACCCGGATTGGTATCGACCTTGACTTGCTCTGTACCCTGGGGCGCGTTGGCGCAGCCGATGAGCGCCGCCAAGGCAAAGGCGCACGCCGCAATGCGGCCGCTATTCATAGCGCAAGGCATGAATGGGATTGGCGCCGGCCACGCGCAGCGCATGGGCCAGGATGGTCGCCCATGCGATCAGCAGCGCCGCAAGGCCGGCGGCGGCGAAATAAACCGGGCTGAGCGCAATGCGGTAGGCAAATCCTTGCAGCCAGTCATGCAGGCAGTACCAGGCGATAGGCCAGGCGATCAGATTGGCGATCAGGACCGGTATCGAGAATTGCCACAGCAGCAGAAAGACCAGCTCGCGCGTGCGTGCCCCGAACACCTTGCGGATGCCGATCTCGCGGGTGCGGCGGCCGGCGGTGAAGGCGGCCAGACCGAACAGGCCAAGACAGGAGATGAATATCGCGATGACGACGAAGATGCCGAACAGCTGGCCCTCGCGCTCGTCGGCGCCATATTGGCGGCCCAGCACATCCGTCATGAAGAAGTGGGTGGTGGCCTTGGTCGGGGCAAAGTCGTGCCAGGCGCGATATATGAAGGACAGTGTCTGCTGCTCCGTGCCGGGCCGCAGCCTGACGAGCACCGCCCCGTTCATGTCATGCGGATCGTAAACATACATGGTCGGCCTGGGCGGCTCCAATGCACCCGCGAATTTGACATTGGCGAGAACGCCGACAATGCGCAGATGAGTCTTCCCCAGAATGATGGTCTTGCCGATGGCCTGTTGGGGCGTGAAGCCCATGCTCGTCGCCGCCGTACTGTCGATGAGGATGTTGTGACCATCATTGGCGCCTTTTTGGGAACCTCCTTGCGCGTCCAATTGGTCCTGCGCCCGCTTGTCGGACAGTAGCCTTCCCGCAACCAGCCGCATGCCCAGCAGTCGAGGCGCATGCGTGCCAATGGTCAGTTGATTCAACGCGATCATGTCCGCATGGCCGGGCAGCTGGGCCGATGTGAGACCTACGCCGTATGTTCCGAAAGGAACCGCCTCGGTCATGGCGACATCCAGGATGCCAGGATTGGATTTCAGCCTCTGAACGAAGCTCGCGCCGCCATCGAGCGGCAGCAGCCCGTTTCCGTTCACGACCAGCAGATTGTCCTTGGCTATGCCCAGATCGATGTTGCGGGCAAAGCTGACCTGGCCGAACACGACCATGACAGCGATGCCCAGGCCGATGGAGACCGCGAACTGCAGGACCACCAATACGGTCTGCAAGCCGCCCGAAGCCGCGTGCCCGCTGTTGCCGGTGCGCAGGATGGTGGAGGGGCGCAAACCCGACAGCACCAGGGCGGGATAGATGCCACTCAGCAGACCCGCCAGCATGGCGATCAGTACCAGCAGCGACAGCCAGGCGCCGTCGTAGGGAAGGGCGATGAGATGCTGGAGCAGGCGGCTGAAAGCCGGCTGCAGGATTTCCACCAGCGCCAGCGCGATCACCAGCGATAACAGCGCGGTCAGCACGGCCTCTCCCAGAAACTGGACGATCAACTGCCTTCGCGTGGCGCCATGGGTCTTGCGCAACGCGATTTCCCGCGCCCGCAGCGAGGCCTGGGCCGTCGCCAGATTCATGAAGTTGAAGCAGGCGACGAAAAGGATCAGGACACCGACGATGCCGACGCCATACAGCGTAGTCCAGCTGCCGCTGGGCTTTTCGTTATAGCCCCAGCGGCCCGAGGTCAGATGCACATCGGTGAATGGCGTCAGGTATAGCGTCCAGCGCTGGCTTGTCTTGCGGCGGTCCCCGACATCCTCGGCAGGATAGGCACGATCAAGCAGGGCCCCGACCTTTGAAAGCACCGTCTCGGGTTTGGCACCGGGCGTCAGAAGGGCATAGCCGAAGGTGCTGATCGAAGACCAGGCGTGCTTCACATGCTGGCTCATGCGGTCCGTGATGGAGGTGTTGGGCAGGAAGACATCGCCATCGAGATGAGAGTTGTGGGGAATGTCCCGCAGAACCCCCGTCACTTTCAGGGGGACCAGCCGGCCCTGGCAGGCGGCTTTATCATTGGCCTGCTCGCAATTCGCCGTGGTCCGGATCACTCTGCCGATGACATCGGTGGTGCCGAAATATTTTCGCGCCGCGCTTTCCGACAGGACCAGCGACTCCGGATCGCGGAAGACGCTGGCGGGATCACCCTTGACCAGCGGCAATCGGATGACCTGAAAGAAATTCGGGTCCACGGAAGCAATATGCTCCCGAAACATGCGGTCGCCGGCGAACAGCGTCATATTGGTGTAATAGAGGCGGGTGGTCGCCGCCACCTCCGGAATTGCGTCGTGCATGGCGGCCGCCAGCGGGAATGGCAGTTGCGCCATGTCCAGGGGCGCCCGGCCCAGAAGATGGGACGTCTTCTCGATCCGATAGAGATTTTGCGTGCCGGGAATCCATTTGTCGTAAGACAGCTCGTCCCGGATGAACAGCAGCACGAAGATCACGCAGGCCAGTCCCACCGCCAGGCCGGCAATGTTGATGAAGCTGTAAAGCCTGCGGCGGGCGATGTTGCGCAGCGTGGTCGCGAGATAGTTGCCGATCATGATCCTCCTCGCGGCCAGGCTTATGGCGCCGGTCCCGCTGCTGCCGCACCAGCATCGCAAAGGCGATGCCAAGTGTTAACGCCGTTTCTTCAGAGGCTTAGCTGGAACAGGATGGTCCAATTGTCCGGATGCGCACAGGTCCGCGCACACCTGTCCGATTCCGGACAGAGGCAGCCGGACAAGGCATCGCAAGGCCATGACAGCGCCCCGTCCCGAAACCAAGGGCCGCAAAACCGGTTATTGCTCCCGATACGCGCCCGCGCTATCGCAGTTATGCTGCCACTGATAACATGGGGCCGGAAGAGAAATCGTGCATCCCAGAACGGTCTATTCGCGCAGGCCCTGTCCGCTCTGCGGCAACAGAATGCAGTATCAGGCGTCCTTCTTCTCCTGGCTGCTGCAGCTGTACCGCCGTGTCTGTCTCACGTGCCGCTACCAGGAGCCCAAGCGCATCAAGCTGCTCGACCAGAGGTGAGGCGCGCTCAGAGGCCCAGCTCCGTCAGGCCCGGATGGTCGGCGGGCCGCGCCGGCGTGGTCCAATGGAACAGACGATCCTTCTGCGCGATCGGCAGGTCGTTGATGCTGGCGATGCGCCGGCGCATCAGTCCGGCCTCGTCGAACTCCCATAGCTCGTTGCCATAGGAACGGAACCAGTTGCCGCTATCGTCATGCCATTCATAGGCGAAGCGCACCGCCATGCGGTTGCCCCGAAAGCCCCAGACTTCCTTGACCAGGCGGTAGTCCAGCTCCTTGCGCCATTTGCGGGTGAGGAAGGCCTCGATCTCGGCGCGACCGGTGATGAATTCGGCCCGGTTTCGCCAGACACTGTCCACCGTATAGGCCAGTGCCACCCGCGCCGGGTCGCGGCTGTTCCAGGCATCCTCGGCGGCGCGGGCCTTGATGGGGGCGGTTTCCTCGGTGAAAGGCGGTAGCGGCGGGCGGGTCATGCGGATACCTCGAAAGAAGGCGGTCAGCTTGTCACAATTGTGCCGCCGGCCCGGCGGCAAAATCGTCCCATCAAAAATATTTTGGACCATCCTGTCGGAATGACCCGCCAGGAACGTCCTTCGGACGTCCATCAATCAAGGGGAGCCATCATGCCCAACCAATTCTTCTGGTACGACCTGGTCACCACCGATACCGCGGCGGCGGCGAAATTCTATGGCGATGTGGTGGGATGGACCTATGAGGATATGAGCCAGCCCGGCAATGCCTATGGCATCTTCAAGGTGGGCGATGTCGGGGTCGCGGGGCTGATGCCTTTCCCCCAGGGCATGCAGGGACATCCCGGCTGGAACGGCTATATCGCCGTCGATGACGTGGATGCGGCGGCCGACCAGATCAAGGCGCTGGGCGGCGCCATCCATCGCGGCCCAATCGAAGTGCCGGGCATCATCAAGTTCGCCGTGGCCGGCGATCCGCAGGGCGCCGTCTTCATTGTCGCCAAGGGGCTTTCGTCCACGCCGCGGCCGGAACTGCCGACCGGCACGCCGGGCACCATCGGCTGGCGCGAACTGTTCGCCACCGATTGGCAAAGCGATTTCGATTTCTATTCCAAGCTGTTCGGCTGGACCAAGGCCGAAGCCCACGACATGGGCGAAGCCGGCATCTATCAGCTGTTCGCCGCCGGTGGTCATCCCATTGGCGGCATGATGAACCGCCCCGCCGTGATGTCCATGTCCTGGTGGAATTACTATACCAATGTCGAAAGCATCGATGCCGCGGTAGCGCGCATCGAAAAGGCGGGCGGTTCGATCAAGATGGGGCCGATGGAAGTACCGGGCGGCCAGTGGGTGGTGCAGGCCCAGGACCCGCAAGGCGCCTTTTTCGCCCTGGTGGCGCCGAAGCGATAACGGCGCCACATTCCGATTGTCATGGCCCGGTCAAGGGGCCATCTTATCCTGTATTTTCTGTAATGGTCCGCGGGCCCTTCTGGCACCCGGCATGACGTGATGGATGGCGGGGAAATGGGGGAGCGCGACCTCTCAATTTTTGGAGGTCATGATGACGCGTATTTCGACGCTCAATATTCTGAAGCTTGCAGGCATTCCGGCCATCGCGCTGGCCGCGCTGGGTGGCGCCGCCATCGCCCAGCAGAACAAGGACACGGTGAAGGTGCCTGACGGCCTGGCCCTGTCGGAATTCGCCGGCTATGAGAAATGGCAAGTCATCGCCGTCAGCCAGAACAACAACATCATCGATGTGATCGTGGGCAATCCGGCCATGATCGCGGCCTATCAGTCGGGCCTGCCGGCGGACGGCAAAAAATTCCCCGATGGCGTGAAGATGGTGAAGATCCATTGGAACGCGACCAAGCAGCAGGATGGTTTTCCCGCGCTGGTGCCAGACACGCTGCATGACCTCGACACCATGGCGAAGGACAGCACGCGCTTCGCCGCCACCGGCGGCTGGGGTTATGGCCAGTTCAACTATGATTCCGCTTCCGACACCTTCAAGCCCCTGGGAACCGGTGCGGGCTGCGGCTTCGCCTGCCATACCAAGGCGGCGACGAAGGATTATGTTTTCACCCGATTCCCCAAGCGCTAGGGAACGGTATCAATTGCCGGCTGCGGCCTTCTTTTTCACGGCCGCGGCCGGGATTGTTTGTGCATTGCGGGAGCCGTCGTCCGTGAAATTCGTTTTCATGAAGCTGATGCCGCCGCGCGCGGATTTCATGCAATCCATGACCCCGGAGGAACTGGGCCTGATGCGGGCGCATCAGGCTTATTGGGCGGGTTTTGCGCAAAAGGGTTGGGCGGTCGCTTACGGCCCGGTGGCCGATCCATCGGGCGGATATGGCGCGGGATTTTGGGCCCTGCCGGATGACCAGGACCCGCAAGCGTTGGCGGATGGCGATCCGGTGATCCAGGCCAGACAGGGCTTTCGCTATGACATCTTTCCAATGCCCGCGCTGGTCATCGGCAAGGCCGCACAAGGGGGCCAGTAACCGCAGTCACAGACTTTTCTTCCATCCGCAAACCGTAAAGGAGCATATTGCTGTCCGATCGCTTGGCCGGGGGGCCATGTGCTAGTCGTTACGTCCATAGATGGCGGTTTGGGAAACCAGATGTTTCAATATGCCGCCGCCCGCAGTTTGGCCCTGGACAAGAGCGCGGGCCTGCTGCTGCATGTCACGAACTGGAAAAAACGCCCCGGCCATCCGGACCATGACCGATTTGCGCTGGATCTGTTCGGCATCTCCGCGCCGCGCTTCCGTCTGGCCGCCTACAAGATGGGCCGCATTCTGCGCCTCAACAACCGGCTCGGATGCATCGCGCCTATCCGTCACGTGGTGGACGACACCAATATCTACAATCCGAAAGTCCATGAGCTGAGGCAGACATGCTGGCTGCGCGGCAGCTGGGTTTCGCACAAATATTTCGAGCATAACGGCGCGACCATCCGACGTGAACTCGATCTGGGCCAGCATCTGCAGGCGTCCAATCTTTATGGACAGGTCACGCCCCGGACCGTGTCGGTGCATGTGCGCCGCGGCGATTATTTCTGGCATCCGGGCGAGCATCGCGTGCTGTCAGGCGATTATATACGTCGTGCGATGGCTGAATTTCCGGATCACCAGTTCCTGATTTTCTCCGACGATATCGAATGGTGCCGCGAGACCTTCAAGGATCAGGACTGCCTGTTTTCGGAAGGCAATTCCGCGATTGCCGACATGGCGTTGATGAGTTCGTGCCCCAACAACATCATCGCCAATTCGACCTTCAGCTGGTGGGCCGCCTGGTTGAACCCCAATCCCGACAAGCGGGTCATCGCGCCCGCCAAATGGTTCGGCGCCGATGTCGCGGACCGCGAAAAGCAGGAATTCATTCCCTCCGGCTGGACCAGGCTCTAGCATCCGGCCATCGCGTGATGATCCGCGATAGCGGCCTCAAATATCTCTCGACCGATTTGTGGGCCACGGATATCCCGGACTGACGCCATCAAAGTTTCGCATGTTCCTCACTGGACGGGCGGGGCAAAAAGCCGTCTCCTTCCGGCCCCAACCCGAGGAGGAACCCATGCTTTCTTTCCGTTCCCTGCTTCTGGGCGCGGCCCTTCTGGCCGCTTCGCCCGCATTGGCGCAGGCCCCCGCCGCGCCGCCGCCCATGGGCCTGACCAGCACATCCTTCGCCGATGGCGGCATCATCCCCGACAAATACACCCAGGTCAGTCCATCGCCGGTGTCGCCGCAACTGTCCTGGACCAACGCGCCGGCCGGCACCCAGAGCTTCGCCATAATCGTGGACGATCCCGATACCGCGCTGCAGCACACGACCAATGAAGTGCTGCACTGGGCGGCCTTCAACATTCCCGCCGGCACCACGTCGCTGCCGGAAGGCGTGCCCAACCAGCCAACCCTGCCGGACGGCGCCATCCAGCCCCTGAACACCGGCAAGAAGAACGGTTACATGGGCATGGGCGCGCGCGGAAACGTCTATCACCATTATACGTTCCAGCTTTATGCCCTGGATACCAAGCTCAGTCTGGGACCGGACGCGACCCGCGCCCAGATCATGTCGGCGATGGATGGCCATGTGCTGGCCAAGGCGGTGCTGGTCGGACGTTTCCACCGTCCACTGATGTAATTGCCTGCCCGCGGGCGCAAGGACGGGCGTGGCAAGGGCTGGCCCTCTTGCCACGGCCTGGCCTGGACGCGGACACCGCCATAATAAGGCCACTGCGCTGCCGTTCATTCATTCTCACCGCAACAGGGCCCAGCGAGCGGGCCATGAGGAGAGAACAATGAATTTCACGGCAGGAAAAATGGCCGTCGCCGCGCTGGCGATCGGCGTGACCCTTGGCGGCTGCGCCACCCGCGAGTCGGTCGAGAATGCGCAAAACGCGGCCGACCTAGCCGACCGTCATGCCGGTGCGGCCCAGGCCCGCGCCGATGAGGCCTATGGAGTTGGCAACAACGCGCTCAGCGTCGGCAATGATGCGCTTCGTGTCGGCAATGGCGCGATGAGCACGGCGCAGGCCGCCAATGCCAGGGCGGCCGCGAGTGCCGCCGAGGTGAACCGGCTGAAGCGCAAGGTGGCCTATCTGGAATGGAAGGTGTCGCCGCATCACGGCAAGAAGAAGGTCGTTCACCATCATCACACCGCCCAGTCGGCGCCGGCGGACCAGGCCAAGCCGATGTATGTCCCCAAGCCCGACAACAGCTGATCGGCTGGCCGAAACAGAAAACCCCGCGGAGCATCGGCCTCGCGGGGTTTTTCTTTGGGTTTTTCCTTATGTCATGGCCGGCCTCCGTGCCGGCCATCTCGTTAAGCGTTCTTGAGCGACGCCATATCAATCACGAAACGATACTTCACATCGCTCTTGAGCATGCGCGCATATGCCGCCTCGATATCCTGCATCCTGATCATCTCGATGTCCGAGGTGATGCCGTGCTTGGCGCAGAAGTCGAGCATCTCCTGCGTTTCGGGAATGCCGCCGATCAGCGAGCCGGCGATGGCGCGGCGCTTGAACACCAGATTGAATACCGCGGGCGAGGGGTGGGGGCTGGACGGCGCGCCCACCAGCGCCATGGTGCCATCGCGCTTCAACAGCGAAGTAAAGGCGTCGAGATTGTGCGGCGCCGCCACCGTGTTCAGGATCATGTCGAAGCTGTTGGCGTGCCTGGCCATTTGATCGGGATCTTTCGAGATCACGACTTCATCGGCGCCCAGCGCCTTGATGTCGGCGATCTTGTCGGGCGAAGTGGTGAAGGCGACGGTATGGGCGCCCAGCGCATGGGACAGTTTCACACCCATGTGGCCCAGCCCGCCAATGCCGACGATGCCGACCTTCTTGCCGGGGCCCGCGCCCCAGTGGCGCAGCGGCGACCAGGTGGTGATGCCGGCACAAAGCAGGGGCGCGGCCGCGGCCAGATCCTTTTCGGCATGGCTGATATTGAGCACGAAATGCTCGTCCACCGTGATGGAGGCGCTGTAGCCGCCATAGGTATTGGCGCCGCCGCCGACCGGGCCGTTATAGGTGCCGGTGAAGCCCACGGGGCCGTCGCAATATTGTTCCAGGCCGTCACGGCACTGGGCGCAGGTACGACAGCTGTCGACCATGCAGCCCACGCCCACGATCTGGCCGGGCTTGAAACGGGTGACGTCGCTGCCGACCTTGGTCACCTTGCCGATGATCTCATGGCCGGGCACGCAAGGGTATTGCACTCCGGGCCATTCGCCGCGCGCGGTGTGCAGGTCGCTGTGGCAGACGCCGCAATAGAGAATCTCCAGGGCGACATCCTTGGGGCCGGGCTCGCGGCGGTCGATGGTATGAGGCGCGAAGGGCGTGGTGGCGGATTGGGCGGCGAAAGCTTTGGTCTGCATGAAGGTCTCCGGCGGATGGGCGGGGAAAGTCCTTACCAAATAGGGCCGGATTGTGCCCTGTGAAGGGCCTTGCGGCTTTTCGTCCGGATATTTCCCACCGCTGTTGACGCGCGCCCGCACTAAAATTACCACCCGCGCGATCTCAATCAGGACGGACCATGCGCGTAGACCAGATTCCGGTCGGCAAGAATGCCCCCGACGATGTCAATGTCATTATCGAGGTGCCGATCGGCGGCGAGCCCATCAAGTATGAGCTCGACAAGGCGTCGGGCGCGCTGGTGGTGGACCGTTTCCTCTATACCTCCATGCGCTATCCGGGCAATTACGGCTTCATCCCGCATACCCTGTCGGGCGATGGCGATCCGGTCGATGTGCTGATCGCCAATTCCCGCGCCATCGTGCCTGGCGCGGTGATGAGCGTGCGTCCCGTCGGCGTGCTGTTGATGGAAGACAATGCCGGCATGGACGAGAAGATCGTGGCGGTGCCGTCCAGCCACATCTCCGCGCGATTCGATGGCGTCACCAACTACAGCGACCTGCCGGAAATCACGCTCAAGCAGATTGAGCATTTCTTCGCCCACTATAAGGATCTGGAGCCCGGCAAGTGGGTCAAGATCATCCGCTGGGGCGACGCCGCGGAAGCCAAGAAGCTGATCGCCGAAGGCGTGGAGCGGGCGCAGAAGGCGAAGGTCTAGGCGTTCCAGGTCGGCGGGGGCGGCAGCATCTTGACCAGCCCCGCCAGCCCGTCGCCATAGCCGTTGCGCAGGCTGTTCCAATAGGCATCGTCTTCCTTCAGCATCGTCATGTTGCTGGCGCTGAAGCTGTCGGTGTCATAGCGCAATATGTCGATCGGCATCCCGCAGGACAGGTTGGAGCGCAAGGTCGCGTCGAACGACAGCAGCGCCAGCTTGGCCGCCTGGTCCAGCGGCATGTCCGGCGTCAGCGCCCGGTCCAGGATCGGCTTGCCGTATTTGGTTTCGCCGATTTGCAAAAAGCATGAGCGCAGACTGGCTTCGATGAAATTGCCGGCCGAATAGATCTGAAACAGACGGGGGGTCTCGCCCGCGATCTGACCGCCGACCAGGAAGCTGCCGGACGGATCGCCATAGGGTTGCACCGACGGGCCGTCCCGCTGGATCACCTCGCGCAGCTTGTCGCCCACGATGCGCGCCACCTCGAACATGCTGCGGGCCGCATAAAGGTCCTGGGCATAGCCGGTATTGAGGATCTCGCGCAGCTGGGTGGTCACCGATTGGGTGGTGGCCAGGTTGCCGGCCGACAGGATGGCGATGACCCGGCTGCCCGGCTGGGTGAAGAGATCGAACTTTCGCACCCGCGTCACCTGATCGACGCCCGCGTTCGAGCGGGAATCGGAGGCCAGCACCAGGCCGGCGGGAAGCACGATACCCAGGCAATAGGTCATGGACGCCCCTCAGGATGATTGGCCAGGCCCGTTTGGCGGGAACAAGTTTGGACAGGGCGGGCGCGACAGTGCAAGGTCCTGCGGGGCAAATTTGCGACGGGGATCATGGCGGTCGAATATCTGGACGACATCGTTGCCACGGTCCGCCGCGACATGGAAAGTCATCTGGGCCGGGGCAGGGTGGCCGATTACATTCCCGCGCTGGCCAGGATCGATCCGAAGAATTTCGCCATCGCCGTCGCCACCTGTGATGGCCGCACGGCACAGGCCGGCGGGGCGCATCTGCCCTTTTCGATCCAGAGCATCTCCAAGGTCTTCACCCTGACCCTGGCGCTCAACAGGCTGGGCGCCGATCTGTGGGAGCGGGTGGGGCGCGAGCCCTCCGGTTCGCGCTTCAATTCCATCGTCCAGCTGGAAGCCGAAAAGGGCATCCCGCGCAATCCGCTGATCAATGCGGGCGCGGTGGTGGTCACCGACACGCTGCTGGATGGCGGTGACGCGGATAAGACCATCGCCGAGATCCTGGGCTTCATGCGCAAGCTGGCCGACGATACGTCCATCGTGATCGACGAGGAGGTGGCGGAGTCCGAGGCCCAGACCGGCTTCCGCAACACCAGCCTGGCCAATTTCCTGCGCGCCTTCGACAATCTGAAAAGCCCGGTGGAGGCGGTGCTGCGGGTCTATTTCAACCAGTGCGCCATCCGCATGAATGTGCGCCAGCTGGCCCGCGCCGGCCTGTTCCTGGCCAATGCCGGTCAGGACCCGCTCAATCACGCCCGCGTCACCACGCCCTTCCGCGCCAGGCGCATCAATGCGCTGATGATGACTTGCGGGCACTATGATGCATCCGGCGACTTCGCCTGCCGGGTCGGGCTGCCCGGCAAGAGCGGCGTGGGCGGCGGCATTCTCGCCATCGCCCCGCGCCAGGCCTCCATCTGTGTCTGGTCGCCCGGACTCAATGCCCAGGGAAACTCGCTGGTGGGCGCCATGGCGCTGGAGCGGCTGGCCTCGCTTACCGGCTGGTCGGTGTTCTAGGCAACACGACTGTCACAAATTTCGCCGATCTTCGGAACCGCGAGGGCGGTCAGCGAATATAGGATTTGAGCACGTCGATCAGTTCGTCAGCGGCCAGTGTCTCTTCCCGGCTCGGCTTGCGGTTGGCGGCCATCATGTGCATCTGGATATGATCTTCCACCACTTCCGCCATCATGCCGTTGATCGCGCCGCGCGCCGCGGTGAGAAGGGCCATCACCTGGGTGCAGCTGTCTTCGGCTTCCAGCGCCCGCTCGATGGCGTCGATCTGGCCGCGCAGGCGCCGGACCCGGTTGAGCAGCTTCTGTTTCTCATGGACCGTATGCGACATCTGGGCGCTCCCGACCCCTCTGGCAATATACCCCTCGGGGTATATACGTCCGCCGCCGGTCTGGAAAGGGGAGCGCCGTGAAAAGCCAATTCTTGCTGCTGACAACCGCCGCGCTTGCGCTGATGGCCGCCCCGGCTTTCGCCGATGACGCGGACGCTCCCGAAACCTGGGCCGTCCATGGCCAGGCCACCTTTGTGGATCAATATCATCCCGCATTCCGCTCGCCCTATAGCGGCCCAAACAGCCTGGACCATGGCAGCCGGGGCGACGAGACCGTGGACATGACCCTGTTCGCCGGCGTCAGCCCCTGGGCGGGCGGCGAGGTCTGGGCCAATGTGGAAATGGATCAGGGCTTCGGCCTGTCGGGCACCTTTGGCGTGGCGGCATTCCCCAGCGCCGAAGCCTATAAGGTCGGCAGCGCCGAGCCATATGGCCGGCTGCACCGGTTGTTCTTCCGCCAGACCTTCGATCTGGGCGGCGAGGAGCAGGCGGTGGAAGGCCAGGCCAACCAGCTGGCGGGCAGCCATACCAGCGACAATCTGGTGATCACGCTGGGCAAGTTCTCTGTCACAGACATCTTCGACAACAACACATATGCGCACGATCCCAAGGGCGATTTCCTCAACTGGGCGATCGTGGATGCGGGCGCCTATGACTATGCCGCCGATGCCTGGGCCTATACCTATGGCGGAGCGGCGGAATGGAGCTTCGGCAACTGGACCCTGCGCGGCGGATTGTTCGACATGTCGCGGCTGCCCAATTCCACCGAACTCGAGACCAATTTCGGCCAGTTCGAGCTGGTGAGCGAACTGGAGCGCCGCGTCTCCCTGTTCGGCCATGACGGCAAGATCAAGCTTCTGGGCTACGTCAATCGCGCCAATATGGGTTCGTTCACCGATGCGTTGGCGCTGGCGCGCCAGACCGGGACCACGCCCGATGTCGCCCTGGTGCGCCATTACCGTTCGCGGCCGGGCGGTTCGCTGAATGTGGAGCAGGGGCTCAGCGACGATCTGGGTTTTTTCCTGCGCGCCAGTTCGGAGGACGGCAGCAAGGAATCCTATGAATTCACCGACATCAACGAAAGCCTGTCGGCCGGTCTTTCATTGAAAGGCGCGTCCTGGGACCGCAAGGACGACACGGTGGGCGCGGCGTTCGAGGTCGCCGGCATTTCAAAAGACTTCCAGGCCTATCTGGCCGCCGGCGGGCTTGGCGTGCTGGTGGGTGACGGCCGGCTGCCGCATTATGCCAACGAAGTGGTGTTCGAAACCTATTATGACGCCCAGCTGATCAAGGGCGTCCATGCGGCGCTGGATTATCAGTTCGTCGCCAATCCCGGCTACAATTCCGATCGCGGGCCGGTGTCGGTGCTGGGGTTCCGTCTGCATGGGGAATTTTGATCGCCCGCCGGTTGCGGGCCGCCAGCCGCGGTCATAAAATCGCGCCATGCACAAGGCCGCGCGCATCCTCGGCATTGTCTGGATCAGCATGGCCACCATCGCCGGGCTGATCCTTCTGATTGCCGATAGCATGATCAAAGTCGCGCCAAGCTATTATGGCCATGGCCTGATCTTCGCCATGTTCGGCGCAATCCTGCCTGGCGTCCTTTTATACCGCTGGGGACATGGACCTTATGTGCGGCAACCGACCGTCAAGGAGATGTTGCGCCCCAAGGCCCCGGTCGAGCGGGCGGTCGAAGACGGCCATGTGTTGATGCTCAACGCCGACGACGTTCAATGGTAGCGCGCCGCGGCGTGACTGTGTGACAGGTTGGGCGCCAGCTTCAGCCGCGCGCTTTCCGCATCCGCCAGGTCCTGCGCATCGGGCAGCGACGGGATGGTGATGCGCTCGCCCAGCTCCAGGCCCTTCAGCGCCGCATCGACCAGCTCGTTCACATCCATGATCCGTTCCGCCGGGATGCGCGCGTCCAGGTCCACGCCGGCGCGCTCCCAGATCTCGGTGCGCACGGCGCCAGGGCAGACGGTCTGGATGGTGACGCCATTGTCGTTCAGTTCCCGGGTCAGCGCCTGGGACAGCGCCAGCAGATAGGCCTTGGAGCCGCTATAGACGGCATTGAAGCGTTCGGGATTGATCGCCACGGCGCTGGCCATGTTCACGATGACGCCGGATTTCCTGGCGGAAAAGGCGCGGCCCGCCGCCAGCGCCAGCCGCGTCGCCGCGATGACATTCAGGCTGATCAGCTTTTCGATGGTGTCGACCGAGGTCCTGAGCTGCGGCTCGACCGTGGCGACGCCGGCATTGTTGAGGAAGAAGGAAATCGCGCCGTC
Organism: Rhizomicrobium sp.; assembly: GCA_035547275.1. Lineage (GTDB taxonomy): Bacteria > Pseudomonadota > Alphaproteobacteria > Micropepsales > Micropepsaceae > Rhizomicrobium. The sequence goes on from DASZVQ010000028.1 coordinate 65,716, forward strand.
CTTTTCCAGAACCTCCTCGATGCGCGTCACATCGGCGCTTTGCGTCAGATCGGCGACAAGCACGTCGGCCGCCGCGCCGTCCTTGCGCAAATCGGCCGCCAGCTGCTCCAGCCTTGTGCGATCGCGCGCCACCAGCACCAGGTCATAACCGCGCTTGGCCAGCTTCTGGGCATAGACCTTGCCGATACCCGTGGATGCGCCTGTGATCAAGGCCTTGGATCTGCTCATGGCCGGGTTTCCCGCAAAGTCCGCGGGCAAAGACTTAAGGGGCGGGCCGGCTAATTCAAGGCGCAAAGACAACGCCAAAATTGACGTCACGCCGGCCCTCGGTCAGATTCAGGCGCAAAGGACATTATGGAGACCGCCATGAACCGCGCACCGCTTTCAGCCCTGATCGCCGCCGGCCTGGTTCTTGCGCCTGCCGCCGCCTTTGCGGCGCACGGCCGGGTGGGGCTGTGGACCATCACCTCGACCATGCAGATGTCGAACGCGCCGCAGATACCGCCGGATGCGCTGGCGATGATGAAGGCGCGCCATCTGCCGATCCCCAATTCGGGCGAGCCCTTCACCACCCAGATGTGCATGACCCAGGAGCAGGTGAATGCTGACAAGCCGCCGGCGATGAACAGCCGCGGCGAAAGCTGCGACACCAAGGTGCTCAATCAGTCGCCCGCCCTGATGGAAGCCGAAATCACCTGCCATGGCCGGATGACCGGCGTTGGTCATCTGAAGATCGACTGGCGCGGCACCGATCACTATGAAGGCATGTACAAGTTCAAGGGCACGATGGAAGGCCATCCGCAGGAAATGACCACCCATTACACCGGCGATTTCGTGAAGACCGACTGCGGATCGGTCAAGCCTTTCGTGCCGTCCAGATCCATGCCGTGAATGGCGCGCAGCAGCTTGCCGATCTGATCCGTTCCTCGACCCGCGTCGTGGTCTTTACCGGCGCGGGCATTTCCACCGAATCCGGCATTCCGGATTTCCGCTCGCCAGCAAAAGAGGGAAGAGGTGGCATCTGGACCAGGATGCAGCCGATTTCCTTTCAGGACTTTCTCGCGGACCCCGAGGCGCGGCGCCTGTCCTGGCGGCGCCGCCTGGAAATGGAAGAGACCTGGAAGACCGTTCAACCCAATGACGGCCACAAGGCCGTGGCGGAGTTGGTGGCCGCCGGCAAGGTCGCCCATGTCATCACCCAGAATATCGACGCCCTGCATCAGATCAGCGGCGTGCCGGCGGAGCAGGTGATCGAACTGCACGGCAACACCCGCCAGGCGCGCTGCCTGGATTGTGGCGCGCCGGCGGATATCGCCGGCATCCTCGCGCATTTCGAAATCCATGATCAGGCGCCCGATTGCGCCGCCTGTGGCGGGCTGGTCAAGACGGCGACCATTTCCTTCGGCCAGCCCATGCCCGAAGGCGAGATGGCCCGCGCCCATGCCGCGATCGGGGCTTGCGACCTGATGCTGGTGCTGGGCTCGTCGCTGGTGGTGTATCCCGCGGCCGGGTTCCCGCTTCTGGCCAAGCGCGCTGGCGCCCGGCTGGCGATCCTCAACCGTGACGAAACCCCACAGGACTCTTATGCCGATCTGGTGATAAACGCGGAAATAGGCCCCACGCTGCGGTCGGTTATTGACCATTTGGTGATGGGTTGGCCCGTACCCATATGATCGTTACAGTAAGCGAATCCCCAGCCATCCGGAGACATGCCTTGCGCCGCGCCGACCAGGAAGAAGACGACGAGAAAGAAGAAAAGTCCAAGTCCCCGGACCCGCAATCCAGCGAGATTGCCAAGGCGCTTTACAAGTCGCGCACCGTTCTGGTGTTCGGTGAAGTCGACATGAAGATGGCCGAACGGGTCACCGCCCAGCTTCTGGCCTATGCCGAAAGCGAGGGCGACATCCGCGTCATCGTCAATTCGCCAGGCGGCCATGTGGAATCGGGCGACACCATCCATGACATGATCCGCTTTGTCGGCAACCGGGTGAAGGTGATCGGCACCGGCTGGGTCGCCTCGGCCGGCGCGCATATCTTCCTGGGCGCCAAGCGGGAGAACCGCTTCTGCCTGCCGTTCACCCGCTTCCTGCTGCACCAGCCCCTGGGTGGGGTGCGCGGCCAGGCCAGCGACATCACCATCGAGGCCGAGGAAATCCTCAAGATGCGCGCCCGCCTGATCAAGGAGATTTCGGTGGAAACCGGCCAGCCTTACGAGAAGGTCGTGGCCGATACCGAGCGCAATTTCTGGATGGGCGCCGAGGAAGCCGTGAAATACGGCCTGGTCGGCAAGGTCATCAGCAGCGCGTCTGAAGTTTAAGAGCATCTTCGACCCTCCCCTTGAGGGAGGGTCGAAATTTGCGAAGCAAATTTCGGGGAGGGGCAATGTCGTCGCTGAGATATGATCAGCGTCCGGCATTTAAGCTCGGCTTTGCAAAATACCTTCGCTCCAATTCGACAGATGCCGAACGGCGACTATGGCGGCTGTTGCGTGCCAAGCAGCTAGGTGGCTTTCGTTTCCGACGGCAGCAGCCGATCGGCCCATACATTGTGGATTTCTTCTGCCCCGCCGCGCGCTTGATCATTGAGCTCGACGGCGAGCACCACGGTACAGAAAACAAAATCAAGGAAGATGCCAATCGTACCCGCTGGTTGGAAGACCGCGGATACAAGGTTTTGCGCTTCCCCAATGCTGCAATTCTGAAAGAATCCATTCTGGAATCCATTTGGCATGAGGTGCAAAACCGGTTACCCCTCCCCGAACGGCCGTTGGCCGTTCGACCCTCCCTCAAGGGGAGGGTTGAATGAATGCTTGGTGGCGCGGTTGCACCATCTATCAGGTCTATGTCCGCAGTTTTTGCGACGGCAACGGCGACGGACAGGGCGACTTCGCCGGCCTGACGTCCAAACTCGATTACATCAAGTCGCTGGGCGTGGATGCGATCTGGCTGTCGCCAATCCATCCCTCGCCCAATCGCGACTGGGGTTATGACGTCTGCGATTATGAGGGCGTGCACCCCGACTACGGCACCTTGGAGGATTTCGTCCGGCTGGTCGAAGCCGCCCATGCCCGGGGGCTGAAAGTCATCCTGGACGAGGTGTTGGCCCATACGTCCGACGAACATGCCTGGTTCGCGGCCAGCCGCGATGGCGATACGACCAAGCGAGACTGGTATGTGTGGGCGCCGCCAAAGGACGACGGCACCGTGCCCAACAACTGGCTGTCGGTGTTCGGCGGCCCGGCCTGGGCCTATCAGCCGGCGCGGCTGCAATATTATCACCACAAGTTCCTGCGCCAGCAGCCCAAGCTCAACTGGATGAATGCGGATGCGCGCGAGGCCGCGCTGGCGGTGCTGGATCTGTGGCTGGCGCGCGGTGTGGACGGCTTTCGCCTGGACGTCGCCAACGCTTTTCTGCACGACACCAAACTGACGGACAATCCCGCCATCCCGGCCGCCGCGCGCAGCCTGACCGAATGGGCCGCGGCCGCCAATATGCAGCGGCATGTCCGTGACTCCAATCTGGAAGAGAACAGGGGCGTGCTGGATGTGATCCGCCGCCGGGTCGAAGCCTTCGACGACCGTTTCGTGTTCGGGGAATTTTCAGAAGAGTTCGAGCGCTCCGGCTGCTATCTGCCGCCCGACAAGGGGCTTCATGCCGGCTACAATTTCGCCCTGCTGCTGGCGAGTGGCCCGGACGCCATCCGCGCTCACCTAGAGACCCTGGCGCGCTTTCCCGACCATTGGCCGGCCATCGCCTTCTCCAACCATGACGTGATCCGCACCGCCAGCCGCTTTGGCGCCGGCGCCGCCAAGGCGATGCTGGCGCTGCTGGCGTGCCTGCGCGGTACCCTGCTGCTTTATCAGGGCGAGGAACTGGGCCTGCCGGACGTCGCGCTTCGCCGCGACCAGCTTAAGGACCCGGTGGGCGATCTTTATTACCCGCTGTTCAAGGGCCGTGATGGCTGCCGCACGCCCATGCCCTGGAATGCGAGCCTACCCAATCTGGGTTTTACGACAGGCACGCCCTGGCTGCCGCTGGGGCCGGAACACGCGCGGCTGGCGGTGTCGGAACAGGAAAGGAATACGGCTTCGCCCCTGGCCCTGACCCGCCGGCTGCTCGCCGCCCGCAAGGACCACGCCGCGCTTCGCGACGGCGAACTGGAACTCTTGCCGGGGCCGGCGCTGGCGTTCCTGCGACGAAGCGGCAATGAGCGGCTGGTCTGCGCCTTCAACCTGACCGATGGCGCCATGACGCTCGACCTGCCGGGCCCAGCCAGGACGCTGGACCTGGGCGTCGGCGAGACCAGCCTGTCAGGGCCGCGGCTGCGCCTGGGTCCGTTCAGCGCCTTCCTCGGCGCTCTCTAATGCCTTCAACGCCGCCTCCAGCGGCAGCAGCACGCAGGTATGGCGCCCGGCATGACCGGCAACCCCGTCGAACACGCCATAGCCTTCCGGCGCGGGGCCGCCCTTGAGGAAAGCCCGCACCGCATCCGCCAGCCCCCGCAGCTCCGCCCGGTCCTGACCGCTCGCCCGCGCCGCCAGCAGGGCCGCCGACGCCTGAGCCAGGACACAAGCCTCGGTCGTGTGGGCGAAATCCGAAACCCGTCCGTCCGCCAGCGCCAGCTCCACCGTCACCCGGTCGCCGCAGGCCGGATTGCGGACGGTGGCGGTGGCGTCCGGGGCGGGCAGACGGCCGGCACCGGTGGCGTCGGCCGCCAGCCGCAGGATCTCACGCCGGTAAAGAGGATCGTCCGCCATTGCTTCGCTCAGAAATCACGTCAACCTCGATCCACAACTATCTGGATTTCCGTGGATTCAAGGCAAGGGGAGGGGTGAATGTTTTCACTTGCCACATCTCACGGCCGGCCTTCGGGATGACCGGGTCAAGCCCGGCCATGGATTAAGCGCTGGCAGCCATGCGTGGCAGGTGCATCCGGGCGCGCAAGCCCCCGCCTGGCCGGTTCTCCAGCTTTACGACCCCGCCATGACCTTCGACGATCGCCTTGACCAGGGTCAGGCCCAGCCCGGTGCCGCCGGTGTCTTCATTGCGGGAGCTTTCCAGCCGGACAAAGGGCTCAAACACCCGCTGGCGATCATTTTCGGGAATGCCGGGACCTTCATCCTCCACCAGCACGTCATAGCCGTCGCCCGCATCGGTGATCCGCACATCGGCCTTGTGGCCATAGGCCACCGCATTCTCAACCAGATTGCGAACCGCCCGCTTGATCTCATTGGGACGACAGGAAATTGGCGCCGGGGCATGGGTCGCCCAGCTTACCGGTTCGCCCAGCTCGTCCAGGTCGGTGCACAGGCTTTCCACCAGGGCCGAGAGGTCGACCTGGCGCGGGGGCTCGCCGCCCGCGCCCTTGGCGGCCGCCAGCACCTGCTCGGTCAGGGCCTGCAATTCGTCCAGGTTGCGCAGCAACCCTTCGCGCAGGTCGCTGTCCTCCAGGAACTCCAGATTGATGCGCATGGCGGTGATGGGCGTGCGCAGGTCATGGCCCACGGCCGACAGAAGGTGGCGCTGGCTTTCCAGGGTCCGGGTGACCTTGGAGGCCATGGCGTTGAAGGCGACGGCGGCGTTGCGCACGTCATCGGGGCCCCGTTCGGCGACATGGGGCGGGCTTCTGCCCAAGGCTACCTTGGTGGCGGCCGTGGTCAGTTCGGAAAGCGGGCGCACGACCCGGCGGGCCATGAAGGCGGCCCCGGTCGAAGCCAGGACCACGGCGATCACGGCCGCGATCATGATCTCGACCGGCCATTGCGGGGTGGGCCGCACCCAGACCCCGCTCATCATGCTATGCGCGTCTATGGGCACGATGGTCTGGACCACGTCCTTGCCGGCGCCCGGCTCTTGCGCGCGCGACGGCAGCAGTTCCTTCTCGATATTGGCGACCGGCTCGTGCAGATGCACGATCACCGCATTCTTGCGCGGATGATGATCGGGCAGGGCGTCGATCAGGCGCTTGGCGAGCGCCGCCTCCTCGCCGGTCATGGGCTTGGTGTCGTATGGGCCCTTTTCCTCGCGGAAGCGCCATTCCGGCCTGCCCGAGGTGCGCATGGCCGCCAAGCGCCATTGCGGGGGGACCTGGCTGACCGTCGCGGCGACGAAGGCGGAGCGATCCACCATGCGCTCCTCGACAAAGGCGCGGGCCTGATTTTCGCTGTTCTTGTAGAAATAAAGGGCGACGCCCAGATTGGAGATCGCCACGGCGCCGGCGACCACCAGGATCAGCTGCACCGCCAGCGTGTTCGGCCAGAACTTGAACCGCATCCCGCTCCGCCCCGTTACGCCATTTCCGGGTCCATCGCGAAGATGTACCCACCGCCCCATACGGTCTTTATGTAGCGCGGATTTTTAGGGTCCGGCTCGATTTTCTTGCGCAGGCGCGAGACATGGTTGTCGATGGAGCGGTCAAACAGATCCGCGTCACGGCCCTTGGTCAGGTCGAGGAGCTGGTTACGGGTCAGCGCGATCTTGGGCCGCTCCAGAAGCGCCGTCAGCAGGCGGAATTCGCCGGACGACAAAGGCAGCGCCACGCCATCCAGACCGATCAGCTCGCGCTGGCCGGTGTCCAGCATCCAGTCTCCGAACTTGACCCGTTCGGCGCCCGGCGGCTTCTGCCGGGGCGGCAGGGCCTGGGTCCGGCGCAGCACCGCAGCCACCCGCGCGATCAGCTCGCGGGGCGAAAAGGGCTTGGCGATGTAATCGTCGGCGCCCATTTCCAGGCCGATGATGCGATCCACCTCTTCGCCACGGGCGGTCAGCAGGATCACCGGAATCTGGCTGGTCTCGCGGATGGAGCGGCAAAGGGACAGGCCGTCTTCCCCCGGCATCATGATGTCCAGCACCACCAGATCGATGGCGGCGCCCTTCATCACCTTGCGGGCGCTGGCGGCATCGGGCGCGGTGGTGGCCCGATAGTTGTGCTCCCTGAGATAACGGGCAAGCGGTTCGCGAATATCGCGCGCATCCTCGACCAGGAGGATGTGCGGTTTGGCTTCTTCTTTGATCATTGCCTTTAATTTTGACGTCACGTGCCGGTCCTTACAAACACGGATTTGTCGCAAACCCTGTCAGGTGGATTTTCTCCCCTTTTTTGCAGAAAGAAAATCGCCTCCATGGTGCGGATGGCGCTCTTTCCGGGTTCGTTTTTGGACAGGGTTTGCCTTTGGGCCGCGCGGCCATGATAGTC